>ONMA01000034.1 GCA_900318815.1 uncultured Prevotellaceae bacterium
TCTAAATAAAGAATGTTCCATTAAGACACATTCTTCTTATAATTTTGAGCCGCAGGCGACCACAGAAATCATCCCAAGTTATTTTTTAACAGTTACTTAGAATAAAAAGTACACTCCTTAGCGGGATTATCGGAATTTTGTTGTACCTTTGCACCGTCTAACGTAAAAAAGATACAATTATGGCAACGACAATCACACGAAGACACAGCAGTCACCCCATGAGCTACTACTGGGGCGTGGTGAAAGACTTGAACGACAGTCAGAAGCTGGAACTCGTTACGATGCTCATCGACAGCGTCAAGCCAAAAGTGGCCGATGACATGACTATGGAGGAGATGCTTGAAGACTACCCGTACAAGCGCTACACCAAGGCAGAACTCAACGCCATGCTCGACGAGGCCGAGGCTGACATCGCGGCAGGCCGTGTAACCGACCATGAAGAGCTGATGCGCGAATGGGAAGAGGAACTAGTTTAACCAGTAAAAGAAAGGACAAATAACTATGGGAGTTTATTTAGGTTTTTTTATGGTAGGTCTGCCGTGCTTGATAGCACTCATCTATCTTTGGCTGACTCCTCCAGGCAGACGCTGGATGCGGGCAAACAACTTGCTATAAGAAAGGAAAGCCTGCTTTAGACCATCGGAAAGGGACTGAGTCCCCGATTCCTTAGAGAAGAATATCCGCCGAGACATCCGCAAGATGCCCCGGCGAATCGTTTATATATCCGTCACTGTCTCAAGTATCGTCATCGTATCGCCGAGGCGACAATAAATTAAAAGTATAATAAATTAAAGAACAATTAAAACATTAAAGAACAATGAAACATCGATTTCTAAACATTATGGCACTGCTGCTGTTCATCACAGTTCAGGCGAGCGCCATGCAGATTTTCGTCAAGACGCTAACGGGAAAGACTATCACGTTAGACGTGGTGCCTGAGGACTTAGTCAGCGATGTAAAGACGAAAATCCTTGGCAAGGAAGGCATTCCTGTTGCACAGCAGCGCCTTACCTTTGCTGGCAAAGAACTGGAGGACGGCAAAACACTGGACTCCTACAACATCAAGAAGGAATCTACGCTATTCCTCGTCCTGAAGAACTGGATCGACCTGACGCCGAATGCCGACGGCACGGAGTGGACGCTCGCCGAGATGCCCGAGTACGACGTAGAGTTAGAGGTGGAGTACTACACCGACGCTGAACTAGCTGAACTGGCTGCCAAGGAAGCCCTGGAAACAGCCATTGCTATTGCCACCAACATCAATCCCGAGGGACTTGCCGACGCCATCACCGCAGGCCAGGCTGCCCTGAACGACGAGAACGCCACTGCCGAGTCGCTGGCCCAGGCTGCCCAGACACTGGGAGAAGCCATCAAGACTTACTTTGGCGAAGTACTGCCTAATCTTGGTGCCATTGTTACGGCTCTCAATGATGAGACACTGAACACGGCCTACGCCAATGCTCAGACGGCACTTGCTAAGGAAGATGTCACCCCGCAGGAACTGGCCGCTGCCATGCAGCAGGTCATCACCGCTGCACAGGCCGTAGCTCCTGCCCACTTGCAGAACCTGAAGGGATATGCCGTGAAATACGGGGCAGAAGATGCTGCAAGCCTGATTACCCTCATTGACAACGCTCTGGCAGCCATCGAGGCCGGCAACGTGTCGCAGATCATCACTACGATGACCGCCGTGAAGACAGCTGCCACGCCGCTTGCCCAGCAGGTATTGAGCACAATGATCAGCTATGTTCAGGCATTCGGCCTGACAGAGCAGGCCACCCAGGCACAGGCTGCCCTGGAAAGCGACAACTACATCACCATGATTACCACTGCCAAGACACTCTTCACGCACCTGGTTGCTGCCGCTAATGAGTACCTGCCCAAGCTGGGTGACATCGCTGAGGGCCTCAACGACGAGACGCTGAACACGGCATACGCAGCAGCTCAGGCATTACTCGCCAAGGAGAGCATTACTCCCGAGGAACTGGCCACTGCCATGCAGAATATCATCACCGCTGCCCAGGCCGTGGCTCCCGAGCACTTGCAGAACCTGAAGGGATATGCCGTGAAATACGGGGCTGGAGATGCTGCAACCCTCATTGACGACGCTCTGGCCGCCATCGAGGCCGGCAACGTGTCGCAGATCATCACTACGATGACCGCCGTGAAGGAAGCTGCCACGCCGCTTGCCCAGACGGTATTAAGCACAATGATCGGCTATGTTCAGCAATTCGGCTTGACAGAGCAGGCCGCTCAGGCACAGGCAGCCCTGGAGGGTGGCAACTACATCACCATGATTACCACTGCCAAGGCACTCTTCACTCACCTGGTTGCTGCCGCTCAGGAATACCTGCCCAAGCTGGGTGACATCGCTGAGGGTCTCAACGACGAGACGCTGAACACGGCATACGCAGACGCAGTGGCACTGCTCGCCAAGGAGAGCATCACTCCCGAGGAGCTGGCCACTGCCATGCAGAATATCATCACCGCTGCCCAGGCCGTGGCTCCCGAACACTTGCAGAACCTGCGCGAATATGCCGTGAAATACGGTGCAGAAGATGCCGTTGACAAGGTAGATGCAGCTCTGGCAGCCATCCAAGCCGGCAATGTCTCGCAGATCATCGCCACGATGACAGCCGTGAAGGAAACCGTCACGCCGCTTGTTGCCAGCATCCTGACACGGATGATTGGATATGCCCAGAACTACCAGGCATTAGCAGACGATGTAACCACAGCACAGCAAGCCCTGGATGGTGGTAACTATATCACCATGATTATCACTGCCAAGGCGCTGTACGCTAAGCTGATTGCTGCCGCTGCAGAGGAGACCGTGATACTGGCCGACGGCGATACTTACACGCGGACATTGGATATGACGGTTGCTTCGGCCACCTACAAGAAGAGCATCGCCGAGGAGCGCGTGGGCCTGCATCAGGCTTGGCTCGTGCCCTTCGACTACACCCTCACCAGCGACGATATGAATGCCTTCTCGTTCTACAAGATCAACATGATTGCCAACGCTCCGAACCCCGAGACGGAGGCCTCGGACGACATCTGGGTGTTCCTGAAGAGGATGAACGAAGGCGAGGTGCTGCACGCCAACATGCCTTACGTCTATAGGGCAAAGAGTGCCGTGGATAACTATGAGTTCACCACCGCTGGCGCTATGCTGAAGGCGAAGGCCACCGATGCCCGCATCACCATGATGACGGCTGAGGAGACCTACACGCTCTACGGCACCTACGAGGGCACGACGGCCACGGCCGAAGACCCGTTCTACTATGTGAACATCGACGGCGACCTCAGCCTCGGCAACGACGGCACAGTGACGGTGGGCGCCTACCGCTGGATCATGCGCGTGGAGAGCAAGTTCGGCTCGACACCTGCCTACGCCCGCAACGTACACTTCTTCGACGGTGAGGACAGCGAGACAACGGGTATAAGCCTCACCCCCAACCCCTCTCCAAGGGGCGAGGGGAGTATATACACTCTTGACGGCCGCCGCGTGGCACAGCCGAAGAAGGGCGGACTCTACATCGTAAACGGCAAGAAGGTTGTAATAAAGTAAATGGAGGGCACGATTATGAAAAAAGTATATTTGAAACCCGCCATTGAAATATTGGAGGAAGAACCGGCTCAGATGCTCTGCACCAGCACCGTGATTAACCCGGGCGGGGCCAACGTGCCGGCTGGCGCACGCGACTCTGGCTGGGGCCTCTGGGGCGATGATGACAATCAGTCCAGTAGCGGCAGCGACTGGGACGAATAATAGTAAACAATCGAGTAGGAGGTGAACACTAATCAGAGGTGTTCACCTCTTTTCGTGGACGCAAAAAGTTTACATAATTCAACTTTCCCACCCTTTCTTTTAAACCACGAATTTCACGAATTACACGAATTTTATTTATGCAGAATAGCATTTCACGAATGCATCTAAAGATGCAACGAATTACACGCGCTCGACCTTGGTCGCTTTGCTTGCAAAGAATTGGCTGCACAGCCAAAATTAGTGAAATTCGTCGGTCGTTTACGACCATTAGTGAAATGACTTATTATCCGCATGGTAATTCGTGTAATTCGTGAAATTCGTGGTTTTAAAAGGGTGGGAAAGTTGAGTAATTTGATTGTCATGGTCAGATTCCTGCTACGGCATCAAGGAAATTCTTCGCATAAATCTCCTTTGTGTATTTCCTTGACAATTGTTTCGATACTTCGCCCATGCGCACTCGTCTTTCTTTGTCGAGATAAAGCGTGCGTATGGCTTCAGCCAGACCCCGGGCAAAGTCACCGGTCGTCGGCACCACGATGGCGTTCTCAGCAGTCACCATTTCCGGTATGCCGCCCCGAGGGGTGGTAATGATGGGCAGGCCAGCCGCCATTCCCTCTGCCACCGTGAGGCCGAAGGGTTCCTCCCATGTCGAGGGGATAACGGCAACGTCGGCCAGCCTCAGATAGTCGGCTATCGCGTCGTGTCTCACATACCCCGTAAACCGAACCCTATCGCCCATTTCCTTTGCCTTTGTTTTCAGTTCAAGCATAAACGGATCCTCGCTCCCCTTTGTGTCGTAGAAGAGGCTGCCCATGACAAGCAGCTTGATGCGGGGCTCGTCTTTGAGCTGACTCAGGGCTTCTATCAGTTCCAGGATGCCCTTCTCTGGTATCAGCCGCCCGCTGAAGACTAAGATAAAGTCTTCCTCATCATAGCCCAGCGTTTCTCGTGCGACGGATGGCGTAACCGAAAAGGGGGTCAGGTCTATTCCGTTATACACGGTGACGCATTTCCGGTCATCCTGGTTGCAGGTACGTACCCGGCCGTTGATATAATCGGAAACGGTAATAATCTTCGTGGCCGCCTGGTATAGGGCTTGTCCGTCTCGCGTCGTGTCATTCAGGAAGTCATTGTGCAGGTGATACACCAGCTTAGCCCTCGTCACTTCCCGTAGTTGCAAGGCGTAGCCCGGACGGTTTTCAAGGATGATGCAGTCGAAGTCGCTCTTGGCGATGATGCTCTGTGCCTGGCGAAAAAAGTAGTCGATGCTGTAATGGTAATAGGTGTCTCGATGGGTCAGTCCGTGAAGGCGTTTCCTCACTTTCGCAAACAGACTACGCGTGTCGATAAACAGATAGTGGTTCGCATCTGAGCGTAACGCCTCATGCGTCTCCACGGCAGGATGATACACGCTGAACACGGTGATGTCGTGCAGCCTGTGTCGCCCATTGTACGCCAAATAATGGTCTACAAGTGTTTCTACCGCCCCGCCCTGAACGGCGGGAACGGGCAGTATGCCAGAGGTAAGAACGGCTATCTTCATCTTTCTGTCTCTATGCCCCGCCTGACACCCGAATTCGGCTCGACGGAAACTCGCACTGCAAAGATACAACTATTTTCCGACAATCCCACTAAGGAGAGCACTTTTTATTCTAAGGATTCAAGGATTTCGGGATTTTCCATTCGGCGCATGCGCCGACCATCCTTTAATCCTAAAATCCTTAGACAAAATATCTTTCCCCGGAAAAATATCCGTTTGTCTCAATTTGCCCATAATTTATCCGGCCCGGTGGTGCATCACAATGTGGTTATTGCGGCTTGTTGGTCAGTATGCTGATGGTCTCGTCAAACTCGGCGAGGATTTCCTTCAGCCTGGGGTTAGACTTCTGCACGATGAGGGCGGCGAAATTCTTGGTCTTGCCCTCCTGTACCTCAGCGGTCTGCATGACGTAGGCGTCGCGCCCCGAGTAGGTGTTGAACCAACGGACGAATAGACGACTGTAGAACTGTTAGGCTCCCGACGGCCAGATGGCGTAATCGTCCATGAAACCAATCTTGAACAGCAGATCGTAACTGGTTTCAACGAGATAGTCGCAACCGTTCTCCGTCCAGACCTTATAGGGGGCGAGGCGGTTGATGTAAGCGAGGTCAAGCAGGTTCATACTGTAATCTCTTGCGCTCTTCGCGGATTCTCTTAAACTCTTCGTCAGACTGCTTTATCCACTCCTGCTTCTTGCGGATGGACTCTCGGACTGCGGCGATGATTTCGTCACGTGTGCGATTCTTAAAAGCTGCTGTTACCATAATTATGCCTCCTTAAGATTATAACAGCTGCAAAGGTAACACTTTTTAGGGAAATAACAAATAGTAGTGCGTAAAAAGTTGAAATGTTTAATAAAAACTCGGAGTGAAAAGACAATTATACTCTCCGCAAGCATAAATGTTAAATCACCCCATTTTCCCACCCTTGTCTTTTCTCGCGCAGAGACGCTGAGGCGCAGAGGTTGCGCAGAGAGACTGGATGAGCTAAAAGGATGTATGAGGTGATTAGTTATTTTTTCATCATTATATATTAGGATTTTTTTATTTAAGGGTGACAGGGTGACAAAATGCCGATGTACAGGGCGTTTGCACCCTTTTCAGAGGGTGACAAGGGTGACAGAAGGGTGACAGGAACCACGTCTCTTGCGACATCCACGGTGCTTCCAGTAAGAATCATGCGTGTTTGCACTTGAATTCTCGAGAGAATTGAGGCGTAAAGTACATCTTTACCTATGCCAAATGGCATTCTAACTGCTCAATTCTCTCGAGAATTGAGCGACATCTGGCTTACTTTTCCTCTGAATAGTAGTACGTAAAAAGTAGGGTAGATGCGAGATTACACCTTCATGCAACGGACTTCACACATTGATGCCCTATTCATTACACTGTAATGAATAGGACATGACGGTGTGATTAATGTTTCGTCAGGGTGTGATTAATGTTTCGTCAGGGTGTGATCAATGCTTCGACGAGGTGTAACGAATGTTTCGACGAGGTGTAACGAATGCTTCGACGAGGTGTGGCCTCCTTGCTGTCAAAAAAAAGTGTAAATTTTGGCGTTGAAATTGCCATTATATCAGAAAAAGTTGTATTTTTGCAACATCATAGGCATGAGACTAAACAGTAATATATAAAGAAAAGGTATGCGAGAATCAAATAAGTCGAAACTGATGGTCTTTGCGCGCCTGTGGGCTGTTCCCATGGTGTTGTTTGTGTTGCTGTCTGTCGCGGCAGTGGTTGCTGCCATGAACGATAATAGCAACTGGATGGGCGCAGCCGTCGTGGGTACCGTCGTGATGCTGATTATACAGATAGCACAGCTTGTGAGCGCCATTATCGTTCGCCGCTGGTGGTATGTGGCAGGTGCCGTTATTGGTTTAGCGGTGTCAACCTTTGTGTTCTTGACTTCTGTCACGGCTTTGGCTGCCGGACAGTGGCCCACAGCCGATAGTCAAGACTGTACTGATTCGAGCGAATATGCACAGGAACTCTTTACCGATGAGTACAGTTTCCCCGTGGAGTATCAGGGAACAACGCCCACCATTTCAGACTTCCTGGTTGCCATAACAACGCGGGAAGACCCCGGTGAGTGGATGGACTACCTCGGACAACGTTGGACGGAATACCGTCGGGGCGACAAATACGAGGGGCATTTCACCGTGGACAATAGTCAGGGCTATGTGCGTTACGATGAAGAAGTGACCGAACATAACGGCATCGTTCATACAAGCGTCGCTGAATTCCGTTGCTGGGCCTGCGATGACAACCGCCATTACATCGTGGCGACGGCCACCAACATCTTTGAGAATGGTGTGGCCATCGACTGCCAGTCCTCTGGTATCACGATGTATCTCTACGATTCAACGACCCGTCGGATGGCGATGGTGAATGGCGAAGACCTTGGTGTGGGGCAGCCCGATATCAATGCCTTGGTTGCCTTTTCGCTCCCCTCCACAGGCAAGGACATCACGGCCACGGTCTACGATACGGAGAAAGGCGAACAGAAAATCGTGTATGTATGGAACGGCAAAGGCTTTGACCTGGAAGAGGACTTATATCCAGATTAAGAAATGGACAGGCTGCTAAAATACACACTGATAACGTGCTTAGTGCTCACAGGCGTGGGCATCTTAGGCGCATTGCTTCTCGGCGAATTGCCCGAATCGGCGATGATTATCAATCCCTATTCAGGGAGTGTCATTTATTTCTGTGCCTATAGCTTCATAGCCTTATTGGTGGCGGGACTGTTCTGTATCTTCATCAAAGCCATACGCATACCCGTGTTGGTAGCAGCCGGCATCCTGTTATTGCTCTTTCTTGATTTTGCCTGCTGGAATGCGATGCTTCAGAACATCAGCTACCGGGTGGCGAGGAGAGGCGAGCCCGTGGAAAGGGAATTTGTCGTTGCAGGTAAGGATAACATGACCACCGACCTGACGCTCCGTTTCCTCGGAGAGGGCAATGGCGGGGATGTCTCAGCCGAAATGCCTTTTGCCATATCCTATCGGCTCCATGAGGGCGATACCTGCACAGCGGTGGTGTGGGATGGCTTGTTGGGAGTCCGTTTTATTTCCAAGATAAAGAACGTGAGAAGAAATAAACAGTAATAATTCATAAACTTTTACGACTATGACCATGACAATGATGATCCTATTACTTGTCGCCCTGCTGTTGATTGTGGGCGGGGCAGTGTTTTTCTGGTTTGTCTCCACGCAGCGCGAGTTGGTGAACCTGGACGAGAAATGCAGCAATGCGCTGAGCCAGATTGAGGTGCAGATGAACTCCCGTTGGGATGCCCTGCTGGCTGTGGCAAAGGCGGCTACGGCATACGCCAAGCATGAAAGCGAGACCCTGATCAAGACCATCGAAGGGCGCAGAGGCATGGAAGTGCGCTCGGCTGCCGATGTCAACCAGCAGCAGTCGGCCTTTACCGAGGTGCTGGGCAAACTGATGGCTGTCCATGAAGCCTACCCTGACCTGAAGGCTTCCGGCCTGTTCAAGGAGGCGATGGACCATATCGGGAAGTTTGAGGAGAACGTGCGCATATCGCGTATGATCTACAACGACTCTGCCACGCGCATGAACCGCTATGTACGCCAGTGGCCCTCCAGTTTCGTGGCCAACCACCTGCACTTCGGCTTGAAGGAGTATCTGAAGATTGACAACGAGAAGAAGCGCGACATGCCCGAAATCTTTGCATGATTCAGGAGGTACGGCGATGAGGAAGTGGCTGGTAGTTGTCTTGTGGAGCCTTGTAGTGCCGGTTGCTGTGGCGCAACATACGCTGCAAAGGTTAGACATGCAGGTGGTGCTCAGGCACGACGGCAGTGCGAGCGTCACGGAGGTGCGACAGGTGCAGGTGAGCGAATCGGGAACCGAGGGATTCATCACCTTCGATAACATGGGCGACATGCAAGTGTGCGACCTCCAGGTGTTTGACGAAATAGACTCGTGCTATGTCGTGGAGGAGGACTGGAACCTCAACCGCACACGCCTTGAGAAGCGTGGCCGCTGCGGCTATCATCCTACCGGGCGGGGCGTGGAGCTGTGCTGGGGACTGGGAGAGGCTGGCAACCGCCGGTATGAGATTCACTATACGCTGACCAACCTGGTCAAGTCGTATACCGATTACGACGGTTTCAACCACTCTTTTTATGAGGCCTCCAGCTCGCCTGCCCGTGAGGCACGTGTGGAAATCAGACTGGAGAACGATTCGCTCAACACGGAGAACGCCGGTGTCTGGACCTTCGGCTATTATGGCCACAAAGGCTTTGAAGGCGGCGTATGCGAGGCCGTGACCGATGAGACCATGCGCGACGGTGATGCCATCATCATTCTGCTACAGTTGCAAAAAGGACTGCTCGACCCGGCCGTGAAATCAGAAGAGTCGTTTACGGAAACGGTGAAGCGGACGGCCCTCGAGGGCAGCGACTACAACCTGGAGGATGCCGGACTGGAAGGGGGCGCGTCGTTTCAGTTTGGCAGTGACGAACTCCCTGAGCCGGAAGAAACTGATGGCGAGGTTCTCGGGATTGTAGGTGTGATGGCAGGATTCATCGCCTCTGTCTTTATGGCCGTAGGCCTGGCCAACAGGAAAAAGCAGAAGAGAAAGCAACGCCTGAGAGAACGGCTCAGCCAGCTCATGGGCGGTATGGGCTTAGACGATATGCCTTACTACCGCGACCTGCCCATTGGCGGAAATCTGCTGTTGTCGGGTGCCACGCTAAGTGCCGTGAAGACGCTGGCCAAGCGGGGCGACAGTGTGATGGATGATGTGAAGAAGATGGGGTTGCAACAGCTTTACAATGCCTTTGTGCTTCGCATGATTTACAAGGATAGCATTCAGTTGAAGGTTGGCGAAGTGAAAGGGAAACAACAGAAGCTGTTCTACATCAACGAGCCTGTTGACCCCGGAATGAGTGACGACCTGACCGACAAGCTGACCATTGACAGCTGGAGTGGAGCCGAGATGAGCAAGAATGAGGCGGTGGGCTATTCGATGGAGGCAAAGGCCAAGAAGATATACAAGGGCTATGTGAATGATGCCGGTATAGAGTACCAGCTCCAGAAACTTCTCTACGAAGCCGCTGGCGAGGATCACCTGTTACAGCCCGAGGAGTTGAAGTATTATGTGGTGAACAATCCGCTGACCTGGCGTCCGTTTGCATCCATCCTCAACCTGCTGACCGCGAAGACCATCGACGAGAAGAATCTGAATGCCGAACATGTGCAGCAGGTAGTGGGATTCCTGCACTATCTGAAGGACTTCTCCTTAGTGGCAGAACGTCATTTAGAGGAGACGAAGCTGTGGAAGGAGTATCTGGTGTTTGCCACTTTCTACGGCATTGCCGACCAAGTGCGCAAGGACATGAAGAAGGTAGCCCCCGACGTGGCTCAGTTGAACCAGCTCGTGCGTCCCGATGAACTGATGACCGATATTGAACCGCTGACCAAGGCCATTGCCGGCAGCGTGACGTTTGTTCACTCGTACATGACGCAGGATGAACGACGGGTGGTAGAGAAAGCACGCTCACGTGTCAGCAGTAGCAGCTATTCAAGGAGCAGTGGCGGTTCCGGCAGGAGCAGTTACAGCGGCGGTGGCGGCCATTCCGGCGGTGGTGGCAGTGGTTTCCGTTGATTTCTTTAGGTATTCGTAGCCAATGCGGCAGCGCAGGCAGTCGCGGCGGTCGCAGTATTCGCGTTTCAGCTGTATGAGTGCCTGCGAGTCGCCCGCACTCTTGGCACTGAGTCCGCACTCTTCCCATAGGCGGGTGATGCGGTTCTGTTCGGCTTTCAGCTGCTCCAGGAAGTCGAAGGCGCGGTCGCACCATTCCTCTTTCTGCCGGTGGCGTCCCATGGCGAAGAGCATGGGGATGGCGGTGTTGATCATCAGCAGGTTCAGCGAGGCGGGCGACAGGTGTTTCGCGTTAGGCTTGCTCAGTTCGCCGAAGAGATAGTGCTGCTGCCAGTAGGGTGTGGCGTGGGTCTTCAGCAGTTCGCACAGTTGGTCTATCGTCTTGCATTCCAATAGCGCACTCAGGCTGGCGCGTCGTTCATAGTAGAGCTGAGCCAGTTGCGACAGCCGGATATACGGGAAGTTCTGAGGTCGCAGGCGCAGGAACCGCCATTGTGCGAAATCCATTGGTTTCATCGAGAATTTGTGTGCCAGGTAGCGATATTCATTGCGCAGCCGCTGGAAGTAGTCGTCGGCCAGAGCGGTCTGGCGGTGGCGTTCGGGAATGGACTCCGGCTCTAACAGCCCGGCCTGGCCCAGAAAGATGGCCTCTATCTGGAACAGGTCGTCGCGGTGCTTACCCACGGCGGCGAGTGGCACGCCCTGCGCCCACTGCTCGAAGGCCTCGCCGTTGATGCCGAAGCCATAGTTGCGGGCCAGCGTCACGAAGTAGGCATCTTCCCATGAGCCGTTGCACTGTCTGGCCCGCTGGGCAATGGCCTGGGTCTTCTGTTCCAGCCGCTCGGTCTGCAGGGCGGCTATCCAGGCATGCACGGTGAGTGTACTCAGCGAGGGGATAATCTGGTAGCAGGGAGGATAGTGGTCGGTCTTCAGCAGTTCCTCATAGTTGGTGCGAACCGTGTCGGGGATGTGCAGCACAAACTGCGGCAGGTATTCGCCCCGCTGGTTCCTCACGTCGGTATCGGCCTGTTCCACCACGTGCAGCACCACGTTATTATAGGCCTCGTCGCGGTCGTGGTGGTGCAGGTACCAGTCGGCCGAGCGTTGGTGAATCTCAATGTTGCCCACCCATAGCGTGCTGCCTATGCGCACCTTCGCGTTGAAGAAGTCAGGCCCGCTGTCGCGCCTGTTGTGCAGTCCGGGATCTATCACTTCCAGCTCTCTTCCGTCGGTGGTAGCGAGTGGCCCGAGGGGCCACATCTTGTGCTTCCAAGTATAGTGCAGCAGTTGCTCCATGGTGGTGTTTTTATCGTTAGCAGTTGCAAAAATAGTGAAAAATCAGGAAAATGTATGGAATTAAGGTAAAATTTTTGAGTTATCTGCTCAAAAATCAGTATCTTTGCATCGTTTTTTAATTCGAATTAAAATGAAAATAGCATTAATCGGCTACGGCAAAATGGGCAAGATGATCGAAGAGATAGCCCTCAGCCGCGGCCATGAGATTGTGAGTATCATAGATATTGACAATCAGCAGGACTTCGAAAGCGAAGCTTTTGCACAGGCCGACGTGGCCATCGAGTTCACCGCCCCCCAGGCCGCCTACGGCAATTACCTGAAGGCATGGGCACGGGGCGTGAAGGTGGTGAGTGGCAGTACTGGATGGATGAAGGAACACGGCGACGACGTGCGCCGGGCATGCACCGACGGTGGCAAGACGCTGTTCTGGGCTTCTAACTTCAGTATCGGCGTGGCCATCTTCTCAGCCGTCAACCGTTATCTGGCCAAGATCATGAACCAGTTCCCGCAGTACGACGTGGAGTTAGAGGAGACCCACCACGTTCATAAGCTGGATCACCCCAGCGGCACCGCCATCACCTTGGGCGAGGAGATCGTAGCCGAACTCGACCGCATCAAGGGATGGGAAGGACACCTCGAAGCCTCCCCAACAAAAGCCTCCCCAAGCCCCTCCGAAGGAGGGGGTGTCTATATAGACAAAGCAGCGGAGGCATCTATAGACAAAGCAACGGAGATATCTAACCAAACACCCCCTCCTTCGGAGGGGCTTGGGGAGGCTCTTCTGCCCATTGTTTCATACCGCCGGGGCGAGGTGCCAGGCATTCACACCATCCGCTATGACAGCGATGCCGACTGCATCACCATCACCCACGACGCTCACTCGCGACGGGGCTTCGCGCTCGGTGCCGTGCTCGCTGCCGAGTACACCAAGGAGCACAGCGGCTTACTCACCATTTCGGATATGTTTAAGTTTTAGCAATGAAAAAGAAACAACCAAAGAAGCAAAGGCAGTGGGCGAAGTTCGTCGTCGTGCTGCTGCTTTACCTCCTGTTCATCTACTGGTTAGGCTCGTGGATGGGACTCCTTGTGTTGCCATTCATCTACGATGTCTATATCTCGAAGAAAATCAACTGGCAGTGGTGGAAGGAGGCCGAAGGCCCCACCAAGTGGGTCATGTCGTGGGTCGATGCCATCGTGTTTGCCCTCGTGGCCGTCTATTTCATCAACCTGTTCTTCTTCCAGAACTACGTCATCCCCTCGTCGTCATTAGAGAAGTCACTGCTCACGGGCGACTACCTCTTTGTCTCGAAGGTGAGCTACGGCCCGCGCATCCCGCAGACGCCGCTCACCATGCCCCTGACGCAGCACACGCTGCCCGTCTTCGAGTGCAAGAGCTACATCGAGTGGCCGCAGTGGGACTACCGCCGCGTGAAGGGGCTGGGAGGAGTAGAGCTGAACGACATCGTGGTGTTCAACTATCCGGCAGGCGACACCATCCTGACCCATTACGAGACCTACTATTACCAGTTCTGCTACGACTACGGCACCGAGATTTACGCCCAGATGAACCCTGCTGCCCTGCCCACGGACTCGCTTTCGAAGGAAGACCAGCTGAAACGCTACGAGGAAATCTATGCCTTAGGCTCGGCGTTCATTAAGAGCAATCCCAACTACGCGCCCAGTCCTGCCTCCTATCCCCTGGGACAGGTGGACACGCGCCCCGTGGATCGTCGGGAGAATTACGTGAAGCGCTGTGTGGGCCTGCCGGGTCAGACGCTGCAGATCAAAAACCGCATCATCTATCTGGACGGCAAGGAGAACAAACAGCCCGAGAACGTGCAGTTCACCTACTTCGTGAAGCTGAACAATCTCTCGTTCTATGACCTGGCCAGCGAACGGATGGACGACTTGCGCAAGAACCTGCAAATCACCTTAGAAGATGTGAAGAGCCTGGCCGATTACGGCTACATGCCGCTGACGGAACGGGCCGCCAAGGAACTGAAGGCACGGGGTGTGGCCTCCGAGGTGCGCATTGTCAGCGACGATTTCTACCGCCCCTTCAACGACCTCTACCCCCGCAACGGCAACACCCACTGGACGCGCGACAACTACGGCCCCATCTGGATTCCCAAGAAGGGGGCCAGCGTCGACCTCTCGCTCGACAACATCGCCATCTACGAGCGTCCCATCCGCATCTACGAGGGCAACGACCTACAGGTGCATGACGGCAAAATCTTCATCAACGGCGAGGAGGCCAGCAGCTACACCTTCAAAATGGACTACTACTGGATGATGGGCGACAACCGCCATAACTCGGCCGACTCGCGCTACTGGGGCTTCGTGCCCGAAGACCATATCGTGGGCAAGCCTATCTTCATCTGGTGGAGCAGCGATCCCGACCGTCACGGCTTCTCTGGCATACGATGGAATCGCCTGTTCCGTATAGTCGATAACATAAAATAACATGCAAACAAGATTTCGGAGGTACGTAGGTACGAGGGTACGGAGGTACGCGGATAGACTCTTCGCGGAGAATTGGGCGTGCAAACTATTCTCGTACCTCCGCCCCCTCGTACCTACGTACCCCCGAAAACGAATGCGCAACGCCTTGAAATTCCTACTGGCACTGGCCGTCGCCCTGCTTCTGATGATGGCATTCCGAGGGCTGGTGACCGTCGTTTACACCGTCGAGGGTGAGGGCTTAGCTCCCACCTTCGTCACGGGCGACCGTGTGATGGTGAACCGCTGGAGCTATGGGTTGCGCACGGGGCGCAGCGGCGGTCTCTTCGACTATGGACGGGTGTGCAGGCAGGCGGTGCAGAAGGGCGACATCATTGCCTACGAGGATCCGCGCGACAGCACCTGCCAGACGGTGCTCTTCGGGTGGTGCCGCGCCTTGCCGGGCGATACCCTCGTGTACGGGGACGAGACGCTCATCGTGCCCAGCCTGCAGGACTGCGCTGATGCCGACTACTATTGGATCAACGCTTTAGGCGAAGGCAATCCCGTGGATTCGCGCTACTTAGGCTTCATCAACGAGCAGCGCATCATCGGGCGCGTGTTCGTTGTCCTTTGCAATCACGATGCCGGCAAGCCCTTCTGGACGGGATGGCGCAATGACCGTTTACTCCTCTTCAAATGACAGCCACGCTCTCATCCACATTCTTCGGACCCGTGCAGTGGTATCAGAAGTTAGTACGCTACGATTGCGTACTCATTGAACACTGCGACAGTTACGTGAAGCAGACCTACCGTAACCGCTGCCTCATTGCCACCACCAACGGGGTGCAGGCACTCACGGTGCCGGTGGTGCATGATGCGGGGGTCAAGATTCGGCTTTCCTCCCACGGCAACTGGCGACATCAGCACTGGCAGGCCTTGCAGTCGGCCTACGGCGACTCGCCCTTCTTTGAGTTCTACGAGGACGACCTGCGGTCTTTCTTCACCAAGGAATGGGAGTTTTTGTACGATTTCAACGAGGCCATACGACAGAAAATGTGTGAATTAATAGATATTCACCCTCATGTGCGCTTCACGACCGAATACCTGCCACACCCAGAGAATGACTTCCGCGAAGCCATTCAGCCCAAACATCCGGCACCTGATGCCGACTTCCACCCCCGCCGCTACTACCAGGTGTACGAACAGCGTCACGGCTTCCTGCCCAACCTGAGCATTCTCGACCTGCTGTTCAACATGGGGCCCGAGAGTATTTTCTACTTAATCCGCTGACTTCCACCACAACGATTCTCAGTACGTTTCGCGTCTGTTGAAAAACAAAATAAAACCCCAAAAACAAAACAAAACATTTTATGTAGTTGCGATTGAAAGACGCTGAAAGCGTCACCTCTCAGTAGCCGTAGGTCGGTACGACCTGCGGATAGAACGTGAGAAGGTACATCGACCCTGAAGGGGTCGCCCAATACGCGGTGCTGGGGCACTCTTTCAGAGTGCTTTCCCCTCCCTTATCTGCTATCCGCAGGTCGTACCGACCTACGGCTACTGAGAGGCGACGCTTTCAGCGTCTTTCAACGTACAGCACAAAAGGTTTTATTTTGTTTTTGGGGTTTTATTTTGTTTTTCTTAGAGACGCGAAGCGTAATCTCAAGCGGCGGTATGCAGTTAGAGTTCCACGACGCGCATGGAATAGGGAGGGAGGCGAAGCTGCGTGCCTGCCACCCCCTGACGGCATTGCAGCTGCTGGTCGGTGGGACGGCCCTCGAAGCCCTCGACCTTGGCATGAGCAGGGATGGCGATGCCCTCGGTCTGCAGTTGCAGCTCTACGGGCAGGGCATTGACCAGCTTCAGATAAGTCTTCCCCGTCTTCGAGTCCTTCACCACGCTGGCACCCACGCGATGGGCCAGTTCGACATTTGCCAACTGTATTTTTGAACTGACATACGTGTCACCGCCATAGACGGAGAACAGGCGCTGCACCTCGTAGGCGGGTGTGGTGCGCACTTCGGTGTTAGAGAAGTAAATCATGTCGGGGTTCCAGTTGTGGTGTCCGTCCTTGGCCAGCATGGGGGCGTAGGATGTCATCTCCACCACGTCGCCGTTACGCTCAATGTCGGTGAGGTAGAGGGCCTCGGCCAGTGCCGTCTCGATGTTGGGGCGCTTGTCTTTTGTCGAGGCGGCCCATTCGCCCAAGTACACCTTCGTTCCCTGCCGGTCGTACTGGTCGTAGTAGTCGCGGTGGTGCATGAACCATCCCGTCGACTCATAGTAATGTTCATCAGTCATATACTGCAGGTCGGGGTGGCGGCGGTTGAAGTCCCATCCCTCTATGTAGTCGGCACTGGGCGTGTGGAAGGGTCCGACGGTTCCGCAGATCTTGATGTCAGGATACTGCGTGCGGATGGCGCGGCAAATCATTTCGTAGCGTTCCTCAAACACGGTCGAGATAATGTCCTCGTTGCCTATACCTATATATTTAAGGTTGAAGGGTGCCGGGTGTCCGGCATCGGCACGCATGCGTGCCCAGCGCGAGGTGGCGGGGTCGCCGTTGGCCCACTCGATGAGGTCGAGCAGTTTCTGGATGTAGGCGCCCATCTGGTCCATGGGTATGCCCCCCTGCTGTCCGCCCAAGCCCTCGGCGTTGTTGGCAGAGTTCTGGCAGGGCACGCCGGCAGCCAGTACGGGCAGCGGCTCGGCTCCGATGTCCTCGCAGAACTGGAAGTACTCATAGAAGCCCAGCCCGCGAGTCT
This sequence comes from uncultured Prevotellaceae bacterium, assembly GCA_900318815.1. Lineage (GTDB taxonomy): Bacteria > Bacteroidota > Bacteroidia > Bacteroidales > Bacteroidaceae > Prevotella. The sequence continues at coordinate 17,450 of ONMA01000034.1, forward strand.
GATGATAGTGCCAGATGTTGAAGTCGGGCTTGCGCTCCCAGAGCGGGCCCACGGTGTGATGCCAGTGGTAGATGTTGTCCAGTCCCTGTCCGTGGCTCATGCAGCCGCCGGGGAAGCGCACGAACTTGGGCTTCAGGTTGGCAATCGTCTGTGCCAGGTCCTTGCGCAGGCCGTTCTTGCGCCCCATGAAGGTCTCCTGCGGGAACAGCGATACCATGTCGACGCCTACCTGAGCGTTCTTCAGCGAGATGATGGCTAAGTGAGCCTTCGCGTCGGTGCCAGTGGCGGTGAGCACGGCGGAGTACTGCTGCCAGTCGCTGGCGCGGGTCTTGATCCTGCTCTGCGCAAGTACTGCGCCGTCCTCGCCGATGAGCAGCACCTTGAAGTCCTGTTTGTTCCCGTCGGCACGTACCCACATCGAGAAGTCGTACTTCTTGCCTCGCTCCACAGGAATGCCGTCCCAGCCGTCGTTCCAGAGCGTGTCCTGCACCATGATGGCATAGTGCGGGTTGTTGGGGTGCAGCGGGTTGGCGGTGGCAATCTCAATGGGGCGGGGCGAATGCCAGGCCGTTGTAGCGTTCCAGCCCCCGTGATCCTTGGGCGTATATTCGAAGTCGCGGTTCTGTATCAGCTCGGCATAGAGTCCTCCGTCGGCGGCATAGCTGATGTCCTCGAAGAAGATGCCGATGAGCTTGTCGCTGATGCGTTTCTGCTTGGCGAAGTCCACGCGCAGCGTGCCTTTTATGGGGGCGGTGAGGTGGGCCAGGTTCTTCGCGTCGTCGTGCATGCGCTCGTTGCTCAGCTGCCAGTCGCGTGCCGACTGGGCGAAGTGCTGCTGAAGAGCAACGACAAAGTCGTTGCCTACACGGAAGGAGTAGCCTTCCTGCAGCCGACCGGCGATGGTGGCCGTGTCGCGCAGCCAGGCCACGTCGTCAATCTGTGAGGGCTGCGAGGGCGAGAAATCACGGAAGTTGGGCGTAGCCGAGACGAAACGCTTGCCCTGCTCCGACTTGTAATAGATGTCGAAGGTGCCGTCAGCGTTTTCAAAGACTATAGGTTCAAGACACTGCTTAGTAGACTGGCGGGGATAGTCCTGCGGTCGCCACGTCACGAGGTCCTTGCTGTAGGCAGCGGCAAACACGGGCGAGTGGTCGTTCACCTGGAACACCAGGCGCCAGCTACCGTCCTTGGCCCTGCACACGCTGGGGGCGTACATCTTCTTCTCTGCCCCCCAGGTGCCATAGTCGCTTGAGCACAGCTGCCCCATGTCGTGCCAGCCGTTCTGCTGCTTCTGGGCAATGCGCAGACCGGCACCCTGTCCGGGCGAATAGATGAATACTTCTGTCTCCTGTGCCACCGTGGGCAGGGAGAGCGCAGCGATGGCTGTCACGGCCATCTTCTTCAGAATTGTCTTCATGTAAGCTTGATTTTTTGCATATTTGCATGCAAAGGTATGAAATAATTTAGTAATAGAGCATTTATTTGACATCTTTTTAATATCTTTGCACGCGAATGAAACAGATACTCTTGATAAACGACGTTGTGGGCTACAGCCACGTGGGTATGGTGGCCATGCTGCCCATCCTGACCTATCTGGGTCATGCCACCTACAACCTGCCTACGTCGCTCGTGTCGAACACGCTGGACTACGGGCGATTCAATGTCCTCGACACCACGGACTACATGCGCGGCGTGATTCCCGTGTGGAAAGAGCTGGGCTTCAGCTTTGATGCGGTCTGCACGGGCCTAATGTTCAGCGAGGAGCAGGCCCGCTTGGTGGCTGCCTACTGTGCCGAACTGCGCCAGCAGGGCACGACCATCTACGTAGACCCCATCATGGGCGACGGCGGACGGCTCTACAACGGCATCACCCATCGGCAGGTGGAGCTGATGCGCGAGATGAGCAGTGTGGCCGACCTGATACTGCCTAATTACACCGAGGCCTGCTACCTGACGGACACGCCCTACAAGCCAGAGGGCATGACCTGGGACGAGACCGTGGGCATGCTCGACGCACTCGTTGACATCGGCACGCGCTCGGCCCTCATCACCAGTGCCACCGTCGACGGTCATCACTGCGTGGTGGGCAAGCGGTCGCAGCAGCCTGTGGGCTTTGCCCAGCTACAGGACGACGGTCTCTACTTCCTCCTGGACTACGAAGAGATTCCCGGCCTGTTCCACGGCACGGGCGACATCTTCTCGGCCGTACTCATTGGCCATCTGCTCAACGGCGAAACTCTCCGGCAGAGTACCCGCACCGCCATGGACGTGGTGAGCCGTCTCATCGACCGCAACCGCGACCTGCCCGACAAGTGCCGGGGAATCCCCATTGAGCAGTGTCTCGACCTATTGTAAAACTATCGTCTACACTCCTTATGTTACATGCAAAAGATAAAATGGTACGATTTCGGAGGTACGAGGGTTCGAGGGTACGGAGGTACGAGGATAGACCCTTCGCGGAGAATTGGGTGTGCAAACTATTCTCGCACCCCCGTACCTACGTACCCCCGCCCCCCCGAATTTTCCCATACTATTTTTTAAAGATTACTATAGAATAATGGAAGAAAATTTTGACATACGGCAGGAACGGGTGTCGAAGGCCGAGAAGGACTTCGAGAACGCGCTGCGCCCACTGAGCTTCGGCGACTTCAGCGGTCAGCAGAAGGTGGTGGAAAACCTCGAAGTGTTTGTCGAGGCTGCCAAGTACCGTGGCGAACCGCTCGACCACACCCTGCTACACGGCCCCCCGGGACTTGGCAAGACCACATTGAGCAACATCATTGCCAACGAGCTGGGCGTGGGCTTCAAGATTACCAGTGGCCCCGTACTCGACAAGCCCGGCGACCTGGCCGGCATACTGACCTCGCTGGAACCGCGCGACGTGCTCTTCATTGACGAGATTCACCGCCTGTCGCCCGTGGTCGAGGAGTACCTGTACTCGGCCATGGAGGACTATCGCATCGACATCATGATCGACAAGGGTCCTTCGGCACGCTCCATACAGATAGACCTGAACCCCTTTACGCTGGTGGGAGCCACCACGCGCAGCGGCATGCTCACGGCACCGTTGCGAGCCCGCTTCGGCATCAACCTGCACTTGGAGTACTACGACCCTGCTACGCTCTCACGGATTGTGGAGCGTTCGAGCAATATCCTGGGCGTGCCCATCACTGAGGATGCTGCCTTGGAGATTGCAGGCCGCTCGCGCGGAACGCCCCGTATTGCCAACTCGCTGCTGCGCCGCGTGCGCGACTTTGCCCAGGTGAAGGGTACGGGACGCATAGACACCAGCATCACGAAGGTGGCTCTTACCGCACTGAACATCGACCAGTACGGACTCGATGAAATCGACAATAAAATCCTGCTCACCATCATCGACAAGTTCCGTGGCGGCCCCGTGGGTCTCTCGACCATTGCCACCGCCATCGGCGAGGACACTGGCACCGTGGAGGAGGTCTACGAGCCTTTCCTCATCATGGAAGGTTTCATCAAGCGCACGTCGCGGGGACGAATGGCCACCGAACTGGCCTACCGCCATTTCGGACGGAATCCCTATTCGGGCAACCTGATGCAGCCCTCCCTGTTCGATGAATAGTTTCCGTCCAGTTTGTTGCTGTGCCACAGCAACCCATAACACGATGAAATCGATGAAAACAGTAAACGTACTTTCCAAGGAAACGTTTGGTAGAAAAATAAAGAAATGCCTGACTTTGCATCAATGAAACAACGTATCGGGATATTCGTGGGTAGTTTCGACCCCTTTACCGTCGGCCACGACTCGGTGGTACGCCGTGCCTTGCCGCTCTTCGACAAACTGGTCATCGGCGTCGTGGGCGATAATGTGCAGAAACCCTACATGCGCCCCGCCACCGAGCGCATGAAGGCCATTGAGCAGCTCTATGCCGACCAGCCAGCCATCGAGGTGAAACCCTATTACGGGCTGGCCGTGGACTTCGCACGGGCAGAAAACGCCCATTTCATCGTGAAAGGCGTGCGCTCGGCCAAAGATTTCGAGTATGAGCGCGAACAGGCCGACATCAACCGTCTGATTACCCACGGCGAGGTGGAGACCCTCCTGCTCTATGCCGAGCCCCACCTGTCGAGCATCTCGTCGTCCATGGTGCGCGAGCTGCAACACTTCGGACAGGACGTCAGCCCGTTCCTGCCTCCCGTATCCCCGTCAGTTACCGATTAGTCCCTATTCCATTCAATAATCCCATATTATACAATGATTACCTATAATTGCGAAAACGTAAAGATGCCCCTCATCCGTCGGCGCGACACCTCGGCATGGATTCGCCGTGTGGCTGCTACCTACGGTAAGAAAATAGGCGAGGTGGGCTATCTGTTCTGCGACGATGAGAAGATCCTGGAGGTCAACCGCGAGTATCTGGGTCACGACTACTACACCGACATCATCACCTTCGACTACTGCGAAGGCGACGTACTCAACGGCGACCTGGTGATCTCGCTCGATACGGTGCGCTCGAATGCCGAGCTATTCCATAAGGAATACATGGAGGAACTGCACCGCGTCATCATACACGGCATCCTGCACCTCTGCGGACAGAACGACAAGGGGCCTGGGGAGCGCGAGCAGATGGAGGAAGCCGAGGACCGTGCGCTGGCACTACGCGCCTGATTTGCACTTAGTAAATTGGATGTGCAAACTATACTCGCACCTTCGTACCTCCGTACCCCCGCACCTCCGAATTATCTAACGATTAGAAGAATAATAACACGATGAAATCGATGAAAAAATACTTTTTGACAGCCACCGCATGTTTTCTTGCCGTGGCTGCCGTGGCTCAAATGAGAGTGAACACGGGGGCCGAGTCGCCCCTGCGCAAGCTGACGATAGCCGAGATGGCAGTGACCAACCTCTATGTGGACAGCGTGGACGAGAAGAAACTGGTGGAAGATGCCATCCGCGGCATGCTGGAGAAGCTGGATCCGCACTCGACCTACTCCACACCGAAGGAGACCAAACAGATGACCGAACCGCTGACGGGTTCGTTTGACGGCATTGGCGTGCAGTTCAACATGATTGAGGACACGCTCATGGTCATTCAGCCCGTGTCGGGAGGTCCTTCCGAGCGAGTGGGTATCGTGGCCGGCGACCGTATCGTGGGCGTGAACGACACAGTGATTGCCGGCGTGAAGATGAGCCGCGAGGAGATTATGCGCCGTCTGCGCGGTCCACGTGGCACCATTGCCCACCTGAAGGTGGTGCGTGCGGGCATCAAGGACACGCTGCGGTTCAACGTGAAGCGCGACAAGATTCCCGTCTTCTCGCTCGATGCCACCTATATGCTTCGTCCGGGCATAGGTTATATCCGCATCAGCAATTTCTCGGCCACCACCCATAAGGAGTTCTTGGAGAGCGTGGAAAAACTGCGGCAGCAGGGCATGCGCGACCTGGTGCTCGACCTCCAGGGCAATGGCGGCGGCTACCTACAGGCTGCAGCCGACATTGCCAACGAGTTCTTGCAGCGGGGCGACCTGATTGTATATACCGAGGGGCGGCAGGTGCCCCGCAACGAGTATCGCGCCGAGGGCAACGGCACGATGCGTCAGGGGCGCGTCGTGGTGCTGGTCGACGAGTACTCGGCTTCGGCGGCAGAGATTGTCACTGGTGCGCTGCAGGATCAAGACCGTGGCACGGTGGTGGGCCGTCGAACCTTCGGCAAAGGACTCGTGCAGCGTCCCATCGACCTGCCCGACGGTTCGATGATACGACTGACCATCGCCCATTACTACACGCCATCGGGCCGCTGCATACAGAAGCCCTACGAGAAGGGGAAACAGCGCGACTACCAGATGGACGTGGTGAACCGTCTGAAGAACGGCGAGCTGACGTCGAAGGACAGCATCCATTTCAGCGACTCGCTGCGCTTCAAGACGCTGAAACTCCACCGTACAGTCTATGGCGGCGGCGGTATCATGCCCGACTATTTCGTACCCTTGGACACCACCAAGTACACCAGACTGCACCGGGAACTGGCAGCCAAGTCCATTGTCATTCAGCAGAACCTGCGCTATGTGGACAACCACCGCAAGCAGCTGCGCAAGCAATATGAGGACTTTGCGGCCTTCAACGCCCGCTTCGAGGTGCCCCAGCAGCTCATTGACGACATCCTGCGCGACGGCGAGAAGCAGAACATCAAGCCGAAGGACGATGATGAACTGCAAAAGACGCTTGTCACCCTGAAGCCTCAGCTGAAGGGACTCATTGCCCGCGACCTCTGGGACATGAGCGAGTACTATGCCGTCATTAACGAGCAGAGCGAGACGGTGCAGAAAGCCTTGGAACTATTGTCGGCAGGCGAACAATAGGAAACGGATGACGATGAATGAGGTGAGCGTATACAGACAAGTGGGTATTTGCACCCTGCTGCATTTGCTGGTCGACGGACTGTGCATCTGCAGTCTGTATCTGCTGTCGTCCTCGCTTCCCTTGCCGTCGTTGGCTGCCATCTTTATCACCTATAACACCTTAGCCTTTCTCACCCAGCCGCTCACTGGTGCCTGGGCCGACCGTATGGAGCGGAAGCACTGGATGCTCATCATGGCTGTCTTGCTGCTCACGCTGGCCGTTGCTTCCACGCTCTTTGCGGTGTTGGCGCAATGGTCTTCGCTGAGTGTCACGGTTGTTCCCATCCTGTTAGGTCTGGGCAACTCGTTGTTCCATGTGTGGGGCGGCAGGCAAGTGGCCGTGAAGACGGGCAACGACATGCGGGCATTAGGCCTCTTCGTGTCTACCGGTGCTTTCGGACTGGCCATTGGTTATGTCTTCTTTTCCTGGGCCTTGCTCTGCGCCATGCTGCTCATGATCAGTCTGTTGGCGGTGGCCTATCTGCATCTTGACCTCTCTTCGCAGGTGGAGAATCAAGGAGTCGTGATGGAAAGACGTCTTGGGGTGGTGTTGGTAGTGGCTTGTCTCTTTGCCCTGATGGCATTTGTCATGTTCCGTTCCTTCATTGGCGAGAGTTTCTCCTCAGGTGTACCCAAGGGCAATTTATGGGTATTGGCTGCTGGGATAGTGGCCATGCTGGGAAAGATGGCCGGTGGCTGGATAGCCCGTCGCATAGGTATTGTGCGGGCGTTTGCACTGGTGCTGACGGTGGTAGCCGTCTGCCTGATATATCGCGACGCAGGGGTCGCCACTCTCTTGGTAGGACTCTTTGCCATGAACTGCACGATGCCCGTCACGCTCTATCTGGCCAATGCCGTTCTTCCTGGCAGGGAGGGACTGGCGTTCGGACTGCTTGCTGCCGCGCTGATGCCTGGGTATTTATTAGCCTCTCTATAGGGCCTGCAGTTTCAGGAATTGTATATCTTATATTAATAATCAAATAAAAAACATTTTGCCTTATGATGCAGTTATTAGACATTATTGTTCACTACCCGCGCCGCTCGACTGATACCCTGCGGCGGGTGAAAGAAGTACTTCCCGACACGGTTCATGCTCCTGCAAAGCCCGTATCGACCGACTCACTGATGCAGTATACCGATATTGCTCCCCGGCCTCCCAAGGAGCTTGAATTTGGCAACGATGACCTGTCGACCATCCTCTGGATTATTTGCGCCATCCTTGCTGCACTGAGCCTTTGCTACTATTTCGTGATGAAGTACAGGAAACAGCAGGCTGAGTCCTGACCCTGTCTTTATCAGACGCGAAGCGTAGATACATGTTCAATACTCGAACGACGAACCACCAAGGAACTCGCGCAATAGCGAGGTGGGCGGTATCTGGTCTTCGGAGATGGGGTGTATGTAGCTGAGGAACTTGCGCAGGCGATAGGCCTCGGCATACTCCGGACATTTCTCGGGAACCTGCTCTAAGAGCGGTTCGGCCTGGTGCTTGATGACGGCCAGTTCGAAGAGCATGGCGGTGTTGAACATCTGGTCGGCATTCTCCTGATAAGGGAATATCCACTTGTTCTCGCCACGGCGCACCGACGGCCAGCGGCGAATAGTCTCTTGGGCCGACACGCCGCGATACTTGTTGTCGCGGATGATGCGGCGCAGCAGTCGGTTGTCGGTTGTGGGGATGTAGTTGTGCTTGTCAAGGAGCAGCGTGGTCAGTGCCGAGGCATATACACGGAATTTCTGTTCCTCTGGAATCTGGGCCGTCAGCTCGGGGTTCAGTGCATGGATGCCTTCCACCACGAGAATCTCGTCGTCGTGCAGTCGCAATCTCTTGCCGCTCCACTCACTCTTGCCTTGCTGGAAGTTGTAGCGTGGCAGCTCCACCTCCTCGCCTCGGAGCAGGGCCTGCAGCTGTTCGTTCAGCAGGGGGATGTTCAGGGCGTAGATGCTCTCGAAGTCGTAGTCGCCTGATGCGTCGCGGGGACTCTTTTCGCGGTCGAGGAAGTAGTCGTCGAGCGAGATGGGCACTGGCTTGATGCCGTTGGTCAGCAGCTGCACCGACAGGCGTTTGCACGTGGTGGTCTTTCCGCTGCTGGAAGGGCCTGAGATGAGTACCATCCTGAGTCCCTGCTGCTGCTTTTGGTCCAGGTCGTGCGGCATGTTGAGATAGCACCGCGAAGCAATCTCCTCGGCAATCTTTGCAATCTTCTTCTCCTGCAGGGCCTCTGATACCTGTATGAGCAGGTTCGAGCGCCCCGAGACGATGGCCTCGTTCAGGTCGCCGATGGTACGCATGCCAAGGAGCGACTGCCAGCGGTGGTGCTCCTTGAAGATGCCGAACATCTTGTCCTGCATCACCATCTTGCCCAAGCGGGTGGGATCCTCGGGCGACGGCAGCCGCAGCAACAGCCCGTCGTAATATTTCTCTATCCCGAACAGGTACAGGTTCTTGATGTTCGTAAGCAGTGCCCCATAGTAATAGTCGTAGTAGCCGTCCAGTTCGTAGACGATGGTGTAGAGCGACCCTACACCCTTGAGCAGCTTCACCTTGGAGTAGGTGTGCAGCTCGGTGAACATGCGTATGGCTTCTTCCATGCTCACGTCGTGCCGGTGTATGGGCAGTGCGGCGTCAATCAGCTCCTCCATGCGATGTCGTATGCGCTGTGCGTCCTCGGCGGTCACGGGGTGTCCGATGTTCAAGTTCACGTAGTAGCCGTTAGACACGGGGATGTCGATGGCCACCTTGGCAGTCGTGTACAGGTCGTGGACGGCCTTGCACAGCACGAAGAACAGCGTGCGCGTGTAGGTCCGCAGCCCGCTGTTCGACGTGATGTCGAGAAACTCCACCGTCTTAGGGTTGTAAAAGCGGTAGTGCATGCCCTCTACCTTGTTGTTCACGTGGGCACAGATGGGGCCATACTGCATCTGCAGGCCCGATTGGCCGAACACATCCATGAGCGTCGACCCTGCGGGAACTTCAATCTCGGCGTCGTTGTTCAGGCACCTAATCATTACGGTTTGTTCTTTCATATTATTAGCATTTATTTCTTCAGGCCATCTTGGTGAATGCTGCGACCATGCTTGTCGTGGCGAAAACGGTACAAATATATGCAAAAAAATCCAAAACGGAACAATTTCGCCCCGTGATTTATGATTTATTGGGAATCTACGGCTTCTTAACAAAACAACTTGGCGGAATGTGTCGGCAGTTTCAAGTATTTTTAGTACTTTTGCAGCAAACTATCCGAATACGACAAAACAAGTGAATAATAATTAGACAACAAAATGACTATCAACGAACGACAAGACGAGATTATCGACGAGTTCGCCGGACTGGACGACTGGATGGACAAATACCAGCTGCTCATCGACATGGGCAACGAACAGGAACCGCTCGACGAAAAGTACAAGACCGAACAGAACCTGATTGACGGTTGCCAGAGCCGCGTATGGCTGCAGGCCGACTATGAGAACGGACGCATTTACTTCACGGCCGAGAGCGACGCCCTCATCGTGAAGGGTATCGTGACACTGCTCATCCGCGTGCTCAGCGATGCCACACCACAGGAAATCCTTGATGCCGACCTGTACTTCATCGACCAGATAGGACTGAAGGAACACCTCAGCCCCACCCGCTCCAACGGACTCGTGGCCATGGTGAAGCAGATGCGCATGTATGCCCTGGCATTCCAGGCCAAAGGCTGAACCGCATGATCTACCACGAGCTTTGGCAGTCGCTGCAAGGCATCTACGACGAGCGCGAGTCACGGGCCGTAGTCCTGTGGCTGCTCGAAGTGGCGTTTGGCCTGTCGCACACCGATGTGGTGTGCGGAGCGGTGGAACGGCTACAGGATGAAAGCCGTCGGCGACTGAAAGAGATGATGGCCCGGCTGCAACAGGGCGAACCCGTGCAGTATGTAGCGGGCGTGGCCGACTTCGGCCCCCGGCAGTTCCGCGTATCCCCAGCCGTACTGATTCCAAGACCAGAGACCTACGAACTGTGTCAGTGGATTGTTAGTGGAGAGTGGAGAGTGGAGAGAGAAGAGAGGGTTGTTAGTGGAGAGTGGAGAGAGGAGAGAGGAGAGAGGAGAGACTCTATTCTCGATATTGGAACGGGGAGTGGCTGCATTGCCTGCACACTGGCCAGCGAACTGAGAGGGAGCAAAGTGACGGCATGGGACATCTCTGAGGAAGCACTCTACATGGCTAAGGAAAATGCAAGAAACAACGGTTCCATCGTTGTTTTTGAGCAGCAGGATGCCTTGGCACCACCCGACGACCACGACCGATGGGACATCATCGTGAGCAACCCACCATATATCTGCGACAAGGAAAGTGATGGCATGGAGCGCAACGTACTGGACTACGAACCACACTTGGCACTCTTCGTACCCGACAACGACCCGCTGTGCTTCTACCGTGCCATCGGCCAATACGCACACAAGGCACTGAAGACCGGTGGCAGGCTCTTCTTCGAACTGAATGCCGCCTACGCTGATGAAACCAAGACCCTGATGGAACAGTTGGGCTTCACCAACACAGAGATAAAAGACGACCAGTTTGGACGTCACAGATTCCTGAAAACCTCACGACCATGAGAGAACCTAAACAGAAGACAAGCGAACAAGCCTTCCAGCAACTGAGCGCAGCATGTGCCCAGGCCGAGCACTGCCAGCAGGAGATGCTCGACAAGATGCGTCGCTGGGGCTTGGACGAGAGCGAACAGGCCAGCGTGATGGAACGACTCGTCAAGGGCCGCTATGTTGACGACGAGCGTTTCTGCCGCGCCTTTGTGCGCGACAAGATCAAGTACAACAAATGGGGACGGCGCAAGGTGGAGCAGGCTCTCTGGCTCAAGCACATCGATGCCGACATCTGCCAGCGCGTGCTCGATGAAATCGACGAAAAAGACTACATCGACATCCTGCGGCCCATGCTACAGCAGAAACGGCGCACCGTCCGAGCCGCCAACGACTACGAGCTACGCATGAAACTGATGAAATGGGCACTTTCACGCGGATTCACCATGGATATTATCCGGCAATGCATGGAAACAGGGGAAGATGAGAACGAGCTTCTGGACGAGGATCTTTGACCTGGTTGCACCCCGCACGTGCTGTGTCTGCGGCAGAAGGCTGTCGGCAGGCGAAAGCGTCATCTGCTGCTCATGCCACCTGCATTTGCCGCTGACACACTTTGAGCGGGACTTCCACACCAACGAGATGGCACAACGCTTCTGGGGCCTCATCCCCCTGGAGCGTGCCGCAGCCCTGTTCTACTACGAAGCACAGTCGGACATGGCACGGCTCATCTACGACCTGAAATACCATCACCGCCCCGAACTGGGCGAACACTTAGGGAGGATTGCCGCCCGCCAGTTTGCTGCTGCGGGGTTCTTCCAGGGTGTCGATGCCATCATTCCCACCCCACTGAGTAGGAGGCGGCAGTGGCAGCGAGGCTACAACCAAAGCATGGAGATAGCACGGGGAGTGAGCAGCGTGACGGGACTCCCCATTGACAACAAGGCAGTGCGGCGCGTCAGTTTCCATCAGAGCCAGACCCACCTGAGCCGCTGGCAGCGACAGGCTAATATTGACTCGGCGTTCCGTTTGGTCGATGCCCGCCGCATCAGCAACCGCCACCTGCTCCTCATCGACGACATCGTGACCACCGGCAGCACCCTCGTTGCCCTCGCCCAGGAACTGCAGAAGGCGGGCAACGTCCGTTTCAGCATCCTATCGTTAGGCTACACAAAATCCTGATTACGCCTCTGGTTCCACTGAGGCAACGTGTTTGGCAATGGTGAACACCACACGGCAACCGTCCGTGTAGTCGGGATCGATGGAAATACTACCGTCCAACAAGTTCACCAACATCTTGCAGACACTCATTCCCATGCCCGTAGTCTTGACTTGTTCGCCGGTTTCAACGAAAAGTTCAAAAACAGATTTCTGGCTTTCAATCGGTATGCCTGGGCCGGTATCAGCCACACTGAAGGTAAGCCTGTCAGGCTCGGTGCGGTCGGTGACCTGTACCAGCACATGGCCGTGGGTAGTGTACTTCACAGCATTGTCAATCAGGTGGTGCAGGGTCTTACGCAGGCAGACCTCGTTGGTCTTCACCGCCAGCGTGTCGTCCACCTCGGTGGTGAACAGCAGCTCCACGTCGTGCGTCATCTTCGGGCTAAAGCCGGAAAGCACATCCTGGCAGAGCGCGTTGACCCAGACCTCATCGTCCTGTTCAACCGCCATGATACTGTCATAGTGCGACAGTTCCAGCATGCCGTCGACCACATGCATCAGCACGTCGGCACTCTCATTGATGCGCTGCTTGAGGTCGGCCTTCTCCTCGTCGGGCAGCTCCACGCCGGGCATGGTCAGGAGGTCGGAGAAGCCGCAGATGGTGTTCAGGGGCGTGCGCATCTCGTGCGAGATGTTGTTCAGGAAGTTTCGCTTCACGTTCAGTGCCTTCTCGGCCGCCTTGCGGGCCTCATGCTCTGCCTGCTGCGACTGCATCAGCTGGCTGTTGATACGCTTCAGCTTCTTAATATGCCTTTTGTTGTGCCACAGGATGTAAAGCAGGAATCCGACGAGGAGCATGATGATGGCTGACCCCAGCAGTACCTGAATATTACGCATCCGGGCACGCGACTCGTACTCTCTGAGCATCAGCGCATGGCTCACCTTGTCAAGGCTGTCGGTCTTCAGTTTCATCGAGGCATGCTCCAGCTCAATCTCGCGGTTCTTCAGCTTCAGGGCAGCCGTCTCGTTCACCAGCTTATGCTGTTCCAGCTCGCGCGACACATTCTCGAGGAGCAACTGCTGGTTGGCAATACGCAGGTCCTTGGCCTCGTTCTTGGCCCAGGTGGCACTTAGCTCACTGGCCGATGCTGCTATCTGCTTAGCCAGCTCTTCCTTGTTAATGGAGTCCTTGAAGTCAGTTAAAAGCTTCAGGCTGAAGAATGCCTCCTTATACAACTCCCACTTCTCGTAGATCCGGACCCGCATCTCCATCCTGGAAATGGGGGCAGTAACGAGATCGGCCATGTGCAGTGCCTCCTCCAAGTTACCATGAAGCATGGCCCGGCGGCACTCTATCACACTTCCGTAGTTGTCGTCATGTCCTAACCGTTTCTTTACTTTCTCGCGCTCCAGATAATCACGCACAAACCTGGCAGAGTCAACGTTGATGTCGGCAATGCAGATGAAAGACCAGGCCGACATCTGATGCTGGTCGACAACGCCGGGCTCGGCCAGGGCCTTCCTGGCATACTTGACGACCTCATCGAACTGTCCGCGCTGATAGTAAGTCTTGGCAAGACCCAGGTAGGCTGCGGCGGCACTCTCCCCAGGGAGATAACGCTGACGGCATTCTATCGCCTTGAGGAACAAGGCTTCGGCCTGATCGTAGGACCGGATGGCATTCTGGAGCGTACCCAAGGCGTAAGAGGCCGAATAAAGGCCAATCTTGCAGTCGGTCTTGACGGCATGCTCGTACACCTCATTGGCTATTTTCAGCCCTTTCGCCCGATCGCCGGCGGTAAAGATATAGATGGCCTCATTTCCCCACGCCTTATAGAACAGGCGGTCGTTGCCCACACGCTGGCAAACCTCCTTCAGCTTACGGGTGGTTTCGAGGAAAAGGTCGGTCTGCTTGTCGCTGTAATAACGGTACATGTCCTCTTCCAGCTGCCTAATATCATCGGCAGTCGGTTTCTGCGCCACAATCTGTTGGCATAATAACAATAACAGGAAAATGGCAATATGGTAATATTTACAGTTGTAGGCAATCACAGCCCACAAAAATAACAATTATTTTCTAATCAAACTACAAGATTAATTTTTTTTTCATATTTTACACATTAATAAAACTAAGTAACATGCATAAAAACAAAACGACGCGGTTGAAAGACGCTGAAAGCGTCACCTCTTAATAGCCGTAGGTCGGTACGACCTGCGGATAAGGTGCGGATGGTGACATCGACTCTGAAAGAGTCGCCTCTCAATGATGTTGGGGCACTCTTTCAGAGTGCATTTCACTCCCTTTCCATTATCCGTAGGTCCTTCGGACACTACGGCTATTGAGAGGTGACGCTTTCAGCGTCTTTCATCCGCAGGTCGAAATAAAATGAATCACTCAGCCCCCTCTATCAGGATGGCAACGGCCTTGAGCTGCTGCCAACCGGCACGGTCGGTGAGGCGAATCATGAAGTGATAGTCGCCATGACGGACATCGGCAGGGATGGGTATCTCCACCGCAGCCTTGTAGGAAACCTGGCCTGCGGGGATGCCGTAGTCCTGATTGAACACCCAGGGCGTGCCGCTCGTTTCGGCCTCATGGTCATCGTCATGATGGCATTCGCTGCCCTCGTGGTCGTGGTCGTCGGCCTCGGTGCTGTGGCTGTGATGGTCGAAGTTGCCATGCACCTCGATGTTGAAGCTACCTAACTCCGTATCGTCCTCGAAGAGATAACGGAAGGAAATGACATCGCCAGGATGATAGACCTGGCAGTTGATAGGACTGGCCGTGAGGCCACGGCCGGAAATGACGGGGGCTGTCATGTCCTTGTCATTGTCGTCGCTGCCACAGGCAACGAAAGTGGTCACAAGAGCCATAAGAAGGCTCAGAAAGATATACTTTTTCATTGTTGTTTCAATTTTCTTTTATCAATTATCAACTTTCCCACCCATTTTAAAACCACGAATTTCACGAATTTCACGCGCTCGACCTTGGTCGCTTTGCTTGCAAAGAATTACCATGCGGATGATATGTAATTTCACAAATGGTCGTAAACGACCGACGAATTTCACGCGCTCGACCTTGGTCGCTTTGCTTGCAAAGAATTTTGGCTGCGCAGCCAATTCGTGTAATTCTTTGCAAGCAAAGCGACCAAGGTCGAGCGCGTTGCATCTTTAGTTGCGTTCGTGAAATGCTGGTCTTCATAGAAAAAATTCGTTTAATTCGTGAAATTCGTGGTTAAAAAGAAAAGGTGGGTAACTTCATTTATTATTTATTGATTCTTAAAACTCCAGCCCTATCATCAGCGACAGGTTGCGTCCGGGCTCGGGCACGTCAATCAGACGATAGTAGCTGGTGTGGTCGTAATAACGCTTGTCAAGCAGGTTGTTGGCCTGCAAAGAAGCCTTCAGCGTAGTCTTCCCCAAAGCAACGTTCTTGCCACACGAGGCGTTGAGCGTCCAATAGCCGTCGGTAGGTTTTTCGGGCGGTACAATCTCATGCTGAGCCCCGACAAAATGCGCATTCAGTCCGATGAAACCGTCGTTTTTCAGCGAATAGCGCACATCGGCATCGACCGACCATGGCGTGGAGAAGGGCAGCGTGTAGCCCTTCTTCGGCCCCGACTGCTGGCGGGCATGGAGATACTCGCCCTTGAGCGAAGCCGTCCAATGCTCGTCGAACCGATAGCTTGCCTCTGCCTCGAACCCCCAGCGCAGCACCTCGGCCTGCGTGTAGTGGTAGAGCTGCAGGCCCTCCACATAGTCGGAGGTGGGGTTCAGATAGATGTAGTTGGGGAAGTAGTTCACGTAGGGTTCCACCTGAACGGTCAGTGCGTCGCCGGCCCAGAGGATGCAGGCATCCAACTGGTAGGACTCCTCCGGGTCGAGGCTTGCATTGCCCCGCTCATAGCGGAAGATGTGGTAGTTGATGCCGTCGGCTCCCAGCTCCTTGGGGATGGGCACGCGGAAACTCTTGCCCACATTGGCCTTCAGCACCCACTCGCCCAGGTTGTAGTTCATGCCCGCCGACCAGGTGAAGCTGTTGAAGCGGCGCTTTAGCTCGGCTGAACGCTGCTTGTAGGTAGGAACGCCGTTCACGGGAGTCTCATACCAGTCGCTGTAGCTGCTGATGTGGGTGTGGGCATGGTCAAAGCGCAGGCCCGCATTCACAATCAACTGCTCCGAGAGCTTATAGCGATCCATGACGTAGGCACCGAGGCTCGTCGTCTCGAAGTCGGGAATGATGAATCCCCAGCCGTCACGGCGGTTGTGCTGGTACTCGCCGCTAAGCCCCGTGCTGAGTGTCTGCCGGTCGCTGACCTGGTAGCGAATGCCTATCTGTCCCGTGTAGGTACTCTTGTCGAAACGACGCTCCAAAGAACCGTCGGGCGTGGGCATGTAGCCGTGGCTGACGGGTTCCGACCGCTCCTCACGCAGATTGCGCTGATAGGCTAAGTTGCCTTCCACCGACAGGACTTCATTGTGCCACGTGGTGTGGCTGAGTACCTTCAGGTGATTGACCCACTGATAGGGCAGGTCGATGTCGCGGGGCGAACGGTCGTAGTCAATGTTGGAAAGACGGACCTCCAGCCCGTGGGCGTTGGCAAAGAAGCCGCTCTTCGAGTAGGAGTCGGAGACGCGCACGTCGGTGTGGAAGTTATAGCCCGCATAGCCCAGAGTCACGCTGCCGTCGCGTTCCAGTCCTGCGGTGTTGCGCAGCCGCTGGTCCTTCAGCCGGATATAATAGGAATAGTACTGTATGCTGTCGGTGGGCACCCGGTAGTCGGCATAGTCGATGAGCGTCACGTTGGCGCGATAGAAGAAACGACCCTTGCGCCCGCCCACCTTGGCCGACAGTCCTAACGACTCGTTGTTACTGCGGGCAAACACCTCGGCACAGCCCTGGAAGGGAGCCGTTGGCAGGTGGTTGGTGTAGAGGCTGAGTACGCCGCCGATGGCGTCGCTGCCATAGAGCAGGGCCGCCGGTCCCTTGATGACCTCGGCGCGGTCGATGGCAAACTGGTCAATCTCCAGCCCGTGGTCGTCGCCCCACTGCTGTCCCTCGTGCTTGATGCCGTCCTCCGTGACGGCCAGGCGGTTGAAGCCTAACCCGCGGATGGCAGGCTTGGACTGTCCGCTGCCGATGGACATGGCCTTCACGCCCGGAATCTGCTCCAGGCTCTGCATCAGACTGCCCGAGAAATGCTGTTCCAGATAGTCGTGGCTCACCTGCACGGCACTCTGTGATGACTTCATCTGGAAGTCGCGCTGCGACTTACCCGTCACCGTGACACCCTGCAGCGTGATAACGCTGTCAGGGGCGGCGCATGACAGCACAGCCACAGCCAATAATGTTGTTATCATGTCTGTTGTGTTGCTTTATTGTGGTTTGAATAGAAAACGTCTTCAAACACAATAAGGCGGCGCACGCGAACAACGGCTGTTCCTTTCGCCTACGGCTACACGCTGCCGATAGTACAGGAAGGGAACAGCCGTTGCGGGAAGCAGGACGGCCAGCGTAACCGCAGCGGCCAGCACATAGGTGACACTATGCAGCTGGCACAGCACGCAGTCGTGCATGGCGGCCTGAGTGGCTGAGAGGTGACCTGAGTGGGGCAGATGGTTGGCGCACTGATAGCACTGGCTGTCCTCGTACATCTCCAAAGGATGTACGTGCAGCGACAGTACCGCCATCATCATGACGTAGACTGTCAGCAACAGCCATGCCGCCCGGCGTCGGGTCATCTCAGTCTTCATCGTTCATTACCACTTTTTTTTAAAACCACGAATTTCACGAATTACCATGCGGATAATAATTAATACAAGTTTCGAAAGTTCTTTTAAACAACGGATTGCACGGATTATACGGATTTGGGGCTACGCGATGTTATTGCCATTTCACGGATTATCATCGGATTGACAATCCGTATAATCCGTGTAATCCGTTGTTCTTATTCATACTTGCGAAAGTTGAGTAATTAATTTCACGAATGGTCGTAAACGACCGACGAATTTCACTAATTTTGGCTGCGCAGCCAATTCTTTGCAAGCAAAGCGACCAAGGTCGAGCGCGTGTAATTCGTTGCATCTTTAGATGCATTCGTGAAATGCTGGTCTGCATAGAAAAAATTCGTGTAATTCGTGAAATTCGTGGTTTTAAAAAGGTGGGTAACTTCAGTTAATAATAGCCCAGCCAGCGCAGGATGTCGTTCAGGTTGGCCACGACCATGAGCAGGATGAGTATGCCGAAGCCCACGTACTCGGCCCTGATCATGAACTGTTCGGAGGGTTTGCGGCGGGTGACCATCTCATAGAAGAGGAAGAGGACGTGACCGCCGTCGAGTGCGGGGATAGGCAGGATGTTCATGAAGGCCAGGATGATAGAGAGGAAGGCCGTCATCTTCCAGAACATGTACCAGTCCCACATCGGCGGGAACAGCGAGCCGATGGCCCCAAAGCCGCCCAGCGACTTGGCTCCGTCGGCAGTGAACACATACTTCATGTCGTCGACGTAGGAGGCCAGCACATGCACGCCGTAGCTGATGCCTGCGGGGAAGCTCTCGAAGAAGCCATACTCCACGTTGACGGGTTTGTAGAGCGAACTGAGATAGCGGGGCATGAAGCCTAACTTCAGGTCCTCGGTCAGCACGACCTCCTTGGTGAAAGTCCCCATCTGCGACTGCACCGTAGTGGCCAGCATTTTCTTGTCGTTGACCACCATCGAGTCGTTGGCGATGGTGTCGCGCTGCCAGCCTAAATAGGTGAGCATGATGGTTCTCACCTTCAGGCTGTCCTCATGGGTCTTGGCCGAGGTCATCTGGTCATTCAGCCGTCCCAGCTCATAGAGGAAGGTGTTATGCGAATCTACCGGTCGACCGTTGATAGCCAGGATCTTGAAGCCGCTTTCCAGTCCTATCCGGGCCGCAGGCGTACCAGGCAGGACACTGTCTATCACGTTGGGCAGGAACGGTTCGAAGAAGCGCGGCTCACTCTTCAGCATGTCGAGCAGGTTCAGGTCGCCTGGCAGACTGAGGTGCATGCGCTTGCCTTCGCGCTCAATCTCCACGTCGTGCGCCTCGGAGACGGAACGGTAGAGGTCGGCAGAGAAGTCCTTGAAGGGCTTGCCGTCGGCACTGATCAGCTTGTCCCCGTCCTGGAAGCCCATCGCCTTGGCCTCTTCGCTGAACTTCATGGCTATCTGCCCAGCAGGGATGTACTGGTCGCCCCAGGCGAAGAGAATCATGGAGTAGATGAACAGGGCCAGCAGGAAGTTGACCAGCACGCCGCCAACCATGATGAGCAGGCGCTGCCAGACGGGCTTGGCGCGAAACTCCCACGGCTGTACGGGCTGCTTCATCTGTTCGGTGTCGAAGCTCTCGTCGATCATGCCCGAAATCTTGCAGTAGCCGCCCAAGGGCAGCCATCCCACGCCATATTCGGTGTCGCTGTTCTTCGGCTTGAAGCTGAACAGCTTACCTTTCCACTTGCCTATGCCAAGGTCGAAGAAGAGGAAGAACTTCTCGACGCGCACGCCGAAAAGCTTGGAGAAGAAGAAATGTCCGCCCTCGTGGAGCAGAACCAGCAGGCTTATAGCCAGCATGAATTGTAATAGTCTTATCAGAAAAACGTCCATTGTGTATTTAGGGCTTTAGTAATTCACTTGCTATGCGCCTTGCCTCGGCATCGGTCTGCACGTAGTCCTCGTAGGTGGGCTTGGCCACGAACGGGGCACGCTCCATGGTCTGGGCAATGACGTCGCCCATTTGCAGGAAGCGGCAGCGGTCTTCAAGGAAGGCGCGGTTCACGATTTCATTGGCCGCATTGACGATGCAGGGCATGTTGCCGCCCCGTCGGATGGCCTCGTAGGCCATGGCCAGGCAGCGGAACTTCCCGAGGTCTGGCTCGAAGAACTCCAGCTTCTGTGCGGCGAAGAGGTCCAGCTTGTTGCCACTCAGCGGCAACCTGTGGGGGAAGGAGAAGGCGTACTGGATGGGCAGGCGCATGTCGGGCACGCCGAGCTGGGCCTTCACGCTGCCGTCCTGGAACTGCACGGCACTGTGTACTATCGACTGCGGGTGTACGAGCACCTGTATCTGTTCGGCACCGACGCCGAAGAGCCACTTGGCCTCGATGACCTCGAAGCCCTTGTTCATCATCGAGGCCGAGTCGATGGTAATCTTCGCCCCCATGTCCCATGTGGGGTGGCGCAGGGCGTCGGCCTTGGTCACGTGGGCAATCTCCTCCAGCGTCTTCGTGCGGAAGGGACCGCCCGAGGCCGTAAGCAGAATCTTGTCAATCTCGTTTCCGTTCTCGCCCACCAGACTCTGGAAGATGGCCGAGTGCTCGCTGTCCACGGGCAGGATGGGCGTGTGGTACTGCTGTGCCAACTGGCAGATCAGCTCGCCGGCCACGACGAGCGTCTCCTTGTTGGCCAGGCAGATGGTCTTTCCCGCCTTGATGGCGTGGATGGTGGGCGAAAGTCCGGCAAAGCCCACCATGGCGGTGAGCACCATGTCGATGGGGCCAGCCTCAACAATCTCGTCGAGGGCGCGAACACCGGCATAGACCTTCACGTCGGGCAGGTCGCTCAACAGCCGTTGCAGCTCGTCGCGTCGCTGTTCGTTGGCAATGACCACGGCAGCGGGATGATGGCGGTGGGCCTGCTCGGCCAGCAGTTCCACCTTGTTATTGGCCGTCAGGCAGTAAACTTCATACAGGTCGCTGTGCTCCTCAATGACCTGGAGCGCCTGCGTGCCTATGCTGCCTGTGGAACCCAGAATAGCTATCTGTCTTTTCATATAGTAACTTCTATTTATTCGTTAATGGTGCGCCGTCTCTCCCCTCCCTTGTAGGGGAGGGGTTGGGGGTGGGGTCAGTATCTTCTTCGTTAACAGGACAATACAGACCCCACCCCTGCCCCTCCCCTTGAAGGGAGGGGAGTGGCTGCGCGTAGTTTTAGCAATTTATATAACATATCATATAATACTTAATTTGCGAAATTAGCGAAATTCGTGGTTTTAAAAAGGGTGGGTTAAAGGGAGAGGAGACCGTCGGGCAGCGTCATGCGTATCTGCCGCTTCTTCTGGTCAATCTCCGTGACCAGGTCATCGGCGGCGGGGATGAGCGTGCCGTCCTCCAGTTCGAAGAGTACGTTGGCCGTCTGGTCGTCAATGGCAGCAATGCGGCCCACCAACTGGCCGGTGGTTGCTTCTATCAGGTCGAAGCCCACGAGGAAGGAGAAAGTGACCGGCCCCTCTTCGACGGGCACGAGGGCGTGGGGGAAGTAGACGTCGCAGTTGGTCAACTCGCGGGCACGCTCCTGGGTGTCGATATCCTCAAACTTCATGATTGCGGTGCTGTCACTGCGGAAGCGGTACTCCTCGATGAAGAAAGGCACGAGTATGCCGTCGACCTCGAGCACGAGATAGTCGGCATCAACACGGTCGAACACGTCATCGTCGAACATGAACGTGATTTCGCCCTTCACGCCATGCACCTTGCCCAAACGGCCAATCTTGTAGACATCTTCCTTTCTTATCATACTTTTTCTCTCGTTATATGGGCACCAAGCGCATTGAGCCGCAACTCTATGTCCTCGTAGCCGCGGTCTATCTGCTCGATGTTGTCAATACGACTGGTTCCGTTGGCACTCAGGGCGGCAATGAGCAGGGCAATGCCTGCACGGATGTCGGGGCTCGACATGCGTCCGGCCCGCAGCAGCCCCTTCCGACCGTGGCCCACGACCACGGCACGGTGCGGGTCGCAGAGGATAATCTGGGCACCCATGTCGATGAGCTTGTCGACGAAGAACAGGCGGCTCTCGAACATCTTCTGGTGGATGAGCACCGACCCTTCGGCCTGCGTGGCCACGGTGATAAGTACCGACAGCAGGTCGGGCGTCAGGCCGGGCCAGGGGGCATCGGCCAGCGTCATGATGGTGCCGTCAATGAATTTCTGCACCTCGTAGCCGTCCTGCCCGGGAATGTAGAGGTCGTCGCCCTGCACCTCAACCTGCACGCCCAACCGGCAGAAGGCTTCGGGAATAAGCCCTAAGTTCTGCAGCGACACCTCCTTGATAAGTACGCCGTTGCCCACCATGGCTGCCATGCCGATGAACGACCCCACCTCAATCATGTCGGGCAGGATGGTATGCTCCGCGCCGTGCAGCCGGTCAACGCCCTCAATGGTGAGCAGGTTAGAGGCAATGCCGCTGATGCGGGCCCCCATGTGGTTAAGCATGCGGCAGAGCTGCTGCACGTAAGGCTCGCAGGCCGCATTATAGATAGTGGTGGTGCCCTGCGCCATGACAGCGGCCATGACGATGTTGGCCGTGCCGGTGACGCTGGCCTCGTCGAGCAGCATGTAAGTGCCCCGCAGGGTGTTGGCCGACGGGCGATGAGTGGCGACCGGCAGCGCGGTAATCTCGTAGACGTCGCGGCCCTCCACATGCCTGAACTGAGCGCCTAACTCCTTGAATCCTAAGAAGTGGGTGTCTAATCGGCGGCGGCCTATCTTGTCGCCGCCGGGCTTGGTGACCACGGCCTTACCCATGCGGGACAGTAGCGGGCCAATCATGAGTACCGAACCGCGCAGCTGGGCACACTTACGCACAAACTCGTCGCTCTCCAAGTACTCCAGTCTCAGGTGGTCGGCCTGGAACACATAATCATTCCTCGACAGGCGTTCCACCCTGACGCCCACGTCGCGCAGCAGCTGGATCAGGTTCTGCACGTCGCGTATGTCGGGGATGTTATGCACCGTGACAGGCTCATCGGTCAGCAGCGAGGCACAGATGACCTGCAGGGCCTCGTTCTTCGCTCCCTGCGGCCTGATGGTTCCCGTCAGCGGGTGTCCGCCTTCAATGATAAATGCAGCCATTCGCCTATTTTCTCTTCTTGTTCCGTCTGGGCTCGTCGCTGGTCTGTTCCCTGATGCCGACCGACAGCTTTCTCATGTCGAGCTGCACGACACCATCGGTGAGGCGGCTCAGGTCGTCGACCACCTTCTCGTCGGCTATCGAGCCGTGTCCCCACTGCATCAGGTCGCGCTTCATCTGGTTGGCCGTCAGCCGTGCCAGCTCGTCGCGGTCCTTGCCCGCAGGCATGGTCTTCAGCTTCTCGCAGAGTTCCTCTATCAGGCGGCCGTAGTGGCGCAGCCGGATGCGTGTCTGCGGCAGCGGCATGGGCTGCGGCTTGCTGTGTATGTTCTCGGCCTCGCTCACGTCGTAGGGCCAGTCAATATCAAGCTGCTTGTGGCTCATCAGATAGAGATGGTCCCAGAGGGTCTGCTTGTAGTTGGTGTTCTCACGAATCTGGGGCACCTTGGTCTCCATCAGCTTGACGATGGTCTTGGCACAGCGCAGCCGTTCTCCCCTGTCGGGAAGCCCCACGGCCACCTCGACCATTTTCTGTATCTCACGGCCATACTCTGGCAACTGCAGCGCCTCGCGCTGGGTGTTGTAGTCTAATCCTTGTATGTTCATAATCTTGATGAATCTACATGCTTATAATAGTTTCTTGGGCATCTTTGCCACGTAGTCCTTCAGGTAGAAGGGTTCGAAATAGGCCACGTCCTCGGTCTGCCCGTTCAGCAGGCGGCGCTCGGCCAGCGGCTGCATCCACTTGGCCAGCGGCTCAATGCCCTCGATGTAGTGGGCGTTGGGGTGGCCAATGGTCTCCATGCACTTCTGTGCGCCGTTGCCGAAGAAGTAGACGGGGTGCCGGTCGAGCCACTCCCTGTAGGTGTCGCCGTCCACGATGTCGGCCTGCACGCCTCGCACCGGACGCAGGGCACGGTCGTACACCCCGGCAAACACCTCCATGCGACGGGCATCGAGCATGGGGCACAGCAGCGCGTCCTCCTCCAAGTCGGGATAGCGCAGCAGCACGGGCACGCAGAGCAGTTCGAGCGTGGGCACGCCGATGAGCTGCAGGTCGCGGCCGAAGCAGATACCCTTGGCCATCGACACGCCGATGCGCAGTCCCGTATAGGAACCCGGCCCGCAGCTCACGGCCACGGCATCGAAGGGGATGGCATGGCTGTCGGTGAACGACATGGCCTCGTCGATCATCGAGCCTAACCGCTCGGCGGCAGCACCCTTCTGCTCTGTGCGTTCCTCCTCATGATAGATGACCTGCGAGTCCTCGCTCACGGCCACCGAGCACACGGCGGTGCTCGTCTCAATATGCAGTATGCAAGACATCTTTCTTAATCCCGATTTATGCAATTATCGTTTTTAAAGGTGCAAAGTTACGCATTTTCCCTCCAATACACATCGTTTTATCAGAAATTAACTGTTTATTCGGCCTTTCATCTAATCATTATTTTGTAATTTTGCACCCATGACAACGCATTTTCACCCTTTGCAGGCCACGGCTGCACCTCCCGAGCAGTTCAACGACCCCTTCGACTATGAGCCTCATCCGCTCTGCGCGATGGCGGCCCGGCAGGTGTCTATATATATAAATAAGGTGGAAGCCTGGCAGACCGACCTGACGGCGGGCAAGATGCTGGGCGTACTGGTGTGTCGGCGTGCCGACGGGCAGTTAGGCTTCCTTGCCGCCTATTCGGGCCTGCTGGCGGGTCGCAACGACTGGGACTACTTCGTGCCGCCCGTGTTCGACGCACAGCAGCCCGACGGCCACTTCAAGACAACCGAGCGTGCCATCTCGGCCATCAACGCCGAGGTGCGGATGCTCACGGAGCAGGCCGCCACCCTGCTGCCCGGAGAAAAGGAACGGCTCCTGGCCCTGAAACGACAGCGCAAGCTCATGTCGGAGGAGCTGCAGCTGTGGCTGTTCAGGCAATACCGGGTGCTGAACGCACGGGGCGAGGTGAAGGATCTCGTCGACATCTGGCGCGACTTCCACTCGTCCGAGAAGCTCAGGGCAAAGTTTCCACTGCCACCAGGCGGCACCGGCGACTGCTGCGCCCCGAAGCTCTTGCAGTATGCCTACCGGCAGCACCTGCGCCCCCTCTGCATCGCCGAGTTCTGGCAAGGGGCATCGCCCAAGGGCGAGATTCGCCACCACGGCCAGTTCTATCCTGCTTGCAGGGGCAAGTGCAAGCCTGTGCTGACGTGGATGCTGCAGGGATTGGAGGTAGAGGGGACTGGGGAGGCTGGGGCTTCTGGGGGTTCTGAGACTACTGGGGCTAATGGGACTGCTGAGACTTCTGGGACTGCTGGGTACTGTGGGGGTGAGTGGCCCCCCGTTGTCTATCGCGAGTCATCATTCCTTGTCATCAATAAGCCGGCGGGGATGCTCTCCGTCCCCGGTCGCACGGGGCAGCCTTCGGTCGAGAGCCTGCTGCGCCTGCGCTACCCCGGCACCGAAGGTCCCATGATGGTGCATCGCCTCGACATGGAGACATCGGGCCTGATGGTGGTGGCCCTGACCCCCGAGGCTTATCACGCCTTGCAGCGCCAGTTCCTCGCCCGCACGGTGAAGAAGCGCTATGTGGCCCTCCTCAAGCCTTCGCCATCTGGCATGTTGCTGCTAAGCAGCAACCCACGGGGAAGGATCAGCCTGCCCCTGCGCCCCGACCCGCTCGACCGCCCCCGCCAGGTGGTCGACCCTGCGGGCGGCAAGGAGGCCGTAACCCTCTATGAGGTGCTTTCCACCGAAGGCCCCTACCCCCGCCTGGCCCTCACCCCGCTCACGGGCCGCACCCACCAGCTGCGCATGCACTGCGCCTACAGCGAGGGCCTCGACAGCCCCATCCTCGGCGATGCCCTCTACGGCCAGAAGGCCGACCGCCTGTACCTGCATGCCGAGTACTTGGCGTTCAGCCACCCCCTGACGGGCGAGCCGCTCGCCTTCAACGCACCCGCCCCGTTCTGAAAACACTCGCAAACACTTGTTTTTCAGCCCGTTTTCAAAAAAAACTGGCTAAAAAATTTTGATTTTCTAAAATAAAGTACTAATTTTGCACATTATTTTTTGCAAAAAACTATTTTCCTGTTTTATAGATAGAACGATACGAGTATGATTAGTATGGAATTCTTGAGAAAGAAGGGTCAGCTGAACAGTTCCCAAACTGTGTCGGAACGTGGTACTTTCGACATGGATGTACGTCGTGTGGACGGAACACATGCGGAACGGCAAGGCAGCACTTCGCTGGGGGTAAAAAGCTGTGGTAGTACAACCTATGGTGAACACCTGCTGGTGAACGGCTATCCTTTTGTGTTGCGAACAATGCATAATCCAAAGACAGGGAGAGAGGAAATTAGGCTGGAGGAGAATCGCTAAATGAAAAAAATCAGGAAAGATTGTGATTATATCGTCCTATATGAGCAAGAGTATCAGCACCAGACCATAAGGGTCGTGAACCTCTACAAGGGAAAAGACAGTCTTCCACCACATCATAATAGTAACTTTATGCGGGTTTCGCCATGCTTTATGGTAACAGGCGACGGTTTGGTGGAGGAAATTGCTGATGAGATGCTTAAAGGGAAGGGCTGGCTGATTTTTGCCGGCCCTTCGCCTCTTTCGAGCATCGAAGGTAAACTGACAGAAGGAGATGCTGTCTGGCTGACTTACGGGAGCTATAATCTAATGTGGATTACTCGTCAAGAAAGCAGAATGACTGCTATGTCACAGTTTCTGAAAGAAAAGCGCATACGATTCGAACAATGGACAATAGACGATGGCATCGTAACAGAAACTTACCATGAGGCATGGGAGCAAGGTGCCCCTTTCAATTGTTCCTACACATTATACGATCTCACAGAAAGAGGGAACAATGATATGCTTTTCACGGCTATTCGTGAATATTACAACTTGATGGGAGTGGCCTTTCAACGTTTACGCTACATCGACGGAACGGCCTACGAGAGGTTAAAAAGATTCCATGAGATGGTAGAAATTGAAATGTGTTCCCACAAGAAGTCCGACGGTGATAGCATGTTCTTCTATCTAACGTCGGTGAATGCTTGCCTCACTCGTTACAACCAGCAAATGGTGTCGTCCTACTCACCCATTTTCGGGCATGAAACAAACACGGGCTCTCACTCCTTGCTGGGCCTGGGCTTAGCCAGTCTGGGCATTAACAACCTTGGCAATGACGTGGCTGCCAGAATAGTCAGACAACAAATACTGGAACGCTTTTCCTGCATAATGGACAAAGCATATAATGCAACGTTCCCCCCTATGCCCATGTCAAGAAGTAACGAGAACGTGTTCGGGATGTTCCATTTAGACGACACCCCAGCTGTGGGCAACGTGACACCGATGCCAGTTTTGCTTTATTTCAGCAGTCGTGACGGATTTCGCCGACAGAATGGGGCGGTAAGCATTCCTTTGGTTGCCCTTTATGGCTGCGCCAAGCCTGGCTGGTCGTTGAAGACGGTGTCACATGAAATGAGCCACATACTCATAGCCAATGTGCTTGGGATGATTCTCCCAAGGGAAAGCGACAATGATCTCAAGAAGGCTTTCTGTAATGCTTGTAAGCTTACTAAAATACCCGCAACCTATCGGGAGGCCGTCTGGCAGCTTTTTGGTAATGGAATGCTGGCATTGGGCGTGGAAGACAATAAAGTGGCAGCCACACAACTGTCGGTAGAAACACTTGATGAATTTATCCATGCATTCGAGGATGATATGGATGAAATAATGACCCATGCCTTCGACTTCCTGTATTTTTATAGGAATAACATTGATAACTACATTACTGATGTATGGACTACCTGGAGCGAACTTCCCGGCATATCAGACGAATGGGTCAATGAGTACATCGTGCGAAGTCTTTGTATTGTAGCTTTGCATCACTTAGGCGATGACAGTTGCGACCTGGTCGAGATACTATTAAATAAGCTAATCACCCTGAAAAAAGAAAGAGCTTTCCACTATCCATATATACATAAGGCCGTGAATGTACTCCAAGGATTAAAAAGACACCCCATTTTGCGTGGAGAAACCATGATTCGGGTAGCCAACAGGCAGTTCCTGACTAAATTTGTCCATGCCTTCTTATTCTCCGAACGTATTAGTGAGCAGGTGAATACTGGATGGGCACCCGACATCTCGCCGTTGAATAGCGAAGATAGCCTTCCGATTCCAGATTGCAAGTTGGGCAACCTGCTCGAGTCTGTAGGCCGTCTGTCAAAAAACAGGCCTGAAGAGGTGGGTTGCGCAGAGTCCTATCTCGTTTACTATCAGCTGGCTTTTTGTAATAATGTGGCAAAATAATTAATTGCAATGATGCGGTATATAGGACACATGACACTTATCGATCAGTGGTATAATGAGAATAATATCACAGGTCTTTTGGCAGAGTACAGAAAGGAGCATGCCCTAAGTCTGGTACTGGGAGCAGGTGTCTCTTTGGGCTTTGGTCTGCCTGGCTGGCCGCAGTTGATTAATCTTTTGGGCACCGATCTTGGATTGGAATACCCAGACACCCCTAACGAAAAACAATACCTTCTGAAAAAGGCACAGTGGTTAGAGGATCAGTATAATCTGAAAAATAACCCTGATGTACCAAGCGGACAGTATTCGTTTAGCAGGGTGGTGAGAGATGTCCTGTACAGGGATTATAGTATGGAACCTGATGGCAAGGAACTATTGGAGTCTATCACTGCATTGTGTTGCAACACTAAATATGGCCAAGTAGACAACATCCTGACTTTCAATTTTGACGATATCATAGAAGAACGACTGCTAAGTTTCGGATTGGATGTGTCCACACGCTCCTTTAATGACGAAAGAATGGCCTATAGTGATGTTACCGTTTACCATGCACATGGATATCTACCGCAACATTCCGAGAAATGTAGTGACCAGATTGTTCTGGGTACAACATCTTACCAACAGATGTGTCATGAGTACTGGGATTGGTATATTGCATTCACATCTATGCTACGCCGCAATTTCTGCCTGTTCATTGGCATTTCCGGTGATGACGAGAATATGCAGAAACTACTAACTACGGCTTTTGATTACAGACGGCAACATAGTGGCGTATGCGATTTGTTCTGGGGGGCAAGCTTTGTAATAGGTGCTGATGCAGAAAAGGAAAAGCGCTGGCGTGAATGGGGCATATTCCCAATTGTGGTGAAGTCGGGCAAAGAAATCCATAAAAGGCTCTTCAATATTGCCCGCTATTATGCTTCTCTCAACAGATACGAACAGCGTGGACTTTGGTAAACACTTATCCAGCGCAATCCTCCACTGAAGTTGAGATGATAATAGCCTCTGCGTGAACTCTGCGACTCCGCGCGAGAAAAAACGACCAATATGCAATATGGCCGAGCTTCACAGCCCAGCCATATCTTTTTTTTCCTTTATTATTAACCTGATGAGATACACAGAAAAAGTGTATTCATCTTCTCTATTTGCTTGCGCATCACTGCGGAAGATTCCTTTCTATCTCGAAGGACAGGCGGCAGGACTCTGCTGCCGCCTGTTGTTCAGCCTTTCGTTCAGTCGTTCAGGCTTTCGTTCAGCCGGATTTCCGTCCGCTCTCGTTCAGCCGGATTTCTTAATCCGGCTGCTTTGAGTATTAGGATTTCCAAATCCGCCTCTACGAATCCTTGCGAAAGATAGTCGGATTACAAATCCTTATATTCGAAGCGGGCGGATTGAGAAATCCGCCCGAACGGAACGAGGCATTAAGGAGCTGGTGTAGGATATGGGATTATTATCGTTTCAGCAGGAGCATCTCCCGATTTGATGGAGACTTTATAATTGTCGCCAGTCTGTGCTATTGCACCAGGAGTCTTAAGCGTTATTTGACCTCGTGGATCGTTGAAAGTATACACATAATCTACACCATATTCAAGAAGTTGGCCATTCTTCCAAACCTTTATGTTTTCTGCAGAAGATGTCAAATTAGGAGTATTCAAATTAACTTTACCTGTGGTGGATTCTACGAAAATGTTATTGTTACTATCCCAGAATTTAAACTTCAATCCAAGAGGAGCTGCAGTTTGGGTGAACTTGAGAAGAACCATCTTACCTGTAGCTGATGTCCATACTCCATTGTAAGTTCTGTTCTTTGTTGTCGTATTCTGCTTTATAGTAATGCTTTGCTTTGCAATTCCCAAAGCATTAGCAGTATTCTCTGTGGGATCTGACATAATGGTATTGTCGCCAGGAACAGTATAGTCTGAGTGGCTAACAGTTTCGTTGGCTTTCAATCCTGTAATGCCAAATTCATAAACTTGATCAGCTGTTCCAGCAGAAATGGTGACAAAATTTTCAGCATCAGCCCATGCTGCCGAAGCAGTATACATTGGCAGATTGCTTGGGAGATCAGCATCACCCTGCATATACTGCCAATCAGAGACAGTAGCATCGAAATCAACAGTACGCATACCAAGATGCAGTCTCAATGTATAGCTTAATCCAGCTTTAATTTCGCCGAAATTGTCAATGGTCTTAGTTATCGTGTTCTCGATAGTGCTGCCCTGAGTCTTTCCGTCACTCAAATAATATGCCAAATTCTTGTCGACAGTCTCTACGTCATAGACAATGGTGACCTTCATGGTTTCACCTGTAGGAATCACATATACTGGAGCAACGAGCTTCGCACCTGCATCACCAGTTATTTCACTCACATCAAAGAGGTTGACAGCAGTTTCAGTGACACCAGCAGTTACTTTAGTACCAGTGATTTTTCCATCTTCAATTTCATAAGGTTCACTCTGAATGATAACAGGGTTCAGTGAAGCAGGATCCTCGCTCTTATTTGCAGCGTTAGGCTCCTTGCCGTCCTTAAGACCGTCATGAACAATGATTGAACCGGAGCTAATCTTATTACTGCCAGAAGCATCTGTCTCATACCATTCTGTAGAGGCAGCTGTGCTGTTCAGGTTGAGCGCGCCTTTCTGCTTGATTCCTTCGAATGTGACAGAACGTACATAAATACGAGTTGTATTTGCATCAAGGACACTACTCGTAGGATCAGACTTGTTTACG
Organism: uncultured Prevotellaceae bacterium; assembly: GCA_900318815.1. GTDB lineage: Bacteria > Bacteroidota > Bacteroidia > Bacteroidales > Bacteroidaceae > Prevotella. The sequence continues at coordinate 48,480 of ONMA01000034.1, forward strand.
ACAGCGTCAATCTGTACATTGAGTTGAGCCAGTGCATGCTTAAAGTCGAACTTGATTTTACCATTAAGGTCAGGCTTTACAATACTGAGGTAAGGATTTCCCTTCTTAATATCATTCGGATTATACACGCTGTTAGAACTGGTGAAATCCTCAGCAGCTACACCATAGCAAAGGTCAACAGTGTTAGACGGATTCATTGTTGCCGAGTACTTGATGTAAGGATCGCCAGTAACATTGTTCCGCGTCATACCTATGATGTTGTTGGTCTTGTCATCTTCAACGACACCAGTAAGAGGATTCACTATTACATAAGGAAGGTATGCAAAGAATGTCAGGCGATCTACATGGTCACTAATAGCATCCTCGCCAAACTCATTCGGCCAGTATTTGACAGGAGTGTACTCAAAAGCATTATTAGTACCATTCCATGCCACCTTTTGGTTATAAAAGAAGTTAGGTTTGGTAATACCACTGTAGGGTTCACCGTCTGTGTAGTAACCAAATACGCCAAAGCCACTCTTGCCCAGTGTCTTATCAGCCTCCTTTTTGAGCTCTTCTGTTGTGGCAGATCCAGACCAACCAGCACGGGTTGTTGTGCGGCTAGTGTAGACGTCAAAGTTGACAGCACCCTCTTCGGCATTCTGCTGCACAACCTGCTTCTCTGCCGTGAGGTCGTTCTCTGAGCAGGCGGCCAGCATGGCGGCCAACGCTGCAAATAAATAAAGTTTTTTCATAAAAATGGAATTTTAATTGTAAAATAATAGATTTTGTCTCATCAGTCCTTCTTAATGGTTCAGATACAGAAAGCCTTTCAGTAGGGTACAAAGATACAGACATTTGTCTTAACGTTCAAAAAAAAAAAACAAATTATGTTAAACGCTTAAAGATTATACTTTTTCCGTCTTTTATTGACTTATATCACCTCTATATTGACACGTAAGGGGAGGGAAAAGCCCACCCAATAAGAAGCCTACCCAATAAGAAGCCCACCCAATAAGAAGCCTACCCAAGCCCTCCCAAAGGGAGGGATGTTTGGTTAGATATTATCCGACGGATTATCCACAACGTAATTATCTATATCAACATCCCTCCCTTTGGGAGGGCTTGGGTAGGCTTCTTATGGGTTATCTATATCAACATCCCTCCCTTTGGGAGGGCTTGGGTAGGCTTTTTATCTTGGGTGGGCAATTTATTTAATGTACGTGTACATATTATATAAAAAGGCGAACGGGGTTCTATCTGCCCCCTTCTACCCTGCCTGCGCGAATAATATTCCGTCAGGCCTCAACGGAACATTCTTCACACCTCAATGAAGCATTAATCTCAACTCAATGGAGCATTAATCACGTCGTGATTAATGCTCCGTCGCAGTGTGATTAAACATTAACGAAGGTGTGATGCGTGCTTAGTCAGGGTGTGACGGAGCATTCGTGGAAACGAGGCACCGTAATTTGCCGTAATTTTATCCACTAATTTTTATAATTATGGTACTCAGCTTTCGCAAGTATGAATAAGAACAACGGATTTCACGGATTATACGGATTGTCTAATCTGATATCAGTGACTAAAGTCGCAATTAATACGGATTGCACGGATGCCATACGGCGACCTCATCGCGGCTTTAGCCGCTATAATCCGATGATAATCCGTGATTTAAAAGAACTTTCGAAACTTGTATATAATTATAAAAATTCGTGGATAAAATTACGGCAAATTACGGTAATTCGTTTCTAAAAAAGAATCGTTTCTAAAAAATACGTTTCTAAAAAAAATCGTTTCTAAAATAATCGTTTCTAAAAAAATTCATTTGTTGTTTGTTGCTCTCCCCAAAATGTAGTATCTTTGCACGCACATAAACTTATATCAACATTGTCATGGATAAGATCAAGAAGATTTTTGCATCGCAACTGCTTGAGGTGAAAGCCATCAAGCTGCAACCCAACAATCCGTTTACGTGGGCCTCGGGGTGGAAGTCGCCCTTCTACTGCGACAACCGCAAGACGCTCTCGTTCCCCCGCCTGCGCTCGTTTGTGAAGTTAGAGCTGTGCCACCTCATCCAGGCCGAGTTTCCCGAGGCCGAGGCCGTGGCCGGCGTGGCCACGGGTGCCATTGCCCAGGGAGCCTTGGTGGCCGACCAGCTGGGCCTGCCCTTCTGCTACGTGCGCTCGAAGGCCAAGGACCACGGCATGCAGAACCTCATCGAGGGCGAGGTGAAGGCGGGTGCCAAGGTGGTGGTGGTCGAAGACCTCATCAGCACCGGCGGCTCGTCGCTCAAGGCCGTAGAGGCACTGCGCCAGGCCGGCGTCGAGGTGGTGGGCATGGTGGCTTCTTACACCTACGGATTCCCCGTGGCCGAGGAGGCCTTCCGCGAGGCTGGTGTCAGGCTTGTCACACTGACCGACTACGAGGCGGTGGTGGAGCAGGCTGCCCAGACGGGATATATCAAAGAAGAGGACAAGGCCGTGCTGGCAGAATGGAGAAAGAGTCCTTCTACCTGGAAGCAGGAGTGACCTCACCTATAGAAAATAACAACAGAAATTTCCCACTTTTTTTTAACCACGAATTTCACGAATTTCACGAATTACCATGCGGATAATAAGTCATTTCACGAATGGTCGTAAGCGACCAAGGTCGAGCGCGTGTAATTCGTTGCATCTTTAGATGCATTCGTGAAATGTTCATCTGCATAGAAAAAATTAGTTTAATTCGTGAAATTCGTGGTTTTAAAAAAGGTGGAAAGTTAAGAAAATTAGTGTGAAATAGTATGACAAAATTTGAAAGCAGCATTAAGCAAGTGCCTTATTCGCAGGAGGCAGTTTATAGGAACATCAGTGACCTGAGCAACCTGGGGCGTGTGCGCGACCGGGTGCCTGAGGACAAGTTGGAGAGCTTCTCGTTCGACGCCGACACCGTGTCGGTGAGCGTACCGCCCGTGGGCAAGATCACGCTCCACATCATTGAGCGCGAGGAGCCCAAGTGCGTGAAGTTTGAGACTGTGGAGTCACCCATGCCCTTCAACCTCTGGATCCAGGTGTTGCCCGTGACCGAGGAGTCGTCGAAGATGAAGGTCACGGTGAAGGCCGACATTCCCCTCATGCTCCGCGGCATGGTGAGCGGCCCCATTCAGGATGGCGTAGAGAAGATTGCCGAAGCACTGGCACAAGTACCCTATCTTTGAACTAACTATCCCACCCTTTTAAAACCACAAATTTCACGAATTTCACGCGCTCGACCTTGGTCGCTTTGCTTGCAAAGAATTACCATGCGGATAATAATGATGCAAAAAATAACTTGGGACGTTTTTATGAACACAGAGACACAAAGACACAGAGTTTTTTATTATCTGTGGAGCCATCAATCTCTGTGCCTCTGTGTCTCTGTGTTCTATTTTATACCAAGTATTTTTTGATTAATCACATAATAAGTAATCTGCATAGAAAAAATTCGTGAAATTAGTGAAATTCGTGGTTAAAAAGAAAAGGTGGGAACTTCAATTACTTTCATATTATGAAATTGTGGGAAAAAGACTTTGAGATTAACGCCGAGATAGAGCGGTTCACTGTGGGACGCGACCGCGAGATGGACCTCTATCTGGCACCATACGACGTGCTGGGCTCTATGGCCCACATCACCATGCTCGAAAGCATCGGGCTCATCGGCAAGGACGAGCTGCCCGTGCTGCTGACCGAGCTGAAAAGCATCTATGAACAGTGCCAGCGGGGCGAGTTCGTGATAGAGGAAGGCATCGAGGACGTTCACTCGCAGGTGGAACTGATGCTCACCCGCAAACTGGGCGACATGGGCAAGAAGATACACTCGGGACGCTCGCGCAACGACCAGGTGCTCGTAGACCTGAAGCTCTTCACCCGCCACAAGCTGCAGGAGGTGGCCGAGGCAGTGAAGGACCTCTTCGACCAGCTCATCAGGAAGAGCAACCAGTATAAGGACGTGCTCATGCCGGGCTACACCCACCTGCAGGTGGCCATGCCCTCGAGCTTCGGCCTGTGGCTGGGTGCCTACGCCGAGAGCCTGTGCGACGACATGCTGTTCCTGCAGGCCGCCTGGCGCATGACCAACCGCAACCCGCTCGGGTCGGCGGCGGGCTACGGCTCCTCGTTCCCCCTGAACCGGCAGATGACCACCGACCTGCTGGGCTTCGACTCGATGGACTACAACGTAGTCTACGCCCAGATGGGGCGCGGCAAGATGGAGCGCAACGTGGGCTTCGCCATCGCCACCATCGCCGGCACCATGGCCAAGCTGGCTATGGATGCCTGCCTGTTCAACTCGCAGAACTTCGCCTTCGTGAAACTGCCGAAGGAATGCACCACGGGGTCGAGCATCATGCCGCACAAGAAGAACCCCGACGTGTTTGAGCTGATACGTTCGAAGTCGAACAAGCTGCAGGCACTGCCGCAGCAGGTGACGCTGATGATGAACAACCTGCCCGTGGGCTACTTCCGCGACCTGCAGATCATCAAGGAGGTGTTCCTGCCTGCCTTCGACGAACTGCTCGACTGCCTGCGCATGACGGCCTACATCGTCAACCGCATCGAGGTGAACGAGCACATACTGGACAACCCGATGTACGACCCGATGTTCTCCGTAGAGGAGGTGAACCGCCTCGCCGCCAACGGCATGCCCTTCCGCGACGCCTACAAGAAGGTGGGACTGGACATCGAGGCCAGACGCTTCATCCCCGACAAGCACCTGCACCACACGCACGAAGGCTCGATAGGCAACCTGTGTAACGACCGCATAGAACAGCTCATGGCGCAGACGCTCGCGGGATTCAGCTTCGACCGGGTGGCCAAGGCCGAACAGAACCTGCTGGGATGAATGACTGAGATTTCTCACTTTTATTAAAAACCACGAATTACACGAATTTCACGAATTACCATGCGGATAATAAGGACTCGCTACGCGCTTGGCTCGTCCAAGAATTTCACAAATGGTCGTAAACGACCGACAAATTTCACGCGCTCGACCTTGGTCGCTTTCTTGCTCTGGCAAGCGTCTCCTATCGTCGCCGAGCGGCTTGCAAAGAATTTTGGCTGCGCAGCCAATTCGTGTAATTCGTTGCATCTTTAGATGCATTCGTGAAATGCTGGTCTGCATAGAAAAAATTCGTGTAATTCGTGTAATTCGTGGTTAAAAAGAAAAGGTGGGATAGTTGAGATAGTATGATATGAAGAAAATATTTACGTTATTAGCCGTCGCGCTGATGGTGGCCTGTCAGGGCGAGCAAAAGTACAGCACGCAATATCCGTGCAGCTTCATGTTCTTCACCAGCTACCACCCGACGAGCGTGCTCACCATCTGCCTGGGCAACCCGGGGCTGTTCACCATCGTGGAACCTAAGTTGGTGAGTGGCGTGACCCACCTGATGCTGACACCCAACCAGGGCAACAACTGGACCAGCGAACAGACCGTCATACCCATGCGGTCGGCCATCGAGAACGACCGCCTGAACTATGAGAACATGGGGGCCAACAAGCGGCTCGTCATCGGGGCATCGTTCACCGGGCAAAAGGCCTTCGACGGGCAGTGCCCCAACTGCCTGGCCAACGGCACGTCGGTGAACCGCCCGCTGTCGTGGGCCGACAAGGGACTGATGCTGGAGTGCGCTCAGTGCAAGACGAAGTACAACCCCAACGCGGAGGGTATCCCCACCAACGGCACGGAAGACACGCCCCGACTGATAGAATATCGCGTGGAATACAACGGCGAGAAGCTGTTCGTACACAACTAAGTGGGGCATTACGGCGACATTTGAAGAAAAAAAGTGCAAAATAGTTTGGCAATTCCGAAAAAACGTCTTACCTTTGCACCCGCAATGCCAAGGCCGCGATGGTGGAATGGTAGACACGAGGGACTTAAAATCCCTTGGCCAGGAATGGCTGTGCGGGTTCGAGTCCCGCTCGCGGCACTTTGCATCCCCCTCCTCAAGACAACTGTTTTTATATAAAGACAGTTGTCTTTTTCAATGGTGTACGATTGAATGACGCTGAAAGCGTCACCTCTCAATAGCCGTAGGTCGGAACGACCTGCGGATAGAACGTGAGAAGATACATCGACCCTGAAGGGGTCGCCCAATACATGGTGTTGGGGCACCCCTTCAGGGTGCTTTTCCCTCCCTTGTCTACTGTCCGCAGGTCGTACCGACCTACGGCTATTGAGAGGTGACGCTTTCAGCGTCTTTCAACCGCAACAGGTCGATAAATTTTCTTATAATTTTGAGCGAAGCGACCATATTTAGAGGGGGTACTGATAATTACGGTTGTCCCGAGTTGTCTTAACAAAACAAAAAAAAGACGGCTATCACATGCGAAAGTGATTTATTATATGTATCTTTGCATAGCAAAAATAACCTATAAATAACTTATGCAGAAAAAAAACTTATTATTGCTGCCCGCAGCCGCTTTGCTGCTGGCATCGTGTTCAGGCAAGCTGGGAGCCCTGTCGGCCGATAACTTCAACGTGACTCCCAACCCGTTAGAGACCCAGGAAGGCGAAGTGCCCATGACCATCAATGGCATGTTCCCGGAGAAGTACATGAAGAAGAAGGCCGTGGTCACCGTGACGCCCGAACTGCGCTACGGCACGCAGGCCACCAAGGGCGAGAGCGCTACCTTCCAGGGCGAGAAGGTGCTGGGCAATGACCAGACCATCTCCTACCGTCTGGGCGGACGCTACACGATGAAGTCGAGCCTGAAGTACGTGCCTGAGATGCTGCAGAGCGACCTCTACCTGACCTTCGACGCCAAGATTGGCAAGAAGACGGTGAAGGTGCCCGACGTGAAGGTGGCCACAGGCGTGATTGCCACCAGCGAGCTGTACAAGCGCACCGCAGCTCAGGCACAGGCTGCCCAGGCTCAGGATGCCTTCCAGCGCGTCATTGCCCAGAAGCAGGAGGCCAACATCAAGTTCCTCATCGGACAGGCACAGCTGCGCAAGAGCGAGCTGCAGAACAACTCGGTGCAGGAGTTCGTGCGCCTGCTCAGCGAGATCGTGAAGGACCAGGAGGGCAAGGTACTCGACGGCATAGAGGTATCGGCCTACGCTTCGCCCGACGGCGGATATAACATCAACGAGCGTCTGGCCGGCAAGCGTCAGGACGTGGCCAACGACTTCGTGAAGAAGCAGATGAAGAAAATCAAGATGGACGGCCCCGTGGACACCAAGTACACAGCCGAGGACTGGGAGGGATTCCAGGAACTGGTGGCCGCCAGCAACATCCAGGACAAGGACGTCATCCTGCGCGTGCTCTCCATGTATAAGGATCCCGAGGAGCGCGAGCGTCAGATCAAGAGCCTGTCGAGCGCCTTCCGCGAGCTGGCCGACGGCATCCTGCCGCAGCTGCGCCGCGCCCGCATGACCATCAACTACGAGCTGGTGGGCCGCGACGACGACCAGATCATGGAGCAGATGAGCGCCGACCCCAAGAAGCTCTCGGTCGAGGAGATGCTCTACGCTGCCACGCTCTGCGACGAGAACATCCAGCAGATGGAGGACATCTACAAGAAGACCACGCAGATCTATCCCAACGATGCCCGCGCCTATAACAACGTGGCTATGATGGAGTTTGCCAAGGGCAACTATGCCGAGGCCGGCAACTGGCTGCAGAAGGCTCAGCAGGTGAACAGGAACCTGCCCGAGGCTTTTGCCAACTTGGGCATGCTGGCCCTGCAGCAGGGCGACGTGCAGAAGGCCGAGGAGTACATCAGCAGGGCTAACGGCGCCCACGGACTGGACGAGGTGCTGGGCAACCTGCACCTGGCTCAGGGCAAGTATGCCCAGGCCGAGCAGGACTTCGCCAAGGTGTTCAGCAACTCGGCTGCACTGGCCCAGATCCTGAACAAGAGCTACTCGCAGGCCGCCGTCACGCTGAGGAACGTGAAGAACGCCGATGCCATGACCGACTATCTGCGTGCCATCCTCAATGCCCGCACCGGCAACACTTCCGAGGCCGCCCAGGCACTGAAGGCCGCCATCGCCAAGGATGCCAGCCTGGCCGACTATGCAGCCAAGGACCTGGAGCTGGCAAAGGTCGCAAAGTAATCGTTAAACTGTAGTTTCCTACCTTTTCTTTTAACCACGAATTTCGCGAATTACACGAATTACCATGCGGATAATAATTAATTTCACAAATGGTCGTAAACGACCGACAAATTTCACGCGCTCGACCTTGGTCGCTTTGCTTGCAAAGAATTTTGGCCGCGCAGCCAATTCGTGTAATTCGTTGCATCTTTAGATGCATTCGTGAAATGTTGGTCTGCATAGAAAAAATTCGTGTAATTCGTGTAATTCGTGGTATTAAAAAGGTGGGAAAGTAAGTCATTTCTCGTACCTTCCTACATTCGAAATCGTACCATTTTATTTTTGCATGTTACAAAGTAAAAATCTCCTATCAGTTTTCACCCACTCCCTTCTCCTTTTCCTCCTTCTTCTCCTTGTCTCCTGCGATTCGGCCTCCGACAGATTCCGACTGGAAGGCCGCTTCAAGAACCTGAACCAGGGAGAGTTCTACATCTACAACGCGGAGAACGGCGTCAGGGACACTATCCGGGTGCGCGACAGCCGCTTCAAGTATGAGCGCGAGATGGACCAGCCCACGCTCTTCATGCTTATGTTCCCCAACTTCTCCGAGATGCCTATCTTCGCCGATGCCGGCGTGTCGCTCATGATGAAGGGCGATGCCACGCACCTGCGCGAAACCGAGGTGAAGGGCGACAAGGTCAACGAGGAGATGACCGCCTTCCGCCTGTCAGTCAACGAGCAGACGCCACCCGAACAGCAGCGGATAGCCAAGGACTATGTGAAGGATCATCCCGACTCGCCCATCGCCCTCTATTTGGTGCTTCACTTCTTCGTTGACAACATCGACCGCGACTACCCCGAGGCCTACAAGCTGTGCAAGGCCATCGGCAAGGCACAGCCCAAGAACAAGGACGCAGAGCAATGGGCCGAAAGGTTGGAGCCGCTGAGGAACTACGTGAAGAAAGGCAAGCTGCCCAAGTTCTCGGCTAAGGACACCAAAGGGCGCAACATTGACAATAGCAAGCTGAAGTCCGACGTGAACGTCGTGGTGGTCTGGTCGTCATGGAACTACGAGAGCCAGAACATCCTGCACATGCTCAGCGTGCAACAGGCGAAGAACCCCAAGAAGATTGGCGTGGTAAGCATCTGCCTCGATGCCAACGAGAAAGAGGGGCGGCGGACACTCGACCGCGACAGCATTGAGTGGCCCAACGTGTGCGACGGGCTGATGTGGGAGTCGCCCGTGCTGAAGCAGCTCGGACTGGCCACCGCAGGCGCCAATATCATTACCGACAAGGACGGCAACATTCAGGGACGCGACCTGGAAACGCAGAAGCTGAGGGAGAAAATAGAGAGCATGCTGAAATAATAACTATCTTTGTGGAAAATTCAGAACCTGCATGCTTGTAAAAACATATTGCGCAGCCGTTAACGGGCTGGAAGTAACCACCGTAACAGTAGAAATCAGCATAGCCAAGGGGTCACAGTTCCACCTGACGGGACTGGCCGACACCGCCGTGCGCGAAAGCTATGACCGCATCAAGGCCGCCCTGACCAACAACGGGCTGACGATACCCTCCCTGGAAATCACGGCCAACTTGTCGCCCGCCGACATCAAGAAGGAAGGCAGCGCCTACGACCTGCCATTGGCCATCGGCATTCTTGCCGCCACGGGACAGCTGTCGACCGCACGCCTCGGGCAGTATATGATAGTGGGGGAACTGGGTCTCGACGGACGGTTGCAACCCATACGCGGGGCACTGCCCATCGCCATCCGTGCCCGCAAGGAGAAGTTCAAGGGGCTCATCGTTCCGCAGCAGAACATTCGCGAGGCGGCGGTCGTCAACCAATTAGACGTCTACGGCATGGAGACGCTGCAGGATGCCATCGGCTTCCTCAACGGCGACGACTTCACTTTCCAGCCCACCGTCATCGACACCCGCCGCGAGTTCTACGAACAGCAGAGCCACTTCGACCTGGACTTCAGCGACGTGCGCGGGCAGGAGAGCGTGAAGCGCGCGCTCGAGGTGGCCGCTGCCGGTGGGCATAACCTTATTATGATAGGCCCGCCGGGCTCGGGCAAGTCGATGATGGCCAAGCGCCTGCCCAGCATCTTGCCGCCCCTCTCGCTGGCCGAGAGCCTCGAAACCACACAGATTCACTCGGTGGCCGGCAAACTGGGACGCGACGTCTCGCTCATCTCCCAGCGTCCTTTCCGCTCGCCCCATCACACCATCTCGCAGGTGGCCCTCTGCGGCGGGGGCAACAACCCACAACCCGGCGAAATCTCATTGGCACATAACGGCGTGCTCTTCTGCGACGAGCTGCCCGAGTTCTCGCGCAGCGTCCTTGAAGTGTTGCGCCAGCCGCTCGAAGACCGCCGTATCACCATCAGCCGCGCCAAATACTCCATCGACTATCCCGCCTCTTTCATGTTCGTCGCCTCCATGAACCCCTGTCCCTGCGGCTATTACGGCGACCCTACTCACAACTGCGTCTGCACCCCCGGCCAGATTCAGCGCTACATGAACAAAATCTCCGGCCCCATGCTCGACCGCATCGACATTCATTGCGAGATACAAGCCGTACCCTTCGCTGAACTCTCGAAGATGCAGCCTGGAGAACCGTCGTCTGCCATTCGTGAGCGCGTCATCGCCGCCCGCAAGATTCAGGAGACTCGCTTCAAGGATTTCAAAGGCATTCACTGCAATGCACAGATGACCGAGCGCATGCTTCATGAGTTTGCAGAACCCGATGCAGCCTCGCTCGACATGCTCCGCATGGCCATGGAGCGCCTGAAGCTCTCCGCCCGAGCCTACAGCCGCATCCTCAAGGTCGCCCGCACCATTGCCGATCTCGCCGGCTCAGAAAAAGTACAGTCCATGCACATCGCTGAAGCCATCGGCTATCGCAACCTTGACCGAGGTGACTGGGCAGAGAGAGGCGTGTAATTAGTAAGAGAACTCACAAAACATATTTGTAAGTTGGATATTATATAATTAATTATGACAAAGAAACAGGCACTTCAACTGTTTGAAGAAAAGAAAGTCCGCACAGTATGGGATGACGAAAAAGAGAAATGGTATTTCGTCATAGTCGATGTTGTGGAGGTGTTGACGGAGAGTAAAAATCCTACCGATTACATCAAGAAGATGAAAAAGCGCGACCCCGAACTGGCCAAAGGGTGGGGACAAATTGTCACCCCCCTTTCCATACAGACTATGGGCGGAAAGCAAAAGATAAATTGTGCCGATATTCAAGGAGTTTTCCGTATCATCCAAGCAATCCCATCGCCTAAGGCAGAACCCTTCAAGCAATGGATGGCACAAGTTGCCTCACAACGGCTTTACCACCAAGCAATATAAACACTACAAAGGTTTGAAGAAAGAGAACTTGCGTGACAACATGACGAACCTTGAAATCGCTTTGAATATTTTGGCAGAAGCCTCTGCAACTGAACTTTCCAAAGAGCGAGACCCTAAAGGCTACAATGGACAAGTGCGAGTAGCTAAGGAAGGTGGTAGTGTTGCAAAGACTGCCCGAGAGCAATTGGAAAGCAAGTTGGGGCGATCCATCATCTCAAAAGCCAAGGCAAGTGATTATCTATTACCCGATAATTCTGATGAGAATTCCAGTGACGAAGAATAGAAAGTTGATAAGAGGCTCGCTTCAAGGATTTCAAAGAAAAGTACTGTCCATACACATCGCCGAAGCCATCGGCTATCGCAACCTCGACCGAGGCGAATGGGCAGAAAGAGGGATATAATGCTTATTATAGTGTAGTCGATAAATCCTCATATAGAGGCTCGTCCTTCAATATTTTCAAAGCTTTCTCTTGCCACGTCTTGCTGATGAAATAAGGCGAATGTGCCATCTTGATGTGAAGGTTGCGTATATTGATGTTGTAAGGAAAGGCCAGCATACTGCAACGCTCACGAATATTCACCACCATGCAGTCGCGATCCAAGTCATAGAAAACGTTGCCTATGACTTTTGCACGTTTTGTATATTTCATTGCAATAGGACAATTGTCCAAAATGTAGTAGTAATCATCCCGTCTGTGTCCGAAGTAGTCAATACCGGCAATAAACGTTGCACCGCCATGATCCTTTCCGTTACACATTCGTGCACGGGTCCTGCCGCCCTCAGAAATCATATCTGCCTCCATAAGTGCGGTGGCTTTCACCACATCGCCTGTAAAAATCTTCTGCCCTTTGTCGTCTTGATAGCCAGTGTAGACACCGGCAAATATAACGGGAAAGATTTTGATGTCCCCAAAAATTTCCAGAATCTCTAACGAGCCAGAAAGCTCAAAGTCGTTTAGTGTAAGGTATTCCTTTTGCGTCTTCCGTTGTGACCAGTAATACATGCGGTCATGATAGAAGAACAAGTCACAGACGTATGTGTAGCCGAAGCTCCCGTCATCGTTGATAAACCTGACTTCCACGTCCTCGCCAAAATGTCGAATGTCATCATCGCTACCCGATATACATACCTCCAAGAACTGCTCGCACATCTGCTTCAGTTCTTCCAAACTCACTACTTTTGTTTTCATAACTCATTATCTTTATTTGATTGATGGTGCAAAGGTAATGAGTCATGTGGCAAGAACGTTGCACAGTAGAGATTAAGTTTGTTAGAACTGAATAGAAAGCCTGCTTGATTGCATCTTGCCCTCAACTCTGAGTTGAATCTTTAGCCACTAACCTTTCAACATCCTTAATGAACCTATCTATATCATCAATAATTGTAAAAGTTATGTGTTGGCGATAGTTATCATCAATAAGATTAAATGTGGCGTCGTTATAAATATCCCAAGAGTTAAACTCTTTATCTGTATCGTGAATTGATGAGTATCTCCAAATAAGCCAATCCTCATTACTTTCGAAACTATTATCATTTGCTACCAAAGTCCCAAATGCTTTTACATATTGCTTTGATGTCTTTTTATCCTTTTCTACACCAAAATAGAACCATTCGTCATTATACTCTTCAATCCTAATAATAAAAGGATGCGCTGTTTTAATGCCAATTTCAAGCGTTGCATTGTTTTTCTTTCTATTGCTACCATGAACTATTTCCGTAAAGTTCTCGTCCGTCGGCCTCTGAGTTACCTCATACCCCCGTTTCTCTAAGGCATCTGCCAAGCCATTCCAAAAGTCGGCAATGGTGTGCCAATGTAGGTGATTTACATTGTCGATGAGAAGTTTCGCACTCTCTAAATTGCTTTTTGACTCACCAATCAATTTCTTTATTTCGATTCGTTCTTCTATATCTACGTTGTTTGTCATATCATCTATCAATTTAATGTATTGCAAAATGGTTTCGCGCTGGAAGGGTTTGTTGTAAACAAACCGCATACAACCTTGTAGCCAATTTCTAATTTCATTTGGATAGGAAATACACTGAACCTTCTCACATAGCTGTGGGTATTTCTTACTGGTAGAAACACTTTCGGGAGATGGCTCATGTCCATCGAGACTCAGATAAAACACTTCTACACTGTTCTCTGGAATCTTTTCATCCTCTATCACTATTCTATAATACTTCTCTAACTGTCCTTCGTCAGTATGATTACTGTCAGAAGCATATATTTTGTTTTCAACAATGACGGCATACTTCGTTGTTTTATCTATCAGCAAGATGTCAATATCGTGCAACTCTTTATGAATCTCCAATGAGTCTTGTTTGAATTGAAATTTGCTGTCAAGAGTTTTTAGAAAGGCATTCAGATAGTAATATTCGTTACCCGTTTTGAAACTTAACAACGAGTAAATGAATTGAGAATGTAAATAGACTTCATCTGACGTGTCAAATATAGCAGAAAAGACATTGAACTGGTCTTTTTGCGCCTCAATATCCTCATACTTCTTTCTGATAACATCAAGTTTCTCAAGGAAGTTTCTTAAACGATTTATTTTCTCATTCATCTTGTGTGTAAAACCAAAGCAAAAACGTTGCACAAGTAATATAGACTAATTGTTGTTCAGAGAACAGACCTCTCGTCCTAATTTGCTCTTATAGCGTGTTTCTATAGCTACAGCCTCATCTATACCGATATTTAGAGGTAAAATTTCCAATATTGCCCAAGAAAAATTATTGCCGTATAGTGGGTCTTCTTCACAAAGTTTCTTAAGTGTAATATCATTCCCATGTCCGCCCGTATCGGCATATATCTTCCAACGTCCCCAAATACCATCTTGGTTATAGGTAGAACCGACATACAAAGATTTTGATTTCCTGTCAGAGATAACATAAATACAATTAACTGCGCTCAACATCTTCTTCCATTCAGGATACTCTTTCTTGATGATGTTCTGCAAATCGCCTAATCTAAGCAGCACCTTTTCATATCCAGGAAATACGTTGTCAAATCCCGGGGTAATTTCAATGACTTCTTTATCTTTGTCTTTGGTTAGCCATTGATTCCAAGACAATGCACCTTTACCCCAGTCAATTATGATTCGCTCTTCTAATGCTTCAAAACCTGTTAGCTGCGTCATTTTATAATAATAGCAAGAGGCTCCATCTGAAAAAGACTTCATTTCCAATCCATCAATATGGTACACACCGACAAACCTTGCAGTTGTGCCCTGTTCTCCAATAAATGAAACAATGTAATCAACATCTTTGAACACATCCCTGCCTTGTTCGCTCTGATACCCTATAAACAATTCTCTGTTGTAGCGATACCAGTCATAAGGATTTCCTTGTTCAAGCTTTCCATTGATAACGACTTCTTTGCGTGCATCTTTGTGACGCACAACTTTTATACGTTTGTTTACGTCAAGTCCTCTAAGACTCAGTAGTTCTCTAATCGATATGATTCTATCCATAATTTCAGTGTTTTTTGTTATTTTGCTCGCAAAGTTACACATTTTTTTGGCAAAATCGTTGCACAGTCTTGAAAAATTCGCTAATTTTGCACAATAATAGCTGAAGATTATGGCAAAATACCTGTTAGCACGTTATATCTGGGAGGTCAGTACCATCTATCGTGCCCGCCGCATCACGCTGAAAGAGTTGAACGAGAAATGGCGCGACTCACCTTATTATGACGGAAAGGATATTCCAAGGAGAACGTTCGACTATCACCGCAAGGAAATAGAAATGCTCTTTCAGCTGAACATTGTCTGCGACAAACACGATAATACTTACCACATAGAGGACGATTCGGCCTTTCGCAATGGTGAAGTGCGCCTCTGGCTTCTCAACAATTTCTCAATGACCAATGCCATTCGAGAGGCCCGAGACCTTGAGGATTGCATATCAATAGAGCCGATACCATCGGCAGAGCCATATCTGTCTATAGTCTTGCAGGCACTGCGCGAACATAAGGTACTCAACATGACCTACCAGAGTTTTGAGCGTGACACTCCCACCTTTCATGAACTGATGCCATACGCAATAAAATTGTTCCGTCTACGATGGTATGTCATCGGTAAGTCCAAGAATCGAGACGGCGTTATTGTCTTTGCCTTAGATCGCATTCAATCAATAAGAATAGCGGAAGAGAAATTTAAATACCCTAAATCCTTCAACGTTCATGACTTCTATTGCGATTCCTTTGGCATTATCATCGAAAATGGGGTTGAATGTGAACGGGTGCAGTTGAAAGTTATGAACAATCAAGCCAAGTATTTCCGTTCCCTCCCACTACATTCTTCACAGAAAGAAGTAGAGACCATGCCCGACTACTCTGTTTTTGAGTATCATTTGAAACCCACCTATGACTTTGAGCAAGAGATATTATCACATCGGGAAGATGTGGAAGTATTGGAGCCCATGTCACTTAGAGAAATAATCAAGGAAAGTATTTTGAAAATGGCACTTTTATATAACAATTGAAAAGAACCATCTTCTATAATTATAATAAGGTATGGACGAACAACAGCATATTATCATTTACCGAACGGCCGATGGGCGTGCATCTGTAGCACTTTATGCCAAGGATGGAAAGATTTGGATGAACCAGCAACAGATGGCAGAACTTTTTGCCACCTCAAAGCAAACTATCAGTTATCACATCATTAATATCCTGAAAGAAAAGGAGTTAAAAGAAAATTCAGTTGTCAAAGAATACTTGACAACTGCCGCTGACGGCAAGAACTACAACGTGGTTTTCTCTTAAAGATGCTGGAGGATTTAGAGAAGACCATCATAAATAGTTAGTTGGCAGTAAATATAATAGTAAAGTATGGACGAACAAGGAAATATCATCATTTATCAGTCGGACGACGGAAGTATTCGACTGGATGTCAGGTTGGAAGATAAGACCGTTTGGCTGACACAACAGCAGATGGCCGACCTCTTTGGTTCTTCACGAACCAATGTGGTGGAACATATCAAGCACATCTATGAGGATGAAGAACTGAACGAAGAAGCAACTTGTCGGAAATTCCGACAGGTTCGTCAGGAGGGCAATAGAGAAGTAACTCGCGAGATACCCTATTATAATCTTGACATGATTATTTCGGTAGGTTATCGCATCCGCTCTATCATTGCCACCCGTTTCCGTCAATGGGCTACAGAAAGGCTGCATGTATTGAGAAGAAGGCTAAGCGTGGAGGAACGAAGAAATAGAAGACACGTTCGGGCGGAGTTGCAAACGATAAGCGAGCCTGGAATAAAAAAAGGCAAATAGATTTGGCTCTTTCAAAAAGAATAATTACCTTTGCAGGCGATTTGCCAAAGTGGCTTATCAAGGGGTGCTGACCTGGTTGGTCTGGCTGAGATGATACCCTTATGAACCTGATTCGGGTAATTCCGACGTAGGGATGGATAAGTATAACAACAATGCCCCCCTTTTTTCAAAGTACGAACAAAAAACTAAAAGGGATGAAGAAAATTTCTTTTCTGACGATGGCACTGATGGCCAGTGAAGTGAGTGTGTATGCAGCCGAACCCGTCGACTCGCTGAAGACGATAGAGTTGCAAGGGGTACAGGTGCGCTCGACACGTGCCTCCAAGCGCACGCCTATGGCGTTCAGCAACATGAACCGGGACCAGATTAATGAGGTGAACAACGGACAGGACATACCCTATCTGCTCTCGCTCATGCCCAGCGCGACCACTACCAGTGATGCCGGCAACGGCATTGGCTACACGACGCTGCGCATCCGCGGCACCGCTGCCGAACGCATCAACATCACCACCAACGGTGTGCCGATGAACGATGCCGAGAGCAACTCGGTGTTCTGGGTGAACATGGGCGACTTCGCCAGCAGCGTGCAATCCATGCAGGTACAGCGTGGCGTGGGAACAAGTACCAACGGTGCCGGTGCCTTTGGCGCCACCATCAACATGCAGACCGAGAACATCGGTATGCGGCCATACGTGGGCATCGACCTCGGCGGCGGCAGCTACTATTCTAATAAAGAGACCGTGCGCTTCTCAACCGGACTGCCCGACGAGGGCCACTGGGGAATGCAAGGCCGACTGTCGCACATTGGCTCGAAGGGCTATATCGACCGTGCAGAGACACAGCTCTACAGCTACTTCCTGCAATACGGCTACTTCGGCGAACAGCGCGTAGTAAAGTTCATAACATGGAACGGAGAGGAAAAAACCTATCACGCATGGGACTATAGCTCGCACTACGCACAGGACACCTATGGACGCACGTACAACCCCTGCGGCTACATGGGCGACGATGGGGAAGGCCATGCGCTTTACTACGACGACCAGACCGACAACTACCATCAGCAGAACTATCAGCTGGTGTGGAACGAACGTCTCTCACGGCAGCTTTCGCTCAATGCCGCCCTGCACTACACCCGTGGCGATGGCTATTACAACCAGTACAAGGCCAACAAAAAACTAAAGGACTACCTGCCATTGACCGCAACCGAGAACGGCATGCGCAGCGATCTGGTACGCGAGAAACGCATGGCCAACGACTTCTACGGTGTCGTAGCCTCGCTGTTCTACGACAACAAGCAAGGGCTTGAGGCCACTGTTGGCGGCGGATGGAACAAGTACGACGGCGACCACTTCGGCCGTCTGTCCTGGGTGAAAGAGGCACCGGCCAGCTATGCCCCTAATTACGAGTACTACCGCGACAACGCCAAGAAGACCGACATGAACATCTATGGAAAGGCCAACTACCAGCTGCTGCACGCCCTCAGTGCCTTCGTCGACTTGCAGTACCGCTACGTGGGCTACAAGGCACAGGATCCTGCCGACTGGTATCAGGCCGGGAAGAGCGACCAGTATGTCATCGACGAGACCTATAACTTCTTCAACCCCAAGGTGGGCCTGAACTACCAGCCGACCCCGCAGCACCGTCTTTACGCTTCATACGCCATTGCCCATAAGGAACCCGTGCGCAACAACTTCCAGAACAACTACAACGCCGGCTTGGAGCAACCCTGCTCCGAGCGGCTGAACGACCTCGAGGCCGGCTATCAGTTCCAGAGCCCCCACTTCACCGCCGGACTGAACCTGTACTGGATGAACTATAAGGACCAGTTCGTGCTAACGGGCGAGATTGACAACATTGGCGAGCCCGTCACCCGCAACCTGCCCAAGAGCTATCGTCTTGGCGTGGAATTAGAGGCTGCCTGGCAGCCCGCCGACTGGTTCCGTTGGGACGTGAACGCCACTTACTCCAAGAACCGTGTCAAGGACATCGCCGTGCTGCTTGAAGACGGCAAGACCACCGTCACCCTCGACGGCGCAAAGCCACTGGCCTTCTCGCCCGACCTCATTGCCAACAGCATCCTGTCGTTCAGATATGGCGGCGCCAAGATAACCCTGCAGAGTCAGTACATCGATGACCAGTATCTCACCAACACGGGGTTCAAGGACATGCTCTGCCAGGATGACGCCGGCAACGAATGCCATGAGACGCTGCTGCTGAAGAGGCATTTCACCACCAATGCCGACCTGTCCTACCACTTCGCCCTGCCCTGTCTTGGACTGAAGGATGCCACTGCGGGCGTGATGTTCTATAACATCTTCAGTGCCAAGTTCGACAATAACGGATGGGCCGCCCCACAATACCGACAACTGACCAACGGGCAGGTAATTACCGTCAACACCTGGGGCACGCGCGACGACCAGGCCGCGGGCTTCGCTCCTTCGGCGCCCTTTAACTGGATGGCTCACTTGTCGCTGACTTTTTAGTTCAATGTCATGACCCCCGACTGGCTCGACATAGCAACCACCGTTCTCGGCCTGATATATATCTGGCTAGAATACCGCGCCCATATCGCCCTGTGGCTCGTAGGCATCATCATGCCTGCCCTCGACACCTATCTTTATTACAGTCACGGACTATATGGCGATGCGGGCATGGCCGTCTACTACACGGCTGCCGGAATCTATGGCTATGTGGTGTGGAAGCTAAGGGTTTCTAAAGAAGCCCCCTCGGGGGCCGTAGGGGGGGCCAGGGGGACCATCACCCACATGCCCCTTCGCCTTTACCTGCCCGCGGGCATGTTCTTCCTCGTGGCCTGGGGAGTCACCTATTACGTACTGGTCACTTGGACCAACTCCACCGTACCGCTGCTCGATTCTTTTACGAACGCGCTCTCTTTTGTGGGCCTATGGGCACTGTCGCGAAAGTACATCGAGCAGTGGTTTTTCTGGATTATTGTCGATGCCGTCTGTGCGGTGCTTTACGTGCAAAAGGGCATTCCCTTCAAGGCCGGGCTTTACGGGCTTTACGTGGTCATTGCCATTGCCGGCTGGTTTAAGTGGAAGCGAATGATGGCGACGGAAACTGAGGCTTTGCCGCAGCCAACGGGAAAGGGCACTCGCCAATGACTACCTACCCCTCCTTGCTCGCGCCCTATGCCTTCGACGCTGTGGTGTTGGCCGACGGCGACTTCCCCACCCACGAAGTGCCGCTCTCGCTGCTGCGGAAAGCTCCTTTTGTGATGTGCTGCGACGGTGCCAGTAGTCACTACCCGCAGGCCCAGGCCATCGTGGGCGACGGCGACTCCGTGCCCGAGCAGCTGCGTTCCCGCCTGCACCGCGTGGAGGAACAGGAGGATAACGACCTGACCAAGGCCACCCGCTTCTGCCTGTCGCAGGGTTTCAAGACCATCGTCTACCTCGGAGCCACGGGACGCCGCGAAGACCACACCTTAGGCAATATCTCCCTCCTTGTGCGCTACATGCAGGACTTCGGCCTCCATCCCCTTATGGCCACCGACTATGGCTGGTTCGTACCCGCCGAGGGCGAAGCCCGCTTCGCCTCCTTCCCTGGCCAGCAGGTCAGCATCTTCAACTTCGGAAGCACCCGCCTTTCGGCCACCCAGCTGGCCTATCCCTGCTATGCCTACCGCTCTTGGTGGCAGGGCACGCTCAACGAAAGCACCGCCGGCCATTTCCAAATCATGGCCGACGGTGCTTATCTTGTCTACCGTACCTATCAGGCAAAGGGATAGCCCTCACTCCTCAACAAAGGAGTCCAGCTTCTTCAGATAATAGTCGCGGAAATCAGACCAGCGATAGTATGGCCCCTGCACGGCTTTCAGGGGCAGGGTGGCCTCGTCCTCGTTGAGCAGTACCTTGAGGAACACATCAGGGTCGTCGGCCGACTTCCGATAGAACACAATCTGCACGTTGCAGGCCATAGGGAACACCCTGTAGTCCACCCACCCTTTCTTTTCTAACTGGTTCAGGTCGCCGATGGACTGGTCGAAGCCATTGATACCCATCAGGCACACCAGCGGCAAGATGTCGGTGTCGTGACCAAAGCGCAAGGTGGCTCCCGGATGCGGATGCTGCAGACAGCTGTCGGCATCGTGGATGATGCGCCGCAGCAGATGACGCTGCGAAAAAGGCTGCTCCCCGCCAGTATGCGGCGAGAAGCCGTAGCCCAGGAACCAGTAGGCATTGTTGGTCTGCCAGTTCTTCAGTATCTCCTCGTCGGTGAAAAGGTCGTAGAGCGTCAGCTGCTTGCGGGCCTCCATGTTCTGCAGGTTGCTGGCCATGCGGAACAGGTAGTAGTTCATGCGCTCGCCGTTGACCTGATGGTTCACGTAGGCAGTATCGTTGAAGAGCTGATAGACGGGACGTTGCCAGCATACTCGCTCACGGCAATACTCATCGTAGGCGGCGCGGCTACTCTCCGAGGAAATCTTCTTCTGCAGATCCTTGTCGGTGAAGTGCATGTAGCCCATGTCGTGCATGCTGGCATCGCTCGTGATGCGCAGTCTGGGATTCATCGCCACTAACTGTAGCAGGGCAGACTGCATGGAAAGTACGCACCTCACGGTAAGCGTACTGCGGGCATCGACGCAGACCTCCCCCTCGAACACCTCGGGGAAGCGCTCCATCATGCGCCGCGCAATGCTGCGAAGCTGCTCCACTCCCAGCGGGGTCAGGTCGCCAAGCCTTCCTTCCGACTCCGCATTGATGGCAGCCACGCGCTCCAGCACATCCTCGCCCAGCTCCGACAGCTTGTGTTCGCGACGAGCCTTCAGCAGGATGTTGTAGACGTAGTCATACTCCCTGACTCTCGACATGTAGCGGGAGCCATGACGACCATAGTGACTGATGTAGAAAGGCGTCATGCCCTCTGGTGCCGGAGTCAGCCGGGGCTGCAGCGGCCCGCGGTAGGCCAGGAAGTTGCTGGCCGAGAGGCACAGGTTATTCTTCAGTTCTTGCTTCGGCTTCTGTCCGAAGGCCGTGAGCACTGCGAGAAGCAGTAAGATGGTCAAGCCTTGTCTTTTCATAACTCTTCACTCTACACTCTTATTGCTCGTTGTCGAGTTCCAGCTCCAGCTGGTCGACACGCTTCACAATGTCCTTATAGGCATTAGTGAGGTCGCTCTGAGTGATGTCGATAGTGGTGTTCACCCTTCTTTTCGGGTCGGCCAGACTGTGCTGGAACAGCCAGTCGTAGGTCTTGCCCGTATAGAAGAACCTGGCCAGGGCACCATGCGATGCGCCCTTCATCCAGTTCCAGCGCAGCTTGTCGGTGCTGCACTGCTGCTTCAGCCCTTCGACCACCCGCTGCGACTCGCGCACGGAGACGGCCTTGTCGCCCGTTCCGTGTACAATCCACATCGGCAGCCGTCCCAGGCCGCTGAAATCCTTCAGCGAGCAACCGCCACAGAGGGCGATGGCCGCAGCAATCTTGTCGGGGTAGGTGCCCGCAAAGTCCATCGTGCCATAGCCGCCCAGGCTCATGCCGATGACGTAGACACGGTTGGCATCGAACTCGTAGTTCTGCTTCATCCACTCCAGGACGTTGTCCAGCTTCTTCGGATTCCAGGCACCGCCCGGGTTCTGCGGCGTTACGATGAGGGCAGGAATCTCGCGCCCCATCTTCACCGCATCCACGGGGCCGTAGCGCAGACAGCGGTTCATGTCGCGTCCGCAGCGGCTGGCCCCGTGCAGGAAGATGATGAGGGGGGTGTTCTCCTGCGAGTAATAGTAGTCATCGGGGGTGTAGACCCAGAAATCATAGCCATTCTTCACCACCCCTTTCTTGGCCGAGAGAAGGTCGTACTGCGCCTGCATGCCAACGGTGCATGCCAGGAGCGTCAAGATAGCAATCAGCGTTCTTTTCATTACCCTATCAGATGCTGCGCTGGCGGGTACCCATGCGGGCCTCGACCACGTTCACCACATAGTCACCCAGTTTCTCGCACTCGTTCACCAGGTCCATGTAGACGGTGCCCTCGGCGTAGGTGTATTCGTGGTTGTTCACCGAGTTGATGTTCTGCGACTTCAGCTGGTTGCGGTAGTTGTTGATTTCGTTCTCGATGTTGAAGGTCTTGTTCACGTCGAACGAATCCTTGCGGCCACCCATGAGCTGGTTCATCTGCGTCAGCGACTGCTCGGTCAGGTTCATCATCTGGTGCAGGTGGCTGTACTGCTGCTCGTTGAAGTGGTCCTGCTTGGTCTGGAACTTGCGGTTGATGGTGCGCCCCATGTTGAAGCAGGCATCGCCAATAGACTCCAGTTCGGAAATCTCACGCAGCATGGCGCGAATCTTGCCCTTCGTTTCGTCCGAGAGGTGGGCGTCGCTGACGTTCTCCAAGTACTTGGCAATCTCCAGCTCCATGTTATCCGAGATGCTCTCGTACTTCTCGATGCGAGTATAGAGCTTCACAAACTCCTGCTCGTGCTTGTCCTTCTCCTTGCCCGTGCTGTTCTTGGTCGAGGACAGGTCGAGCAGCTCGCGCACCATGCCGAACATGCGCTGCATACGGATGCCGAAGTCCTGTATCTCCTTCTGTGCCTCGAGCACCGAAAGTTCCGGGGTCTTCATGAAGCCGGCCGTAATGAAGTGCAGGCGGAAGTCCTCCTCCTCGTCCTGCTTCTTGGGCTTGATGACCCAGCACACGAACTTCTCTATCTGCGGGATGAACCAGATGAGTATGCCGGCGTTGATGATGTTGAAGCTGGTGTGGAAGGCCGCCAACGTGATGGTGAGCTTCTGCGCAATGGGCATGCTCGCAATGTCGGCACCGAAGACCTTGGCACCTGCACCCACGACGCTGTTAATCACGAAGTCGATGAAGGGATGGAAGATGACCAGGATCCAGAGCACGCCGAACACGTTGAAGAACATGTGAGCCAGGGCAGCACGGCGGGCCTGCGCGTTGGCCGACATGGCAGCCAGGTTCGACGTGACGGTAGTACCGATGTTCTCGCCCAGCACCAACGCAATGCCCTGATAGATGGGTAGCGCACCGCTCGAACACAGAATCATGGTGATGGCCATGACCGCAGCCGACGACTGCACGCAGAACGTGAGTATGCCGCCCAGCAGGAGGAACGTAATAGTGGTGAGGAATGAATCGGGGTCGAACGAGGCGAAGAAGTTGATTACCGTCTGATTATTGCCCAAATCCATCTCCTGACCCGTGATGCGCAGCGTGCCCAGACCGAGCAGCAGGAACGACAGGCCAAAGAGGAAATCGCCGATGAAACGGTACTTTTTCATGTAGATAAGGACAATACCGATGAAGAATGCCGGATAAATGGCATCGGTAATGTTGAACGACATGCCCGCCGCCATGATCCAGGCCGTGAGCGTGGTTCCGATGTTGGCACCCATGATGACCGAGATGGCCTGTGCCAGCGTGAGGAGTCCGGCGTTGACAAACGATACGGTCATCACCGTGGTGGCTGTTGAGGACTGGACCGAGGCCGTTACGAACGTACCTGTCAGCAAACCGGTGAACCGGTTGGTGGTCATTGCTCCTAAGGCGTGGCGCAACTGCGGACCCGCCATCTTCTGCAAGGCATCGCTCATCGATTTCATACCGAACATCAGGAGGGCGAGCGAGCCGAGGAGTTTAAAGAATACTAACATAAATATAATTGAATTGGTTTGTGCCTTGAGAATTCCCTATATAGATTCTTTTTTTAGATACAGGACAAAGGTATAAAGAATTATTTAAACTACCAAGCGAATTGAGAAATAATTTTCATTTAGGATGCAACTAAGTAACCATTAAAGAATAACTTCTTGCTTTGGCAAGCGACCAGAGGTCGAGCGGGGACGTTTTTATGAACAAGTTATTGAATTATCTATATTAACATCCCTCCCTTTGGGAGGGCTTGGGTGGGCTGGAACGATGACAGACCAGGAGGACACGGCTACCGTCGGCCAAAGTGGTGGCAAAGAGGTAGGTATCGCCGCCGTCGGTCAGCCGTAAGCGCTTGCGCAGGTCGGCCACGGAGAGGGGGAAGTTGCGCACGGTGATGCTGGCGCGGCGCAGGTCGCCGAGTGTGCTGCGCAGGTCGTGCTTGTTCATCGTGGCCACGGCACTGATGCGGAACATGCGCCCGGGGAAGTCGGCCACAGGATGCGGCGAGACAAAGAGATGGCTGTTCCGGGCCACAGACTGCACACCATACCGGCGCGAGAGGGCAGCAAAGCAGCCGCCCTTCATGATGGCCGCATTGGGCTCGTAGAGATAGTTTCCCGCCACGGGATTAGTCCAAATTCCGTCGATTTCATCGCTCGCGGCATCGCCTAAATCGACAGAAAACTCGGTTTCATCGTTCACGCAACAGAGCCTCATCCCCTCGCCCTCTGCCGACAGCAGCACCAGCAGCTCCTTGCACTCGCCCCCCACTGCCACGATGTGTACCTCGCGCACGCACTCACGGCCCAGGTCATCGACGGCCTTGCGCCAGTCGAGCATGGGCGACAGCTTCAGCAGCACGTAGCTTGAACGCGACAGCAGCTCGTCCTTCATCGTCAGCACGTCGGGCGTACAGTCGGCCATGCCGTAGGTTCGCGCCCCGTGGTCGTCGCGCCGTGCGGGGTCGAGGAAAAACATCGTTGCGCGTTGAACGGTGCGAAAATACTCGGTTCCATCGGCACAGACCAGCGTCGTGGGCGTAGCGACGAGCAAGCGGATATTGGCCGATGAGATGGCAAATAACTGTTCGTCGCGCTCCACGTAGGTAGCCTGGTCGAAGGCAGCCGACATAAAGGTGAAATCGACACCGAAGCCTCCCGTGAGGTCAACGAGGGTGGTGGGCGACGGGTGTGCTGACAACAGGCGGCGGCACAAAGCAGCCTTATAACGGGCCGCAGGCTCCGACGAACACTGCTCCATGTTGAGATGCGGAGGGAAGCAAATGCCCTCGCAGGCCGCCCACGTGGGCAGCTTGCGGCGGGCGGTCTGTCGTCCTTGTATCTGCTGCAAGGCCAGGGACATGTCGACCTCCGGGTCCTTACAACCACGTAGCGCCAGCTGCCTGACATCATCGTCGGCATGCTGGCGCACGTATTGCTGGGTAGCTTCGTTCATCAACGTTTACTTAACCAGTATCTTCTTACCATTATAAATATACACACCAGGACGCAGATGCTGACCATCGACACGAACGCCCGACAGCGTATAGACCACGGGAAAGGCCGTGTGCGAACTGGTCGTGGATACCATACTGACATCTGAGGGGTTGTCGGTCTTCACCTTGATGGCACTCAGCTGGATATGACCCGAACCGCTGTTGGTGCTAAACGTCACCTCAGAGGCACTGCCCGTCCACACGTAGTCGCCCACGGTGCCCGTGCTGGCCAGTATCTCCTTGTTGTTCTTGTTCTGCACAACGGTGAACTCCAGCTCGATTATCTTGCCCTGACCGATGCTCACAGCAATCGTGTTGCCAGGATAGAGGCGTATCTGGGAGTTGTTGATATACTGGTTGCTGCCCTCGGCCTTGCTGTAGACTACGGTGATGCCGTCCTGCGTACCGCTGAAATCGCCCTGCTCGCCTGCCGACAGAGACCCTTCGAAGAAGGTGCCGAAGAGGGAATTATTCAGCAGGAGGGTGCCTTCGGCCACGGCCTCCCCGCCTCCCTCGCTCTTGATGGTAAAGGTGGCAGTGGTCTGATAACTCTTCACGCCGTCCTTCACGGCAATGGCCTTGAGCGTAGTGGTCTCGGTAAGGGTGATAGGAGCCTCATACAGCTTGCTGTTCTCCGAGGCTTCGGCACCGGTGGTGGTGTAGTAGATGGATGCACCTTCGGTAGTGGTAGACATCGTAACCGCTACCTGACCGGTGAACGTACCTCCGTTGGGCGAGAACTCGGGCTGCGCCACAGAGTTGCCGGGGTCGGGATCATCGCCGCCACCTTCCACATAGTTGTCGTAGCTGAAGGCCACGTCCTTCTTCGAACCCCAGATATAGTCCTCCAAGCCAGGATAGTCGACGAACGGGTTACGGTTGTTCTGCACGTCGGCACGGGCCACGGCATTGTTGCGAGCCCGCTCCACATCATCCACCGGGTCGAGCTTAGCCCAACGCAGGAACATGTCGAAGGCCCACTGGGCTAAAGGCTGATACTTCGTGCCGCCAAACATGCCGCCACTCCAGTTGTTGGCCTGACCCTCGTAGCAGGTAGCCATGTAGAAGTAGATGCGGGCAATGTCGCCCTTCACCTCGTCGTTAGGCTCGAACACCTGCCCGCTGAAACCGGCGGTTTTGCAGGTGCCCACCTTGCTATAGCCGTTGTTCGACTGGTAGCTGATGGTACCCACCTCGCCCAGGGGCAGGTTACCGCGACGATTGTTCACATAGCCGTCGGTAGGCACCACGTGAACGATGTCGGCCTTTGGCGGCCCCCAGCTCTGCGGCACCAGGTGCTCGCGGTTGTAGACGTCGCCCTCCTTTTTGTAGCTGCCAGCCTTGTCCGCGATATGGGTAAAGTTGGTGGTGTTAGAGTACCAGTCGCGTACATAACCGTCGGCACGGGTATCGGTAATGATGTACTTTTCCCATAGTTCGTCGTATGTCAGCGAGTTCTTTTGGGAGATAATACCGTACATGGCCGTCTTCAATGCCTCGCCCTTCTTCCCGTTGGCAGCGTTATAATACGTGCCGCTGTTGTTGGGACCCTGCGCAAAGGCAATGGCACATACAAGCGTCAAGACACTTGTGAGTGTAATTCTCTTCATAGGCATAATAACACGTTTTAAGTTGTAATAACGAATACAAAGATACGACTTTTATTTGAAATAGCATACATACATGAAGAAAAATATTCGATTACACCTTGGCGAAGCATCCGTCTCACCGTGACGGAGCATTAATTACAACTCAATGAATGCTTAATTACAGTGTAATCAATGCTTCATCAAGGTGAGATGAATGCTGCGTTGAGGTGTAACTAATGCTGCGCCAAGGTGTAATTAATTACTCTTTCCCACCCTTGTCTTTTCTCGCTAGACCTCTTCGCAGGAATGAAGACCTGCATTGAAAGAATGGCAGTATAAAATTTGTTCGTTTGAGATAATTTGTTTCTTGAAAAAAGTTTGGCTATTTCAAATTAACGCAGTACCTTTGCACCAACAGTTCCCGCCACGCCTCCTAACAATGCGTACCACGGCGGGACTTCGTTATTTATAAGGGTATGAGATATAACAAGCAACCAACAGACATTACCACCCAGCTTGCCATGCTGAAACAGCGTGGTCTCATTGTTAATGATGATGACAATGCACTGAAACAACTTGCCTCCATCAGTTACTTCCGTCTGGCCAGCTACTGGAAAATCTTTGAGACAGATGAAGCTACACATCAGTTTGCCAACGGCACTTGTCTCGAAGATGTCATTTCACTATACACATTCGACAGAGAACTGCGCTCCATCATATTTACCGCTATACAAGACATAGAAGTTGCCCTGCGTACACGTATCATCCACTTCTTCTCCATGACTCACGGAGCATTTTGGTTTATGGATGTCTCAAAGTTCAACAATCGCAACATCTTCCAGACATGCCTTGACAACATACAAGTGGAACTTAGTCGCTCGAAAGAAGAATTTCTACAGGAGCACTTTGCCAAGTATACCTATCCGAACACCATCACCAGGCAAATGGGCTTCCCTCATGGATGGGAGAATGAGCCGCTATGGCAATAACTTTATTTCTCACTTCTTTGTATTCTGCTGAATTCTGTGCCTTGTGGAGCGGATGGCCTCTTGAGTGATGCCCATGATGCGGCGCACGTCCTTGTCTTCAAGGCCCATTTCGTAGAGGATGAGGAAGAAGGTGTTGTGGGCGGTCTTGGGTGAGTATCTCTTTTGGATGCGGCAGAAGGCGGCGAAGTCGAAAGCCTTGTAGTAGTCGATAAAGCATTTGTAGTCATCATTCGACCAGCCCGATGTCGTGCCGTCTCGCTTTATTTCGTCGTAGAGCATCTTGCCCTTAACCAGTCGCGGCGATTCCTGTTCCACCAGCTCCCGAATCCTGCTGTTCAGTTCCTCTATCTGTTGCGTCGTATCGTCATCAGTTTGCTGGTTCTTCAGTTGGGCAATCTCATTCACATAGCCACTAATGAGCATCTGCTGTTCGGTGAGCACCAACCGTTCTTTTGCATGGCGATAACGGATATATAAAACCAATAGCAGAATGACAAAAAGCAGACCGCCCGCCAATATAATCACCTTTAGCAGTTGCTGGTGGTGAGCCTCCTGCGCTATCTGCTCGTCAAACTGCCGTTGATATTCCAGCACCGTACGATCCATCTGGGCCTTGTGTAAGCTGTCAGAAATGGCCATCATGCGATACAATTTCTGCTCGGCTCCCTCAAGGTTCTGATGCTCAATGTCATATTGTAGCAGATGATACAGGATTTTATGCTTCGGCCAGTTGTCGTTTATTTCGTTCGCTTTCAATCTGAGCAGATTAGCATACTCATCGTCACCTTTCTTATTATATATCCATGCCAGGTCTTCGTAAGCGGCAGCGGTCTCCTTTATTTTCAGAGACTGCGCCAGATATTCCTCGGCTTCCTCATAACGTCCCACACTCATATAGTTGTAGCCGATGTTCGACAGGAAGATGGGACTAAAGTTCTCGCCATCAGATTTGATGAGGTCATCCAGATAGGGAATCTGCATGTCTGTATAGTAAGCGGCACTGTCCGCCTGTCCCATAAAGGCAAATGCCTGGGCTATTTCCGAATATGCATAGCCTATCGTACTCCTTCTGCCTACCCGCAGGGCATAGCCGAGGGCTCTCTTTTCGTAGTCCAGCGTCAATTGATAGTTAGCCGTCCGCTCGTTCACGAGCGCCAAGGCATCGTACACCTTACATTTCAGCCAGTCGCTCCCAGTCTGCTCCACCTGTTCCTCGGCCAGTTTCAGTGTCTCTATCGACTTTTGCCAATCCTCCTGGTGCATGTACTGATTGGCCAGATAGTAATAACTGTCGGCCAACCGCTCCTTGTCACCCATCCGTTTGTAATAGCGGATGGCCTCGTTAATCAGCGAGTCCGACTCAGGCCAATGATACGACACGACGGCTGCATGGGTCATCAGCAGATTGTAATACGCACGGTCAGCCTCGTTCTCGAACGAAGCAGGGTCGTAAGCCGCAATAATTTGATAGGCCGAGTCGTTCTTTTCTACCGCCAACAGCGAGTCAACCTCTACCAGTTCTTGCGCTGTCGGCTTACCGCCACAAGCCATGAGTAACGCCACAAGGGGCAATGAAGATTTCGCCAATAAAAGCCACTTTTCCGCCCGTTTTAACCGTTTCATCGCCTTGTAAAACCGTTGTTTTTTCTGCGAAACATTTTCCCCTGCAGAAGCAAAGCATCTGAAATTCAGCACAATAACCCCGTTTCTTCACAAAACGCCCCTATAGCCTTCCATTCTGATAAAATCGTTGGATGCCTCGCGCTATTTCTGTACCTTTGCACCTAAATTTTATAAACAACTGATGAAAAAGTTAAGATTAGTATCACTTTTGCTTGCTGCCATTGTATTGATGGAGGCAGAAGCACAGACTGACAGCACGGCTGTGAGAAAAGACTCCGTGACATGGAACCAATCGCTTGACGGCGTGACCATCACGGCGCAACGACAGTTAATCAAACAAGAGATAGACCGCATCGGCTACGATGTACAGGCCGACGAGGACTCACGGACGGAGAACGTGCTCGACATGCTGCGCAAGGTGCCGATGGTAACGATTGACGGCGAGGACAATATCCTCGTGAAAGGCAACTCAAACTACAAGATTTACAAGAACGGCCACCTCGACCCCAGCCTGTCGAAGAACGCCAAGGAGATTCTAAAGGCCATGCCCGCCAATAGCGTCAAGCGCATCGAGGTCATCACCGACCCAGGGGCCCGCGAGGATGCCGAAGGTGTAAACGCCATACTGAACATCGTTATGATGGATGGCAGACGGATGGACAGTGTGACAGGTTCGGTGTCTGGCTATTACAGTTCGCTCAACAGTGCTGGGCTTGGTGCCTATCTGGCTACCCAGTTGGGCAAAGCCATCGTGTCAGTGGACTACGGCTATAACCGCATGACTAAGAAATCGACGGCCAGTGAAGGCTTCGTAGAACGTACATTTGTGGAGTCGGGCAACACGCAGAAAGTCAGCCAGACGAGTTCTAACCCCGGCTATATCCACTATGCCGACATCAATGCCAGTTACGACATCGACACGCTCAACCTGCTCTCAGCGTCGTTTGGCGGCTACTTCTACAAAATAAACGTGCAGGGCGATAACAGTATGACTATGCTCAATGCTGCAAACACCCCCATCTATCACTACAGCGACCACTATTGGTTGCCCAATTATAACCACCATTCGTGGAACGGACGGTTGGACTATGAGCATAAGACGCGCCGAAAGGGCGAGATGTTCACTCTCTCGTACATGCTCGCCCTGACGCGTCAACACTCTGAGCAGGAAGACACCTACAGCAATATGCAGAACGTGCCTTTCAATTATACGGGATTCCTCTTGAAAACACGCGAGCACTTTACCGAGCACACCTTTCAGGCTGACTACGTACGTCCGCTGTGGGCAGGTCATAAACTGGAGGCCGGTGCCAAATACATCTATCGCAGCAACAACAGCCGGAACAGTCAGGACTACTATAAGGCAAGCGAAACCCCATCCATCCCCTACGAGTTTGAACACCGTACGCAGATTGCGGCAGCATACGCCGACTATATGTATAATGTCGGGCGGTGGTCGGCACGGGCGGGCCTTCGTTACGAATATAGTTATATGAAAGGCCATTATCCCCTCGGCGACTCAGGCGATTTCAGCAAGCGCCTGAACGACTGGGTACCACAGGCCAGCGTGAAATACCAAATCACTGACCGTCATTCACTGAAGCTGGGCTATACCACCAGCATCAGCCGACCAGGTATCAGCTATCTGAATCCTGCTGTAGTGTATAGCCCTAATCGTGTGGATTTTGGTAATGCTCGTCTCGTCAGTGCCAGTAAACAGTCTATCAGCCTCACCTATATGTATGTCGGCTCACGACTGACGTTACAAATCGTTCCGCAATACCAGTTCAGCAACAATGCCGTTGGCTCCGTAGTCTATGCGCTGAATGACATTCGCCACGGCACCTACGGCAACGTCATGCGCTATCGCCGCATGCAGGTGGAGGGCTATGCCCAGTGGAAACCCTTCAACGGCACTACTTTTGTGGCAAACCTGAACTATCGC
>ONMA01000078.1 GCA_900318815.1 uncultured Prevotellaceae bacterium
AGGTGACGATGGCCACCACGATGCCGGTAGCATCCACTGGTGCCATCACCACATAGTACATCAGCATGAGCAGCACCAGCACCGGCGTGCCCCGCATCAGGTCGATATACACACGCGCTGTCTGCCGTAGCCATGCGTGGCGGCTCATGCGCATCCAGCACACCAGTCCGCCCAGTATCGTACCCAGCACGGCGGCAAAGAGCGTGATAAGCAGCGTCACCTGTAGACCGTCGAGAATCATGCGGTAGCGATCCTCCACAATCAGGTTATTGGTAAAACTCTCCGTTATGGAACCTATCAGTGAAATCATATTACTCATGACTTTGTCTAATCGTTATCGTTTTCGTTATCGTTCTTGATGTCGCATGAACGGCAGCGTCGTGGCCTGGCACATGTTGTTGCGCAGTCGGGTAATGGCGGGCTGCGTGGATGAAGGGTGCTCGATGCGCACCTTCACCCCTGCCTCACGATAAATAGTCGTTTTATTCTTCATACATAGCGGTAGCCGCTCGGCGCTTTGCGACGCTTGCACGGCAAGAAATTCTTCACTCTTCACTTTTCACTCTTCACTTCCCAAACACTTGATTGATGAGTTGCAGGAACTCCTTGTAGGCGAAAGTGTCGCGGAGTTCGCCGAGCGAGTCGGCCAGACCGCGATAGTGCCACTCATGGTCCTTAGGGTCTTTGGCGTGGAAGAGGTTCCAGAGCGCGTCGCCCTGACTGGCATAGTCGCGGGCGATGGCACGCATGTTCGAGAGTTTGTCGCCCAGGGCCACTATCTTCGCATCGCGTGATGCATGGGCCAGGCGGTCGATGGCGGCCTGCTTGCGGGCATGCCAACTGGCATCCTCACTCACGCCGGCCTCAAGAGTGTCGCTCTCCGAGGCTACGAGCGAGGCAATGCGTTCACCGAACTCGGCACGTATCTGCTCCACTGTCACGTCGGTGTCCTCCACGGTGTCGTGCAGGGCTGCGGCGGCCAGCAGTTCCTGGTCGCTCGTCATCGTAGCCACGATTGCCACAGCCTCCATCGGGTGGACGATATAGGGGAATCCCTTGCCGCGGCGCTCAGTCCCGGCATGGGCGCGGACAGCGAACACGATAGCGCGGTCCAGCAGACTGGTGTCTAAGGGTTTGTTGGCCATCTTAATAGTATTTTTTCTACCAATGAATGTATCACGTGAGCAAACATTTGTTTGGATTAATAAGTTGTAGTGTATTTCTTCCTGAGCTGTTGCTGTTCCTCTTTCGAGAAGCCGAGAAGCCCAGTTGGTTCTCGATGTAGAGTGGCAGCGTTGAGAGGTGCGTATAGCTGACACCATCGATGATGCGGTCGGGTGCCGCGTTGACTTCAGCCTCGAAGCGGAAGTCGAATACGTCGCTGAGCCGATACTTCTCTTTCAGCACAGCCACATCGCTGTCGGTGGCCTTGGCCAAACAACCGCTGCGCACAAGCATGCCAGAACGGACGACCTGTCCGTTGTGCATCACGAGCGTGCCCATGTCGCGGGCATTCTCTATGCCTTCGAAGGCGATGGTCTGTTGTGAGTGGGCCACTTGTGCAGAGAGCATCATGGTAAACAAAACGATAGCGGTGGCAAAATCCTCATTCTTCATTGCGTCAGCCTGTTATTTACTCGTGCGGTCGATATAGTCCAGTATGATTTCCGCGGCATCGTCCTCGCTCAGGTCGTCCATCGAGATGACGAACTGATAGTTGCGGGTATCGTAGCGCGACGTATCCTCATATTTCTTGATGTAGGCCTCACGGGTGGCATCCATCTTGGCGATGATGTCGCGGGCTTCCTGCTCGCTGACTTTCTGGCGGCGCATGACTCGCTGTATACGATACGCCATGGAGGCCTGGATGAAGACGTTCAGGTGGTTGGGCCATTCGCGGAACACCATGAAGCCTGTACGACCAGCCACGACGCACGACTCATGTGCGGCCAGGTTCTGCAGAATCTGCTTCTCGGTCTCGAACATCGAGGCATTATCGAGTTTCACCTCGGCCTCCATGGGCATGCTGGCGCTGCCTACCAGCGTCTGGTAGTAGTTGTTGATGTCGTTCCACCACGATTTCTTCTGCGCCTTGATTTCCTCGATACGCTCGGGCGAGAGCCCGAACTTCTGGGTCAGACCGTCGATGACGGCTTTGTCGCAGTACTTCACACCTAATTTCTCGGCCAGCTTGCGGCCTACGGTACGTCCACCTGTTCCGACTTCGCGGTTGATGGTAATCACAAATTTCTCGTTCTTATTCATTTTCGTTATCGTTATCGTTATTTTATACCAAAAAATTCTATCAGACTGTCGTAGGCCTCATCTGGCAGCCGGCCGTGATTGACCATGTCGACCATATAGGGAATCTTGGCCGATGCGAAGGCAGTAAGCCGACGCTCAGCCTCAGCGATGCGCTGCGAATCGGTCGTGCCAAGATAGGCAGGGAAGAAGATGTCCCAGTGGGCAAGGAACGTCTCGTGGTTGATGTGGAAGAGGAACTCAGCACGCTGGTCCCCCATCCTGTGGGCCATCGTCCAAAGCATGCCCAGATCCCACTCCGACACGCCGTAGCCGAACTCGCCGACATCGATCCAGAGTGTGCGCTTGCCGTCGGTGATGATGTTGCCTATCTGCAGGTCACCGTGCAGGCATGTTGCCGCCTCAGGCACCTGGTCGATAAACTGCAGGGCTTTCTGCCGGTAGGTCTCCGGCACCAAGTCCGTCGTCAGATAAAAGCGGCGCACCTGCTCCTTCATCGATTTCAGCGTCGTCGTGTCGGCCTCCTTGGCATGCAGCTCCTTGGCCATGCGGGCGAAGGTGAGTGATATGTCCTCTATCCGCTCAGGCTCCTGCGAGATGATGCGGGCAAAAGAGCGCTTGCCCTTGATGAGTTCATACTCGGCACCGCTTCGCTCGCCGTCGGTCACCATACGGTAGGGCTCCGGCGTGGGGATGCCCAGCTCGAAGACGGTACGGGCGGTGAGGAATTCCTTGCGTGCCCTGTCAGCCTCAAAGCCCGGGTTATAGAGCTTGGCCAGCGTGCGGCCGTTCTTGTGGGTGTAGGCCTGGGCCGTCCCGCCCTCGCCCGTCTGAACATAGTCGTTCAGGTCGATTCTCTGTACTTCGTTCATATTGTCATTCTACTTTCTTTAAGTGCGCGGTGATGGTGTAAGTGGAACCGTCGGCGCGCCGATGTAAGGCTTTGTTGACCATCTCGCTGCCCGTGCAGGAGACGATTTCCCAGTTCTCGTGCCGTCCTTCCTGTCCCGGCTTTTGCCAGCGGAAGCAGAACAGGGGGCCGTCGGCGAAGTATTCGTTGTAGGTCGTCTCCTCCTCCACCCACTGGCCGTCGATGAGGTCGTAGAAACTGGC
>ONMA01000021.1 GCA_900318815.1 uncultured Prevotellaceae bacterium
AGGCGAAACGGTCTACATCTATGTCAATGGTGACGGAGATACCGACCTCGACCTCTACGTC
The DNA here is from genome assembly GCA_900318815.1 of uncultured Prevotellaceae bacterium. Classification (GTDB taxonomy): domain Bacteria; phylum Bacteroidota; class Bacteroidia; order Bacteroidales; family Bacteroidaceae; genus Prevotella. Next base: position 62 of record ONMA01000021.1, read on the forward strand.
TACGACGAGAACGGAAACCTGATTGACTCCGATACAGATTATGGCGACACTTGCCTGTGCAGTTTCACTCCACGCTGGACCGGACGTTTCACCATCAAAGTGAAGAATCTTGGCAATGTCTACAACAGATACAAGATTCGTTGTATACAGTGACGTCCGCCGACAGTCAACAAACGATGCCCCCAGATATACAGAGAAAGCATAGGATACGAATAGGTTATAGTTGTTTTAAGGGCATCCGACCAAGACGGGCTGGATGCCCTTGTTTTTTCCACATCAAATCTATTCTTTCTTTGTTAATAAACAATAAATGTCATCTGCCCACTATACTAACCTTAATGTATCTATCGTTTATTATAAAATAATAAAAAAGAAACATTATGGCGAGCACAAAATTTAGGCTGAATGATATTAACGATGACTTGGCGTTTGTAAAACGTGTCATAGAAAATGACAGAAATGCAGTTGCCTTTTTCCTAGAAGTATACTCAAAGCCACTAATGGAGTATATAGGAAGGAGCATTCTTAAATTGATGCCTCTACCCATCTACAAACCTCGAAATAGTGGTGTATCAGTATCAGAACAGTTCGATGAGTATAGCTATGGTATTGGTTGCTATGGATCTTATTATGAATTTATTGCCGCAAAGTTTCTGGTAGAAAGCAAACTGCCACAATGGGATAAACTCTGCTACTATGACATGAGTCCCAGATCACGTCTCTACACTTATCTGAGTGTCATCACTACTCGTCACTTCCTGAAAAATCACCCTGACAAGGAAAAGGCAATTAATAATGGAGAAACCAGTTCCTATGATGACAATGAACGCTTATATCTTATGCTTTGTTTTGGATTACAAGACCATGACGAAGAAGTGGTTTTTACAGACGAGATGTTCAAGGAATTAGAATTGGCACGCAGCCTTCTCAAAGAAAAGGATGCAAAGATTATTGAATTGGCCTGTTTCTCAAATCTATCGACAATGGAAATTGCACAGCAGATGGAGAACGAGTTCGAGCCTGCTCTTACGACCATGAACAAAAAGGATATCCAAACAAGAATCTCACAATGGAAGAACAGGGCTATCGTCCGACTTTCAGGAATTATTACATCCAGCAAGAACAAGCATTTATTCCCCTGTTTGCTGGAATATGCGAAAAAGAAAAAACTATAAACTATTTTCATAAAGGAATATCAACATGAAACATATTATTAAAGACGAAGAACTCATGGACTATCTAGATGGTAGACTGAGTGCCAGTGAAACAGCCAAATTAAAAAGGCGACTTTCGGAGAACGGAGAATTACACCTGCTTAATCACATAAGATTGGCTCAAAAGTCAATGATTGAGGCACACGACGAATATGAGTTGGAAATGAATGAGCAGACGGTTGCAAAAGAAATAGCTATCAACTTCGACCATAACGGCAGGAAAGGACGTGCTGTCTTGGTGCTTGACCCAATGCGATTAGCAGCTGCAAAAACAGATGGATACCTTTGTGACATAGAGTGTGAGGAACATATCTTGTTGTCGTTAGGCTACGATATTACAAAAAAGACATTGCTTGACGAAGCATACCTAAACAAATGGATGAAAGAAAAAGGCATGCCAATCTATCATATTGGCCGACTACTTGAAAAGAATCAGCTGGCAGTTGCACGCCGATATGATGCACACATTGAAGACCTAAATAAGCTTTTGGAACAAGGCTGCAAACTGATAGCTGTAGTTAACGCTAATAAACTATCGAAGAGAGCTATCACAATGAACGCTCCTTCACCCGACCATGCCGTGGTAGTACTCAACGTGCTTAAAGAAGAAAACAAAGTAGTTCTTTTCGACCCTCAAACAGGAAATGACACCGATACTTTCCCATTATATGCTTTTACAGAAGCTTGGGCTGATTCACAAAATTTCCTCGTTGTGGCCAATGAGCGGGATAAATTTGTTTACAACCCACAGCCTATCAATGTCGACGATGCCGAACTTAGCCCAGAGTTAGTTGAATTAGGTGAGGCGATTGCCGAAAATGCACATGAAATTTGGGCACAGAAAAGAAGGTCAGAAGGATGGAGTTGGGGAACAGAACGCAATGACAGTCTTCATCAGACTCCTGATATGACCCCTTACTCGAATCTTCCAGAAAGTGAGAAGGACTATGATAGGGAGATGGCTATGCAAACCTTGAAACTGGTACAAAAAATAGGTTATCGCATAGTAAAGGACAATTAGAAAACAAAGCCAACGATGATAAATAAACTGTTATCAATATTGTGTCTACTGTTAACCATACAGCTATTGCCGGCACAAACGCAAAAGGGATACGTAAAGACAAGAGGACGACTGGGTGCCAATGGGAAAACTATTATCGGTAACCGACTGTCTGGTGTATCAGTTGTTCCAAACATTGGCAATCCTGTCGTGAGTAATGCAAACGGATCATTCACGCTCGCATTACCTGCCACGAAATTTCATTTGCAAAAAGTCAAGAAAAATGGATATGTACTTATTGACCCAGATATCTTGTCGCACCAGTACACCTGCTCTACAGAGCCATTAGTGCTTGTTCTGGAATCACTTCAAGATCTGGAAGAAGAAAAGTTTGAAACGGAACAAAAAATAAGAAACACGCTTCAACGTCAACTACAGCAGAAACAGAAGGAGATTGACCAATTAAAGAGAGAGAACAAACTCACTATGGAAGAATATCGGCGTGAAATCAATTCTTTGAACAAATCACAGGATATGAACACGCAATTGATAAAAGACATGGTGGAGCGCTACACATCTATGGACTTTGACAAAGAAGACCAGTTCAGCCGCAAGGTTGCCAGTCTAATCCTGAAGGGTGATCTTATTGCCGCAGACTCCTTGCTCCGAACAAAAGGTGATCCCAGAACACAAGCAGTACTACTGCGACAAAAGAAAGATTATATAGAAAAGCAAAAAAGCGATATAGAAAAGGCAGAAAAAGTCATAGCGAAAGATAACGAAGACATTGCCCAACGTAACTTCTATCATTTTGAGGTTTGTAAGTTGCAACACCAAAACGACTCGGCTGCTACATATATTGAAGCAAGGGCAGACCTTGACTCGACACGTGTTAGCTGGCAGCTTGACGCAGGTTTGTTTGCTGTACAATATCTTTCCAACTACGAAAGAGGTCAAGCCTATTTCCGTCGTGCCTTGCGTAATGCCATCAGCCAGCATGGAGAAAACCATCCTCTAACTGCTAATTGCTATGAATACATTGGCCATGTCTATCGTATCCTTGGTGATTTCACACATGCGCTGGAGTATAGCCAGAAAGCACTCGACATTGCTATTGCCACACTGGGCCAGAAGCATAGCAATGTGGCTGATATCTATGATAACATGGGATTAGCTTACGAACAAAGTGGAAAAGGCAAACAAGCTATGGAATGCTTTGAAAAAATGCTCAATATATATAAGGAAATACAAGGAGAACAGGGGCCTGGGGTAGCACAAACATTATGCAATCTAAGTATCTGTTATGGAGACCAAGGCGACTATGAAAAGGCACTCGAAGCATACCAACAAGCACTCACCATACAACAGGCATGCTACGGCGATAAGAATCCAAACATCGCAATAACATACTATGACATAGCCAATTTATATTCCTTCATGGGCATACAGGACAAAGCTATTGACTACGCACAACGAGGTATGAATATCCTGAGTGAAATTTATGGTGACAACCATCCTTTACAGGCTACAGGCTACATTATAATGGGCAATATCTATTATTTTTCTGGCGATTATAATCAGGCCAATGCATCTTTTATTAAAGCAAAGGAAATAAGTAAGTCAATATTAGGTAACCAACACTATGAAGTGGCTGTCTGCCTGAACAACATAGGTGTATTGTTCTATGAGCAAGGATATTTCCAAGAGGCTCTTACAAGCAGCAAGGAAGCACTTGCTATACGTAAGATTGTCTATGGAGAAAGACATTCTTCATCAGCCCAAAGTCTTGACAACATGGGTATGGCTTATTATGGATTAGGACAAATTGAACAAGCAAAAGAAGCCCATGAACAGGCACTAAGCATCAGGCAAGAGACACAGGGCGACCAACACGTGGATTTGGCTTGGAGCTATATTGGGCTTGGCGATGTGTGCTATGCACAAAAAGATTTTCAACAGGCCCATGCCTACTATGAGAATGCTTATGAACTAAGAAAAAAGAACATGGGTAATGAGCATCCACTAACCATCAAGTGCCTGGAAAAGTTCGGTAGCCTTTACTATGCTCAGGGAGATGCATCCCGCGCCAAAGAGTTCTACCAACAAGCATTCATACTATACAGAAATGTAAATGGAGATAATCATCCCGACACGAAAAGGATGAAAAAAATCCTCACAGAAATGGAACAATAAACATAACGATAAGACGATGAAAAGAGAGAACTCTGAAAAAGACTATAACAATCAAGATAGATATAAATATTTTGCGTTCATTAGCTACAATGCAAAGGACGTAGAATGGGGCAAGAGGGTTCAGCGTAAACTGGAACACTATCGCATGCCTGCCACTTTGTGTAGCCAGATGGGTTGGAAGCGCACTCCTATCAATCCCGTGTTTTTTGCTCCCACTGACATTCAACCAGGTGGTCTGTCAAGTGAAGTACAAGAGCGGTTAAGAGCTTCAAAAAATCTTATAGTCATTTGTACACCAAGCTCAGCAAGGTCAGAATGGGTAGGACGCGAAATCGAGTTCTTTCACAAAAATTTAGGACGTACCAACCATATTTTCTTTTTTATTGTTGAAGGTCAACCACACAGTAACAATCCTTCCACCGAATGTTTTAATCCAATTGTCCAGAAAATAGGATTGCCAGAAATTCTGGCTGCTAACATACATGAAAAAATTTATCGAAGTGCCTGGCTAAATAAAGAGCGTGCTTACGTTCAACTTATATCTAAACTGCTGGGTATTGAGTTCGATGCAATTTGGAAACGACATAAACGCTTGCTACATCGAAAGATTTTCTTTTATGTGCTGGCCATACTTGTTTTCATAGCTGCATTATCAATTACATGGATAGCAAATCTGCCAGTCGATGTCGCAATAACACTGAATGAAGCAGCTCCCATTAACAAGAATCTGCCTAAGCCAGAATTAATATCACTCACATTGCTCCTTGACAACGAATTGAAAAGCACCACTGTTCCTTTGATCAGCAGTCAAGCAGTGTTCAAGAATATCCCGCGACAAAAACTGAATCAAAACGTCCACATAAAGGCATTTTGCAAAGGGTTCTTGCCTGTTGACACTATGATGACATTGGAACGCGATATGAATATTGTGCTTAGACGTGATGAACTATTCTACGGAAATCTTAGATTCGTGGTATGGAGTGAGGAGAATGACCGTGCATTACCACATATACAGTTAAAAATAGATGGCATATTGGTTGAGACTGACGACAATGGCTACGCACAGATTCTCATTCCATTAGAAAAGCAACGCACCCATTACCAAATAGAGTCTAACCTTAAGTTAGATCGCAACCTATTAAACGCACGCTGTACAGAAGAAACAGCAGTATTCGTTACAGAGTAAAGTCTCAACACACCATATAATTGGAATACAATAGATATTAAGACTCGGCTTCAAGATTTCGAGAAAGTAAATTGAGGTATGGGTCAAAGGTTTATGCATTCAAGGGACAGAGGAACAGGTTCCTGTACCAAATAGGTTCTTGGACGCACCAAGCGGCAGAGTCGAGCGGGCAATAGAATAAGGAAGAAAACGTGTATAAACAAAATTTCGCGGTGGCGAAATTCGCGACGGCGAAATTTGGCTGATTGACAGAAAATGCGTACCTTTGCATGGTGAAACGTCATAGAATAGTTTGGAGTGTAGTCGCTGTGCTGACGGTACTTGTCGGAGCCGTCATCGGAGGCGGGTTCTATATGCTTAATTATTCGCTGGCTCCAGAAGAGAACAGGGCAGATACAGCATACTACTACCGGCAGTTGTTCGAGAACTACCCGGAGACACAGCCTTGGGTAGACAGTCTGAGAAGAGTTGGTGCCGTGCGCGATACATTTGTCGTTATGCCGGAGAGTGGCGAGAGGCACCATGCGCTTTACGTGAGGAAGGGCAGCAGCAAGACCGCTCTGATACTGCATGGATGGCGCAACTGTTCCGTCGATTTCCTCTTCCTTGCCCGTCTGTACGAGCAGGAGTTAGGCTACAACGTCGTGCTGCCCGACATCCACGCCCACGGTCTCAGCGAAGGCGACATGATCCGGATGGGATGGCTCGACAGGAAGGATATGCTTCACTGGCTCTCCGTGTTCAAGACCGACACGATGGTGATACATGGTGTGTCGATGGGTGGCGCAACAGCGATGATGATGTCTGGAGAGGCGATGCCAGAAGGAATCAGGACAATCAGCTTCATCGACGATTGCGGCTACACCTCGGTCTGGGACGAGTTTGCCGGTGAACTACAGAAGCAGTTCGGACTGCCGAAGTTCCCGCTGATGTACGCGACAAGCCTGCTGTGCAAGCTGCGCTATGGATGGAGCTTCGGCGAGGCGTCGGCACTAGATCAGGTGGCGAAGTCGAACTACCCGATGCTCTTCATTCATGGCAGCGACGATGGCTTTGTGCCCACGGAGATGGTCTATCGTCTCTTTGCGGCAAAGCCTTCAACGAAAGTTCTCTGGATTGCCGAAGATGCCAGACATGCAGAATCATACCTAAAGCACAAGGACGAGTACCTACACCGCATCAGCAATTTTTTACACGACAGATGAAAAACTTTGCAGAAAGAAAAATCACTACCGCGTCAGGTTGATAAGACCTGGACGCGGTAGCGCTTTTATTTGTATTTAGTATTCTGAACTATTACTCGCTCTTCTTGGGGCCGCGCTTGCGACCGGGCTTCTTGGCGGCGGGTTTCTCCTCCTCCTCAGCAGCGGCAGGCTCTAACTTCTCGAGCTTGGCCTTCAGACGGGTGATTTCCTTGTCCTTCATCTCAATCTCGTCGCCCTGATTGCGGATGGTGGTGAGCAGGGAGTTGAGTTCCTCATTGTCAATCTCCTCGGGATAGAGAGCATTGACCCTGTTGATGAAGTCGCCCAGGATGTTCATGTAGTTGGTGAAGGCATCGAACGGACCGCTGTAAATGCCACGGTCGAGACCCACGTTGGATGGCTTGGTGGTCATGAAGCGGAAGTTGTTGGAAGCCTGCAGATAGTCCCAGTCCTGCATGATGCGGGGATCGTCGGCGATGAGCAGACGGTCGGCCACGGAATAGAGCTTCTGGAAAGCCTCACGCTGCATGGCGTTGCCCAGCCAGCAAGAGACGTCGCGCTCCTCGTCGACCCAAGAAAGGGTGTCGGGCACATCGAGGTTGCCCACGCTCTTCACCTTCATGCAGATTTCCGTAGGCGTAGAGAAGGTGATGCCGCGCTCCTTGGCCTGTGCGGGCAGGGCACGCAGGAACTCCAGGATGTTGCTGCTGAGCGGCTGGGCAATACCGAGGGCCGACAGCTCCATGAAGATGTTGATGATCTGCTCTTCCTCGGGCAGGCGTGCGATGCGATCCATATAGACGTCGGCGAAGAGAGGATAGCCCTCCCACTCGGCGTTGTTGAAGCGCAGCGAGATGTCGTCGCTGAGTTCCACGTCGCGAAGCAAGAGCTTCAGGTCGGGAGCCATGTTGCAGTTATACACATAGTGGGGCGACTTCCAGCCCAGCACGTGCTTGGCACCCTCGGTGAGCATGCCCTTGAAGCCCAGAGCCGCAATCTGTGCGCCGATGTCGTCGCTATAGATGAGCGACGAGTTGCGGGCCACCTTCGGAGTCTGTCCGAAGTACTCCTGAATCTTCTGCACCTGCTTCTTCATGTCGCGTGCAAACGACTCCTCATTGGCCAGCGACGACAGGCCGTGGCTGTAAGGCTCGGCAAGGAACTCCACGCAACCCGTCTCGTTGAGCTTCTGCAGTTTCTCGAGCACCTGCGGGGCGTGCATCTCGAGCTGCTCAATGCCAGTACCCGAGAGCGAGAAGGCCACCTTGAAATACTGGCCGTGCTCCTTGATCATGTCCTCGATCGTGTTCAGGGCGGGCATGTAGCTGCGGTTGGCAATGTCGCTGATGCTACGCTCATTCTCGTAGTCATCATAGTAATAATGGTCGGTACCGATGTCGAAGAAACGGTAGCGCTTCAGATGAATAATCTGATGTATCTCAAAATATAAACAAATTGTTTTCATCACTCGTTTTGTTTTTATGATTCTTAATTAATAATCTCTTAATTTATAGAACTCCTACGGGATTACCTTACTACTCCTCCCAGCCAAGGGTTCTCCTGTACAGGGTGCGAATCCAGCGTCCCACCTTCTCCCAGGTAATCTGGTCGACTTCGCGCTTTCCTTCTTCCTTGAGGTACTGGAAGAGCGACTCGTTGGCGCAGATGGAGTAGATGGCATCGGCCAGGGCGTGAATGTCCCAGTAGTCCACCTTGATACAGTTGTCCAGAATCTCGGCACATCCCGACTGCTTGGAGATAATCGAGGGCGTGCCGCATTGCATGGCCTCAAGGGGCGAGATACCGAACGGCTCACTGACCGACGGCATGACGTAGACATCGCTGTCCTTCAGGCACTCGTACACCTGCTTGCCGCGCATGAAGCCCGGGAAGTGGAAGCGGTCGGCAATGCCGCGCTCGGCAGCCAGATAAATCATGGCGTTCATCATGTCGCCGCTGCCTGCCATGCAGAAACGCACGTTGCGGGTGCGGTGCAGCACCATGTTGGCAGCCTCGACGAAGTATTCCGGTCCCTTCTGCATGGTAATACGTCCGAGGAACGTGACCACCTTCTCCTTGCCCGTATGGTCGGGACGTGGAATGTCCTGATACTCCTGCGGCAGGGGATAGACGGCGTTGTGTACGGTGAAGCACTTGCGGGGATCCTGGTGATACTGGTTGATGACCGTCTGGCGCGTGAGTTCCGACACGCACATGATGCAGTCGGCATTGTCCATACCATTCTTCTCGATGCTATAGACGGTGGGGTTCACCTTGCCGCGCGAACGGTCGAAGTCGGTAGCATGCACGTGGATGCAGAGGGGCTTTCCGCTCACCTGCTTGGCGTGAATGCCAGCGGGGAAGGTAAGCCAGTCGTGAGCATGGATGATGTCGAACTCCTCGGTGCGGGCCACCTGTCCGGCAATGATGGAGTAGTTGTTGATCTCCTCATGCAGGTTCTCGGGATAGCCGCCAGCAAACTCCATACATCCCAGGTCGTTGACGTTCATGTAGTTGAAGTCGGCATAGATGTGCTCGCGCAGCTTGAAGTAATAGTCGGGATCCATGATGTTTCCCACACGGTTCTTCACATAGTCATAGTCGACATCGCGCCAGGCAATGGGCACAGCATTCATGGCAATGATACGTGCGGCATGCTGACTCTCATCGCCAAAGGGGTGTGGCAGGCAGAGGGCAATGTCCATGTCGCCCTGGGCCTTCAGTCCTTCCGATATTCCATAATTGGCTGTGGCGAGTCCTCCGAACACGTGAGGAGGATACTCCCATCCAAACATTAATACTTTCATCTTTGTATAGGTTTTAAGGTTTTAAGGTTTCAGGTTTTTAGGTTTTGAGGCATCTCGCCTGAGAGCGAGGCGACCTCATAACCTTACAACCTCACAACCTATTTCTGATACGAATATTTCTCTAACAGCTTCATGGTACGCAGAATCTCAGCCACGTTCATGGCGAAAGCCATGGCACCGCGTCCGTGGAAGGGCGGGTTGCCGTCGAAGAGTTCGGAAATAGTACCAACTGCATGATAGTCGATTTCATCCTCATAGCCCACCATCTGGCGCTCGATGAACGAGAGGCGGGTGCGCTTGTAGAGTTTGAGGCATGCCTCCATGTAGAAGCCGCCGAGCCAAGGCCATGCCGTTCCCTGATGGTAGGCATAGTCGCGCTGTGTCTGCGGGCCTACGTACATGGGGTTGTAGCCACCGCTCTTCGGCGAGAGCGAGCGAAGTCCCTTCGGGGTGAGCAGCTCGCGCGTACATATATCTACCACGCTCTTCATCTGCTGCTGCGACAGCGGCGAGTAGTCGAGAGCCACGGCGAAGATCATGTTCGGGCGGACGCTCCAGTCCATCATATTGCCGTCCACGTAGTCGAGCAGATAGCCGTACTCGTTGACGAAGGTGTCGACAAACGACTGCTTGGTCTTGGCAGCCAGGGCCTCGAGGTGTTCCTGAGCGGCGGTGTCGCCGTTGTCCTGAGCCAGCGACGAGCAGAACTTCAGGGCGTTGTACCACAGGGCATTGAACTCCACGATGTAGCCCGAGCGGGGCACCACGGGACGTCCGTTGGCCGTGGAGTTCATCCACGTCACGGCACGGTCACGTCCGTTGGAGTAGAGCAAGCCATTGTCGTCAAGACGCAGGTTGGGATGGCCTCCCTCCTCAATATATTTCACGATGTCGGCCACCAACTTCTCGTAGCGCTTGTGGCAGTTGTCGCGACCGGCATACTTGGCATACTGCTGCACGGCCCATACGGCCCAGAGAGGCACGTCGGGCTGCTCCATCTCGTAGATCTGTACCGAGAGCGGCTTGCCCTCCATGAACTCGCGCAGTCCTCTCTCGGCGGTCTGCATCACCAGCTCGAAGTAGTCCTGCTCGTCGATGGCCAGCGTCAGGCCCGGCAGGGCGATGAACGTGTCGCGGGCACGGCACTTGTACCAGGGATAGCCTGCCAGCAAGTAGCGGTCGTCGTTGGGTTTGCGGTTGTGGAACTGATGGGCGGCTGTAACCAGGCAATGATAGAAGTTGTCGCGCGGAGTGCGCAGAGAGATCTCCTTGTCGAAGAGCGTCTTCAACGTGCTCGTCTTGATGGCCGAGGTAGAAGCGGCGAAGACGATGCTCTCGCCCTTCTTGATAGACATCTCGAAGTAGCCGGGCACGTAGAGGTCCTCGTTGGAGAAGTAGCCACGCTCCTGCTCCTTGGGATACTCCATGCCGCGATACCAGTCGGGCTGGAACACGAACTCGTTCTTCTTGGAGAACTGCATGTACAGATCGGGATACCCGGCATACATACAGGTCTTGATACCATTATCTACTTCGTGATACTCGCGGCTGGCCACCGAGTTTTCGTGGGTCAGCGCCTTGACCGAGCGGAATGCCAGGAACGGACGGAAGCGCAGCGTAGTGGCCGAGTGGGCATCGTCCAAAGTGTAGCGAATGAGGATGCGGTCCTCATAGGCCTGGAAGATGGCCTCTTTCCTCAGCACCACGCCGCCCACGCGATACGTTGTCGTAGGCACGAGGCTGCAATCAAACTCACGGATGTACTTGTGTCCCTTAGGACTGAAGTTGTTGCCCTGATACTTGTGGAGACCCAGGTTGAATTCGGCTCCGTGCTGGATGACCGTGCAGTCGAGCGATGACAAGAGCACATGGTTCTCGTCGTCGAGCTCGGGAACAGGTACGACCAGCAGACCGTGGTACTTGCGCGTGTTGCAGTCTACCAGGGTAGACGAGCTGTAGGCGCCCGAACGGTTGGTACGGAGCAATTCGCGGCGTAGTGACTCCTCAAGATTTGTCATCACGGCTTTCTCAAATCGCAAATAACTCATAGTTCCTCTTTTAAGGTTTTTATGTTTTTATGTTACAGTTTTAGGATTTTAACACCCAAAAGTAATCATTTTTTGTCATTCAACAAAATAAATTGATGATTTTTTTACTTTTCTACGTCAAAAAACAATTTTTAAATACTATTTTTTACTTTTTTCAATTGTTTTTCGTATTTTTGCATGCTATAAACGAGCAAGAAACCGATGATTACAGATAACAGAACAGAGATTGCAAAAAGCATGACAAAGTACTGGGACACCATGAATGTTGTGCAGCGGGAACAGTTCATCAAGGCCATGATTGTCGTTCACCCCAATCATGGTGAGGTGTTCTTCCGTAAAGGTGAGGAACCGCTCTATATGCACTATCTTGTGAGCGGGCACGTCATGATCTACCAGGAAGTCGACGGCGATCATCGCCATGTGGTGCGCTTGGTGGAGCCAGGAGCCATCTTTGGCGTGCAGGCTGCTTTCTCGTCGGAGAATTATCGGTACACAGCCGTCTCGGGCGACAACACCACCGTCGCCCTCATTCCCTTACAACTCGTTTACCATTTCATCTGGGAATCGCCGGGCTTTGCCCTTATCTTCATTCAACAGCTGTCCGACCTCTTGGGCACATCGGTGGAACACACGATTTACCTGACTCAGAAACACATCCGGGGCCGACTGGCAGAGTCTATCCTTCATGTCCTGGCCAAGTACGGAACCGAGGAGGACGGACAGACCATCCCCATCTATCTGAGCAGGAGCGACCTGGCCCTGATGTCGAACATGACGACCAGCAACGCCATCCGCACGCTCTCGGCCTTCGCCAGCGAAGGACTCATCGCGCTGAACGGACGCAAAATAAAGATTCTGGAGAAGGAGAAGCTGCAACGGGTCTCGGAAAATGGCTAACTACGCCGTCTTTTTCCGCTTCGCGGGCTGAGGAGAACGCCCGTCTCTTTGGTCAGCCTGGGATGAGGAAGTTGATGACTTCCTGCTCCACTTCTATGCGATACTCGCCCACGGGTGTCTTCATCAGCCGTCCGTCGATGCCCACCATGGCATGACGCGCCTCCTTTACCACCACCTCGCGGGTGCGGAAGGGATGTACGCTATGATGGTTGAGGAACCTGCCCGTGACAAGGAGCCAGATGCCCTCAATGAGCTGCACCATCTGCGGCGTGTACACCACCGACACATCGAGCATTCCATTATAGGGCGTGGCACTTGGCGTCTGCCCGTAACCGGGGCCATTGCCTATGCAGACGGTCATCACCTTCCGGTCGATGACATCGGTGTTGATGTGCAGCCGCATCTTGTACTCCATGCGATGAAACAGGATGACCAGCAGCGAGGTGAGGAACGAAAGGGTGCGCGAGCCGAAGAGCCGGCGCGTCTGGCGGCGCAGGTTCATGATGTCGGCCGTCATGCCGATGTTGATGCAGTTCAAGAAGTAGCGATGGCACTTTTCCTCCTGCTTGTTGTTGTAGCGGATGCACCCCAGGTCAATCTTGCGCACATGCCGCCCTAACAGCCAGTCGATGGTCTGCTCCGGCTCGTCTTCATCGAAGTCGAAGAAGCGGGCAAAGTCGTTCATCACGCCGTTGGGAATGACGCCCAGCACAATCTCGTCCCTGACGCGCCTTTCCTCCTGCATCAGGCAGTTCACGGCATCGTTCAGCGCCGAGTCGCCCCCCACTATGATGATGGTCTTGTAGCCGTTGGTAATCAGCATCTTCACCAGCCGGTCCACACTATCGGCGTGCTCGCTCTGCACCATGTCGTAGCTCACCTTCTTCGCATCAAGAATCTCGCGCAAGTGTTCCCTGCGCTTATGGTTGTTGATGAATCCTTTCTTCGGGCAATACAGGATGCCCCATCGTGTCGTCTCTACTGCCATTTGTCTAAAATTATATTCACTTTCTCTTCCATCGGAAGCGTAGCGTCTATCCAGTCGATGTTGAAGCCCCGTCGCTCCATGCCCCGGAACCACGTCATCTGCCGCTTGGCAAACTGGTGGATGGCTATCTCCAGCAGTCGGAACATCTCTTCGTAGCTCAGCCGTCCGATGATGTATTCCGTCAGGTATTTATATTCCAGTCCGTAGTAAATCAGGTCGTCTGCCGGAATACCCTCGTCTAAGAGCCGGCGCACCTCGTCGACCATGCCCTCGTCGAGGCGGGCTTTCAGCCGTCGGGTAATCTTCTCCCGCCGCAGTTCGCGGTCGATGCTCACTCCTATTATAATAGAAGGTATGGCGGGCAGCTCGCGCAGCGGCATGGGATGCTCGCGGTTGTAGGTCTCAATCTCGATGGCACGGATGGCCCGCTGGCAGGAGTCCACGTCGGTGGTGTTGTGCATCACCGACCCGTTCTGCAGCTTCAGTTCCTGCAGGATGGCGGTCAGCTCGTCGAGCGACTTGCCCTCCAGCTGGTCGCGCAGCGGCTGGTTCTGCGGTACGGGCGAAAGGTGATAGCCCTTCAGCACAGCCTCAATATACAGACCTGTGCCGCCGCAGAGGATAGGCACGGCTCCCCTACCCCGTATCTGCTGGTAGGCATCGAAGAAATCCTGCTGATACTGGAACAGGTTGTACTTCGTGCCCGGCTCGCAGATGTCTATCAGATGATAGGGCGTTGACTGATATTCCGACAAGTCCTTGCCCGTGCCAATATCCATACGACGATAGACCTGACGCGAGTCGGCCGAGATAATCTCGCCGCCAACCCTGCGTGCCACGGCCACGGCCAACGGTGTTTTCCCACTCGCGGTAGGGCCTAATATGGTAATCATCTTCTGCATCATGAAACGTATGCCAGTCTATCAGCGTGCAAAAATACAAAAAAAATACCGCCCGACAAAAAATCGGACGGTATTTTTTACTTTGAAAGTCAGTCGCTTCTTAGAGTTCAGCGAGGTACTTGATGGTGCGAACCATCTGAGAGGTGTAAGAGTTCTCATTGTCGTACCAGCTGACCACCTGCACCTGATAGGTGTCGTCGTCAATCTTGCTGACCATGGTCTGAGTAGCGTCGAAGAGCGAACCGAACTTCATGCCGATGATGTCGCTGCTGACGATCTGATCCTCGGTATAGCCGAAGCTCTCGGTGCCGGCGGCCTTCATGGCTGCGTTGATGCCCTCAACAGTAATGTCCTTGCCCTTCACAACGGCCACCAGGATAGTGGTAGAACCGGTGGGAGTGGGAACGCGCTGTGCGCTACCGATGAGCTTGCCGTTCAGTTCGGGAATCACGAGGCCGATAGCCTTGGCAGCACCCGTCGAGTTGGGAACGATGTTCTGGGCACCGGCGCGGCTGCGACGGAGGTCACCCTTGCGCTGAGGACCGTCGAGAATCATCTGGTCGCCTGTGTAAGCGTGGATGGTCGACATGATACCGCTCACGATGGGAGCATAGCCGTTCAGGGCAGCAGCCATAGGAGCCAGGCAGTTCGTGGTGCAAGAAGCAGCACTAATCACGGTGTCGGCGGGAGTCAGGGTCTTGTGGTTCACGTTGTAAACGATGGTGGGCAGATCCTTGCCGGCGGGGGCAGAAATCACCACCTTCTTGGCACCAGCCTGGATGTGGGCAGAAGCCTTCTCCTTAGAGGTGTAGAAGCCAGTGCACTCCAGCACAACGTCAACACCCAGCTCGCCCCAAGGCAGCTCAGCAGCATTGGGCTTTGCATAGATGGTAATCTCCTTACCGTCGACGATGATAGAGTTCTCTGTAGCCTCAACCGTGTGCTTGCCCTCACCGAACTTGCCAGCGAAACCGCCCTGAGCGGTGTCATACTTCAGCAGGTGAGCCAGCATCTTGGGGCTGGTCAAGTCGTTAATAGCGACTACTTCATAACCTTCGGCCTCGAACATCTGACGGAATGCGAGGCGACCGATACGGCCAAAACCGTTAATTGCAACTTTTGTCATTGTGTTTTACTTTAACTTTTTAATTGAAAAAGAATGATGTTTCTTTCTGTGCGCAAAGTTACAAAAAAATCTTTGTAACCGCAAACAATTACCGTATTAATAAACAATAAAAAATTTAGAGAACTCTAAAAATCAACTTGTGCTGAATGCTGAATGTGCAGATTGCCAAATACAGATTGCAAATATGTCAAGGTAAACACGTCAGTTGCGACGGGCAAACACGTCATTTGCCACGGGTAAACACGTCATTTACTATGGGTAAGTAAGGCATTTGGAAAAAAAGTAGTAAAAATATCAGGAAAAAAGTAATGGATTTCCAAAAAAATGTTTACTTTTGCAGCATCAATTTCACATTTTAATAAGTACAATTAAGTTCTAAACACTAAAGATTATGGGATTTATTAGTGAATTCAAAGAGTTTGCCATGAAGGGCAACGTTTTGGACATGGCTGTCGGTGTAATCATCGGCGGTGCGTTTGGAAAGATTGTCAGCTCGCTTGTCGACGACGTGCTCATGCCTATCGTAGGTATGCTCACGGGCAACGTAGACTTCACCAACCTGGCCTTCCAGATTGGCGAGGGCGAAGAGGCTGCCGTGCTGAAGTATGGTAACTTCATCCAGAACACGGTCGACTTCCTCATCGTGGCCTTCTGTATCTTCATCATGCTCAAGGGCATCAACAAGCTGAACCGCAAGAAGGAAGAGCCGGCTCCCGCTCCCGAGGCTCCAAAGGGTCCCACGCAGGAAGAGCTGCTGGCCGAGATTCGCGACCTGCTCAAGAAGAAGTAAGCGCAACGGGGCTTACACCTTATATATATAATATAAGGGCAAATCAACCACAACGGATTTCACGGATTAAACGGATTTTTTTAAGTTACAGCCTATCTGTAGTGCTTACATCCGTATCATCCGTGAAATCCGTTGTTTTTATATTGTCTCTTATTCTAATACAATAAATGTACCTTCCCCTTTACCGACCATCGTCAGCAGATATGCCGACGATGGTTGACAGATTTGCTGACCAAGGTCGGTAAAGCGAAAGAATAGTTCTTGCAGATAGCATCCCATATAGTTCCTCATAGCAAGAAGCATGTTTTGAGTCGGCAGGACTATTGCATTGGCCTCTAATTGCGCTTCGCGCCTTTATTTTTATCAGGCCGCTTGCGGAATTACACCAACTTATTCATAGTAACTCAATATCCTCGACAGGAACCTTGTCCCACGAGAAGCTGCCGAGGAGTTCTTGGGGTGTGACTGGCTGACATTCGGGAATCAGGCCGGCAAGGAAGGCAAGACGGCCTATGATTTCCGGAGCAGTATGCTGACGGCGCAGAGCCTCCATGTCTAAGCTCTGGTCGCGCTTGGAGAGTCGCTGCCCAGCCTGATTGCATAATAAAGGAAGATGAATGAACCTCGGCGAAGCGAAGCCAAGCAGGCGGGCCACGTACATCTGCTGGGGCGACGAGAGCAGCAAGTCGCGCCCGCGCACCACCTCGGTAATGCCCATCAGCGCATCGTCGACCACCACAGCCAACTGGTAGGCCCAGGCACCATCCTTCCGACGGATGATGAAGTCGCCCACCTGCGTGGCCAGGTTCACGCCGTGCTCACCATAATGCCCATCGGTAAACGAGACCACCTCGTCGGGTACTATGAGCCGCGTGGCAGCTGCCACACCAGGCCGAGGCGCCAAGTGGCGGCAAGTACCCTTGTAGACCACCCGCCCGTCGCTCTCGTGCGGAGCCTGCGTGGCTAAGAGGTCGGCCCGCGTGCAGTAGCACGGGTAGGTAAGCCCCTGCTCGCTGAGCTTGCGGAAGTAGTAGGCATAGATGTCCGACCGCTGGCTCTGGTAGACGGGCTGTCCGTCCCATTCCAGTCCTAACCACAGCAGGTCGTCCATCAGCATGTCGGCATACGCCTGCCGCGAACGGCCCGGGTCAATATCCTCTATGCGCAGGAGCCACTCCCCTCCCCTGCTCTTCACCGAAAGCCACGACAGCAAGGCACTAAACACGTTTCCCAAGTGCATGCGGCCTGTAGGCGACGGCGCAAATCGTCCTTTCTCCATCTTGTTTCTCTCTTACAACATGCAAAATTAGCGATTTTCTCCAACACCAACGCGCCCGACCTCAAGAATCTTCGGCAAACAAGCCGATAATTCAATTATTTTTCGTAACTTCGCACGCAAATTGATTACACCTTATTATATATAGGTATGTTCTATAAATTGCTTAATCTACGCGCAGCCACTCCCCTCCCCTCAAGGGGAGGGGTAGGGGTGGGGTCTGTGATGTCCTGTTATCGAAGAAGATACTGACCCCACCCCCCGCTCGGCCGAAGGACGCTTGCAAGGCAAGAACCCCTCCCCTACAAGGGAGGGGAGAGCGGCGCACCATTAACGAATAAATAGAAGTTACATATAAGAAATATATCTGCAACATTATGAACATCATCGAAATATCATCGCTCGACCAGGCAGGCGTCGATGTCTTCGGCAAACTGACGGAAGCGCAGCTTCGCAACAAGCTCGATGCCAAGAACGGCATCTTCATAGCCGAGAGTCCGAAAGTGATCCAGGTGGCACTCGATGCGGGCTACGAGCCGCTGGCCCTGCTCTGCGAGCGCAGGCACATCGAGGGCGATGCCGCCGACATCATCGGCCGGTGCCGCGAGGACATGCCCGTCTATACCGGCGACCGGGCACTCTTAGCACAACTGACGGGCTACACCCTGACGCGAGGCGTACTCTGCGCCATGCGCCGCCCTGCCGAACGCCCCATCGAGGAAGTCTGCCGCGACGCCCGCCGCATCGTCGTCATCGACGGAGTGGTCGATACCACGAACGTGGGTGCCATCTTCCGTTCGGCCGCAGCCTTGGGCATCGATGCGGTACTGCTCACCCGCAACTCCTGCGACCCGCTCAACCGCCGCGCCATCAGGGTAAGCATGGGCTCGGTGTTCCTCATCCCGTGGACATGGCTCGACGGCCCCGTCGAAAGCCTGAACCTGTTGGGCTTTCGCACGGCGGCCATGGCCCTGACCGACAACTCCATCCCCATCGACCACCCCGCCTTGACAAGCGAGCCCCGACTGGCCATCGTCATGGGCACGGAGGGCGACGGACTGCCCAAGGAAACTATATCCAAGGCCGACTATGTGGTGCGCATCCCCATGTCGCACAACGTCGATTCCCTCAACGTGGCAGCCGCAGCAGCAGTAGCATTCTGGCAACTAAGTGTTCCAAAAGGATAATTTTCGTCGAACCATCTGCTTCACCTTAAAAATAAACAGATTTATATACCTTATTCTCATTTTTTTTTATTACTTTTGCCCTATCATATAGCCATTTACCAATAACAACATAAAGGACATGTTGCGAATAGTCAAGTTAATTACCCGTAAACTATCCCTACGACTCAGCCTGATGGTTGCGTTTGCTATTGGTTTGCTGCTCGCAGCCACGCTCACCATCATGCTCTATTCCGCGAAGAAGGCCGTAAGGAAAGAGGCTCTTTACATGGCTCAGCAGACGACAGAATACACCACCCTAAAAATAGACAACACGCTGAAAAACGTGGAAGAGGCCACCAGGCTCATGCTATGGAACGTGGAACACCACTTGGACAATCCTGCCGTCATGTACGAGTACAGCAGGAAGATGCTGGAGCAGAACCCACATATCATCGGATGTGCCATTGCCTTCGACCCTGGCTTCTACAAGGGCCGCGACCGCTACTTCATGGCCTATAGCTTCTACTCTGAGAACAGCAGCTCCTCGCTAAAGAAAGATGCCATCGTCCAAGGCAGTTTCTTCGGAAATGCCCCCTATCCCAAACAGATATGGTACTCCGTGCCCTACAAAACGGACCAGCCCTACTGGACTCCCCCACTCTCCGACCCTGACCCCAACGGAAACATCATTATCTCCTACTGTCTGCCCATTCACGGCAAAGACGGCCAGACGGTCGGAGTCCTTGCCGTTGACCTGCCCCTGAAATGGTTTGCTGCGGCCATTCACACCACCAAGCCCTCGCCCAACTCCTACAGCCTCATGGTTGACAAGAAAGGCACCATCATCATTCCGCCAGCCGCCGTCCAGCAGCGGCTGCTTAACGACACTACCATGCGCTATTTCGCCACCAACAGCCTGGCACAGACCTTGGCCAGGATACAGGATGGCTATGAGCAAATCAAGCGGAAAGACAACGACTATTACATCTTCAGCAAGAAATTAGACAGTTTCGACTGGTATGTAGGTGTCGTCTACCCCGCCTACGACATACTGGACGAGTATTATCATCTGCGCGGCCAGGTGATTGCCATTCTCGTCGTGAGCATCCTGACGCTGTTCGTTCTCTGCCTGCTGCTCACCTATAGGCAGCTGCACCCCCTACAGCAGCTCAACAGACTGGCCCAGCACATAGCCAACGGACATTTCAACGAGTCGATGCCCCATACCAAGCAAGATGACGAGATAGGCCAGCTACAGGATCATTTCCTGCAGATGCAGCAGTCGCTGTCGGAACGCATCAGCCAGCTGAAACAGCTGTCGGCCTCCTTGGAACATCAGGGCGAAGTGCTACGCGAAGCCTACGGGCATGCCCAGGAAGCCGACCACCTGAAGACCGCCTTCCTGCACCACATCACCGAGCACATCGTCGTGCCAGTGATGAATATCCTGGCCGACGTGGAAATGATGAGTGCCAACCACCGGCACATGTCGCACAAGGAAAACATGAGGGTTGTAAACAACATCCTGCATCAGGGACAGATTGTGACCAGCCTGCTCAACAAACTGTTAGACGATTCACTCAAAGAAACAGAAGAATCGAATGATTAGAAACATCAGACAATCACTCTCGCATAAGCTCAGCTTCAGCATCCTGCTTCTGGCTGTAGTCATCTTTGGAGGCTCCATGGGGTTCCAGTTCTTGCACTCGCAGCGTATCATACGGCATCAGGCAGAGACACGAGCCGAAAGCATACTCAACACCACGTCCATGCGCCTGTCGCAGTACCTGGACGAGGTGGAGACCGCTACCGCCAACTTTGAATGGCTCATTCTCAAGAACATGCACCCCGACTCCTTGCTGCTCTACTCTCGCCGCATAGTAGAGGAGAACCCCAACATTACCGGATGCTCCATCACCAGCGAACCCTATTACTTCAAGGAGTTCGGCAGATACTTCTCGGCCTACTCCGTGAGGATAGGCGACAGCATAGAGACGGTAAGGGAGGCTGAATACGAGTATTTCGACAAGCCCTGGTACAAGGTAGCCCGCGTGCAGGGCAAGGCCGTCTGGATTGATGCCTACGACGACTTCAACGAGGGCACCCTCTCCAATCCGGAGGTAATCGTCTCCTACAGCAAGCCCCTCATCAACGGCGAAGGTCTGTTCGTGGGTGTCGTCTCTACCGACCTCTCCCTGAAGCAGCTCTCGCAGGCCATCAGCTCCCATAAGCCCTATCCCGACTCCTATTTCATCCTCATCGGCGACGACGGCCACTACCTCTTGCATCCTGACAGCACGAAACTCGTCAAGAAAAGCATCTTCACCGACGTTGACCCGCTGAAGCACCCCGACCTCATCGCCCTGGGCCATGAGATGATGGAAGGCTATCAAGACAACATGGAGGTGTATATCAATGGCGAGCGTTGCATCGCGTGCTACCAGCCCCAGCCCGGAACCAACTGGAGCTTGGCATTCATCAGTCCCGAGAGCAGCGTCTTCGATACCCACTATAAGCTGCTCAACATCCTCATTCCGCTTATTATCCTGTCGCTGATTATTATCGTCCTGCTGTGCCGACAGGTGGTTCACCATGCCAGTATCCCGCTGAAACAGCTCGTACACCAGTCCAAGCAGATTGCCACAGGCAACTACGACGAGCAGATAGCCCATAGCAAGCGTAGCGACGAGATAGGCCAGCTGCAGAACAGCTTTGCCAACATGCAGCTGTCGCTGAAACAGCACATAGGCAACGTGGAACGTGCCAATGACGAACTGGCCCGCCGCATCGAGGAACTGAAGGAGGCCAACGAACTGGCCATGGACGGGGTGAAGCAGAAAGCCATCTTCATACAGAACATGACTCACCAGATACGCACCCCACTCAACATCATCATGGGGTTCGGAGAAATCTTGCGCGACAGTCGTGACGAATTGCCCGATCATGAAGTGGACAGCATTACCAGCATGATCGACCGCAACGCCGTGACACTCAGCCGTATGGGGCAGATGCTCTACGACTGCTCCGACCAAGGCAACGTGGCACTCGTCAGAAACGACATCATACAATGTAACGCGGCCATACGCGAAGCCATCGACAACACTTGCCGGCAATTCACCGAGGTAGACCACATTCATTTCGAGTCAACGCTGCCCGACTCGTTCTGCATTCGCACCAACCGGCTGTATTTCTTCAGGAGCATCCGCGAACTGCTCTACAACGCCGCCAAGTACTCCGACGGCAAGCACATCTCGGTGAAAGTAACGGAGACCCAAACCATGATACGTATCGTTATCGAGGACATCGGACCCGGCATCTCAGAGGACTTCTACGAACACATGTTCACACCCTTCACCAAGACCAACGACCTCTCGGAAGGTCTCGGACTGGGATTGCCACTCACCCGCCGGCACATCAGAAACCTGGACGGATCGCTCTATTTCGACAAGAAATACCACGACGGATGCCGCTTTATCATCTTCCTGCCCAAGATACACGACGATTAATGAGTGTTTTTTTGGTAGTTTGGAAAAGATGTTGTACCTTTGCACCCGCTTGACAATCCAAACATAAAAACAATATTTTGAAGTAAATGAAAAGAGACAACATCGTTTTTGAGTTGATCGAGAAAGAGCATCAGCGCCAGCTGAAAGGCATGGAGCTGATTGCCAGTGAGAATTTCGTGAGCGACCAGGTGATGGAAGCCATGGGTTCGTACCTGACCAACAAATACGCCGAGGGCTATCCCGGCAAGCGCTACTATGGCGGTTGCCAGGTTGTCGACGAGGTGGAGCGGCTCGCCATTGAGCGCGTTTGCAAGTTGTTCGATGCCGAGTATGCCAACGTGCAGCCCCACTCTGGCGCACAGGCCAACGCTGCCGTGCTTTTGGCAGTACTGAAGCCCGGCGACACTTTCATGGGCATGAACCTGGACCACGGCGGCCACCTGAGCCACGGCTCGCACGTGAACACCAGCGGCATTCTCTACAATCCCATCGGCTACAACCTGAACAAGGAGACGGGCCGCGTGGACTACGACGAGATGGAGCAGCTGGCCTTGGAGCACAAGCCCAAACTGATCATCGGCGGCGGCTCGGCCTACAGCCGCGAATGGGACTATAAGCGCATGCGCGAGATTGCCGACAAGGTGGGTGCCCTGCTGATGATCGACATGGCCCATCCCGCCGGTCTTATTGCCGCCGGACTCCTGGACAACCCCGTGAAATATGCCCACATCGTGACCTCAACCACCCACAAGACCTTGCGCGGCCCGCGTGGCGGCATCATCCTGATGGGCAAGGACTTCGACAATCCCTGGGGCTACACCACCCCGAAGGGCGAAGTGAAGAAGATGTCGGCACTCATCAACAGCGCCGTCTTCCCCGGACAGCAGGGCGGTCCGTTAGAGCATGTCATCGCTGCCAAGGCCGTGGCCTTCGGCGAGGCTTTGCAGCCCGAGTTCAAGGAGTGGGCACTACAGGTAAAGAAGAACGCTGCCGTGCTGGCCGAAGAGCTCATCAAGCGCGGCTTCCACATCGTGAGCGGCGGCACCGACAACCACTCGATGCTGGTCGACCTGCGCTCGAAATATCCCGACCTGACGGGTAAGGTGGCCGAGAACGCCTTAGTGGCTGCCGACATCACGGTGAACAAGAACATGGTGCCCTTCGACTCGCGCTCGGCCTTCCAGACCAGCGGCCTGCGTCTCGGCACGCCTGCCATCACCACCCGTGGTGCCAAGGAAGACCTGATGGTACTCATCGCCGAACTGATTGAGACCGTGCTGAACGACCCGACCAACGAGGAGGTCATCGCCAGCGTGCGCCAGCGCGTCAACGACACGATGAAGGACTATCCCCTCTTCGCCTACTAAACTGCGACTCAAAGTCGAAATACAGGGGTATATCTTCATTAACCACAACGGATTTCACGGATTAAACGGATTTTCTAAGTTACTGTTTATCAGTAGGGCTTAAATCCGATTAATCCGTGAAATCTGTTGTTTTTTTAAATAACGTAACAGAAATTTGGCACTTACGCCATTATTTCGTATCTTTGCCAATTATTATAGTGATAACCTAAAGAAAGCCTATTATGAAGAAGAAACTGCTACTAACCGTCTTCGTATTCACGCTGACCTTGTCGGCTTTGGCAAAGAACACCACGACCAGCGTAGACCAGGTGACAAGCTCCGTCATCGTCAGCGGCGAGACCGACTACATCATCAAGGGCAAGACACCCTTTGCCGGCAACGGCCTCGTCAACATCACGGGCACGGAGCATGCCGTACTCATCCTGCAGGAAGTGAAGCCCTCGGTGGCCATCAGCACCCTGCTGTCCACCCGCGTAAGAATCAACAGCTCGATGGCACAAAACGGCGTGAACTGCCAGGTGCGACTCTATGGCACGCGCGGCTGTATGATTCTGCCCTACGCCAGTACCGACAAGCCGCTGACCGTCTACAGCGAACAGCACTTCGGGGGCGAGTCGTGCAACGACTTCGGACTGGAGAACGACGGGGGCTACATGGTGACCCTGACCGACCAGAAACTGAACAACCGCATCCGCTCGTTCCGCCTGAAGCGCGGCTATATGGTGACCTTCGCCACACAGCGCAGCGGCTACGGCTACCAGCGTTGCTTCATAGCCAACGACCAGGACGTAGAAATGGGCGAACTGCCACAAATCCTCGACGGAAAAATCTCCTCCTACCGCATCTTCAAGTGGAACACAGCAGGCAAGAAAGGCTTGGCCAGCAATACCGACGCCTCGGTAGTGGCTGCCGTGGGAGCCATCAGCTGCTACGACTGGGGCGTAGGCCACGACATGCAGCCCGACGTAGAGTGCGTGCCTCATCACCTGTATGAGGACTGGCCCTCCTCGGCAGAATGCGGACGGGCCACGTGGAGCTGCCACATGAAGACCAACAACGAGCCCCGCAACTCAGCCGACGACAAGCCGCAGTCGCTCAGCACCATCTTAGGCAACTGGCAGAACCTGATGCGCACGGGCATGCGCCTCTGCTCGCCCTCATCATGGGACGGCAGCGACTATACCGACGGTTCGGGATTCCTCAAAGAGTTCTTCGACGCCATCGACGCCCGTGGCTGGCGATGCGACATTGCCGACCTGCATTGCTACTGGACCATCGACAACTTCAACAACTTAGGAGCCATGCAGAGCAAGTATAAGCGCCCCATCTGGATTTCGGAATGGATATGGGGAGCCTCCTGGAACCATAACGGAGCCTTCGAGAGCGGCAAAACCGACGGCGACATAGCCTGGGGCGTGGAGCAGATATGCAACAAGCTGAACTCGTATGGCTACGTGGAACGCTACTTCTACTGGAACAGCGAGTCGAAGGGCAAGCTCTACCAGAACGGCGGCCTCACGCAGGCTGGCAAGTACTATGCCAACATGCTCACGGGCATGGGCTACAACAGTTCCTACGAGAAGATTCCCAACCTGCCACCCATGCAGGGCGGCTTCAGCAACTTCAAGATTGACTACAGCAACGGACAGGCCACCATCTCCTGGCACGACTACGACGGCGAGTACAACCAGCTGATGGAAGTGCTGCGCAAGGAGCCGGGAGGTGCCTGGCACACCTGGCAGACCATCCGTCCGGAGGATGCCGAGGCCGACTACTCCATCGTGGACTACCAGAGCAGCGAGGACACCCGCTACCGCCTGCATATTAAGAGCTTCGGCGGCACCGACTACTACAGCCCCTACGAGGCTGAGGTGGGCGACGTGGTGGACACCGAGGGCGGCGAACGCTACATGGGCGGCAACCTCATTCCCTACGGACGGTTCGACATGGGTCTCTTTGGATGGACGTCGGGCACAGGCCAGCCATTGGGTCATCCCTGGTTCGAAGTGTTCCCGAAGGAGGACGGCGGCAACTTCCTACAGGCTTTTGCCAACCACGGCAAGGACGGCGAGGGTGCGCTGAAGACGGGCTTCGACATCGAGCCTAACCAAGACTACGTCTGCATCGTGACCAGCAAGGATGCCGGCGGCTACCTGAAAGTGGAGACACGCGCAAAAGGTGCCACCAACGACGAGAACAAACTGACATTCATAAGTTCCAGCCTCTGGAACACCAACCAGGGAATCTTTAATAGCGGACAACACAACGAGGCGCTGCTGGCCTTCCGCTGGTTAGCAGGAACGGCACAGATAAGCAACATCGAACTGCGCCGTCTCTGCCACTCGCAGGAGGAAGCCGTAGCCGATGCCGTGGCCTGTGCCCGCAAGCAGGCCCAGACATTCATGCAATGGAACACGGCCATGCCCGCTCTGAACAATGAACTGGAACAGCGAATCGCCGCCCTGACAGCAGCCGACCAGTCGGCGCTGGAAACCATCAACCTGGCCATCGACGAGGCACTACAAGCCGTAGCCGACAAGCAGGCGGTTGACTCCCTGCTGCGCGTAGCCAAGGCGATTGACCAACTGACGTTCGACGGGCAGGAAGCACTCATCGAGGCAGAAGAGGCAGCAACAGCCGCAAGCGAATCCATTATGCCGTCGGCTGCCCTCGCTTCGGCACGCCAACAGCTGCAACAGGCCATCGATAACTTCCTCACCATGAGCGTGGCCAGCACGCAGCCCCAGTCGCCCGACTTCTCTCAGACCGACGGTTGGCTGACCCATACGGGCACCTACACCGCCGGCGACCAGCGCACGGCCACCCAGGAAGACAAGACTTGCTGGAATGCCTGGTGGGCAGGCATCAACGCCAGCGAGGGCAACAAGCAGACCATGGAAATCAGACAACAGCTGAGCAACCTGCCCGAAGGACTGTATGCCCTGCAATGCAAAGCCACCACACAGCACTACTGTCTGAGCGACCAGCACGGCTTCATCGCCACCAGTAGCGAGAATGCGGTAACACCCAACCTCACCCGCGACTACTTAGACGTGCCCAGCACCATCGGCTCGTGGGAGACGCTCACCACGACACCCATCTACGTATCGGCCAACGACGTGCTGACCATCGGCTTCACCGGCTCGAAGCAGGGAGCCATCGATAATGCCTGGCGACGCTACGGCACCGACGACACCGCCAACAACACGGGCGACAAACGCGAAGGATGGTGGTGTGCCACCGACTTTCAGCTTCTCTATCATCCCGCCTTCCGCTTCGACATGTCGGGCCGCCAATGGGGCACCGTCTGCCTGCCCTATCAGTACCACATTCCGCAGGGTGCCAAGCTGTACCGGCTGGCAGGACTGCTGAGCGACTATAGCCGCGTATGCTTAGAAGAGGTGACCGAGACCGAGGTGGGCCATCCCTACATCTACTTCACCGAAAGCCCGCAGGTAACGTTCTGCATCGAGGGTGAACCTGCCAGCAGCCCCGTCAACACGACGACCAACTACCTGACCGGCTACTTCCAGGCCGACGGCGACGTGCCTTACGGCCGCTACGTGCTGAAAGACGATGGCGAGTGGTATCGCGTGACCGAAGAGTACCGTCCCGCAGCCGTCAGCTATTCAGCCGTCATCCGCAGGGCCGAGGGTCTGCCCGTCATGGACAGTTGGAACGGCGCAACGATGATTATCCACGGTGTCGACGACGAACTGGCCATCCCCACCGCCATCAGCACGATGCAGCATGAAAAGGAAGCCGACGCCTACTACACTATCGGCGGTCGCAAGAGCAACAGAAAGCCTGCCGGCCCCCACATCCAGGTGGAAGGCAAGCAGGCACGCAAAGTGGCTGGCAAGTAGCCTTGGGCTACCTTGAGCCAATATACAAGAACACCATTCCCAACAACACGAGGGCCAGGTCGATAGCCTTGGCCCTCAAGTTTTTCTCGTGGAAGAACAGGGCACCAAAGAGGAAGCTCACCACGACGCTGCCACGGCGAATCATCGACACGATACTGATCATGGCCGAGGGCAGCGACAGGGAATAGAAATACATGAAGTCGGCGGTGGAAAGGAAAAGGCTGACGCCGATGATGGCCCAGTCCCAATGGAAGGGAGTGGTCTGATTGTGCTTCGGCCACCAGAGCAGAAGCAGCATGATACCCATGAGCACACATTGGTAGATGTTGTACCACGACTGCACCATCATACGGTCGAGTCCCACGCCTCCATCGCTGGCCGAAGCCATCAAATATTTGTCGTAGAGTCCGCTGATAGCCCCTAATGCCGCAGCCCCCACTATCATATAGATCCAATGGTCGTGCTTGAAGTCAATACCCTCCTTCTTGCCACTTCGGCTGAGCAGCAGGAACGAGGCCACCGCCAGCAGCACACCCATCCATTGCCAGCCATTAAGCCGCTCGCCAAATACCAATAGTGCGCCCACCAGCACCATCACGGGCCTCGTGGCATTGATGGGGCCTACGATGGTGAGCGGCAGGTGCTTCATGCCGAAGTAGCCCAGAATCCAGCTTGACAGCACGATGAGCGACTTCAGCACGATGTACTTGTGCATCTCCCAGCCACCACTCCCCACATGGAAGATGGAATCGGCGGGCATATCGCCCGTCGCGCTCAGCACGATGAAGGGCAGGAAGATGAGCGACGAGAAAAGCGTGTTCAGGAACAGGATGGGAATAACGGCGTTGTCTTTGAGTGCCTTCTTCTTCAGGGAATCATAGATGCCCAGGAAGGCCGCCGACATAAAAGCTAATACTAACCACATATTCTTATGTTACTAAGTAATTGTTAAAAATTAATATGGGATAATTCGGAGGTGCGGGGGTACGGAGGTACGGGGGGACGAGAATAGTTCGCACGTTCAATTTTCCGCAAAGAGACTATCCTCGAACCTCCGTACCCTCGTACCTTCGTACCTCCGAAATCCTACCATTTTTTTGCATGTTACTAATACTGAATATCTTCCAGAAAGAGGGCATTGGCCGGCATGGACTCGCCTGCATCGCTGCGCTGTCTCCCCTCGACCACCCGACGGAAGCCGTCAATAGAGAGCCGTCCGCGACCCACCTCAATCAGCGTGCCCACCACGGCCCTGACCATGTTGCGCAGGAAGCGGTTGGCGGTGATTTCAAAGTACCACGCCGACGGGGCAGTCTGTATCCACTCGGCACGGGTCACGTGGCAGAGCGTGGTCTTCACGTCGGCATGCGCCTTGCAGAAAGCCCCGAAGTCTTCGTAGGAAAGCAGCAGGCGTGCCGCCTCGTTCATCTTGTCGAAGTCGAGCGGATAGTGCAACTCGCAGGAATAATGGCGCAGGAAAGGATCCTTGCACGTATGCAGATAATAACGATACGTGCGCGACGTGGCTGAGAAACGGGCATGGAGCGCATCGCTCACCCGCTCCACCCGCTGAATGCTGATGTCGCGCGGCAACAGCTTGTTCAGTTTATAGGCAAGTTGCTGGCCGTCGACTTCGGTGTCCGTGTCGAAATGGGCCACCATCATCCGTGCATGCACACCGGCATCGGTGCGCCCGGCACCCGTGGTGTGTACCTCTGTACGCAACAGCAACGTCAAGCCCCGGTCCAGTTCGCCCTGCACCGAAATGCCGTTGGGCTGCACCTGCCAGCCATGAAATCGTGTCCCGTCGTAGCTTAAAGTGATAAAATATCTCATAATTGCGTGCAAAGGTACGAAAATATTTCGTAACTTTGCACCATGATTTTCTATTTTTCTGGAACAGGCAACACCAAATGGGCCGCTGAGACGCTGGCCCGACAGACAGGCGAACGAATGCTTTTCATTCCCGAGGAACTGAAAGGCAAGTGCGAATATGAACTGGAAGAGGGCGAGCGCATCGGCTTCTGCTTCCCCGTACACGGCTGGCAACCGCCGCACATCGTGCACGAGTTCATCCACCAGCTTCGCTTCATCAATCCCCCATCGCCCACCGCTCCGCACTACGTCTACGCCCTCTGTACCTGCGGCGACAGCATCGGCCGCACCATAGAGATGCTGCAACAGGAGCTGGACGTCAAGGGACTGACGATTGCCAGCGCCTTCTCGCTCGTCATGCCCGAGAGCTATGTATGCCTGCCCTTCATGTACACCGACACCCCCGAGCGCGAAAAACAGAAAATTGCCCAAGCCACCAAGGAGCTTGAGCAATATGCGAAAATGATTGTCGATAGGGTTTCTGGCGAGACGCATACCCATCCGGGACTGACCCCGTGGACATTCAGCCACGTCATCGGTGCCTACTTCAACGCCCGGATGATTACCGACCGCAAGTTCACCGTGGATCCCGACTTGTGCATCCATTGCGGCAAGTGCGAACAGGTGTGCCCCACGGGCGACATTCAGTTCTACGGCAACCTGCCTACGTGGCAGGGCGACGGTTCCTGCACCTGCTGCCTGTCCTGCTACCACCATTGTCCGAAGCACGCCATCAACTACGGCAGCATCACCCGTCGCCGAGGCCAGTACTACTTCGGTCACTCGTAGCGCATGCTGCGGGCCGGATGGATGTGCGAGACTAAGTAGCTCGGGCCGATGAGTACGAAGATGCTGATGAGCAGCGTGGCCACGTTGAGCAGGAGGATGAGCGGCAGGCTGAGTTCCATGGGTGCCTCGCTGACGTAGTAGCTCTGGGCATCGAGGGTGACAAATCCCGTCTGCTGCTGCAAGACCACGATGCCCACACCTATGAGATTGCCCCATAAGAGTCCCTGCCCGATGATGAAGGCAGCAAACCAAAGGAAGGTGTGGCGTATGGTCTTGTTGCGTGCCCCCAATGCCTTGAGTATGCCTATCATCTGCGTGCGCTCCAGGATAATAATCAGGAGTCCGCTCACCATCGTGAATCCCGCCACGGCCACCATCAGGGCCAGGATAATCCATACATTGATGTCGAGCAGTTCCAGCCAGGAAAACACATGGGGGTAGAGTTCCTCGATGTTCATCGAAGTGAAATAGTTGTTGTAGCAGTCGCGCGTGCGGTTGACCGTCTCGCCCACCCGGTCGCTCACCTGCTGCAGGCGGTCGAAGTCATCGACCAGCAGTCCTGCCCCCGAACATTGGCCGGGGAACCATCCATTCAGCTTATTGGTAACAAAGAGGTCAGTCAGGCAGATGATGTCGTCGAACCGCTTCATATTGGTCTCGTAGATGCCGCTCACCGTGAACCGACGGGCCCGTACGTCGTCGTTGCCAATGAAATAGGCAAACACGCGGTCGCCTGCCTGCAGCTTCAGCTTGTCGGCCATGGTCTTCGAGATGACCAGCGGATACTGAGTGGCCGAATCGGAGAACTGCGGCAGCTCGCCCGCAACCAGATGCTGCGAGAGGAACGACCCGTCGAACTCCGGCCCCACGCCCTTCAAGGCCACCCCGAGGAAATCGTCATCGGTCTTCAGGATGCCCTGCGTCATGGAGAAACGCTCCACATGGCGCACGCCCTCAACCGCCGCAAGGGCCTGCATCATCGAGTCATTAATACAAATGGGATAGGTGGTTGCCGACTGGGCCGACAACACGTTCTGCACCTGGATATGGTTGCCGAAGCCCACCACCTTGTCGCGAATGGTGTGCTTAAAGCCCAGCACCACCGCCACGGTGACAATCATCACCGCCAAGCCGATGGCAACGCCCAGCATGGCAATACGGATGGCAGGCCGGCTCACCGCCTGCTGGCCGTCCTGGCGTCCGTAGATACGCTTGGCAAGAAATAGTGGCAGGTTCATTCCGTTCTCCCTGGATAGGCCTCAAGGGCACGCCGCAACACGTCGATGGCACGTATAAGGTCTTCCTTCTTCAGCACGTAGGCTATGCGCACCTGGTCGCGTCCGGCTCCCGGCGTGGTGTAGAAGCCGGCGGCAGGAGCCATCATCACCGTCTGGCCCTCATACTCAAACTCACTCAGACACCAGCGGCAGAACTTCTCGGCATCGTCCACAGGAAGTTTCGCCACCGTGTAGAAGGCTCCCATAGGGATGGGCGAATAGACGCCGGGGATGCGGTTAAGCCCGTCGATGAGGCACTTACGGCGCTCCACATACTCATCGTAGACGTCGCGCATGTATTCCTCGGGCGTGTCGAGCGAAGCCTCGGCCACAATCTGGCCAATCAAGGGCGGCGACAGGCGTGCCTGACAGAACTTCATCACGGCGGCCCGCACGTCCTTGTTCTTCGTGATAAGGGCACCCACGCGGATGCCACACTCGGAGTAGCGCTTCGACACGGAGTCAATCAGGATGACATTCTGCTCAATACCTTCCAAATGGCAGGCTGAGATATAGGGCGAACCCGTGTAGATATATTCGCGATAGACCTCGTCGCTGAACAGGTAGAGGTCGTACTTCTTCACCAGGTCGCGAATCTGGTTCATTTCGCGGCGGGTATAGAGATAGCCCGTCGGGTTGTTTGGGTTGCAAATCATAATGGCGCGGGTGCGCTCATTAATCAGTTCCTCAAACTTCTCGACCTTGGGCAGCGAGAAGCCCTCCTCAATGGTAGTGGCAATCGTGCGAATCTTGGCACCGGCCGATATGGCAAAGGCCATGTAGTTGGCATAGGCCGGCTCGGGCACGATAATCTCGTCGCCCGGATTCAGACAGCTCAGGAAAGCGAAAAGCACCGCCTCGCTGCCACCGCTGGTAATGATGATGTCGTCGGCGGTGACGTGTATGTTGTATTTCTCGTAATAGCCCACTAACTTCTCGCGATAGCTCTGATAGCCCTGCGACGGTGAATACTCTAAGATGTTGCGGTCGATAAACTTCAGCGCATCGAGAGCCACCTGCGGCGTAGGCAGGTCGGGCTGTCCGATGTTCAGGTGATAGACCTTTATACCCCGCTTCTTGGCAGCATTGGCCAGCGGGGCGAGCTTCCTGATGGGCGACTCGGGCATCTCCAGCCCTCGTACAGATATTTCCGGCATTGTTTCTTTCTCTTATATACAATAATCACAAGTTCGGTGCAAAGGTACACAGAATTACAGAGAATCGCCAAGTTAAAAAGTTAAAAAGTCAAAATATGCCGTTTAATCACTTTGCCACGTCAGCATTATTTCTTAATTTTGCATTCTGAATCTACGCAGAACTATCTTTTCTCTATTAATAACTAAAGACCCAAGCCCTGAAACGGTCCTCCCCCTCGGGGGAGTTAGAGGGGGGCCAATAATTATGTTTAAAAACTATGAGATTTGGTGGGTAACTGGCGCACAGCTCCTGTATGGAGGCGATGCCGTGGTTGCAGTTGACGGACACTCTAAGGAGATGGTCGATGGTCTGAACGCTACGGGCATTATCCCCATCAAGGTGGTTTACAAGGGCACGGCCAACAGCTCGAAAGAGGTGGAGGACGTGATGAAGGCTGCCAACAACGAGGACAAGTGCGTGGGCATCATCACCTGGATGCACACCTTCTCGCCCGCCAAGATGTGGATCAAGGGTCTGCAGGCTCTGCAGAAGCCCCTGCTGCACTTCCACACGCAGTATAACGCCGAGATTCCCTGGGAGACGATGGACATGGACTTCATGAACCTGAACCAGAGTGCCCACGGCGACATCGAGTTCGGACACATCTGCACCCGCATGCGCGTTCCCCGCAAGGTGGTTTGCGGCTACTGGAAGGACGAGGCTGCCCAGAAGCAGATTGCCGTATGGGCCCGCGTGGCCGCCGGCGTGGCCGACGCTCACAACGTGCGCTGCCTGATGTTCGGCATGAACATGAACAACGTGGCCGTGACCGACGGCGACCGCGTGGAGTTCGAGCAGCGCTTGGGCTACCACGTGGACTACTATCCCGTGAGCTCGCTGATGGAGTACTTCAAGAAGGTGACCGAGGCCGAGGCCGACGCACTCGTCGAGGAATACAAGAAGCTCTACACCATCAAGATTGACGAGAGCGGCGAGGAGGTCTACTGGGAGAAGGTGAAGAACGCCGCCAAGGCCGAGATTGCCCTGCGCCGCGTGCTGAAGGACGAGGGTGCTACCGCCTTTACCACCAACTTCGACGACCTGGGCGATGCCGACATCGACGATCCCAACTTCGTGGGCTTCGACCAGATTCCCGGTCTGGCCTCGCAGCGCCTCATGGAAGAGGGTATCGGCTTCGGTGCCGAGGGCGACTGGAAGACGGCCTGCCTCTATCGCTCACTCTGGGTCATCCAGCAGGGTATGCCTACCGGATGCTCGTTCTTAGAGGACTACACGCTCAACTTCGCCGGCGACCGCAGCTCTTGCCTGCAGAGCCACATGCTCGAGGTGTGCCCGCTCATCGCCGTCGACAAACCCAAGCTGGAGGTTCACTTCCTCGGCATCGGCATCCGCAAGCAGCAGACTGCCCGCCTCGTGTTCACCTCGAAGGTAGGCCGCGGCATCAAGGCTACCATTGTTGACCTTGGCAACCGCTTCCGCCTCATCTCTCAGGAAGTGGAGTGCATCGAGCCGAAGCCCATGCCCAACCTGCCCGTGGCCAGCGCCCTCTGGGTGCCGCAGCCCACGTTTGAGATTGGTGCCGGCGCATGGATTCTCGCTGGCGGTACGCACCACTCGGCATTCTCCTACGACATCACCGAGGAGTACTGGGAGGACTTCGCCGAGATGACTGGCATCGAGTATGTGCGCATCAACAAGGACACCACCACCGCCAACTTCAAGCAGCAGCTGAAGAACAACGAGATTTACTACATGCTGAGCAAGGCGCTAAAGTAAACACCAATGCTCGTGTTTTTTTTCTTAAACACGAATTACCACGCGCTCGACCTCTGGTCGCTTGCTACCGCGCTCGGCCGAAGGACGCTTGCTACCGAAGGGACGCAAGAAGGGACGCAAGAATTATCATTATTATAAAAGAGGCGGAACCGCAAAGGTTTCGCCTCTTTTTTCTTCATATTGTTGGTAGTCTGAGAAAAAGTTTGTAACTTTGTAGCGTTAAAACGTTATTACCATGTCGAAAGAGCAGTCAAACATCATCGAATATCTGGTGTGCGTCATTGGCGCATTCGCTAAGCAGTTTTCGCTGACCAATGCTAAGGCATACCAGTACCTACGCCAGTACAAGGGGATAGAATTCTTGACCAAGCACTATGGCGTGGAGCACACACAGTCCATTGAGGATGCCGTGGAGGACATCACCGTCATCTGTAACCGCCACGGAGGGGCACTGGCACTATGAAACTCTACCACGGCTCGAACATGAGCATCAATGAGATTGACCTGAAGTGTGGACGACGCGGCAAAGACTTCGGCCAAGGTTTCTACCTAAGTGCCGACCGCAGCCAAGCGCAGATGATGGCCGAGCGGACGGTAGACCGCGAAGAATCAGGCGAAGCCACGGTGACCACCTACCTGTTTGATGACAGCATTCTTTTCCATCCCTCAGACCTGAAGGTAAAGGTTTTCGAGGGCTACAGCAAAGAATGGGCAGAGTTCATCATGATGAACCGCCGCAACCGAACACTCACACCAGCCCACGACTACGACATCGTCTATGGTCCGATAGCCGACGACAAGGTAGGACTGCAAATCAGCCGCTACCAGTTGCAGTACATCGCCATGGACGAGCTTATTCGCCAGCTATCATTCATCCGACCCACATTCCAGTATTTTTTCGGAACTGAGCGGGCCATCCGTTTACTCCACAAAATTGAGAACAAATGAATACAAGGGAAGAACAAGATCGTCAGTTCCTAATAGAGTGTCTGACAAACGAATTAGTTACTATGCTTATGGATGAACGCGGCCTCACGATGGAGCAGGCCATGGATGCCGTTTATGGCTCGCATACATACGAAAAGGTGGAGCGCCCAAGCACCGGGCTTTATTATCAAAGCCCAGTCTATGTCATGGATATGCTGTACGACGAGCTAAACGTAGCATAGTTGAGTATTGAGGTCAATACTCCATGTTTCCAGTCCGATTGGCCGAGTACTGAGGTCAGAAATGATAAAAAAACAACTTCTTGCCTTCTTGTCCTGGCAAAGACAATGCCTATGCATTCTATTTTAAAATTTTATTTTTAAAATTTGCATACACTACATACACCAAGGCGTAATAAGCTGATAATGAAGAAGAAAAGTGGTGTATGCAACAGTGTAGGCAGTGTATGCAACCAGAGTGGTTGTTCCGTGCTGTACAGTTGTTTCTCTGTGGCAAACAGGCAAAGCAAACATGCGGAAGACACAACGTCCCATGCGTTGGGACGCAACGTCCCACCCGTTGGGACTGGTTGTCCCAACGGGTGGGACAATAATCGCTTCGGTCGCGAGCTACACCATCTGCAGCAAGCGCACCAAGACAGGTATACGCTTATCTATTGGTAGTGTAGGTAAAATTTTAATTACACCTTGCATACACCACTACATACACCACTTATTTCTCTGATTTATAAGTTGTTATCACAAAAATGTATGTAGTGTATGCAAATTTCAAACAATTTTCTTTTTACAAGCGACAGTGGCGAAATCGGAGCGATTTAAGAGCGATTTAAGAGCGATATTACTCTATGTTTCCGACCCAATTGGCCGTGTATTGAGGTCAATACTCCGTGCTTCTGGCCCGCGAGGCTTAGGTTTCGCTTCTTTTTTCGTCTTATTGTTGGTAGTCTGAGAAAAAGTTTGTATTTTTGCACCACACAATCAAAAAGCACCAAGATTATGAATGTTGCATCACTAAACCATCTGTGGAGTTATCTGCAAGGGCTTTCGCTGACGGCCAGCAATCAGCGTTGGCTGGGCGAACGGCTCATAGAAGCTTCTACAGAACACGACATAGCTTCTGAAGAAGAAAAGAAGTTGAAGAAACTAAACGCCCTGTTCGGCGCATGGAACGGCAAGGACGGGGAGCGCATAGAGAATGCCATCCGCGAAGCCCGTAAAGCCGACTACGAGCGCGAACTGGTGTCTATGAACGACTAAGGTGATGAAAAAAAAGTATCTGCTCGACACAAACACCTGCGTGTTCTGTATGCGTGGAATGTTTGAGATGAACCGCAAGATTGCCCTTGCCGGCATTGACAATTGCTACCTGTCGGAAATCACCGTAGCCGAGCTATACTACGGTGCCGAGAACAGCGACAACCCGAAGAAAACGATGCACGAGACCGAGGAATTCATCAGTCTGTTCAGCGTTCTGCCGTTTGGGATGTCGCTCCACACCTTCGGACGCGAAATGGCCTACCTGAAGTCCATCGGACGTAAGATAGAAAACTTCGACATGGCCATCGGCTCCATTGCCTTGCAGCACAAAATGGTGATGGTGACCGATAACGTCGACCACTTCGGTCGTATCCGAGGTATCGAGATTGAGAATTGGAAAACAGAAGAACCGAGAGTATAATTCACTCGTCTTTGTCTCTAACAAATTGAGTGAAACAGCGTTCATAATCATAATGCTTAGAAATGATGCTACAAAGGTACATCTTTTCCACCACACTATCAAACAATCAACCGTTTTTTTAACACATTAT
The DNA here is from genome assembly GCA_900318815.1 of uncultured Prevotellaceae bacterium. Classification (GTDB taxonomy): domain Bacteria; phylum Bacteroidota; class Bacteroidia; order Bacteroidales; family Bacteroidaceae; genus Prevotella. The sequence continues at coordinate 37,229 of ONMA01000021.1, forward strand.
TATAATTATAGAGGCCGCTGCAGAATCGCCAGCGGCGGCCTCACGAATCTCTTTCCCGTCTGTAGCACTATTCTCCGTTGATATACTTCTCAATATTCTCTATAAGCAGGCGCGTCGGCTCGATACAGGCGGTGATCTTGGTCTCGGAGACCTTAAAGAAGCAAGTTATAGTCGGACTTCTCGCGTAGGGTCTCCATCTGCGAGTAGAACGCGCCCTCGTCGTCGGTAAAGATACCTGTGCGGACATAGTACTGGTGGAATCGGATAGCGGCTCCCTTGTGTGAACCCACCTCACGGCCGTCGCTGATAAGCATAGCACTGACAGCATGGAACAAAGCATAGTACAGGCGGTTGGCCAAGGTGTTCCAGTAACCTTTCTCAGTCAATCCCTCGTGCTCGGCGAAGGTGCTTTTGGCTTTTTCCAGTTCGAGACCTACCATGATGTTACGTTCTTCTTGATTAAGACTCATAGATTAATTGTTTATCGCGTTCGACATTGTAAAAGAACATGGGATGCGGGCTGTTGTACCACTCGTCCTTAGAGTAAGTATGTACACTGAACGACTGCCAAAGATCGTAGCCCCGCACAATGATGGGATAGGCATAGCGGCGGAAATTCTCGTCGTTATCGCCCTGATTGTTCAACAATAGCAGCAGGTCCCAGTCAGAGCCTTCGTGCGCGTCACCGCGGGCTCGTGAGCCGTAAAGATAGAGAGTGCTGCCCTTGGGCAATACTTGCTTGGCTACTTGCTTGATGTTGTCTATGACTTGGTTTCTTTCCATATTTCCACATTAATTAATAATTACGACCTTGGCAGGCGAGCCTATAGTATATTCCAGTTATTCAACTACAGACGGGCAAGGTCATGACAAAACGGGAACCGCCGATATAGGCCGTGTCGAGCATGATGTCGCCACCGATGCGACGGGCCAGCGAACGGGCAACGGTGAGACCTATACCCGTACCGTCGTAATACTCATCCAGCTGCACGAACTCGTCGAAGATGCGCTCGGCCTCCTTGTGCGGAATGCCTATGCCGGTGTCCTCGACCGAGAAGAACAGCCGTCCGGAAACCACTGTCATGCGCAGGACCACCTTCTGCTGATGGTCGGTAGGCTTTTCACGCTGACGTGCCTCAGCCGGGGCCGTGAACTTACGGGCATTGTCAAGTACCAGCGACAAGGCACGGATGACGGCCGTCCGATTGGTCTGCAGCATGGCCTGTTCGGCTTCTGGCGACACAACCATGTCGAACGTCAGGTGGGTGGCCTCGGTGATGCCCGAGGCATTGACGGCCTCTGCAGCCACCTCGACAGCCGCAACGTTGTCGCTGCACTCGATGACGTTATGATTCTTCGCCTCCGAGAGTTCCAGCATCTTGTTGACAAGGCTGGTAATGCGGTCGGTGTTTTCGACAATCTTCTGGTTGATGTCCTGCAGCGTCGCTTCGTCATACGTCGAGCCGGGCATCGTCAGCAACTGGGTAAAGCCCGACAGGATGTTGAGCGGAGTACGTATCTCATGGGAAATCTGCTGGATGAAGTCACTCTTCATGCGCGAAGACTCCTCTACACGAATATTGGCCCGCTCCAAGTCGTAATAGGCCGTCTCCAGTTTCACGGCCGCACGATGGCGGAAGAAGATGAAAAGACCTAAACCCAGAACGATGAGTGACAGCGTGGTACACACCATCAGGAGGCGCTGGTCCGAAAGCCTGTTGCGCTGCTCCATCAGTTCGGCTTCCTTCTGCTGTATCTCAAAGATGGTGGCCAGTTCGGCAGCTTCGTTGCGATTCTCCCTGTTGATGGCAGAGTCGAGAGCATGGCAGAGACGTATTCCCATGGCAATGGCAGTATCGGTGCGATGCGCCTCTGCATTGGCCAGGAACTTCGGCAGCAGAAAAGCATGAATGTTCTCTATGGACATTCCGACATCGTAACTGACCATTTGTGCCTCCAGCACCTGGAAATTGTCGGCAGCCTCGCTCCACCTGTGGGCGGTCATCAAGTAGTTGTTAGCCTCCATTTTGCCTTCGGCAGTCTGGACATACTGGGTAGCCAGGGCTTTCTTATAGGCTTTCTCAGCCTCAGCCTTGTTCCCCAGGCCCTCCAAGGCACAGGCACGGTAAAGATAGAGTCTGGCCCACTGCTTGTCGATATAATCCTCTTTCACGTCGGGATAATGGCTGCGTAGCTGCAACATGCTCTCCAGACGGTCGGCCCATTCGCTGGCCTCTTGATAGTGAGCCGTCTGGATATACGCATCGACAATGGTAACGAGACCGACAATGCTACCAGTATAGCTTTCCTGGTCATGGTAAGCTTCCATCACCTGCTGATAGTGTAGCCAAGTACGGGCAAAGTTGTTGGCGGCTTCCTGCAGATGGCCTAACTTCAGCTGGCAACTGCCTACGAAGGTCAGCAAGTTTGAGAAGTGGTTGTTCATGGTGTAGCCATTCTCCCTCATCAGGTCGATAGCCGTCAGAGCCACACGTATGGCCTCGCCATAGTCTAACTTCAGATAGAGCAAGCCCGCCAGATGGCTGGCCGACTGCCCATAGAATTTCATGTCCTCCCCGCTTGTAACTTTCTGGGCGACGGCATTCTTCCACTCTATCTCCGCCATTCTCATCTTGCGCTGCCGCGAGTAGGCATAGCCACGCCAGTAACAGGCCTTCATTGCGGAGATTGTTCCGTCCTGCTGATGCTGGTCGGCCAAACTCAGAATCAACTCATAGTTGCGTGACTGATAGGCAGCATTCATCAGACTGTCCACTTCCTCCTTCTGGTGAGCAATCTGTTGTTCCTCGCAAGACATCAACAGCATCGCCGTCAAAGTCAGCAGCAGGATTATCGTTTTTATCAATACTTTTTTCATCATAACTGTCAATTGTGCGCAAAGTTACGAAAAAAAACGAAAAAAATGCTTCTTTTCGAAAAAAATAACGTAACTTTGCCATCAATATGATACTTACAGACATTTACTATTGGTGTGGCGTGACGGCAACGGCCTACGTGGTGACGTGCTGGATATTCTCCGTTGTAAGAGGAATCCACAATTGTGGTACGCCGAAAGAGCGACGGGACTACATCTGGCCCGACAGGAAACAACAAGTGCTTATCTACTCGTGTGCCACCATGCTGTTGCCATACATCCTGAACCCCCAGAGCGAGGCGGCGTGGATCCTGATGAAGTCTTACTTCCCCTGTACCTATTATACTTATTGTGGTGTACTGCTTTTCTGCTTCTTCGGCTCGGTGACCCAGTGGAACAAGTTGAAAATCCCCACCTATATCGCAGTGGGCATCACCGCCCTGACCATGGCCCCGCTCATTGTCCATGCATGGGTGCCCTCTGGTGTGTTCAGTCCCGGGTTCCTCAGCCTGTGGAATATCGTAGTGGCCGTGGTCAGCATCCTGATGATGGTCTATGCCGGCATAGCCATGTGGCAGGTGTGGCTTTGGATGCAACATGCACGCGACGTGAACTATTCCAATCCAGAAGACTTCCCCACCGAATACGCCCACCGCGTATGGCTGGCACCTGTTGTACTCACCCCCTTCCTGTGGCCTGGTTTCATCACCGACTCGCCCAAGGTGATGGCTGCGATGTGCATTCCCTTGGCCATATTCAACATCGTGCTGCTGCTCAACGTGATGCCCGTCTGGCGGCGGGCCGCCATACTCTCTGCCTCCGACGAGGACGACCTGGTGATAGAGATTGAAGCCCCGGCTGAACTCGCAGAAGAGCGCACCAACCGGATAGCGGCTGAGATAGAGCTGTTTGTCAACACCGAAGCGGCTTATCTGGATCCGCACCTGAAACTGGAGCAGGTGGTGGAGCGTTGCAGCTTCAGCCGCAGCTACGTGTCAAGGGTATTCACCGAGCGTTTCGGCGGATTCTCCGACTATGTCAACGGACTGCGCATTGACTATTTCAACCGTTACCGCACGCAGCATCCTAATTCCACCGAAGAGGCTGCCGCAGAGGCCAGCGGCTTTACCTCCTTCAAGGCATACGCCAAGGCCAAGGAGCGCATACAACAGCGTTAGAGAACATGTCCGTTTGGCCGCAGGTGAGACACCTGCGTTCCACGTTTGGCCGCAGGTGAGACACCTGCGTACCACGTTTTCCTGCGAGCAAACCGCAAAATGGAAAGAAAAAGCGGGAGTCTGGCATACAAATATGACTAATTGTTTGGCTATTTACAGGAAATCAACTACTTTTGCAAAACAAAACCCCAAAACTAATAAAAATCAAAAAACAATGACCGCAAAACAAACTATTGAGGCTGGAAAAGCCATTCTGGGAATTGAGTTCGGTTCTACGAGAATCAAGGCCGTCCTTATCGATCAGGACAATAAACCCATTGCACAGGGCTCGCACGAGTGGGAGAACCAGCTCGTCGACGGACTCTGGACCTACAGCACCGAGGCCATCTGGTATGGCTTGCAGGACTGCTATGCCGAGCTGCGCAAAGACGTGCAGAAGCAGTACGACTGCGAGATTGAGAGCCTGGCCGCCATCGGCTTCTCGGCCATGATGCACGGCTACATGGCCTTCAACGAGCAGCAGCAAATCCTCGTGCCCTTCCGCACCTGGCGCAACACCAACACGGGCAAGGCTGCCGCCGAACTGTCGAAGCTCTTCAACTACAACATCCCCTTGCGCTGGAGTATCAGCCACCTCTACGAGGCTATCCTCGACAACGAGGAACACGTGAAGGATATTAAGTTCCTGACCACGCTGGCAGGCTACGTTCACTGGCAGGTCACTGGGCAGTTCGTCCTGGGCGTTGGCGACGCATCGGGCATGATTCCCGTCGACCCGCAGACCAAGACCTACGACGCTTCAATGGTACAGAAGTTCGACGACCTCATTGCTTCGCGCGGCTTCTCCTGGAAGTTGCTCGACATCCTGCCCAAGTCGCTGAATGCAGGCGAGAACGCCGGTTTCCTCACTCCCGAAGGTGCCAAGAAGCTCGACGTGTCGGGCCACCTGAAGGCAGGCATCCCCGTCTGTCCTCCCGAAGGCGACGCCGGCACCGGCATGGTAGCCACCAACGCCGTGAAGCAGCGCACGGGCAACGTCTCGGCCGGTACTTCATCGTTCTCGATGATAGTACTCGAAAAGGAACTCTCGAAGCCCTACGAGATGATTGACATGGTGACCACGCCCGACGGCTCGCTCGTGGCCATGGTACACTGCAACAACTGCACCAGCGACATCAATGCCTGGGTGGGCCTCTTCAAGGAGTACCAGCAGCTGCTCGGCATCAAGGTCGACATGAACGAGCTTTACGGCAAGCTGTTCAACAAAGCACTCGAGGGCGACGCCGACTGCGGCGGTCTCATGGCTTATAACTACGTCAGCGGCGAGCCTGTCACAGGTCTCTCCGACGGTCGTCCCCTCTTTGTCCGTTCGGCCAACGACAAGTTTAACCTGGCCAACTTCATGCGTGCCCACCTCTACGGTGCCATCGGCGTGCTGAAGATTGGCAACGACATCCTACTGAAGGAAGAACAGGTGAAGGTGGACCGCATCACGGGTCACGGTGGCTACTTCAAGACACCCGGCGTGGGTCAGCGCATGCTCGCTGCCGCTCTCAACTCGCCCATCTCGGTCATGGAGACCGCAGGCGAAGGCGGTGCATGGGGAATCGCCCTGCTGGCCGGCTACGTGGTGAACAACCCCGACAAACTCTCGCTGGCCGACTACCTGGAGACCGTCGTCTTCTCCGGCAACACGGGTGTATCCATCGCTCCCACCGACGAGGACGTTGCAGGCTTCAACCGTTACATCGAGAACTACAAGAAGTGCCTGCCCGTTGAGCAGTGCGCCGTCAACAGCAAGAAGTAATCCCTACGCTTCGCGTCTGAAGAAAAACAAGACAAAACCACATAAAACAAGAAAAAACAACTGTTTTATGTGGTTTTGTCTTGTTTTTCTGTGTTTTTATATCAGACGCGAAGCGTATGGATGGTTACTGAGCCATGAAAAGATCATCCATAGTAACAGTCGAATAGAAAATACCAGAATGCAGGTTCTCCCTCAAACCGTATGTGGTGATGAGAATGTTGTGAATTGCGTCTTTTGTCTTTGTGAAGTGTACGAATGTTTCGTTTCGTTCCCTAATCCTATTCTCATAATCGCCCGTAACCGTGTAAAGAGACTGGCAGTATTTCATCTCACAGACATCAATGACATGATCGCCACGACACAAGAGCAAGTCAATCTGTACTCCTGGCCAGACAGTACCATCAAAATCCGTCTGTTTCGACATGGACCATGAACAGACATTCGTCAACACACCTTTAATGCTCAATTTGCTTCTAATCTGATTGATATGATGCAGGCACAATTGTTCAAAAGCATAACCAGCCCAAGCATTCCTCGCGCCCTCCTTGATGTTCGACCAATAGTGCTCGTCATGACCAGTCTGACTGCCAATGAATTTCTGATGATAGAAGCAGAACAGGTCGGTCAGTTGATAGAGGCTGCCTTGCTCTTTCTTGCCGTAAGCAGAATACTTGCGGATAAAGTCACATTTACAAAGGTTATCCAAGACCGTTGAGAGAATCCCCCCATCACCTACATTCAGCTCTTCCTTTATTTCTTTCAGCGTAAGTCCCTTGTTCTTTTTGGCTACAGCTTCCACCACCTGCCGATAAATGGTCGACGACTTGAACAATGAACGAAACAAGAACTCATATTCTGTACGTAATGGCGCACCGTTTCGGTAGAACAGGTTATCAACATTCTGATCAAAAGGCAATCCCTTTTCAAGCATGTCAAGATAATATGGTATACCACCGAAAATCATATAGGCTTCCAGTATCTGATAACGGTTCCATACAATACCTTTCCTTTTCTGCAAGAACTGCTCTACTTCATACAGACTGAACGGAGCTATATAGATAGAGCGTGAGGAACGCCCATACAGCCCACCCTTGTCGCCAATAATCTTATCAAGCATCCAGGAGGTGGCTGAGCCGCAGACAATCAACTTCAGTCCGTCGCACGTAGAGGCCCAGGTATTCCAAAAATAACTGAATGCAGTCAGGAAATTGGACTTTGGCGTGTCCATCCATGGCAGTTCGTCCAGGAAGACGACAACTTGCTTTTTATTCAATGAAAGCAGATACGTTTTCAACTGTTCGAAAGCCTCAAACCAGTTCTTGGGGGGCGGCTCTGCCTTCCCACTATACTCCTTCAGAGCCCCAGCAAACAATGTCAGTTGAACCCGCATGGGGGCCTCGAAACTTCCAGTAAAGAAGAAATCGAATTTCTCCTCAAAGAAATATTTGACGAGATAGGTCTTGCCAACACGTCGACGACCATAGACCGCAACAAGACGTGCTTCTTTTTCGTCGCAGATATTCTTCAGAATGTGCTGTTCATATTCGCGACCGATAATACGATAGTTTGCCATATACATACCCTTTATATCCAGGTAGGGCTGCGGGGTTTCCCCCGCTTTCCCCCTTAAGAACCGTGCATGCGACTTTCACCGCACACGGCTCGTGTAACTTTAAATTAATTCTCGTTCTAACTAATTCGGCTCTTACGAGCGCCTGTTACTTTGGCTTGCAGCCCATTTACCATTGCTGGCTGAGGATGCACACGGCTGTTCCACCGCTCCATTGACGTTTCCTCATGCTTTGGGTTCTGCCTGTCTTTTCACAGAGAGTTACCTTACGGAAGTCTGCCCGCTTTCGCGTGGGATGATGTTTCAACCCCTATCCGCGCCATTACAGCACGACATTCGCTTTCTCCGCCATCATCTGCCCGCAGACCGTTCGACCATTGTCGCCTTTGGCTTACCTCCACCTCTTTCGGGGGTAGGAGACCTACGGGTTTACCAAGTTCCGTTAATGTGACTTCGTCCGATTTAGGACCCGCCTTTCCACCGATGGAGCAACATCCGTGTAGCCTTTCCCAGAACAAGACTAACCTGTCCACTTGCCGTTTTGGCTCCAGCTGTCAAGCATCCGTAAGCTGGTTCTTCGTAACGATGGTTGATAGCGACGGTTCACTTACATTGTCCATGTCGGTCAGCCTTGCAGCTGCACTCCGTGATGCTCGGAGCCTTGCCACGTTGTCCCGAAGCTCCGCACCTCGCCGTTACCAGCGACGCACTATCGGTAGGCTACTCTTGACGGAACAAGAGGTTCTTAAGTTTCAAAGAACAATCACATTTACGACTTCTTGTCGCAATCTAAGTGCAAAGATAAACTTTTTTTCTTGAATACGCAAATATAATCCATCCGAAACCCTATTTTTTTATACGTTTCGGATGAAATATAAATTATAATCCATCCGAAACTCTATTTTTTAGCACGTCTCGGATGAAATATGCACGATAAAATTTGGTAAATCCAATTCTTTCTTATATGCCGGAATCTAACTATGTGCTTAGGAAACGAATTCGTGCTGTACAATTGAAAGACGCTGAAAGCGTCACCTCTCAATAGCCGTGGGTCGATACGACCTGCGGAAAGCAGACAAGGGAGGGGAATGCACTCTGAAAGAGTGCCCCAACACCGCGTATTGGGCGACCCCTTTGGGGTCGATGTACCTTCTCACGTTCTATCCGCAGGTCGTACCGACCTACGGCTATTGAGAGGTGACTTCGGTCGATACCGTGAAAAACCGTGTTAAACCGTGGCAATATTTGGACAACACCGTGAAAAACCGTGTAGAACCGTGGCAATATTTGGACAACACCGTGAAAAACCGTGGAGAACCGTGGCTTAGTTTGTTGCGGTCTTCAGCACCACAGGCTTCATGCCAGGTGCGGAGGCAATCAGGGAGACGGGGCCTGCGGTGCGTCCGGCACGGAGGATGACGGTGCATTTGCCGTTGTAGAGGCTTCGCTTGTTGCCCACGGTCATCTCGTCAGAGTTGATGTCGCCATTGACGACGCCCACGATGCGGGCATCGCCAGTAACCCCGAAGCTCACTTCCTTGTCGGTGGTCTGCACCAGACGACCCTTGCCGTCAACGGCCGATACCTGCACATGCAGCAGATCCATGCCGTCGGCACGCCATAGCCCCGGCACCTCCTGCTTCTTGGAGGGCAAAGGACGGTCGGCCACGAGCACCAGGCGCTGTGCCGGACCAGTCGTCTCGATGGCATGTCGGGCCACCACCTTGCCGCCCGTGCGGGCGACAGCCTCCAGTTTGCCGGGCTTATACACGATGTCGTTCCAGCGAATCTGGTTGCGCCCCTTCGCGTCGCGCGGGTTCTCCTTCGTGCCGAGGCTCCTGCCGTTGAGCAGAAGCTCCACCTCGTCGGCATTGGTATAAGTGATGAGCGAGAGTTTCTGCCCCTCTACCCGATTCCAGTGATCGCTCATGCCGTCGTTGCCCGTCTGCACCCCGTTCCACATCTGGTCGCCCTTCTTGTCGATGACAGCAATGTGAACCACAGGTTCGTCGGGCAGGAAGAAGCTCTTCATGTAGTAGGCTTTCGGCTTCGCGTTCAGTTCAAGGTCGAAGACTCCCTGCGCCCATCCCTTGGCGGGCCATCCCTGACTCTCGCCGAGATAGTCGATAGCTCCCCAGTAGGCCAGTCCGATAACCTTGTCCAGCTCCATCTCAAAGAAGTTCTGCCCCATGGCGGCCACGCTGGCCTCGCTCTGGTAGAACTTCATCCAGGGGAAGCGTTGTCCGTCGCCGGGGAAGTACATATACCTATAATTATATGCCTGCACGTCGGTAATCATGGCCAGGTCGCAGGGCAGCGAGTCGGTCTGCCAGTTGCGGTAGCGCGGGTGCATGGCCACGGTGACGAGGCGCGTGCTGTCGTAGCGACTCACCAGCGGACGCATGCAGCGGTACATCGTCACGCCGAAGTCGTTGAAAGGCTGGTTGGGGTCCTGCTGCAGCTCGTTGCCCAGGCTCCACATCACCACCGAGGGAGAGTTGCGGTCGCGCTTCACCCATTCGGGTATGTCCTTCTGCCACAGGGCCTCGAAGGGTACACGTCCGCCCGTGTGCTGTCGCGTCCACTTGTCATAAAGTTCATCGACCACCAGGATGCCATACTTGTCGCACAGTTCGATGAACTCACGGCTATAGGGATTATGGCTGGTGCGTATATGGTTGATACCAAACTGCTTCATCAGCTGGATGCGCTTCTCGATGGCACGCGGATAGGCCGCTGCGCCCAGTGCGCCCAGCGAGTGGTGGTTGGCATAGCCCTTCAGCAGCACCTTCTTGCCGTTGAGCTTCATGCCGAAGCCCGGGCCAAACTCCACGGTGCGGATGCCGAACTGCGTCGCAGCCTCATCCACTGCGCTGCCATCCTCCCGCAGGAGCGTGACGGTCATCGTGTAGAGGTAGGGATGCTCCGTGTCCCAGAACTGCGGATGGGGAATTTCTATCTCGGGCAACTGCTGCTCGACGATGCGCGTGGGCGTGCCCCTGCGCACCTCTGCCCTACCCTCGTAGACGGTCTGTCCGTCGGGACCCGTAACCTTGATGCTCACGGGAGCCTTCTTCTCCCGTCCTCGGAAGGCCACCTCGACCGAAGGAGTGGCAAAGCGGTTGTCGCGAGTAGTGACGTAGAGCGGATGACGCTCGAAGTACAGGTTCCTGTCGGTAGCTACGAGGCGCACGTCGCGGAAGAGTCCGCCCCCCGTGTACCAGCGCGAGCTACCCGGTTCGCGGGTATCGGCCATCACGGCCAACACGTTCTGCTGCCCCACCTTCAGCTTGTCGGTCACGTCGATCTCGAAGCCCACGTAGCCATAGTCGGTCCCGCCAATACGCTCGCCGTTCAGGTAGACGTCGGCCACGTACATGATGCCGTCGAACTGCAGCACGATGCGCTTGCCGCGCAGCGACTCAGCGGGAGTCAGGTGCAGCCTGTACCAGCCTTTGCCCATCTCCTTGAAGCCCCGGCTACTCAGCCGGCTCTTGATGTTGGCGGCCGGATCGTTGTTGTCGGCCTTCTCGTCAGCAGCGGGAGCCACCCAGGGCTGCTCAATCTGGAAGTCGTGCGGCACGTCGACCGTGCGCCATGACGCATCGTCGAGCTGCACAGAGGCACCCTGATCCACGTCGCCCGCATGGAACTTCCATCCGAAGTTCAGGTTTTCTACCGTCCGCACCTGGGCGAACACCACGACGACACCCGTCAGTGCCATCAGCGCAAGCATGCATAATCTCTTCATTTCTTCTTCTATTTGTTTTAGTAGTTTGTCCGTCTTGCCAGTAAATCAAGTGCTATTTTATTGATGTGTTGGCAAATTTACAAAACATTAGGTATAATTTCTCACTTTTTCCGTAAATTATAACTTTTTTTGTATCTCCATATACTTGCAATCTAAAAAATTTTATCTAATTTTGCATCCACGATGTATTACAATACTATCCTAACTAAACATTAAACAAAAAACTATGCAAAACGTACCTGTAATTAAGATTGGTATCGTGGCCGTGAGCCGCGACTGTTTCCCCGAGTCATTGGCTGTTAACCGTCGCAAGGCCGTCATCGCTGCGTATGAAAAGAAGTTCGGCAAGGAAGGCATCTACGAGTGCCCCATCACTATCGTTGAGAGCGAGATTCACGCTCAGCAGGCTCTTGAGGACGTGAAGAAGGCTGGATGTAACGCTCTGTGCGTATATCTGGGCAACTTCGGTCCTGAGATTTCTGAGACGATGATTGCCGACTGGTTCCAGGGTCCCACCATGTTCTGCGCTGCTGCCGAGGAGACTCAGAAAGACCTCATCGACGGTCGTGGCGACGCTTATTGCGGCATGCTGAACGCCAGCCAGGCTCTGTCGCTGCGCAAGACTCGCGCCTACATTCCCGAGGAGCCCGTCGGCGACGCTACTCAGTGCGCCGAGATGATTCACGAGTTCCTGCCCATCGCCCGCGCTATCGTGGGTCTGCAGAACCTGAAGATCATCAGCTTCGGTCCCCGTCCCAACAACTTCCTCGCCTGCAACGCTCCTATCCGCGCCCTCTATGACCTCGACGTGGAGATTGAGGAGAACTCTGAGCTCGACCTGCTCGAGGCCTTCCAGAAGCACCAGGGCGATCCCCGCATCGATGACGTGGTGAAGGATATGGCCGCCGAGCTGGGTGCCGGCAACAAGATTCCTCACGTGCTGCCGAAGCTCGCCCAGTATGAGCTGACGCTGACCGACTGGATTGAGGCCCACAAGGGCAGCCGCCAGTTCGTGGCTATGGCTAACAAGTGCTGGCCTGCCTTCCAGACCATGTTCGGCTTCGTTCCCTGCTACGTGAACAGCCGCCTCACCGCCCGTGGCATCCCCGTGGCTTGCGAAGTCGACATCTATGGCGCTCTGTCGGAGTACATCGGTACCTGCATCACTCAGGACGCAGTGACCCTGCTCGACATCAACAACACCGTACCCTCCGACATGTACGAGGAGAGCATCAAGGGCAAGAAGTTCGCCTGCGACACCTATACCGACAAGGAAATCTTCATGGGCTTCCACTGCGGCAACACCGCTTCCAGCAAGATTTGCAGCTGCCAGATGTGCTTCCAGCGCATCATGGCCCGCGCCCTGCCTGTAGAGGTGACCAACGGTACGCTCGAGGGTGACATCCAGCCCGGCCTGGCTACTGTCTATCGTCTGCAGTCTACTGCCGACACCAAGCTCCGCGCTTACATCGCCCAGGGCGAGGTGATTCCCGTGGCCACCCGTTCGTTCGGCAGCATCGGTATCTTCGGTATCAAGAACATGAGCCGCTTCTATCGTCACGTCCTCATCGAGAAGCACTACCCACACCACTGCGCCGTGATGTTCGGTCATCAGGGCAAGTATCTGTGGGAGGTTCTCAAGTACATGGGCATCCCCGTGGACGAGATTGACTACAACTTCCCGAAGGGCAACTTCTATCCCACCGAGAATCCTTTCTGTTAATCCATTAGCAACAACAATAAAGCCCGCTTTTCGGCGGGCTTTATTCGTATGGTCTGCAAAGAACTTCACTCTATCTTCCTGCCTCTGTAATAGGCATCGAAGGCATCCTGGGCATAGCCGTCGCCCTTGTATTCGAAACTCTTTAACGGCAGGTCTTTCGTGTACTCTCCTTTGGTTTCTGGATGCTCTACCGCAGCCTCCTTCATGAGGTTGCCAAAATGCTTATTGAGCAGTTCCAGCTCTTTCCCTTAAAAGATGCAAAGTAATACATCAAATATTTCTTTTTCTCGTTATGCTCGTAATCTTATTCATCAGAAAATGTCATTTATGATTTCAACTTTGCCAACATCTCCCTATGCTTCTTAACTAGCGCATTTGGATTCATTTCATTCACCTTTATAAGTAACTCTATCAATTCTTTCTTGCTCATAGCCACTTTATCCTCATTTTTGCGCCACCATGTATAGAACTTTACAGGTTCATTTTGATATGGTACACTTGCCATGACTGGCTGATCGTAACCTGGGAACTCTATTTTAAGTTTCAATCCTACTGTATCACGATAGTAAGGAAAATGATAATTCCTCAATTTCGACATGAGAACGGTATATATCTCTTTGTCTATCGACAGGTTAAATTTACGTCTTACTTTATCTAATTCCATTGGAGCTTCAATAAGCCACTTCCCAACCCGCCTTGTCAACCCGTCGATAGTCAGCAAATCATTGGAATAGTAATTCTTCCCTTCCTTGGGTTCAAACGTACTAATTCCATTTTTACCTTTATTCATTGATTTTGATGATTCTTGATAGGATTCACCCATATGGCCCTTTACATACGACACAATATCGATATGATTTCGTTCTCCACCTGGGTATTTTGCAAAAAGTTCATCATTAGACTCTCCTAAGAAGAAATCCTCTATAAAGTTCCATCTATCCTCATTTTCAAATGAGTGCAAGAAAAAATGGTCGAATATATCAGAACTACTTTTATGCCGACGTTCTATATTCGTCAAAAGAGAATTACGATAATTGGTATCAGTAGCATCCCGCAAAATACGACGCGGGTCATTTATACGAATGAATATCATTGGCTTATCACCACCCCGACTTTCATAAGTTCCAATGCCCAGTATCTCCATTAAGCTGCCTAAACGGATGTAATTGAGCAAGTATTCACTGCCATTTGACGTAAATACCGATGCCGTATTATCAGCAACACCTTCGAAGAGTCTCTGCATTCTTCGCTTTAGCTTTGCAAAATTATTGGCATACTGGCTATTAAGTACCCTATACTGCTCTTCCTGTCTGGCATTTCGGCGACGTTGCAAAAAAGCATCGTTATCAACTTGATTCGGTCCGCTTAATCGGCCTGAATAAGTAGCCAACAGGAATTTAACCAGTTTTTCTCTCGTCTCTTTCTTCTTGATGCGAGTTTCTAATGCAGTTTCCAATTCGTCAGAAGAAAAATAATGCCCAGCCAGATTTGCTAATGTTGTCTGTATTGTATCAAGCATTTCAACTAACACCCGATTCGCCTGTTTAAAGTCTATATCAAGAGAGAAACTGACCTTGATTTGTGGTTTACACTCAACATATTCATCTTGAAAAAGACTTCCCTCATAGAACTCTCGTTTAATCATAGGGAAACTCTTGTCGCTAAAACTTTTCTTCCAAATCCTGTCAAGATCCAATTCCGCAATCGTATATTCACCATTAACAGAAAGCGGTTTATAACTACCTGCATACTTCTGTTTCAGCATGTTCAGCCCAAAACGATTGACTCTACAGAAAACCTTAACAAACAATTTCTTCGGACGAGCGATAAGTACATTGAATCGATACTTGGCCAAATAGTCTTTCTCTATCATCATCAGAGAAGTCATTACCTTTTGGTCGTAATCCACAGTGTTATCAAATATATACCCGAAGTCATCGGCAGAGACCAACATGTTACGCTTCTTGTCGTTGGCTACAAACATCTTGTTAATCTTGTTCAGAACCTCACGGATTTGAAAATGTCGTAATGCTGATATGCCATGAAGAATCTTGCTGTACCTTTGATCTTCGAGGGCATAGCTCAATGCTGCAAAACCGTTTATCTCTGGTTTACGAGCAGCACGTCCAACCTCCTGTACATAATCAGGTAGCAGTCCAGAAGGAGCATGATGATAAACCAACTGTATGTCGGGTATATCTACACCCATTCCGAATGCCTTGGTTGAAATCATCACTTTTGCTTCGTTATCTTTAAAGCTTGAATATGCTAAATTCTTGTTGTCAGGTGTAAGTCCTGAATGATAAGCCACAGCAACACCTTCTTTTCCATCAGCCTCTAACCGCTGAATCAGATTGTCTATGTGTTTTCTATAAGGTGCATAAACAATGGTTTTTACACCAACTTCGGCTATATCTTCAACAAACTTAACAGTTTCTTTCTCTTTCTCGGAGTCATAGTTGGACTTATACTTCTCGTGATTATCTATCACAAAAGTAATATTATTACGTTTTACTTCACCGATGAAAAGATGAGGGTCGTGCATGTAAAGGCTATTGACGCTATCAAAGACCATGTCATTGTCTCCACCGTAAATCGCAGTTGCGGTTACAGCCACCATTGGGAATCGATAGTCTGTGTTCTTTCTTATTTTGTTGACATGTTGGCCCAAGAACCAGTAATCAACACGAAAATCACGTCCCCAAGTGGTAATGAGGTGTGCTTCGTCAATGACAAGTAGCCCCAATTTTCTCGTCTTTCCGATGAAGTATGTAATATCATAAGAAAGCAATAGCTCTGGAGAAAGATAGAGCACATCTATCTCTCCATTTTGGCAGTCTTCGATTACCCTGTCACGATCTATCAAACTTAATTCGCTATTTAGGAAGAAAACCTTTTGGAAGCCTCTTTCTTGCCTAATCTGCTCAACTTGATCTTTCATCAAGGCAATAAGAGGTGATACAACGATTGTCACATCATTGTTTTGCGACACATAGAATGCAGGTAATTGAAATAGCAGAGACTTTCCTGCACCCGTCGGTGCAGTCAAAAATAGATCTTTGAACTCCTCGCCAGCCTTTGCCTTCTCATATTCATTGATGATAGTCTCAACTATCAGTCCTTGGGAGATACTGATTATTTCTTTGCTGTAGTCAGGGTTCTTATATACTCGTAGTTCACGGAATGAAGCTTTCTCACCCCAATACTGATGGAGCAGGGCTGTAGTTTCCTCTGAGGGATTGAGCTCTTGTTTGACTTCTTTCTCGTCAAATTCGAATAACTGCCCACCAAACTGTCCTAACAACCAATTTACCTTTTCAAGCATTTCTTTTGCTTGTTTATTCATCGGCTGTTTCTTAAATACCTTCACGATGACGCTCTTATTGAAGTCTTCATCTATCAGGCATTGGTTGAGAAATATGTCTAATCCGTATGGATCGCTGACTGTATCAATCACCAAATGCGTGTTGTCATCAGGTAGCAATTCTAAGGCTTTATGCTCAGTGAATACATATAGAGTATTAAAGTTCTCAACCGGCAATTTAATAGAATAAAAATAATTCTCTCCCACTTGCAACTGTTCTGCCATGTAGGTAGGCATCGCCTCACTACGTTCCTCAATGTTTTCCTGTCCCAATTTCTCTATATAATCTTCTTTTGCAAGAGGGAGAAGCGACCTGAAACCATCACAAACCAATATCAACCTATTTTTGAAAAAATCTGGTTGTATGTAGCTAATTAGGTAGCTAAACTGAGCAAAGGAAAGAATTGTATATTCTGTTTCTGGATTACCTAATGCCGTGTTTAGGGCAGAGAATACTCCAGCAAACCATGTCGGAGTAAACAATTCTTTATTCCCGTTCTTTGCAAAGGTACTTTTGTCAACAATGTACTTATCAAAGACTTTCAAGTTTACATATTGCTCTATGCCAATGAACACATATATAGGATTTGCGTTTCCTTTTGCTTTATTATCAAACAGAGACTTGACATAAGCAGTTAGTCTTTCTTTTATAGTTTGCAGATTTTTCATACTATCGGTGATATTACTATAACATTAATGGTATCCATAGGGTTCTTTCATTTACCTGCCTCTTACTGCCATTTTGACAATGTGCCAATTGTAAGCATCAGTAATTGAGACTGTTATAAACACACTACGTCACGCCTTCACCCCGTGTGGGCGTCTTTGAGCCGCCCCACATCCAGATTCTGTTGTCACATTTTACTTTTTTAGGGGGGGGGAGACTCAATTCACGAGGTGCAACACTCCCCCAAATGCACTGCAAATGTACAGAAAATCTTCGAATTGGCAAAAATTCCACGCTGCTTTTTCGCGGTTTTTCACCTCTCTCACACTCATACATCATATTCCACCATAGACAACAGGACCACGTTCGTTCGGATTCCCAAATCCGAACGCCGCGAATATAAGCATCTCCAGATGCGCTTACTTTCCATTGTCAGAGCTTTTGTTTCGCATTAGAAATGCTTATACTCACGGCAGTCGGATTCCTGCATTATCAAGCGGCAGAGCCGAGCGAGGAAATCCGGCTGAACGGGGCTTCACTCTATCTTCCTGCCTCTGTAATAGGCATCGAAGGCATCCTGGGCATAGCCGTTGCCCTTGTATTCGAAGCTCGAGGCTACCGCACCGTTCACCTTCTCGCCGTAATAGAACACGTTGAAGGCATCCTTGGCGTAGCCGCCGCCCAACTCCTTGAACGAGTTGGCCACGGCATCAATCTTCTTGTCGCCATAGTACACGTTCCACTTCGTCTTGAAGTACCCTCTCTGCGGCATCGGCCTGTCGTCACGGTCATCATGGTGGCGCCAGGTGTCATGCTTCTTCAGCCGGAACGTGGCCGGATCCACGAACTCCAGTACCCGTCCGTTCAGATACACATTGTTGCAGTCCTTGGCGTAGCCGCATCCTAAGTCCACGAAACTGCGCGCATCGGCTTGCGCCACCTGCTCATGGCCGAAATACACTCTGCCCCGTTCGGTCTCATACCGCTGACCGTAGGCCGTCGCACTCCACACCATTACCATTACTATCAGTAATCTGCGAATCATCATCATCTGTTTCATAGTCTTTCTGTTTTATTGGTTGTTGAGTGCAAAGATACACCATTTTCCCGTAACTGCCAAATGGAAAATCCCTATTCCTTGAAAGGGAATGTCCTAAATCCTGTTCATTCGAATTTATTGACTCGAAACTGAGGTCTGAAACTAATTCCCGTCGCTCGACCTTTGGTCGCTTTGCTCGCAAAGAATGCCCGTAATTGTTCCGTAATTTTTCTATGCTGCGCCTGTCGTTCGTTCGGATTTCCAAATCCGAACGCCGCGAATATAAGCATCTCCAGATGCGCCGTGCGTTCGGTTTTCTTCGCTCGGCTTTGCCGCTCATAAAACGGTAGTGGCTCACACGTCTAAGGTGTGAGCCACATTTTAACCTTTTATAGTGTTAATGGCGCGACAAAGGCATCCATCAGCACTTTTTACACCGCAAAATTAGTTCTTTTATTCCAATCGACAAAACAAATTACAATTTTTCTTTTAAGATTTAACCCGTTCGTTCGGATTTCCAAATCCGAACGCCGCGAATATAAGCATCTCCAGATGCGCTTACCTTCCATTGTCAGTTCTTTTGTTTCGCATTGGAAATGCTTATACTCGCGGCAGTCGGATTGGGAAATCCGACTGAACGGGACGGTGTCCGACTGAACGGTGACTGAACGGTGACTGAACGTTTCTTTAGAGGTTCATGCAATAGTCCTGCCGACTCAAAACATGCTTCTTGCTATGAGGAACTATATGGGATGCTATCTGCAAATACTATCCTTTCGCTTTACCGACCTTGGTCAGCAAATCTGTCAACCATCGTCGGCATATCTGCTGACGATGGTCGGCAAAGGGGAACGATACTATTCTTTTATTAGAATAATAAGTACACTATTTTTCGAATAAAAAATCTATGGAACCGTAATATAGATTACTTCTCCGATTGCTTTGCCTTTCCAAAAGTGAAGAGACCGACTACCGCAGCGATTGCCCCTATTGCAGTTGCTATTGCTGCTGTATTTGAGCCTACATATATTGCATAACACAATACACCTCCAAGAACAATAACACAGAGGAAAGCGAGAAGCGTAGAGAACACCATCAGCCTTCTCTTTCATATTTCTGTATAGCTGTTAAGATGTCACCACCAACATTCTCCCAGTCTTTGCGTATTGAATCGGAGTCGCTTGGAATGTTTATCTCCATCGGATTGTCACCCATGCCAAATAAATACAGAAGGGTCTTGATCATTACACTCATATTATTGCCAATTTGCTTATAACCATACAAAGATAAACTGAAAATTCCAATTCCAACTTATATCACATACAAAATTAAACGTATTTCACATTGCTTAACAATGTATTGCTAAGTAATTACAGTGCAATCAGTATATGAAAGTGTGTCATCATTAACCACAACGGATTTCACGGATTAAACGGATTTCACGGATTAAACGGATTTTATAAGTTGCTGATGATCAGTTGAACTTAAATCCGTTTAATCCGTGAAATCCGTTGTTTTTAAATAAATCTTGTATTTTGACACACTTTCATCGCCTTCAGCGTCTTAGTTACTTCACTACCTTCTTACCGTTGACGATGTAGATGCCGGAGGGGAGGTCGTTGAGCGAGGTGGCGGGCAGGCGCATGCCATTGATGCTGTAGATGGCCTTCGGGGCATTGTCAAGGCCGTCGGCCTCAGTTCCGTCGATGCCGCTATAGAGCACGCCGCCGAGTCCGCGCACGAAGCCGGCATAGACATGCTTGCGGTAGTAGTTCAGGTCCCAGATGCCGACGGGCGTGTTGGCACGCCATCCACTGTTGACGGGCGAGTCGGTGGGACACCACTGGCAGATACCCCACTGCTGTGCGGGAGGCACAAGACGCAGGAACTCCTTGATGATCCACTCGTAGTAGTTGGCCATGTTCTTGTGCTGGGTCTCGGTCATCTGGGCGGTAGGCACATCCTGACCATTGGCATTGACATAGCCCATGTCGAGCTCGCTCACACGGACATACTTGCCCGTAGCGGCCATGAGCCTGAACATGGTGGTGATGGCATTCTTCTTGCTGTTCTGCGTGCCGCTGTTCTCATAGTAGGAGATGTGCATCTGCGTACCAATGCCGTCAATCTTGGTGACTCCGTCGGCCTCCCACTTCTTAATCCAGTTGATGAGCGACTTGAGTTTCTTGTTCTGGTCCCAGTCGGACTCGAGGTTGTAGTCGTTGATGAAGAGCACGACATCCTCGGGGCCATACTTGCGGGCCAGGCGGCAAGCCTGACGCACGTACTCCAGGTCGCCCATGAAGTCCTGCCAGTAGAAGGCATCGCCGCCCACGTCCCACGTGCCGTTGGGGTTATATCCCTGAGAGTGCTGCAGGGTGTAGTTGCCCTGGCCGTCGTTGCCGCCACCGGAGATAGCCTCGTTGACCAAGTCCCATGCCTTGACCTTGCCGCCACAGGCAGTCATCATGCCCTTGATCCACTTGTCCATGGCATAGACCAGTGTGTCGTGACGCTCCTGCTGCGACAGGGGGACGGTGGTGGGCACATAGATGTAGGAAAGGCCGTCGACGATGGTGGGGGCGCCGATGCTGCCGCCATATTCCTTGACCCTGAACGAACTGACATCGGTTCCTTCAAAATCGCCGTTCTTGAGCTTCTCCACACCGCCAATCTTCAGGCTCACGTTGTCGAAGTAGTAATTGTTCTCCTCGGCCAGCTCGCTGAGGTTGAAGGCGATGCTCTGCCCTGCTGCGCTGAACTTGCCGCTCACGGTGACGGTCTTCCACTCGGTAGTGAAGTTGATGTTGCCCAAAGCCTCGTAGTGTACGTAGGAACCCGGGGCGTTGTGAATCTGGGTCGATGCGAAGGCGGGCTTGTCGGCACGCACCTCGGCAGAGAACACGAAGCTTGCCCCGTTGGCAAACGAGCCGGGCACCAGCCACAGCTGGTTGTCCCAGGCCTCCGAATGCCTTGCGGTGGCATGGGCCTTGATGCAGCGACGCTCATCATGGATGGTCTTGCCCTTCTTCTGTGCCTCGAACTTGATTTCCTTGATGTAGACATCGCCCACGTAGTTGGGAACATGCAGCAGCAGGAAACTGCTCTCCATGGTGGGGGTGAGGAGAACTTCCACATCCTTCCACTCGGTGGTGAAGGGCACGCTGACATTGGCACCGCCGCCCCAGTCGCCGAGATGGCCGCTCAGGGTGCCAGCCTTGGAGCCTCTTACGGTCATCGTCATCTTGTAGGTCTTGCCTTTCTGGGTGATGATGTCCGACATGGCCACAAACTGCACCTGCCAGGAATATTGCTTGGTGGTGGTCACCTTGAGTCCGTTGGTGGCATCGAAGGTGATGGAATAGCCGAATTCGGCTTCGGAGGCCTTCCAACCCACACTCTGCGAGGTGCGGAAGTCCTTATTGGCAATCACGTCCCAGACATCGACGTCGCCATCAGTGAGTTCGGGTGCAGGCTTGTCGGCAAGCAGTTTCTTCAGCCAGCCGATAGGCTGCTGTGAGTGCCAGGCAAGGGTGTGACCATAGACGTTGAGTCCGGCCTGAGTGGCTGTGTTCACATAGTTCTTCACGGTGTTGAAGTTCATGTTGCCATTGCCATCCACACAGCTGGCCATCTTCATGGCATTGCCTGCCACAGTCTCGGAGAAGTTCTTGTTGGTCATGTTCCTGACCAAGGAGTTGTTGAGGTAGTCGTTGACGGTAGTACCGGCACCAAGCTTGAAATGGGGGTACTTCGAGTAGTCGATGTACTCCTTGAGCGCATGGAACTCGTCCAAGTAACGATAGTTAGCATCGTTGGGCTTGCCCAACTCGAACCTTTCCTGTGCCAGGGCCGGAGCCGACATACAGGCTGAGAGCAATAATAAGTATAATTTCTTCATAATGGATTGTGAATTGAAACGATAAAAGATTCTGTTGGATTCTGAAACTCCCCCGACAGTCGTGCTGGCTATCGGGGGAGTATCTCATGTAAATGCTATAGTTGCATCATTATCTGCCTAACGGGTACACCCCATACAGCTGTTACAGGGCAGCGGCGGCAATCCATTCGTAGACGCAGGAGGCAACGCCAAGGAGGCAGATGCCTGCGGTGCAGATGGCCAGCGAGAGCTTGGTGGCAACGTCCATCGAGAAGGTGGGCAGGGGGTTGTCCTCCTTAATGATGTACATGGCCTTGACGATGAGCAGATAGTAGTACAGGCTTATCACCGTGTTCACCAAGGCTACCAGCACCACGAAGTAGGGCCAGAAAGGCATGGAGTTGTGACCGTTGACTGCGGCAAGGAACACGAAGAACTTCGAGAACATGCCGGCAAACGGGGGAATGCCTGCCAAGGAGAACAGGGCCAGCGTCATCAACAGAGCCAGCTTCGGGTTGCTC
Source organism: uncultured Prevotellaceae bacterium (assembly GCA_900318815.1). Taxonomy (GTDB): domain Bacteria; phylum Bacteroidota; class Bacteroidia; order Bacteroidales; family Bacteroidaceae; genus Prevotella. Next base: position 59,604 of record ONMA01000021.1, read on the forward strand.
TTGTAGAGACCATTGTAAGCCGTCATCTGGGTGCTGCCGCCATTGTGCTCCACGGCACTGATCACGGTAAAGACGGCCATGTTGGCAGCCACGTAGACCAGCACGTAGAAAGTCAGGGCAGAGGCTCCGGCATGGGCATCGGCTCCAATCACGGCCAGCATGATGTAGCCGGCCTGGGAGATACTGGAGAAGGCCATGAATCGCTTCAGCTCCGACTGACGGATGGCGAAGAGGTTGGCCACGGTGATGGAGAGCATGATGACAATCCACAGCATCGGGTTCCAGAGATCGACCATTGCACCGAAGACCTTCGTGAGGATGATGCACAGCGTAAGGGCTGCCGCACCCTTGGAGACCACGCTCAGATAGCCCGTGACGGGTGTCGGGGCACCCTGATAGGTATCAGCCGTCCAGAAGTGGAAGGGCACTAATGAAATCTTGAAGCCCAGTCCGCTGAAGAAGAACACAAGACCCATGATGGTGAGGGGCTTCACGCTGAGTACCTCGGCCACGTTGTCGAAGTAGAGGCTGCCCGCAGCGGCATAGATGAACGAGATGCCGAAGAGCATGACGCCACTGCTGAACGTAGCCACGAGGATGTACTTGGCGGCACCCTCGGCGCTGTTCTTGCGGTTCTTGTCGAAGGCCACCATGCAGGCCATGGGTACTGAAGCCATCTCAAGACCGAGGAAGAACATGAGGAACGAGCCGGAAGACATCATCATGTACATGCCGAGAAGCGTAGAGAGCACCAGCATGAAGTATTCACCGGAGATATAAGCCCCCCTTTCAGCCCCCGAGGGGGCTACATTAGACTTGCTGGCTATAGAAGCCCCCTCGGGGGCAGTATGGGGGGCCATCAGCCACGTCTTCGACATAATGACAACGATAAGCGTACCTGCAGTCAGGATAACCTTCATCACGTTGACCATCTGCGAGGTGACATAGATACCGCCGAAAGCCTCCGATGGCTCCATCGTGCCAAACAGCAGAACAGTCTGCATGACAAGGGAACCCACGGTAACCACCCACAGGCGGTCGGTCTTATGCTCGTTCTTCGTCAGGAAGAAGTCTGCAAAAAATACTACTAATAGCTCAAGGATGAGAAAAGCCTCGGGCATCATATTCAGAAATTGTCCGTAATTCATATCTTTTTTCCTCCTTTACTTTACATGACACCAATTGAATGAAGAATGCTTCCGGCCGAAGGCGAAATCATGTTGCTGAAGAAGAACGGAGCACAGCCCAGGCCAGCCACACAGAAAATGAGGCAGATGACGGCGACACGCTCGTCCCAGGTAGCATCGGTGAGTTCGAGGAAGTGCTTGTTCTCCACCTCGCCATAGAGAATCTTACCCACCACGCGCAGGATGTAGACTGCCGTGACGACAATCGACGTACAGGCGATGATGGTAGCCACCATGCGGAACGAGTGGTTGGGGTCGCCCACCAGGTCGTGGGCACCGAAGGCACCTACGAAGATGGTCATCTCGGCAATGAAGCCCGAGAAGCCAGGCAAGCCGAGGTTGGCCAGACCGGCAATCACGTAGCCCACGGCAAGGAACGGCATAATCTTCATCAGACCGGCCAGTTCGCGGATGTCGCGGGTGTGAGTACGGCCATAGATCATACCGATGAGGGCAAAGAACAGGGCCGTCATCAGTCCGTGGCTAAGCATCTGCAGGATGGCACCCGTCACAGCCGTCTGGCTCATCATAAGCAGGGCGAAGAGCACCAGACCGCAGTGAGACACCGACGAATAGGCGTTGATGTACTTCAGGTCGGTCTGCACGCAGGCCGAGAAAGCGCCGTAGACCACGGAGATAGTGGTCAGGATGAGGAAGATCCAGGACAGATTCTGGGCAGCTTCGGGCAGCAGGTACATAGCCACGCGGAAGCAGCCGTAGCCTCCGAGCTTCATCAGCACACCAGCATGGAGCATGGACACGGCGGTAGGAGCCGAAGCATGACCGTCGGGCGACCATGTGTGGAACGGGAACAGGGCACCCAGCACACCGAAGCCAATGAAGATGAAGGGGAAGAAGGCACACTGGATGTCGACGGGAATGCGGTGCGACGTGGCGGCAATCTCGTTGACATTCATCGTAAACGTGCCACTGTACTGGCCGTTGAAGTAATAGATGCCAAGGATGCCGAGAATCAGAAGTGCCGAACCACCCATCAGCATCAGGGTCAGCTTCATGGCCGAGTACTCCTTATGGCCGGAACCCCACACGCCAATGAGCAGGTACATGGGAATCAGGGCCACCTCGTAGAACATGAACATGGTGAACATGTCGGTGCAGATGAAGAAGCCGAACACACCCGTGGAAAGAAGGGTGAACCAGAGGAAGTATTCCTTGGTGAGGGGCTTCAGCTGCCAGGAGGCGAAGGTTCCCGTGAAGACAATGATGCTCGACAGGAGCAGCATCACCACCGAGATGCCGTCGACACCCACGGAGTAGGCAATGTTGAGCGACTTGAACCAAGGTGTAGAGGCCACCAGCAGCATGGTGTCGGTGTTGCCGGCGGCACGCTGCTGAATGAAATAAATCGTCAGCCAGATGGAGAGGGCCAGCAGGCACGACGAGCCGGCCACCATCACGCCACGCACCTGATTGAGGTTGCGGGCTATCCACAATCCCAGAAGCATCAGGGCGGGAATCAAAACGAATAATGATAATATATTCATGTTCTTAGATGCATAATAGGATTAATGTTAATGCTACTGAACCCGTGAGGAACCACACGGCATACTGGCGCACATCGCCGCTCTGCCAGGAGCGCATGGACTCGCCGCCCTCGTTGGCACCCCAGGCCAGGAAGTTGAACGTGCCGTCGACGACGTGACGGTCGAACCAGGCAATAGGCGTGGAGATGCAACGGAAGATGATGCGGTGGGTGACATACTGCCAGATCTCGTCCTGATAGAAGCGCTTGTAGGCTGCACGGTGCAGCTTGGGGAACTGCTTGTACAGGCGGTCGGCGATGGGCTGGCTCTCACCTTTATATATATAGGTGGCCAGGCAGATGCTCAGAATGGCCACAATCGTCGAGGTGGCAGCCACCTTCGTGTCGAAGTGGATGGTATAGTCGGTACCGGCAGCCGATACGAACGAACCGAACGAACCGCCCCAGCCAAGGAAGCCGGCCAGCGTAGTATAGATACCCACGCCGAGCGTTATCACCGACAGGACTATCAGGGGAATGGTCATCGTGGCAGGAGCCTCGTGCGGAGTGTGGTGCTCGTGGGCCTCAACGTTCTCGGTTCCCCAGAAGATGCCGTAGTACAGACGGAACATGTAGAAGGCGGTCATGGCGGCAATACCCGTCATGATGTAGCCCACCACAGGACTGTACTCCATGCAGGCGGTGATAATCTCGTCCTTCGAGCTGAAGCCCGAGAAGAAGGGAATACCTGCAATGGCCAGACACGAGATGAGGAACGTGGCATTGGTGACAGGCATGTACTTGCGCAGGCCACCCATCAGCGCCATCTCATTGGAGTGGACGGCATGGATGATACAGCCGGCACCAAGGAACAAGCAAGCCTTGAACATGGCGTGGGTGAACAGGTGGAACATACCGGCCATGTAGCCTAACTGTGCGTGGTTGTCGAGTACGGCTCCGTGATGACCGGGCAGGCTGACACCAAGGGCCACCATCATGAAGGCAATCTGCGAGATGGTGGAGAAGGCCAGCACACGCTTGATGTCGCTCTGGGCACAGGCAACGGCTGCGGCATAGAAGGCAGTGAACACGCCCACCCAGACAACAATCGACATGGCCTCGGGAGCATACTGAATCCAGAGGGGGAACATGCGGGCAATCTGGAACACACCAGCCACCACCATCGTTGCGGCATGAATAAGTGCCGACACAGGTGTGGGACCCTCCATGGCATCGGGCAGCCAGATGTGCAACGGGAACATGGCGCTCTTACCGGCACCACCAATGAACATCAGCACCAGTGCCGTGGGCAGGATGCAGGCACCAGCCGCCCAGGCCTTGTCCATATTGCCTGCGATAAAGGGTGTCGTACCCTGACCCATCACCAAATGTTCTGCATCTGCAGCAAACGAGAAGCTGAACGAGTCGGTGTAGTAGCCGAAAGTGAGAATACCCACCAGGAAGAACATATCGGCAAAGCGGGTCACGATGAAAGCCTTCTTAGAAGCTGCAATGGCGGGCTTCAACGGATAGTAGAAGCCGATGAGCAAATAAGAAGAAACACCCACCAACTCCCAGAACATGTACATCTGGAAGATGTTGGTGGCCAGCACCAGACCAAGCATTGACATGGTGAAGAGCGAGAGGAAAGCGTAGTAGCGCTGGAATCCCTTCTCACCGTGCATGTAGCCGAAGGAGTAGATGTGTACCATGAACGACACCGTGCTGATGACGATGAGCATCACCACCGAGATGGGGTCGAGCAGAATACCCATGTCGAAATGCAGATTGCCCAAGGGCAACCAAGTGAAGTTGTAAGGAACAATCGTCTGAAAGATGCCGTTCACGCGGTCGGCCGTGAAATAGTGGAAGGCCGTCCAGTATGACAGGATGGTGACGAGTCCCAGCGAACAAGTGCCGATAAGACCAGCGGTCTTATGCTGCATCTTCATGCCAGCAAGTCCTAACACGATGAAGGACAGGAGCGGCAGAAGGAGAATCAAATAAGATAATTCATAGATCATAGCTGTTTATCCTTTCATGTTAGTAATGCTGTCAACGTTGTCGCTCTTGAAGTTGCGATAGACGTTGAGGATGATTGCGATAGCCACGGCACTCTCGGCAGCTGCCACGCCAATGACAAAGAGGGTCATGAACATGCCCTCCATGCCTTGGGGATAGAGCATGCGGTTGATGGCCGCAAAGTTGATATCGACGGCATTGAGCACCAGCTCGACCGAGATGAGCATGGCAATCAGGTTGCGGCGCGTAACGAAGCCGTAGACGCCGATAAAGAACAGAAGTGCGCTAAGCACGAAATAACATTCTACAGGTACCATAAGCTTACTTCTCCTCCTTTCTTGCAACAACTAATCCACCAATAATACATGCCAGCAGGAACACCGAGATGAACTCGAAGGGCAGCACGTACTCATACTTCCCGGAACCAACGAGGGCTTTACCGATGGCTTCCATGGAAAGCTCGGTGTCGGCCACCGTATCGAAACTGGAGTAGAAGCCCGTCTTCAGCAGGATAAGACTCACCACCACGAGCGAGACAAGGACCACAAGGCCATTGCCTATCATGCGGCTGGTCTTGATCTTCTCCACCATGCCCTGCAGGGTGTGCTTAGAGACGAGCTGGATGGCAAAGACATAGATCATCGTCACGCCACCGGCATAGACGCTGATCTGGGCTGCGCCAAGGAATGTATAGTCGAGCAGGAAGTAGATGCCTGCCACGCCAAAGAGCACGAACAACATGAATGTTGCGGCGCGCATGATTCGCGTTGTCGTCACGCACAGCAATGCAGAGCCGATGATGACGACGGCGAGAATAAGAAACATGAGTGTATTTGCCATAGTCGCTTACTTCTTAGTGTTAAACTTTCCGACTTCCCACTCGGCACCACCGTCGAGGATGTTGGGCAGCGAGCCGCCCTTGTACTGCTCCTTGTCGAGGTGAAGCACGAGCTTGTTGCGATCGAACGTCGCATTCTCGAAATCGTTTGTAAACTCAATTGCGTCGAAGTTGCAGGCATTGGTGCAGAGCTGGCAGAACATGCAGTCGCCCAGGTCGTACAGATAGTCGTCGAGTACCTTCTTCTTCTTGCCCGTCTCCGGGTCCTCGGCCATGTGGGCCGTAATCTTGATAGTACCGTTCGGACATGCCTTTTCGCACAATGTGCAAGCCGTACACTTGTAGCTGCCGTCCTCGTTGCGCTTGAACACCAGTCGACCGCGATGGCGCTTTGCTACGTGCAGTGTGGTCTTGCGGTTCTCGGGGTACTGCTCCGTCGACTTGTTGGTGAAGAAGTCCTTGAAGTACTCCTTCCAGGTAATCTTCATACCCGTTGCCAGTGTCTTCAGGCCGTGTCCGAGTTCTCCGAAATATGTTTGTTCTTTTTCCATTTCTTCTATTTTTTTCTAGTTATTCTAGATTGTCTAGATTGTCTAGATTGTTAGAGATACCATCCCATTGCTACGACCACCGTCATCACCACGAGGTTGATGAGCGAGAGCGGCATGAGGTATTTCCACTCGAGCTTCAGAATCTGGTCGATACGCAGACGGGGGAACGTCCACTTAATCCACATCAGGATCCACACCAGACCGAAGGCCTTGGCCATGAACCAGACAATGCCGGGGATGTAGTTCATCAGGGTGTCGAAGGCTTCAATGCCAATGTTCAGCGGAGCCCATCCACCGAGGAACACCGTAGCGGCAATACCGGCAATGATAAAGAGGTTCAGGAACTCGGCCAGGTAGAAGAAGCCGAAGCCCATGCCCGAATACTCGGTGTGATGACCGGCGGTAAGCTCGCTCTCGGCCTCAGCCATGTCGAACGGGCCACGGTTGGCCTCGGCATTACCGGCAACGAGGAACACGAAGAAGGCAATGAGTGCGGGGATGTGTCCCTGACAGATGAGCCACTTGAAGGGACCCGTCTGAGCCTCGACGATACCCGACATCTGCATAGTACCCGTCAGGATGACAGCCGTGATGAGGCACAGGCAGAGCGACATCTCGTAGGAAATCATCTGCACGGCACCACGCATGGCCGACACCACCGAATACTTGTTGTTACTGCCCCAGCCGGCAAGGAAGATACCCACCACGCCAATCGAGGATACAGCCGTCAAGAGGAACACGCCCACGTTGAAGTCGAGAATCGTAGCACCATTGTTCCAAGGCAGGAAGCAGAAGGCTCCCACCGAACCGATGATGACCAGCAGAGGAGCAACGAGATAGAGGAACTTATCGGCCTTGTCGACGAAGAAGATCTCCTTGATGAGCATCTTCAGCACGTCGGCAAACACCTGCAGCAAGCCCCAGTAGCCTACGCGCATCGGGCCGAGACGGCACTGGAAGTAGGCGCAGACCTTACGCTCACCAGCACGCACTCAATCAATATCGACAGGAAGTCTCCTAAACCGAGGGTATCGCGAAGGAGAGCGTCGAACCATTGTGTTACTAATCTAAAATCGAACATATATTCTTTCTTTTTCTTTGGAAACAAAATTTTGTTTCCCTTCCATTTACTTTATCTGTCGATATCGGGAATTACGAAGTCGATGGCAGCACCGGTAGCCACAAGGTCGGCAATCTTCTGTCCGCGCAGCATCGGGTCGAGCGCACCTGTGAGCGAGAGCCCCATGGGGCGCATCTTCAGACGATACGGACTCTTGTCGCCACGCGAGTCGAGATAGACACCAAACTCGCCGCTGGCTCCCTCCACAGAGAAGTACCACTGTCCTTCGGGCACCTTGATGATGGGCTTCTGCTTCACGTAGAAGTCACCTGCGGGGATGTTGTCGATGAGCTGTTCGATGATGTGCAGGCTCTGATACATCTCACTGATGTGGCAGGTGTAGCGATCCATCGTGTCGCAGCCGGTCATCGTAATCTGCTCCCATTCCACCTTGTCGTACATGTCGTAAGGATGGTTCTTGCGCACGTCGCTCTTCCAGCCCGAGGCACGTCCTGCCGGGCCAGTCACGCCGTAGCTGATGCAGTCTTCCTTCGACATCGGGCCTACGTTCTCGAAACGCTTGTGGGTGATGATGTTGTCGCCGAACACGTCGACATACTCCTGGATGATGGGCTTCATGTAGGCAACGAGCTTCTTCACGTTCTCCACGAAGTTGGGGTCGATGTCGTCCTGCAGTCCACCTATTCTATAATAGTTCTGGATCAGACGTCCGCCCGTGGTCTCCTCCATGCAGTTGAGCACATGCTCGCGGTCGCGCATGGAATAGAGGAACGCCGTGAGTGCGCCCATATCCTGGGCACAGCAGCCCACGTAGAGCAGGTGCGAGTCAATACGCTGCAACTCGTCCATAATGGTGCGGATGTACCTGATGCGGTCGGTAAGCTCTACGCCCATGCCTTCCTCGATGACACCCACCAAAGCATGACGGTGCATCATGGCACTCAGGTAGTTCAGGCGGTCGGTCAGGGCCAGCGTCTGCGGATAGGTCATCGACTCGCACATCTTCTCAATGCCACGGTGGATATAGCCTAAGTGCGGGTAGACGCGCTTCACGGTCTCTCCGTCGAGTACCGTCTGCAGGCGTAGCACACCGTGGGTAGAGGGGTGCTGCGGACCAATGTTGATGACATACTCGTCGTTGGTGAACAGCTTGTTCTGCTTCGACTGCAGGTGTCCGTCCTTGTCCAGCCAGTACTCCATGCCGTAGTCAGGCTCCACGTCGTCCTCCAGCGTGTACTCGTCGTTGAACTTCCAGTCCTTGCGGAAGGGGAATCCCTTGAAGTCGCTGCGAAGGAAGAGACGGCGCATGTCGGGATGACCCAAGAACAGGATGCCGAAGAAGTCGTAGACCTCACGCTCCAGCAAGTCGGCCACCTTCCAGATGTTAATCACGGAGGGGATAACGCTCTCGCCGTCGACCACCTTGGCCAGCATTTTCACCGAGCAACGCTCGTGGGTCGTGGTGTTCTCCAGGATATAGACGCAACCCAGGCCTTCCTCTTTGCCGAAGTCTTCACCTACGATAGTGACAAGATAGTCGAAACCCTTCTTGTCCTTCAAGTTCTGCATTTCCTTAGCGAACTTGTCAAAGTCGAATGATAAGAACTCTAATTTCATGCTTTCTCCTCCTTCTTCTTTAGTTCGTCAATAAACTCCTTGGGTACGTCGGTCACCACGATGGGCTTATCTGCCACCTTTTCGCGGCGATGGTCGCCGTGCTTCTCGCGGAACGTCAGTTCCTCGTTCGACACGCCCAGCTCGCGTTCCTCGGCTGTCTGCTTGTGGTTGGCGCCGCCGAAGAACTTCTCAATCTTCACCTTGCGCTGCAGCTGCATCATGCCGTACATGATGGCCTCCGGGCGCGGGGGACAGCCGGGGATGAACACATCGACGGGCACGATTTCCTCGATGCCCTTCACCACGTGGTAGCTCGACTTGAACGGGCCACCGCTGATGGCGCAGCCACCCACGGCAATGACATACTTCGGCTCGGCCATCTCGTCGTACAGACGCTTCAGCGCGGGAGCCATCTTGTGTGTAATGGTACCGGCACACATGATGAGGTCGGCCTGACGGGGGGAGTTGCGCGTGACCTCGAAGCCGAAACGGGCGAAGTCGTAACGCGAACAGCCGCAAGCCATGAACTCAATGCCGCAGCAACTGGTGGCAAACGTGAGCGACCACAGCGAGTTGCTACGGCCCCAGTTGATGAGCTTGTCAAGTGAACCCGTCACCACGTTGACGCCACCCTCATGGAGTTCGTCAACGAGCTTTTCCAGCGTAGAGTTGTCGTTCCACTCTTCGTAGGGAATGCTCTTGATTGTCGGCTTCATTTCCATTCCAACGCTCCTTTCCGCCAGGCGTAAGCAAGGCCCAGCACTAACACTACCAGGAAGAACCCGATGGACAGCAGGGCCATCACACCAAAGTCCTTCACCACTACAGCCCACGGATACAGAAACACTGTCTCCACATCGAACATGAGGAAGAGGATGGCAAACAGGTAGAAGCCTATATGCGCAGGCAGCCAGGCCGACCCATGTGTGGGAATACCACATTCGTAGGGTTCGCCTTTCACCTTTGCATACGAGCGCGGACCTATAAGCTTAGCAATAATGTAAGCTGCCACCACCAGTGTAATAGCCGTTAGCAAAACGGTAATTAACAAAGTGAAATTCATAAAAGTTAATATAATTGTTATAACAAAATTTTGTTTGCTTTCAATAGCGAATGCAAAGATAATAAATCTTTTGCAAACAAGCGATATATTTACGGAAAATTACAAAAAAAATGCGTCGAATTCTTTTCAACGCATTTTTTTCTTCCTGTATTTTAGAGATTCACCTTTATTTTTGCGGCCTTGCTTTCGTTCTGCATGCGGTTCAGGGCAGTCACCACGTAGGTGTACTCCTTCACCCCTCCGCTGTGAGGCAGGGGACAATAGTTCTTGGTGGTGATGGCCACAATCTTCGTGGGGTCGTCAAGATTGACCAGCTCGTCCTTCGCAAACCGATACACCACATACTGGCAGGGCGTGCGCTTCCAGTTCTTCCGCCACGCCCTCGGTGCCGTCCAGAACAGCATATACCCGTCGTCGGTCCACACGGCGGCCAGCTTGCGGGGCTTGCGGGGCGACTTCTTGTTGATGAACGTCATCTCGGGCTGCAAGGCGGGCGTGCGCCAGTAGTTGGTGCGCAGCATCGTGCCGTACTTGCCCACGTCGTCGACAGCGGCCTTGGCATACCACAGCACCGTGCCCTGCACACTCTTCATCTCGTTGTGCAGCCGTTGCTTGGCGGCCTGCTGATTGATGCGGGTGTCACGCAGGTCGGTGGCCTTCACCGTGCGCTCCACGTCCTCGCCGATGTAGAGCGGACGCTTGGCAGCATACTGGCTCCACCAGCGTATGAGCGTGTCGTAGTCGGCAGCCTTGTTGCCAATCTCCCAGTAGATCTGAGGCACCGAGTAGTCGAGCCACCCCTCGTTCACCCACAACAGCACGTCGGCATAGAGGTCGTCATAGTTCTGCATGCCGTTGGTATTGCTGCCAATGTTGGAGTTGTTCCGGTTACGATAGATGCCGAAGGGCGAGATGCCCACCTTCACCCAGGGCTTGGCCTTGTGTACGGTCTTGTAGAACTGCTTGATGAAGAGGTTCACATTGTGTCGGCGCCAGTCGCCCCTGTCGGCTATGCCGTGCCCATACTGCTGGTAGGTCTGGTTGTCGGGAATGGGCACCCCCGCCACGGGGTAGGGATAGAAGTAGTCGTCCATGTGTATGCCGTCGACGTCATAGCGCTTCACAATGTCGAGAGCCACCTTGCAGATGTAGTCGCGGTTCTCGGGCAGTCCCGGGTCCAGGATGAGCATGTCGTCGTAGGTGAAGCAACGCTCCGGGTGTTGGAAGCCCACATGGTTGGCGGCCAGCCTCGTGGTTCCCTTCGTCTTGGCCCGGTAGGGGTTTATCCACGCATGCAGCTCCATGCCGCGCTGGTGACACTGTTCAATCATCCACTGCAGGGGATCCCAGTAGGGGTTAGGGGCTTTGCCCTGCTGCCCCGTGAGGAAGCGGCTCCAAGGCTCTATGTCGCTGGCATAGAGGGCGTCGCACTCGGGCCTCACCTGAAAGATGATGGCATTGACGCCATCCTTGTAAAGCTCGTCAAGCTGATAGGCAAGCGTCTGCTGCATTTTGGCTGTGCTCATGCCCATGAACTGGCCGTTGACGCACTGGATCCATGCGCCGCGGAACTCACGTTTCTGGGCGGCCTGCATCGGGGCAAGCGACAGAAGGCACAACATCAACGCCAACAGCCTGCCCCCCCATCTGCCTATACACTTTGTTCTTTTTCTCATAATCAACGTGTCTTTATTACGAAACTATTATGTTTATACTACGTAAACACCATGTTTGTACTGAGTAAACACCATGCTTACGCTACCTTAGCGGCGCATTCTCCTGCAGATATTCATATATCTCGGTTGTCCAGTCAGCACCGTTGGCGGGGCAGAACGTCCTCAGCCCCACCTGGCTGGCAGCGGCTACGTTGCGCGGCCCGTCGTCGACGAAGAGGCACTCCGACGGCGATATCTGCTCGGCCATGAGTACGCGGCGGAAGAAAGTCTCGTCGGGCTTCATCACCTTCATCTCGAAGCTCAGGTAGCAGGCATCCATATAGTAGCGTATACCGTGGCCTTTGCCGTCGAAGCGGGGCGAGTCGACCCACTCCATCATATAAGGATTGGTGTTGGAAAGCAGCACTAAGCGATAGCCCTCAGCTTTCAGCCGTTTTAGCAGGTCTAAGTTACGCTGTGGCAGCTCCTTGGCATAGCCCTGCCAGGCATGGCAGCACTCTTGGAAGGTTACCTCTCGCCCCACGAGCTTGCCTAACTCCTGTCGGAAGGTCTCGGCATCAATCATGCCGGCTTCCAGGTCGCCGAATATGCCCTGCTGCGTATAGGGGTCGAGCCGTTGCTCGGCATCGCTCAGTCCGAGCGCAAGGAAACGCCTGACGGCCTGTGACTGGTCGAGCGTCAGGATGACGCCGCCCAGGTCGAAAATAATCGTTCTAATCATTCTGAAAACAGTTTTGGTTTATTTCTTCTTGCCTCATCGAGCGACACTAATTGCTGTTGCTCCTGCTGGTACTGGTCGCGCAGATGGGCATACTCTTCATTCAACTCCTCCGAAAGCCGCTCGCCGTCGGCCATCAGCCGGGCAGCCACCATCGGGTTCTGCGAGGCATCCTTCATCCAGACCACTGGCCCGCCATAGACAGGAGCAATCTTCAGGGCCACATGCAACTCGCTGGTCGTTGCCCCACCAATCATGATGGGGATGTCGAGCCCGGCCTTCTGCAGCTCTTTGGCCACGTTGACCATCTCTTCCAAGCTTGGCGTGATCAGCCCCGACAGGCCTATCATGGCCACCTGCTCGTCGATGGCCTTTCTCACAATCTCCTCAGCGGGCACCATCACGCCCATGTCCACCACCTCATAGCCGTTGCAGGCCATCACCACGGCCACGATGTTCTTGCCTATGTCGTGTACGTCGCCCTTCACCGTGGCCAACAGCACCTTCGGTCGCTGCACTTCCTGCGCCGCATGGCCGTCGGATGCAGTCGCTCCGCCCTGGCTTAGTGCCGAGTGGGCAATCAGGTAGCCCACGGCTTGCTTCATCGTGCGTGCCGTCTTCACCACCTGGGGCAGGAACATCCTGCCCTCGCCGAAGCGTCGGCCCACCTCGTTCATACCTGCCATCAGCGGCCCTTCGATGATGTCCACCGCATGCTGGTATTTCTCCAAAGCCTCCTGCAGGTCGGCTTCCAGCGTCGTGCTACTGCCCTTGATGAGGGCCTGCTGCAAGCGTTCCTCCAAGGTCAGCGTGGGTTCGTTGCTGCTGGCAGGTGCCGATGTACTGGCTTGTTCCACCTGTTCGTTGGCCCGCTCCATCAGCCGCTCGGCTGCATCGGGGCGACGGTTGAGGACTACATCCTCTATCACCTCGCGCAAGTCCTGCGGAATATCATCGTAGGTCACTTTCGTGGCGGGATTCACGATGCCGAAGTCCATACCTGCCTGAATGGCGTGATAGAGAAACACAGCGTGCATGGCCTCGCGGATGTAGTTGTTGCCCCGGAACGCGAACGACAGGTTGCTCACTCCGCCGCTGACATGCGCCCCCGGCAGATGCTCGCGAATCCACTTCGTGGCCCTGATGAAGTCGAGTGCGTAGGCGTTGTGTTCTTCCATGCCCGTGGCCACGGCCAGGATGTTGGGGTCGAAGATGATGTCGTGGGGTTCCATCCCCACCTGTTCCGTCAGGATGCGGTAGGCACGGGCGGCAATCTCAATACGACGCTCATAGGTCGTGGCCTGCCCCTGCTCGTCGAAGCACATCACCACAACCGCAGCACCAAGGCGTTTCACGTCGCGGGCATGGCTCACGAAGACCTCCTCGCCTTCCTTCAGCGAGATGCTGTTCACGATGCTCTTGCCCTGCACACACTTCAGTCCGGCCGTGATAACCTCCCACTTGCTGGAGTCGATCATCACAGGCACTCGGGCAATGTCGGGCTCGGCGGCTATCGTATTGAGAAAGGTCACCATCTCACTCTTGGCATCGAGCAGACCGTCGTCCATGTTGATGTCGATAATCAGCGCGCCGTCCTCCACCTGCTTACGGGCAATGGCCACCGCCTCGTCGTAGTTCTTCTCCTTGACAAGCCGCAAGAACTTGCGCGAACCTGCCACGTTGCAACGCTCGCCTACGTTGATGAAAGCGTTTTTAGAAGTTTTAGAGGAGAGAGGAGAGGTTTTAGAGGAGAGTGGAGAGAGGAGAGAGGAGAGAGAATAGTCTTGCTGCTGAATCTCCAACAGGTCCAGTCCACTAAGCCACAGGTTTCCTGACTTTGCAACAGGCTTATGTGGCTCTTTCCACAGCACCAACTCCCCATACTTCGCAATGAAGTCGGGCGTAGTGCCGCAGCAACCGCCAACGATGTTTACCAAACCCTCGTCGATGAACTCCTTGATTTGCGGAGCCATCGTCTCGGGAGTCTCGTCGTAGAGTCCAAGCTGGTTGGGAAGTCCGGCATTGGGATAGGCCGATATATAATAAGGTGCTTTGCGGGCCAGCTCCTTCAAATAGGGTTTCATCTGACGTGCCCCAAACGAACAGTTCAGTCCGATGGAGAAAATGGGATAGCTGCTCACCGAGGCTAAGAAGGCATCCAGCGTCTGACCGCTGAGCGTGCGCCCGGCCTTGTCACTGATGGTCACGCTGAGCATGATGGGCAACTGCCTGCCCTGATGCTCCATCGCCTGCATGGCGGCGTTGACGGCCACCTTGGCATTGAGCGAGTCGAAGATGGTCTCAATCAACAACAGGTCTACCCCACCCTCTATCAGACCTTCCATTTGCTCTACGTAGGCAGCAAGCAGCTGGTCGTAGGTCAGTTCGCGATAGGCGGGGTCGTTCACGTCGGGCGACATGGAGCAGGTCTTGTTCGTCGGACCTACGGATCCCGCCACGAAGCGGGGCTTCTCCTCGGTGGTATAGCGGTCGGCGGTCTGTCGCGCTATCCTTGCTCCCTGCAGGTTCATCTCCCGGCAGAAAGGCTCCAGGTGATAGTCGGCCTGCGAAATGCGCTGGGCATTGAAGGTGTTGGTGGTGATGATGTCGGCCCCGGCCTTCAGGTATCGCTCGTGTATGTCGGCAATCACGTCGGTCCTGGTCAGGTTCAGCACGTCGTTGTTTCCCTTCAGCACGCTTGCCGTCCGCATGAACCTGTAGCCGTGAAAGTCTTTTTCGCTAAGTCCATACTCCTGCACGACGGTGCCCATTGCCCCGTCGAGAATCAGGATTCGTCTGTTGATGATGTCGTGTATCATTGATAGTCTTTCATTGCGCGGTCCATCTCGCGGCGGTCTTCCTTCTCCTTCAGCGTCTGGCGCTTGTCGTAGGCCTTCTTACCCTTGCAGAGGGCGAGGTCCATCTTGGCCCGACCGTTCTCGTCGATGAACACCAGCGTGGGCACGATGGTGTAGCCCGTCTGCTTGGTAGCACTCTCCAAGCGGGCAATCTCGCGGCGCGTCAGCAGCAACTTACGGTCGCGCTTCATCTCGTGGTTGTTGTAAGAGCCATAGAAATAGGGGCTGATGCTCATGCCCTTCACCCATATCTCGCCCTGTATGATGGTGCAGTAGGTGTCTACCAGCGATGCTTTGCCCAAGCGGATAGACTTGATCTCCGTGCCCGTGAGCACGATGCCGGCGGTGAACTCCTCGATGAAGAAGTATTCAAAGGCCGCCTTCTTGTTCTTTATCTGCACAGGACTCTTCTTCCTGAGCAGTTCCTGTTCCTTGTTCATGCTACGGTTACAAAGTTTTCGATATGCTCGTCAATATAGTGGGCCACCTGTTCGGTGTATTTCTCCTCGTTCTCCACGAACATGTCGTCGTAGTCGTCAAACTGGGGGAAACGCTCAAACAGCGCCATGAACTCCTCATCGGTGCAGTCGCGTTCCAGCTCTTCGCGGTTCTCGAGCCACAACGTGTGTACCTCGTAGATCATCTTCGCCAGCTCGCGCATGCCCCAAATCTTGTTGAGTGCCTTGGCAAAGGGATTCTTGAAGATGTAGGGGCCGTAGCCGTTGTGTATCAGCTGCACGAAGCCGCCATCCATCACCTCCTCGTGCAGGGTGTCCCAGGCCAGCAGCGTCATCTGGTCGGCGTTCAGTTCCTGCATCGTCTCTTCCGTGGGTTCGCCACCGATAGCCTCGCGGATGGCATCAACGACAACGCGCACAAAGGCATCCATGCCATCCAATGCGGCATTACTCAGGTCCTCATCTTTTACTATTATCTGTTTCATCTCTTCTCTTTTTTATTCTACTAAATTAATTCAATTAAATTGCTCCACTCTGGAATGCGCTTCGCGCCTTTTAGAAAACAAAATAAAACAAGAAAAACAAGAAAAAACAATGATGGTTTTATTTGGTTTTATTGGTTTTATTTTGTTTTTTACAAGACCGCTTGCGGATTTTTTCCGTTCGACCTTCGGTCGCTTGTATAGCAAGAACCTTATTTCGTTACTTGTGTGGGCTTTTGGTCCTTATCTCACGACGACCTTCACGGCCTTATCGCCTATCCTCACCACGGCCACGCTGCCATCTGGCAGGTTAGTGCCGATGGTGACAACGCCCCGGCGACTGATGCCCTGCCCCACTAACATGCCGTCTGCGCCATAGACGCTCACGGTCTGATGGTCGTTGGCACCTTCTACCGTCAGCCTACCGCCTTCGCTCTTAATCAAGACGGCCCTGGCCGGTATTTCGGCTATGTTGTCCACGCCTTCCTTCGCAGGTTCCTGTTCAATCCAGCACAACGTAGCCGAGGCCACGTCGCTGTTCTCATAGCCCTGCTTCGTGGCATAGACGCTGATGTGGTAGGTGGCCGTCAGCGAGACGGTAGCCTCATAATGTCTCTTGATGTCAGCATCGGTGATGTCGGTCACATATCCCACGTCTTCGGTAGCACAGTCAAACGACAGTTGACCGTCGACATAGCTGATGGAGGGCCGCTCGCACTTCCTCACCACGGGCTCCACCGGCTCCTCGCCGTTCAGCGTCACGATGTTCTTGAAGTTCATCCAGGGGGCCGACGACTTATAGCTATAATAGGCGGTAGCAGGCACATACAGGGTGGCATACTCTATATACGAGCCTTCAAAGGCATTGCTCTTCGTGCTCGGCATCTGCTCGGCAAGACAATAGACGTCGGCCAGTTCGGGGCAGTTGGCAAAGGTCTGCTCGCCTATAGTCCTGGCACTACTCCCGATGGTCACCGCAGTCAGACTGCTGCAGTCCTTAAACGCGCGGGTTCCTATCACCGTCACACCGTTGGGAATGGTCACCGTGGTCAGACCGCTGCAACCGCGAAACGCCTCGCTGACGATGCTCGTCACGTTCTCGGGAATGGTCACAGCATCAAGTCCGCTACAGTTGTCAAACGCGCCAGCCCCGATGCTCGTCACACCGCTGCCAATGGTGACGGACTTCAGCCCGCTACAGTCGCGGAAAGTATAATTGCCGATAATCGTCACGCCGTCAGGGATAGCCACCTCGGTCAACCCGCTACAGCCAGAGAAGGCCAGGTCGCCAATGGTTGTCACCCCATCGTGAATCGTCACCGAGTTCAGACCACTACAGGACTGAAACGTGGCCTCGCCGATGCTCGTCACGCCGTTGGGAATGGTCATCGAGGCCAGCCCGCTGCAATATTCCAGCGCATAGTTACCGATAGCCGTCACACTATTGGGGATGTTGAGCGACGTAAGTCCGCTGCAACCGGAGAACGCCCAGTCGCCAATACTCGTCAGTCCGTCGGGAAGATAAGCTAATATCAGGCTCTTGCAACTCTGGAACGCCTCATTGCCTATCTTCGTCACGCTGTTGGGAATCACCACCGAGGCCAGTTCGCTACAGTCGCGGAAAGCCTGGTCGCCAATGCCCGTCACGCTGCACTCCACCCCTTCATAGACGATAGTCTCCGGGATGACCACCACGCCAGCGTATTTACCATCGGGCAGTTTCCTTACCTCAGCCGTCCGAGCCTTGGTAATAATCTGATAATTGATGCCGTCCACCACGGCCTCTCCCACAAAGGCACCGGCCAGCATCGGCAGCATCATCATCATGAGCAATAGTATCTGTTTCCTCATCTTTTCTACATAATTTGTGCAAAGGTAGGCATTATTTCTAAAATAGCCAAGAAAATAGCCAAAGATTTGTCATACAGATAGCCTACAAGAGCGAACACGGCGATAAAAGCAGTATAGGATTCGGGATGATTGAGAAATACAGAAACGACAGGAAGTGAACGCAAAACTCTGCGAAATCTCATTTTTTTGGCACATTTCGCAGAGTTTTGATAATTATTTCATAACGTTTGCTGCCACTGAACAAAAATTAGGGATATTAATCAGTTGGAGAGTGAAATAAGAAAGGCTATTTTGAATAATGGAAACGTGCAGAAATAACATAGACATAAACTCTTCCACTACTAATGGAGTAATATTGCAAGTCTTCTGTTGCTTGGGGAAGAAACGCTATTTCCATATCTCGTCCAACGTTACAACTTTGAAATTGCCATTCTTTATGTCTTCTTCACCTTTACGCAAAATATCAACCATTGCGGGAGAAGACATAATATACTCTTTTTCATCCATAGCACGTTTCTTTGCTGATAGCTTCTTGAGAGCTTTCAAGGCTTTCTTCATTAAGCCCTCATCCTCGGCGATGATACTTAGTTCGCGGAACAATTCCGCATTTAGTTGAAATGCAGTCATAAGTTCGTTATTCAATTTACGAGTACAAAATTACAAATTATTTCCGAACAAACAAATAATAACAAGATAAAATGAATAAAACCGACAACGTGAGACCCGTCAGTAGTATCAAGTACGACGATAAACGTGCTGCCATTCCTGATAGTGCTCATCAAGGAGAGGAACAGATGGCTATTAGCAGACTCGGCGAGAAAGTAACTATGAGATTCGGCATGATCGAGGAATACAGAAACGACAGGAAGAGAACGCAAAACTCTGCGAAATCTCATTTTTTGCACATTTCGCAGAGTTTTGATAACATTTTGGCAACTTGAAAGTTTAAATTTTTTGTTTTCATAATGCGATATTTTAAATAAATTATGTAACTTTGCAACCGAACTTTAAAAATGGTTCCTATAAATCAAGGAAATAATAAACTAAAACGTAATGCGTATGAGATAGACAACGAACAAGAAGCGAAACGCTCGCACACGGGAAGTCTTGCGTGGCCCAGCCACTGGTTCCCACAGAGATTGAACAATCAAACAATTATTAACCACGACGTTTCTGCTCCGACAGACTTTTTGATATAACTTGGACTTTTAGTCCTTGTTCTCGTCTCGTTAAATCCGCCAAGATATAACCAAGAGAACAAGCGATGAAGAGTTCACGTCCGTAAGGGCGTGGATTGTTTTCGCTTTTCTTTGGTAAAGGCTACTTGGCGGTGCCTACGAGACGGAAAAGCAAGAGAGCAGTTCCGTCCTTTTATTATTTTACAACATTATGAAACAACATTTTCTCTACATTATCCTCGCCCTCACCATCTCTGTAGGTGCCTGGGCCAACGGAACAGAAATCAACGGGATATACTATATCCTTGATCAATATTCAAAAAAAGCCAGTGTAACCTATCGAGGAACATCTGTATCAACAGCTAACACCTACTCTGGCAATATTATAATCCCAGCCTCAATCACTTACAACAGTATAACATACAACGTTACCTCGATAGGAACATACGCGTTTTACGAATGTACAGGATTGACCAGTGTAACCATCGGCAGCCGCGTCACATCCATTGGAGACGAAGCATTCAAGGGCTGCACTAGTCTAACAAGCATCACCATTCCCAACAGCGTGACACACATTAGCAGTGGTGCATTCAAAGACTGTACTGGTCTGACCAGCGTTATTATCCCCAACAGCGTGACCAGCATCGGTGACTATACATTCTCTGGCTGTAGTGGGTTGACGAATATCACCATCCCCAACAGCGTGCATAGCATCGGCTCGCATGCTTTCGAATACTGCAACGGTTTAACGAGTATCTCCATCCCCAGCAACGTGACCACCATTGGGTGGAGTGCTTTTAGTAATTGTACGAGTCTTGAGACTGCAAAGATTGGAAATGGTTGTTCAGAGATTCCAAGTTATATGTTTGCTGGTTGTACCAACCTTAAAGAGGTAATTATCGGTGATGAAAACGCACGCGATGAATGTGGAAAAATCGATATGAGTGCATTTCCAGACAAAGGAGACTTAAACGTTTACATTTTTGGGAAATATGTTTTCGATGTAAAGAAAGCTAAAAATGACAATTACTCCAGCATCCTGTATGGCCATCATAATCCAAAATTCTATGTTCCTTTCCAATCCCGCACGATGCTCAGCATGTGGAAAGCCTATGAGGGGCGAATATACGATATTCAGACTAAAAATTATATTGGCAGGCCACACATGAGCGTGAGTCAAACCCAAACTACAATGACTATATCAATTTCGCCAATATACGATTTTTTAGAGTATGAATACGACGGAAAGCCTCTTGAAGAAGCAGACATTTTTTATAACGGACTGATGGAAGGAACATCTATAACTATAATTAAGTATACTGGTTTAAGGCCTGACGAAGTGTATTTTCATACACTTAGGGTAAAATATCTACAAGATTTCTATGATGATAATGGTGAAGAATATGCGTATCCGTATCTAAGAGACCAGTTTACGACAAGAAGTTTGTACCCAAATATCTCAGCCAAAACATATCCCAGTTCACTGCATTTTACTACATCTTACAGGAAAGAAGATGCTATAATAACCAGCACAAAGTTTGTGGTAAATAACAAAGTAATACCAGAAAGTGAAAGTCAAGACGGAAAATATGACGTTTATTATACGGGCCTTGACCCCAAACAAAGCATCTATGCAGTGTATGAGATAACAGTTAGCTACGGTAAAAACAACGAATCATCGTATACCTATACAGAAAAATTAAACACAACTACTCCTGATCTCACCCTAACTACCCTTTCCCCAAAAGTAACCAACAAGGGTGAAGCTGTTGTCTCTGCTAAAACAAACCTTGATGAAATAGAGACCCGAGCTGGCTTTGAATGGCGCAAGACCGATGCACCGGACGTAGTGGAGTCAAAGCGGGGTGAAGCTATCATATATAATGGCACGATGGAGGGTAAAATTATGAACCTCGACACATCAGTCTATTGGAAAGTAAGGGCTTACTATAAATCGAACTCCGGGAATATGTATTATGGCGACTGGATAGGCATTGACCCCAGCGACTTCTCCTACTTTGAGCCAACTGTCCATACTTATAGCGATGTAGCCATAAACGGGATCTCTGTCACATTAACAGGTATGGCAATAGAAGGAAGCGATCCTATTCTTGAACAAGGATTTGAGTACTGGAATGACACATCTGCAAGTAATAGTACACGAAGTGCTGCAGAGAGTCCGCAGCGTGTAACAGCTACAGGGCAGCGCATGCAGGTTACTCTGACAGATCTCACAGGGGAACGCACATACTATTTCCGTTCATACGTAAGAACTGCTAAGGGTACATTCTATGGAGAACAACAATCTTTTTCAAGCCCTTCAGAAGAAACATCGGATATACAAGTGAGTACTATGCCAAGATTAAACTCCGAAATATTTGATGTCTATGATATTCGAGGCATGAAGGTGCGTAGTAAGACAACATCTCTCCAAGGGTTGCCAAAAGGATTGTATTTAATCAGTGGACGTAAAGTTTATGTAAAATAGTTACAGACCAAACATCAACCTTTGATGGTAATGAAAGGCGGTTTAGCATATTTTCTGATTTCGGTCGTTTTAACATTTCAGAGGGAATGCCCCGCCTGAAATCTCTATAAATGTTCACACGAGACACATTCCCCGTGTAAGCTAAATAAGTAAGCGTCTCTGATTATACGCTTTGCAAATGCAAAGCGTATAATCAGAGACGCTTACCTTTTAACACTTACAAGATTGGATAACTCGCTGAAATTACCTAATTTTGCAATCATAACATTTTTTTTAATTTGTTGGTTCTATGTACTTTAGCGAATACAAAGATACAACAAAATTTTGGAAAAGTGTTATTTTATGGGCTTTTTACGAAAGGTGGGAAAATGGTACGATTTCGAAAGTGCAAAGGCACGACATTTCTGGGGATACGGGGGGACCTCCGAAAAAAAAAGTATCTCCGTACCCCCACCCCCGAATTATCCACGCTCTGGTCGCTTGCATGGCAAGAAATTTATATTTAACGATTACCCAATACAAGAATAGTATTGCTCACCTTTGCTGACCAAGGCCAGCAGACTTGCCGACGTAGGTCGGCTGATTTGCCGACCTACGTCGGCAAAGCGAAAGGATAGTACTTGCTGATAGCATCCCTTATATTTCCCAATAGAAAGAAGCATGTTTTGAGTCGGCAAGAATATTGATTGAGTCGCTCATAAAACATTACTCCGACTGTGATTAAGCATTTCCCATGCGAAGCAAATGCAACTGACAATGGAAAGTAAGCGCATCTGAAGACGCTTATACGTCAACGTTCAGATTACCATATTATAATCGTACATATAGAATTGAATAAACATCTTCACACCGTGAAGCAGGGCGGCATACAGCGTTACGCCAATCGCATACTATACGTTACCCAAATAGACATGCTTGATGCCCTCTTCCTCAGCCATGCGACGGGCCGACTGCAACGTGGAGAGGGGCGTGGGAGGGATGTGCTGCATCTGGTAGCGGGGGAAGAAGCGGCTGAAGTGAAGGGGAGCGTCGGCGAGACCGTTGTCCACGAGCCAACGGCACATCCGGTGAATCATGTCCATGTCGTCGTTCATGCCGGGAATGACGAGGTTGGTAAGCTCTATCCACACACCGGCATCGCGCATGGCAAGGATGGTGTCGAGCACAGGCTGCAGGCGGCCACCGCTGACACGCCTGTAAATATCGTCGCTGAACGATTTCAGGTCGACATTGGCAGCATCGAGATAAGGCAGCAGGTCGTTCAGCGGCTCCTGACAGACGTAGCCCGCCGTGACGAGGATGTTCCAGAGGCCAGCCTCACGGGCCAGTCGCGCTGTGTCGGTGACGTATTCAATATAGGTGAGCGGCTCGGTATAGGTATAGGCGATACCCGGGCAATGGTGCTTCCTGCAGAGCGAGACGACTTCGGCAGGGGTGAGCGCATAGTGGTCGACGGCTGAGGGCGAAGCCTGCGAGATGTCGTGGTTCTGGCAGTTCAGGCAGCGGAAGTTACAACCCGTGCAGGCAAGGGATAGGCATGTGGTGCCGGGATGGAAATGATAGAGCGGCTTCTTTTCCACCGGGTCGATGGCCAGCGCACAGGGCTTAGCATAGACTTCGCTGACGAGCATGCCACCGTGGTTGCGCCGACTGCGGCAGATACCCGCCTTGCCGTCGGCAATGCGACAGTGGTGGGGGCAGAGCAGGCACTCCACCACCCCACCGTCTAATCGCTGGTAATATCGGCACTCGTAGGTATTCATCGTTCAGAACACGATAGCTTCGTAGACATACAGCTCGGCATCGCGCCAGCCGTCCCAGCCTATGCCCGCCTTGTCCTGCGAGCAATGGGCCACAAACTCTTCCTTGGTCCAGTTCACCTCGTCGGCCACCTGCGGCAGGAAGGTGCCACTGCGACGGCCCTTGCGGATGTAGATACCGTGGCGATGAAGTTGGAACTCGTCAAGGCTTTGGATGCGGCGCATGGGGGTGAGCACGGAAATCTCGATATCAATGTCGGCCAGTTCCTCGCGGCTTACTGGCACGAACCTCGGATCCTCGAAGGCGGCGGCACGCGCCATCTCGGCCACTATCCTGTACAGAGGGAAGTCCTCGCCGAAGTGGCCTATGCAGCCACGGAGACGACCGTGTTTGTGGAGCGACACGAAGGCACCGCACTTACGGCTGAGCACCGGATGATGCTGCCACTGCCCTGCACGGTTTGAGACGGGCTTGCCGTCCAAGGAGTCCTTAATGCTCGCGAGGGCTATCTGCTTCAGCATGCGTTTGTCTTCATCGGACAAAGAGAAGCCGTTGTCCGACTGGGCAGAACCTTGGCCGTCATTATCTGAACGTGCAACACCGCGACGCAGGATGGCAAACGAGTGGTAGCCCACTACGCGGCTAGGGTCGTGGTCGTCGATGTCGCCGGAGTTCTGATACATCAGATGCTTCACCTCGTAATGCTCGTCGAGCATCAGCATGAGCGTGATGATGGCAAACTCGCCGCAAGCACTCGTAGCCAGGTTGCGCTTGCCGCTGCGGGCATTCGCCTCGATGGCGGCAATGAACTGCTCCACGTCGCCAGTCTCGATGGCCTTTCCCGTGAGCGCATCCACCTCACAGGCATCCCTGTAGGACGGATAGTGGGAGAAATCGCTGCTGACGATGAAGAGGTTTTCGTCGGTGAAGTAGGGCTTCAGCACCTCGGCCATGCGCTTCAGCTTCGAGTAGTCGTTGGTGGAGATGATAACGGGCACGATGGGCGGCACTTCGTCTGGGGGGAGTGAAGAGTGAAGAGTAGAGAGTGAAGAATGAAGAGTGGAGAGTGAAGAATGAAAGAGTCGCTGCAGGAAGGGCAGTTGCACCTCCAGGCAATGTTCACGGTCGTGGGCGGCAGGATGATAGGCAAAGACGCTGTCGGTGGCCGTCAGTTTCCGGGCCGTCTCGCAGTCCACTTTCACGTTGCCCAACGGCGTGGCATAATAGTCCGCCTCGGTGTTCACCGAAGCTCCGTCGAGCCATTCGTGATGACTCGGTCCGAGCAGGAATATCCGTTTGTAGGGCTTCTTCAGGCTCAGCGTCGTGTAGGCCGAAGCCGCCACGTTGCCTGAGAAGTAATAGCCTGCATGAGGCACGATGAGTGCCGCCACATTGTCGTACTTCGCAGCACCACTGTGGAGCGACAAAAAACTGTCAATCTCCTCGCGCAGTTCCTCGGCATTACCCGTATAGAAGCGGTTTGCCTGGGTGGCAGGACGCACCACGGGTGTTTCAGAGCCAGCCTCCTCGGCCCGTGGACTCCCCTTCGATTGTGAGTTACATGAAGTCATCATGATGATCATTGCTAATATAACACCTAATAACATGGTAAGAAAACAATAGTGGTGCAAAGATACGAATATATTTTCGATTAACCTACATTTTTATGGATAACTTATCTCTGCCTCATCGCTTATTCATTTTAATTATGGCCACGCGCTCGGCATATATGACGCTTCACTTGCGAAGAATGTGTTTTATTCGAGCAGTAAGATTGAAAGACGCTGAAAGCGTCACCTCTCAATAGCCGTAGGTCGGTACGACCTGCGGAGAGAACGTGAGGAGGTACATCGACCCCAAAGGGGTCGCCCATTGCAATGTTGGGGCACGCTTTCAGCGTGCTTTTCTCTCTTTTCCGTTATCCGTAGGTCCTTCGGACACTACGGCTATTGAGAGGTGACGCTTTCAGCGTCTTTCAATCGCACGAATTATTTCCTTGGATTTTGTCAACTTTCAACGAATTATTTCTTTGGATTTTGTCATTTTTCAGCGAATTATTTGTTTGGATAATATCTATTAACGCATTTTCGTTCCACCCAACTGTTTTTACCCCATCACTACATCGAGCACCATCATCAGGACGAAACCAATGGCAAAGCCGATGGTGCTGAGATTGGAGTGCTGACCATTAGAGGCTTCAGGGATGAGTTCCTCGACCACGACATAGAACATGGCACCTGCGGCGAAGGCAAGCATGTAGGGAAGGACGGGCATGAGCAATGAAGCCAACAACAAGACGGCAATGACTCCGACAGGTTCTACTGCTCCGCTCAGAGAACCCAACAGGAACGAGCGCCAACGGCTGTTGCCTGCTGCTCGCATCGGCATGGAGATGATGGCACCTTCGGGCACGTTCTGGATTGCGATACCCAATGACACGGCGACGGCACTGGCAAGGGAAATGGTCGTTGCGCCGCTGTCGGCTCCAGCGAACACCACGCCAACGGCCATTCCTTCGGGCAGGTTGTGGATAGTAACTGCGAGGGCAAGCATCGCTGTTTTGGAAAGATGGGAGCGCATGCCCTCTGGCTTATCCGTACCGATATGCAAGTGCGGCGTCAGTTCGTCGATAAGCAGCAGGAAGCCCATGCCTAACAGGAACCCGACAGCAGCAGGAACTACTGCCCATTTGCCGCTATCTGCTCCCATCTCCATCGCAGGAATCAGCAGCGACCATACCGAGGCCGCCACCATCACGCCCGATGCAAAACCCAACAGCGACTTTTGTAGCTGAGCCGACATTTCGTCCCGCATGAAGAACACGAAGGCTGAGCCAAGCATCGTGCCCAGCAGCGGAATCAACAGTCCTATAATCAACGTCGTCATCATCGGCTACTTGCTCTTTAGTGTCAGACTGGCGGTAGGCAATGCGCTCTTGATGCTTACGCTGACGGAGTCTCCCTTCTGCGTGCTGCGAACAACGAGGAGGGCACGGCCCTTCCACGTTTTTGCACGCGACGAGGTGTAGGGTTCAGTATCCTTCAGGTCGGCAGAGGCAAAGGCTAACAGCTTACCTGCTCCCTTGACTACAGCCTCGCAGGGAATGGCGGCTTCGGGGACGACTGTGCCCTGCTTGTCAAGCACTTCAACGGTGATGAAGGTAAGCGACTGGCCGTCGGCAGTCATCACGGTGCGGTCAGAGGTGAGGCGCAGGCGGGCTGGTTCACCGGCGGTCTGAAGACCCACCCCCGACCCCTCCCTGTGAGGGAGGGGAGTAGATACTTCTGCACGCAAAGTGCCTGGCTCATAGTTCACTGTAAAGACAGCCTTGAACTCAGTCTCGCGACTTACTTGCTTCGTGCCGATAAGTTGGTCGTTCAGATAGAGTTTCACCTCTGGTGCCTTGGTATAAACCTCCACTTCGATAGGCTTACCTTCCCATCCGGGCCATGTCCATGACTCCCATGTGGGCCAGACGCTCCACATCGTGGTGTGAATCTCGCCGTGATAGCCGTTGGGTTCTTTGACGCAAAGGTAAAGACTCTCCCCCAGCCCCTCCCTGTGAGGGAGGGGAGTAGATAGTCCTTTCGCTGCATCTCCGTCCTGAGAGTAACCACTCCCCTCCCTCTCAGGGAGGGGCTGTGGGGTGGGTCGCCACAGCATCTCTCGATAGTGGCTGATGGGCTTGCGCCAGCCAGTGATGTCGACATCACCGCAGGGAGCGCCGTGCCATTCGGGCTGTCCACCCTCAATCCACGACTCGCCCTCACGCTCACCTTTATAATAGTTACGACCTATGCCGCTCTCGCCCAGATAGTCAAGACCCGTCCACACGATGTCGCCCACGACGTAAGGGTAGTCGTTCGCCACAGCCCAATTGCGGAAGGCATCACGCGGATAGCTCTCCGTCTGCCAGATGATGCGCTTCGGGTCGCGCTCATGGTCGCCAGCGTGCTTGAAGATCATGTAGTTGTAGCCCGCCACGTCGAGCACCTCGGCGTGCGGGTCGTAGATTTCCCAGTCGCTGTCCCAGGCACAGAGGGCCTCGGTGACGGGGCGCGTCGTATCCAGTTCGTGGATGGCCTTTTTCATTTGTCGGGCGGTATAGACCACGCGGATGTCCTTGCGCTCGATGACCTCGTTGCCGATGCTCCATGAGATGACGCTCGGATGGTTGCGGTCGCGCAATACCATCGCGTGGATGTCCTCACGGAAGCAGGAGTCGATGACGGTAGAATAGTCGAAGGGATTCTTCTGTGTGCGCCAGCCATCGAAAGCCTCGTCGATGACAAGCATACCTATTGAGTCGCAGGCATCGAGGAAGGCACGGGTGGTGGGATTATGGGAGGTACGAATCAGGTTGAAGCCCGCCTCCTTCATCTGGCGCACCTTGCGGATTTCGGCATCGTCGAAGGCCATTGCACCCAGCACGCCATCGTCGTGATGTACGCAAGCACCGTTGATGAGCATCGGCTTGCCATTGAGCACGAAGCCATTCTCGGCATCGAACGAGAACGAGCGTATGCCGAACTTTGTTGAGTGTTGAGAGTGGAGTGTTGAGAGTTCGGCTTTTCCGTGTTGTATGATTCTCTCGTCAGAAAGCCGTATGTTCGCGGTATAGAGATAGGGATTATCGGGCGACCAGAGTCTTGGATGGTTGATGGTGTAGGTAAAGATAACGGTCTTGCTCTCACCGGCTTTCAGCGATACTTCTTGCTGCTGACCTTCCACCTCGACGATACCCTGCTGACCATTTTTGCTCTCGTTCTGCACCGTCACCTCCACCTGCACCTTCGCTTTGTCGGCATTTACCTCCGGCGTCGTGATGAAGATGCCGTTCTCGGCAATGTGCAGCGCGGGCATGGTCTCCAACCAAACATGGCGATAGATGCCCGAACCGCTATACCAGCGGCAGTTGGGCTGCTCTGAGTTGTCCACCTTCACCACCACCTCATTGAGGTTGATGGGGTTTGAGGCTTTGGAGTTCTGAGGTTTCAAGTAGGGCGTGATGTCAACTGTAAACGGCGTATAGCCATAGTGATGCTGCCCGGCCTTCTGACCGTTCACATAGACCTCAGCCTTCTGATAGACACCCTCGAAGTGTAGCTTGACGATTTCGCCACTGGGCGAGCCAAACAACTTGCGGTATTCGCCCTTGCCGGCCTCAAACCATCCGCCACCAGTTCCCGTAGCGCCCTTGCCCGAATTGGGACCTTCGAAGATGTCCCAGTCGTGCGGCAGGTCCACCGTTACGGTCTTCCCATTCCGTGTAAACTGCCAGCCGAAGTCAAACAACTGTCTTTGTGTCTTTTCCTGGCCAAGTTCGCCTACCCTTTGTGCCGATGCCGTCACCGCTGCGATGCCCAGCATCATTGTAATCAAAATCTTCTTCATGACTGGTATTTACTGATGTTCACTTTTGGTTCTCCAAGTAGTCAAATAAGTTGATGGTTCCGGCTTCCTCCTCCACATTGAGAGCCGGCACTCTCTCCACCATTCTTGTGGTGCCGCTTGTCTTGTCGACATAGAAATGCACAAAGGCACCGGTATAGCTGCGGAACACTACCTGATAGGCAGAGTCCGTCTCTTCACCCATGGTCAAAGACATGATGTCAGGATTGTCCTTTGCTGCGCTCCAGTCATACGCGCTGTGGCAATAGTTGTTCACTCCCTCGTAAGCCATGTCTGCCATAATGGTTCTTGGCGTATCTTCCGTCTGCACATCAGAAGACGGTGTCACACTTGCCTGGTTATTACGGCATGAGCATAAAAACAAGGCTACAAACACAAATGTAAAAGCAATATACTTCCTCATAATACTAAATATTTTTTCAAGCCGCAAATATACGAATTATTACGGATAAATTGCTATATTTGTGCCGTAATTTAGGATAGTTTATAATTACGCTGTCCGATAAAAACACAGGATGATTATCAACAATTGCACTTCTTTTTGGTTACAGTTCCTTACTTGAACAGCAACGGAGCCAGCTCGTTCAGGCTGCGGCGCCAGGTGAGGGACTCGTGGCCGGTGTTGGGCGAGACGTAGCCTACGGCATTCAGGCCGGCGGCGGTGAGGGCCTTGACGCTCTCGTTGATGCCGTCGGGACGCTCGCGCGAGCCGCAGCTCTCGAAGATGAGCTTGGGCTTGGGCACGCTCTTGTCGTCCATCTTCAGGTCGGAAGGCATGTAGGTGCCGCCGCTGAGCAGACCGTAGTAGCTGAATACAGCGGGACGGGCCAGCGTGATGGCCTTGGTCTCCATGCCGCCCATCGACAGACCGGCCATGGCGCGGCTCTCACGCTTGGCGATGGTGTTGAAGTTCGCATCGATGTAGGGGACAAGTTCATCTACAAGTACCGTCTCGAAAGCCTTGGCGATGGCACTGCGGTCACGACCTGGGCCGCGACGAGCCTCGTTGGTCATGCCGTAGGTCATGACGATGATTAACGGCGTGACTTTGCCCTCGGCAATGAGGTTGTCCATGATGAGGTTGGCGTGCCCCTGACTGCTCCAGGCCGTCTCGTCCTCTCCCCAGCCGTGCTGCAGGTAGAGCACGGGGTACTTCTTCTTGTCCTTACCGTAGGTGGGCGGCGTATGCACAGTTCGACGCGGTCTGCGAGTTCATCGGCTTCATGCCAGAGCAGGTGGAGCGCGACATCCGTCTGTTCCGCGGACGCACGCGGCAGTACGTCTATATCTCGTCGGCCTCGGCGTATGCGAAGCCGGTGCGCAGTCCGTATATCACCGAGGGCACCGCACTGGCCAATCCCCACTGGCAGTATTCGCGCAACAAGATTGCCTGCGAGGAACTGCTGATGCGGGTGTATCGTGAGAACGGATCCCCCGTGACCATCGTGCGGCCCTCGCACACCTACTGCGAGCACGGCGTGCCCGTGAGCATCCACGGGCCGAAAGGCAGTTGGCCAGTGCTGAAGCGGATGCTGGAGGGCAAACCCGTGCTGGTGCATGACGACGGCTCTTCGCTATGGACGCTGACGTGGAACGAGGACTTTGCACGCGGCTTCATCGGACTGTTAGGCAATCCGAAGGCCATCGGAGAAGCTTTCCAGATTATGAGCGACGAATCGCTCACCTGGGATCAAATATACGCCCTCACCTCCCAAGCCCTCTTCTCTTCCCTCCCCTCCGCTTCCCTCCCCCTCCGCTTCCCTCCCCTCCGTCTCCCATCCCTCCTCCTCCCATTCATCCATCCTGTCGTGCTCGGCGGTTTTCCCGCCGAGGCTCTATCACGTCGCCTCCGACTTCCTGGCCGCCGTCTGCCCTGCAGACTACGACTTAGAGGGCAACCTCATCGGCGACAAGGCGGCCACAGTCATCTTCGACTGCACGAAACTGAAGCGTGCCGTCCCCGGCTTCCAGGCCACGACGCGCTTCGACGAGGGCGTCCGTCGCTGTATCAACTATATTCTCGCTCACCCCGAGCTACAAGTGGAAGACCCCGAGTTCGACCAATGGTGCGACAAGGTCATTGAGGCACAAGAACAAGCTAAAAAGATGATAAAATGAAAGTAGGAATCATTGGAACGGGATGGATTGCCGAGAAGGCAGCCATCACCCTGAACGGACTGGACTGCTGCGAGGCCTACGCCGTAGGCTCGCGCAAGCAGGAAACGGCTGATCTCTTTGCCGCCAAGTGGAATATCAGGAAAGCTTACGGCTCATACAGCGAACTGATTGCCGACAAGGATATTGACCTCACCAACGCCATCACCATCATCCTAAAGGACGGCATCCTGGCCAACGTCCAGTCGTCGGCACAATGCGTGGGCGACAACATCGGCGTCATCGCGGGTACAGAAGGAAACATCATCATCGACAATATCAACAACCCGCAGATGATAACTGTCAACGGCCCCAACCGCACATACGTCGAGACCATCCGCGTGCCCCGGCAAATCACGGGCTATGAGTACCAGTTCCTGGCTTGTAGGCAGGCACTCCTTGACGGACTGACTGAGCCGCGCGAAATGCCCCATGCCGAGACGCTTTACATCATGCAACTCATGGACGGACTGCGCCGCAAATGGGGGGTCTGCTATCCGATGGATGAAGAATAAATAGAAGGCGTCGAAATCACAGCCGCAGGCCGAAGAATGTGCGGATGCGCCACTTGGTGTTGTGGAGGGTGAGGCTCTCCTCGTGGCCGATGTTGGTGAAGTTATATACCATTGACATGCCGACGAACTTGTTGCCCCACTGGCGGATGACGGCGCCGCGCCCTGTGATGATGACCTCCGGGAAGTGGTAGTGAAGGGGTACTCGCGTATCGCCAAAGGTCATCGACGTATTGCTATAGACGATGAATGCGGGCAGGGCAGAGAGGTGCAGAAGCCAGCCCTGCCCCGGCACGTAGTTATAGCCATAGCCCGCGCCGAGCGCCACGTTCGTCATCTTCAGTTGCATCTCCTGTTCCCAGTCAAGGGTGGCATGCTGGCCCATGCCCGATGCGGCCAGAAGGAAACTGCCGGCAGATTGCCGCTGGATGTAGCTCTGCGAGAAGGCGGCGGGATAGGAGAAACGGCGGCTGTTGAAGACGTAGAAGGCATTCAGGTTCAGCGTCTTCACCGACAGCAGGCCGTCGGGCAGTACGATGCGCTCCATGCCCTCATGATCGTGCCAGCCGGTGAAGTTCTTGGCATCTTGATAGATGATGTCGAAGCCAAAGCGACGACCATAGCTGTTGAAGTTCAGTTCATAGTCATGGTACTTACCCATCAGCTTGGCAAGATTGAGCGAAGTGCTGAGCGTGAAGCCGAGGTAGCTGACACCCATACTAAGCGTCGTCTTCCTGTTGGCTTCCATCTCCGACTTGAAGTGTCGGCCGACATCTGACCCCTCTGCCTCAATCATTGCTCCAGACACATTCATCCGCGCCCTGACGGTCCATTTGCTCTGAGGGCGCATGATGTAAGCCGTGTCAATGTCGCCTTGGCGGTATTTCCGAGTCAGCATGCCGTCAACGCGCTGCAAGACACGCTGTGCTGCTGAGGGAAGGCTCAAACAGCTCATTATCACGAACAGCGTCGTGGCCACCATCCGCCTAAAGAAGTAATCTCTCATTGTTTCCGTTCTGATAACTTCATCAAAAAAACAACTCGTCAACTTTATTGACTGCAAGGAGACATCTGCGTTTGACTTTGCAGTTTCACGTCCTCAAGGATAATGTCGGGGCGCTCATCGGGGCGCATCAGTTCGAACTTTACGTTCTGCAGGTGCAGGCCATCGACATGACGGGCGAAGAGACCGTAGGCAGGCGTGGGGCCAGCCCAGCGCGGCTCGGGGTAGTTCGTGCCCTGCTCGCGATAGGGCGTCGTCACCTTCTTGCCGCCCCCACGATACTGGATGCGGATGTTCGACAGCGAGACGTTGCGGATGGGTTCACCCTCCATGCCGGTAATGATGATGCCTGCCAGCGAGTCGCAATCATCGGCCACCACGTTATTGATATAGATGTCGCGAGCCGATGACATACGTGTCACTTCCTTGGGGCCACGGTTACGACAGCCCGTCGTGATGTAGATGGGGTAATGGTGGACGTGGCTCAAAGAGATATTCGATACAGTGATGTTCTCCATCCGTCCCTGATCCACCTCCTCAAAAGCGAGTCCGCTGCTCCACATACAGGTGCAGTTGGAGATGGTGATGTTGCGATAGCCGCCGTTTGACTCTGTGCCGAGCTTGATGCGCCCGCACACCCAGTTCACCTGCTCAGGGATATACTCGCCACTTAGGAAGGTGCCAAGCTTATAGCCCGTCACGATGCAGTTGGTGATGAGGATATGCTCGCACAGCACGGGCTGCTTCAGCGCATACGAACTCTTCAGCACGATGGCATCGTCGTTAGGCGTGTTCACCTTCGTATTGCTTACGGTGAAGTACTTGCAGCAGTCGATGTCGATGCCGTCGCGGTTGGTGTCGATGGTCACGTTGTCGATGGTGCCGATGTCACAGCCCGTCGCGATGATGGCGAAGTGGCCGCCACGATAGATGGTGATGTCGCGGATGGTGACGTTGCGGCAAAGTTTCAGGGCGATGGCCTTGTCGCCCGTGCCGATGCTGCCTCCCTGCACGTTGCCCGCCTTCTCGGTATCACGCTTTGTCAAACCCTCACCATCAATCATCCCGTTTCCCGTGATGCTGACATTCTGCTGCCCCTCGGCCCAGATCAGACTATTGTGAAAATAGGTATGACCGCCGTCCTGGTATTCCGGGAACCCGCCGAACGACTCGCTCTCGTCGTAGGCCTTCATCGATGCAGGGGCTGCCAGTATCTTCGCCCCGGCCATCAGGTGAAGATTGACATTGCTCTTCAACCGGATGCTGCCGCAGAGATAAATACCTGCCGATAGCACTACCTGCCCGCCGCCACCAGCCGCAGCAGCCTCTATCGCCTTATTGATGGCTCCGTGGTCGAGCGTCGTCCCATTGCCCTTGGCTCCATAATCACACACATCATACACACCTGACGCAGCCGTCATTGTTGAGCAGAAAGACAGGGCAAAAATAACACAAAACAAAATCGTCTTCTTCATTCTTAGAAATGATTAAAAAATAATTTGGTATAATTCGGGGGTACGAAGGTACGGGGGTACGGAGGTACGAGGTCAGATTCTCATAGAAAGTTGCGGCTTTTCTGTCCATTCCGGGCTGCGGGGCCAAAAAAGTTGCGGCTTTTTCCGCTTTCCGGGCTGCGGGGCCAAAAAAGTTGCGGCTTTTTTGCCCATTCCGGGCTGCGGTGCGGGGTCAGTATTGTTAAAATTCATGTTTGCTTTCGACTATTTGAAAAAAGTTTGGGTGCAAAGTTACGAAAATGTTACTTAATTGTAGTAGTTTGTTTGGGGCACAAATATACGAAATAAATCCCAAAGCACAGCGACTGTGCTTCGGGATTTAATGATTATTGGGATTTCAGCCGTTCCACGTCGTCTGGCCCATAGAAATAATCAATGACCACCAGGACCGCCACCACCAGGACCGCCCCCACCACCAGGACCGCCGCCACCACCAGGACCGCCGCCACCGCCAGGGCCGCTGCCGCCGCCCGTGTAGGACGTGAGGCTGACCGACGAGCCACTACTTACCGTGGCATCAGTAGCTCCGTAGCCGTCAAAGATGTTTGTGCCATTGCTCTTCGATACACTATAGAGCGAGCTGCCTCCTGATACAACCCATGTGCCTGATGCAGGAACCTTGAAGGCAAAAGCCGTTCCGCTCTGGGTGAACGAGTACCAGTTGCTGGTGCTGAGCGATGCCGTATAGCACGACTGCGTCAGCGACGATCCGCTTTCGAGCGACGGATAGGCATAGAGCGTTCCGCTCTGTACGTAGAGCTTGTAACCGCCCTCGGTGTTGGCATCGATGGCTACCTCGGGACTGCTCTTGGTGGTATAAGCAAATACCGTAGCCCCCTTGACGTACAGGTTGCCGTTGGAGTCGATGGCATCGTTGCCTGTAGAGTAGCCCCCCACATAGCCGCCAGAGAGCGTCATCGTGCTGGCAGAGTTGATGGCATCGTCAGAAGAATAGGCATAGATGACACCGCCAGTCACGTCAAGCGCACTTTTTGTCTCCACCGCCTCGTGGTAGCTGGCCTTTGCGTAGGTCGTACCGCCGCTGACGGTCATTGCTCCGTCGGCCTTGATAGCCTTCGGCGACGTCTTCAGCGCGTCGGCCAAGCGCTCGGTGGTGTTCGAACTTGTAGTGGTGCGGATGGTGGTGTTGCTGGTGCTTGAGCAGTAGGCTATCTGTCCGGTGGTGATGGCTGAGATGTTGCCGCCGCTGATGGTCAGCGTACCGTCCACGCTGATGGCCTTACCGCCAGCACCCATGCTGTTCAGCGTCAGTGTGCCGCCGCTGATAGTCATGTTGCCGTCGGCACTCATCGCTGCACAGGCCTTCACCTCGCTATCGTCGCTGTCCCAGGTAGCACTGCCCTTGGTGGTTACGGTATAGATTCCGTCGCTAATCTTCATGTCGCCATCGGCCTTGATGCCTTTCGAGGCCGCTGCCGTAGTGGTGACGGTTAGCGTACCGCCCTCTAAATAGACGTTGCCGCTGTCCTCGTCCTCGTGGTCGGTAGTCTCGCCTGTCGATGTCGTACCGCCCAGGTCGCACTGGATGCCGTCGTCACCCACGCCGCTGATGGTCACCACGCCGCTCTTCATCTGGAAATACTCCTCGCAGTTGATGCCGTCGCCGACGGTCGAGGTAATGTTCAGCGTCAGGTTCTTGACGGTAATGTACGAGGCCGACTTGATGCCGTGCTTGTAGTTACCCACCACGTTCAGCGTACCGTTGCCCTGCAACTGCAACTGGCCTTTCGAGTAGATGCAGGCCTTCTGCGAGCCGCTGCCGTCGGTCAACGTGCTTTCCGTACCTTTCTTGGCACTCAGCTGTATGCGCTTCGAGTTGGTGATGTTGATGGCCGCACCGTTAGGGTTGGTCAGCGTAACACCATCCAGCGATACCGTACATTTGTAGGAGCCTCCTAAGGTCAGCGAGCCGTCGGTTGTCGTACCGCTGAGCACGTAGGTAATCTCGTCGCCGTCGATAGCTCCCGTATTCGACTGTGTGATGCTGACGTGAGCGCCACTCACCTCTGCCGTGACATAGTTGGAGACGTTGTCGGCCATCGTCACCGTAGCCGATGAGCCATTATATACGATGTTTACTGTATTGGCTTCCACCGTCGACGAACTGCTACTGACTACCAGCATACTTGTGATGTCGCTGATAGTAAACACGTCGCTGCCCACGGTCATGGTGGTGCCGCCAGTGAATATGGCGGGCGAACTTTCTGTCACCTGCGATGCCGAATACTCTTTCGTGCCGCTGTTGGTAGTAATCTTCAGCGTCTGTGCCCCAGCTGCTATCATCAGCACGAGGGCTATCATAAAGAATAATGTACGCTTCATTTCACTACCATTTTATAAGTTCTCTGTTTTGTCTTTACGATATACACGCCCTTGGACAGTTGAGATTTATCCACCTTTTTCCCATGTAAGTCGTAAAAAGTAGCGGTATCAGCTTCTTCACTATTCACTCTTAGCCCTTCGCTGATGCCTGTTGTTTCGTCCGTTGGCGAGAAATACATCTTGCTCAAATCAGCCAGCGCGAATGTCTGGTTGCCAATGGTAAGTGTCGAGTTGTCAAGGTTAATCGTCACTGGCAGCGACGATACGTCCACCGAAGCCTTCGCCCCGTCCGCCGTTTCAAAAGTCAGGTAGGTATAGTCTCCGGCCTGCGCCGTCAGCGTTCCTACCAGCATGGTCAGAAATAAGATGATTCTTTTCATATCGTGTTGTAGTTTGTTATTTGACGATACAAAATTAAAGAATATCGGAACGCTTACCAAATACTTTCAATGAACAGCCCGATTTATTCAACGAATGGCAGTTTATCTCTGTTCCTTGCTCATACAACAAAACAACACCGATGTTAAAGTGCAGATAGAGGAACTATGTTTGCAATTGTCTTGATTAATTCCTACAACCCCTCGATTACCCCGGCAGTGAGGCCGGTAATCTCTGCGATGTCCTCAACAGCATATCCTTTGGCCTTCATCCGGCGGGCATTCTCTCGCTTGGTTAATTCAATGCCTTCTGCCTTGCCTTTTTCAATCCCAATTCCATAGCGGATTTCCGCCTCGTCCACGAAAGCCTGTTCTACTCGGATAGTATCCCAGAACTTGTCGTAGGCGTACATCTCAGCTTCGCTATACGAAGACTCCTCAACGATTTCAACGGCTCGCTTGATCTCAGGATTCTCCAGGAATTCTTCAGGTATTTGCCGCGTCTTTTCGCCAATTTCGGTAAGAAAGCGGAGCCAGAGCACCTGCATCTTTTTTTCGGCAACGGTCTGAGGCTGGAACTTCGGCAGTTCGACGAACACGAGGTTGAGGCCATCGATGACTTTATCAGTGTGTTCCTCGTGTACCATGCGATAGTAGTGGTAGAACTCTGGCATATCCGGCTCAAAAACATCGTTTACCAGACATAATGAATATACTGGCTGCAGCAGGCGATAATTGTTACCTTCTCCCAACTGGCGGACGTATGCCTTTGAGGCATTGAACAGCACACGCTGCTTGAAGGCCGTAGTCCACTCCATCTGCATCTCTACGATGAACTGACGGCCTGTAGCATCCTTGCAGCGAACATCCACGATGCTGTTCTTGCGCCAAGGTTGTTCGGGCATCAATTCCGTGGGCAGATACTCGATATCGGTAATCTTCTTACCTTCGTCTAACGGAAGCAGGGCATTGAGCAGACTGATAACCAGGTCGGGATGCTCGCCAAATATCTTCCTGAAAGTCAGGTCGGCTTTCGGGTCTAAGTACTTTGCCATAGTTGCGTCGTTTAAGAATCCTGATGCAAAATTACGAAATAATCCGCAACTTATCGCAATCGCACAGAAAAAGTTGCACGATAACTATATGCAAAGCCCTCAGCGGACATACATTGCCATCGACCTCAAATCGTTCTACGCATCGGTTGAATGTGTAGACAGAGGGCTTGACCCGCTGACCACCAACCTCGTAGTGGCCGACGTGAGCCGAACAGAGAAAACTATCTGTCTGGCGGTGTCGCCGTCGTTGAAGCAATATGGCATCGGTGGAAGGGCACGTCTCTTCGAGGTAGTCCAAAGGATGCGCGAGGTAAAGGACTGGGCTGTTGACTATATTGCAGCCCCACCTCGCATGGCGCACTACATAGAAGTCAGCACGAAGATATACAGTATTTACCTGAAATATATCGCGCCAGAGGACATCCACGTCTATAGCATCGACGAGGTGTTTATGGATGTGACGGCCTATCTCCGAAGCTACAGGATGACCGCTCACGAACTGGCCATGACAATGATTCGTGACGTGTTGAAGCAGACGGGTATCACGGCGACAGCTGGTATCGGCACGAATATGTATCTCTGCAAAGTGGCGATGGATATTGTGGCGAAGAAAATGCCTGCCGACAAGGACGGAGTACGTATTGCAGAACTGGATGAAATGTCGTACCGCCGGGAGCTTTGGGACTACCGCCCGCTGACGAAGTTCTGGAGAGTTGGCAAGGGGATAGCTCAAAAACTGGCTCTCTATGGCATCGACACGATGGGAAAGATTGCCCGCATGTCGGAACAGAACGAGGAACTGCTCTACCGCCTGTTTGGAGTCAATGCCGAACTGCTGATAGACCATGCCTGGGGCTGGGAGCCGTGTACCATCGAGATGGTGAAAGCCTACAAGCCTGAGAGCAATTCGTTCAGTAGCGGACAGGTGCTGCAGGAACCTTACGATGTAAAGAAAGCCCGTGTGGTGATACAGGAAATGGCAGAGGCGATGGCACTTGACTTGGTGGCAAAGCGATTGGTGACAGACCAACTGTTGCTCACAGTAAGTTATGATGCGGAATGCCTGACACGACCTGAAATCCGTGAGAAATATCATGGCGAGATTACTACCAACTACTATGGGAAGGCCGTGCCGAAACACGCGCATGGTACTTTCAACTTCGATAAGCCCACATCATCATCGAAGCTCATTATGGATGGAACGGCTGAGTTGTACGACCGCATCGTGAATCCAGACTTGCTGGTTCGCAGACTTTCACTTGTGACAAATCGTGTGATACCAGAGTCTGTAGCAGCAGAACAGAATCGTGTACCCCAGCAGCTTGACCTCTTTACGGACTATGAAGCTTTGGAGAAGCAGAAGCAAGAGGAAAAGGCTAAACGCGACAAGGAGCGACGATTGCAAGAGACACAATTAAAAATCAAGCAGCGTTTCGGCAAAAACGCCATCCTCAGAGGACTGAACTTCGAGGAGGGTGCCACCGCCAAGGAACGCAACAAACAGATTGGAGGACACAAGGCATAAAGTGAAGAGTGAAGAGTGAAGAGTGGAGAATGAAGAGTGAAGAATTTGCTACCGCCCAAAAATATGCGGATATAATAGACCTACCGCATCACGTGTCGAAGCGTCACCCGCAAATGTCGATGTGGAACCGTGCAGCCCAGTTTGCACCCTTTGCCGCATTGACAGGCTACGATGATGCTATTCGCTCGGCTTCGCCGCTTGAAATCAAAGATTGAGCGGTTCATTGCCTTGGTGTCGCCCTCGTAAGCCTTTTCACGGTAAGCGCCAGCCCATCATGTTATCTGTTTATTCTTGCTGTACAATTGAAAGACGCTGAAAGCGTCACCTCTCAATAGCCGTAGTGTCCGAAGGACCTGCGGATAGAACGTGAGAAGGTACATCGACCCTGAAGGGGTCGCCCAATATGTGGTGTCGGGGCAATCCGTGCTCACGGTTGCCCTCCCCTTCTGGGTGCTTTCCCTCCCTTGTCTACTGTCCGCAGGTCGTACCGACCCACGGCTATTGAGAGGTGACGCTTTCAGCGTCTTTCAACAGTTCGAAAGCGTTTGCAGGGGTATCTCGTCCTCCTCAAACATTGGGGAGAACACCCTAAGCCTATCTGCCTTCTTGTTTT
Source organism: uncultured Prevotellaceae bacterium (assembly GCA_900318815.1). Lineage (GTDB taxonomy): Bacteria > Bacteroidota > Bacteroidia > Bacteroidales > Bacteroidaceae > Prevotella. Next base: position 99,424 of record ONMA01000021.1, read on the forward strand.
TCCAGTAGTCGGCCATGGCTCTGCCCATCGGATCCATTTTGCTATTCATCTTTATAATCTTCTACTCGTTTGAAACCGAAAACCAAATAGAGGACATACATCAAGCATCCACTGATAATACACGCAGATACATCCACCCAGTCTATTGTTTGGGCCAGGAACCCATCAACGAGTTCCCATCCTATGAGAAGCAGCGCGACATACAAGATATTCTTGGGGATTGACCATTTTTCTGAGCGGTATGCTTGCGTGAAACACACACCAAGAGGAACTCCGAAGAAGCTTGTGTAACTGTCTGCCAAATGGAAGTCGTTAAGATGATGCGAATAGGCGTAAGGACGGTATACGAAACTCAGTACAATACATAGGGCTATCAGCGAAAAGCCAACAGTTCTATAGATCATTTTTGCATTTTCAGATTGCTCAATCATCATGGTCTCATTTGTTTCTTAGCGGCTACAAAATTACTCGAATTATTTCATATTCTCGTGTAAACTCCCTCAATTTTTATTAGAAAAATGCCAAAATAACACATCTTCATTCTCGAATTGAATGTTTTTCCTATTTTTAGTAACTTCTATTTATTCGTTAATGGCGCGCCGCCTCTCCCCTCCCTTGTAGGGGAGGGGTTCTTGCCTTGCAAGCGTCCTTCGGCCGAGCGGGGGGTGGGGTCAGTATTTTCTTCGATAAAAGGACATACCCCCAGCCCCCTTCTGAAGCCTCACCCCTCTCTTATATCTGTCCCCCTATAGGGGGACTTAGATATGAGAGGGAGGCTCCACTTCCCCCACGGACGGCAGACGGGTTTCGACTACAGAAAAGTATGGTGTTTAGACCTCGTAAGTATGATACTTAGCACCTGTAAACATGATACTTAGCAACCAAAAACAATATAGTTATGAAAGCAATGAGCAAACAACAGTTTAGCCCACATGTCGGTTACGGTTCTTCATCATAACATGCCTGCAATAAACAGCGCGTTACGGCGCAAACGGCGGCAAGCGGAAATCGTGCTGACAAATTTTCGTAACTTTGCATCATCAGAGAAACACTCTGAGGGAACTGATCAAGAGTGAAGAGTGAAGAGTGAAGAGTGAAGAGTGAAGCGCTCGACCTCTGGTCGCTTGCTACCGAAGGGACGCAAGAATTTGCTACCGCGGAGCAAGACAATCCTCTCATTACTTAACGATTATGAAAATCCTTACACAGATAAAACAGAAATGCTATGAGACGAATTGATTTGATTGTCATCCACTGTTCGGCCACGCGCTCAGACCAGCACTTTCCCGTCACGGCTCTTATCCGATGCCATGCCGACCGCTTCGGTTTCACGGGCTATCACTACTACATCACCCGCGACGGCCAGACGTATCAGACGCGCCATGAACAGCTGATAGGTGCTCATGCCAAAGGCTATAACCAGCACTCTCTCGGCGTGTGCTACGAGGGAGGCTTAGACCCACAAGGGAAACCAGCCGACACCCGTACCGCCCAACAGAAGAAGGCTCTGTTGACACTGCTGAAGAAACTGAAAACCGAGCATCCACAAGCAGAAATCCTTGGCCATCGTGACCTTCCTGGCGTGAAGAAAACCTGTCCCTGTTTCGACTGTTCGGAGTACAAAGACCTGTAGCCAACCTACAGTAAAGTACCTTTTGAAATGCTGTCCGAATACCATATAAACAGTGTTCGGGCAGCATTCTTTTTGCCTATTATAAAAAAGAGTGACGGCGTGTAATCCCGTACTTGTTCAATGCTCGTTTATAGGGCTTTTACGAGTTCTATCACTTTCTGCTTGGTTTCCTCCGTCTTCTGCTCGTCAATCTTGGCAGAGACAAAGCCCATGTTCTCTACCTGCCAATAGTTGCAGATGTCGCGGAACTCGGCAGTGGCTCCGTCATAGACACCAGGAGAGTAGGATGACATGAGCAATGCCATTTTCTTTACCTTGGCAGGCTTGTTGACGCAGTACATGCGCTGGACGGGAGCCTGAATCTGGGCGCAGAGCGTGAAGTAGTAGATGGGCGCAGCCAGTACCAGTACCTCGGCTTCGTTCATCAGCGGATAAAGTTCCTGCATGTCATCCTTCTGGATGCAGGTGCCATTGCCTTTCGTATGACAATACTCGCAAGCCAGGCAGCCTGCAACCTTCTTCCTGGCTACATTCACCAGCGTCACCTCATGACCTGCTGCCTCAGCAGCCTTCTTGTACTCTTCCGCCATCCAAGCGGTGTTTCCATTGGCTCTCGGAGAGCCCTGTAGAATCAGAATCTTACTCATAATTTTGTTTGTTTTAGCGGATTTACCCTGCAAATATACGAAATAAATCCCAAAGCAAGTTGATTCTGCCTTGGGATTTATGATATTTTGTGTATTACTGTTTCTTCACCCGATCCTCCAAATCTTTCTTCGATGCACGATTCAGCAGCTTGCCTTCCTTCCACTTTACATCAGGATAAGCGGCTTTCAGGTCCTCGCAAGCTTTATATCTTATGGTAGTTTGTTATAGATTTCATCCGTCACTGGCTCCAGCCACTCGTTGCTTGCATCCTCTTTTACGTCTTTCTTGGACGAGCCAAGCGTCTCCTCCGTCGCCGAGCGATGATACGTCAGATGTTGGAACCAGGAATCTTTGGCCGCTCCATGCCAGTGCTTCACCTCGGCGGGGATAGCAATGACGGTGCTGGGAAAAATCTTAAAGACCCAGATAGTTATGAGGGTATAGAATGGAGTTCCGTCATTGAAAAAGATGGCAACTATCAGGTCCAACTTTATTTATATCTTACAGCCCCTCGATTTCCTTCTGTCTTGACCAATGACCGATTGAAGCCTCATAGTTTGTCTGAAACTCCTTCAGTTCGAGTTCATCGCTATTCAAAGAAGCTACATAACGGGCTTCCTCGTACATGTCATACCACGAATCAAGCGTATCAAGACTTGTCTCGTCCACGATTCGACGGATGAATTCCAGCTTCTTCAGTGCCAATGCCACGGCGTAATCTTTGTTTTCCATTGTTTATAACGCTTCGATTTCTTCGCGGGGCAGACCCATAATCTTGCAAATCTCGTCGGTGTCATAGCCGCGCTGTTTCATGCGTCGGGCGGTCGTCGGTCTCGGCGATATAGCGGGCGACCTGCTCGCGTAGTTGCTGCAAGTCCTCCTTGACGACCTTCCACACTTCGTTGAGACGTATCTTGTAGTAGTCGTGGACGAGTATGTTGCGCATCAGCATGACATCCTTCCACGGGGTCTCAGGGTGCTCCTTGCAGAAGGCGCGGTGTCGTCGTTAAACTGCTGGATGGTCTTGCCCTCAGTGTACTGGAAGATGTTATCAATGGCCGTCAGGATGTGCTCCAGTCGGACGCGGTCTTTAAGCGGCTCTCTCATAAATCAGAATTTTGTCACGGTTAGCACTCTCGACGGCGAAGGGCAGGAGCGTGCCGTCCTCGATGAGGTCGACGGGACGGTCGAGCAGCGCCTCCAGGTCGTTAATCATTGCGCAGTGTTTCAGCAGACTGATGCCGCCCTCGGCATATTCCACGAGGATGTCGACGTCGCTCAGCGGCGTTTCCTCGCCACGGGCGAAGGAGCCGAAGAGCCATGCCTTTACGATGGGCTGGGTCTTGAAGTAGTCGGCAATCTTCTCGTTCATCTGGGTGCTCATAAGCGTTTCAATTAGAATTATGGCGCAAAGATACGCATTTTCTTTCATTTATTGTTTACTTTCCCCGTTAAAGATGCAAAAAGCGGGCGAAGAATCAATCGCTGCGGACATTCGAGGCCGAGTTACCCGTCATCTGACGGATAAGGTCGCCGATTTACAATTATATGTTTTTGCTCTGTCCGGCCTTTGTCGTGACCTTCCACTGCTTGCTGCCCTGTGTGATGACCAGCTTTCCTGCTGGGGAGTTGGCCGGACGTTTGTCATGAATGGACAGCGACGTGATTTTTCCGTTCTTCCAAGCGAAATCCAGTTCATAGCCGCCACGTGCGCGGATGCCCTTGATGCTTCCACTTGCAGCCCAGGCTTTTGGCAGGGCGGGCAACAGCTCGATGCGGGCTGTAAGGTTCTTAGAGGTTGAGAAATCCGTGAGTCTGCTCTGCATCAACATCTCCATCACACCGGCGCAACCACCGAAGTTTCCGTCAATCTGGAAAGGTGAGTGTGCGTCGAGCAGGTTCGGATAGGTGCCTCCACCCCTGCGTCGTCCCGGGCCTTGGTACTCGTCGGGGGAGATATAGTTGAGCAACACGCGATAGATGTGATAGGCAGGCAGCAGCCAGGTCGGGCGTGGCAGCCACGGTGATGTGGTGGCCGGGATAAAGTCCGAACAAATGTGACTGGTGGCGGTGGTGTGGGTCTTGGTCGGCCCAGTCGTGATACCACTCCTGCAAATTGCCGTTCTTGCCGATGCGGTATGGCAACAGCTTGGCGATGGTCTTGTTCAGACGGTCGATGTATTCCTTCGGCTCACCCAGTACCAGTGCGGCATCGCGGGTGTCGATCAGGCATTCCTTAAACATGGCGATGTCGGCAAATCCACCATACACCGTGCGACCATCATAGCCGTCGGGAGTTCTGTAGATGTTCTCAGGCGAAGTGGCCGGAGCCGTCAGCAGGTAGCCGTCCTTTTCTACGAGCCAGCCCAGGCAGAAGTCGGCGGCACCCTTCAGCACGGGATAGACCTCGCGCAGGTAGTCCTTGTCCATGCTGAACGTATAGTGTTCCCACAGGTGGGTGCTAATCCATGCGCCACCCGTGTTCCAGTTTGCCCATGAGGGGTCGCCTCCATGCTCGCCCACGGGACAGGTCATACCCCAGATGTCGGTATTGTGGGCCAGACACCAGCCCTCTTGTACACCGTAGTATGCCTTGGCCGTCGTCGTGCCGGTCACGGGCAGTTTGCAGATGAAGCCCAGCAAAGCCTGGTGCATTTCGCCCAGGTTGCCTGTCTCGGCAGGCCAGTAGTTCTCTTCCACGTTGATGTTGCTGGTGTAGTTGCACGACCATGGTGGCAGGATTTTCTCGTTCCTCCAGGTCGGGGTTGCTTTCCTGCTTTTCCGTATAGTCCAGCAGTTGCTCTTCCGTCGTCTTTGCCTGAATGGCGGGGTCGGTCGTGCCGAAATCAATACTGACCCGGTTGAAGAAAGGCGTGTAGTCTGCCTCATGTCGTTGCCGCAGTTCGTCGTATGCCTTGCCCACGGCCTGGTCGATGCGGTTGCGTACCAGAGCCTTGTAGTTGCGTCCCTCCTTTACGGGATCTTTGTCGTTGCCGTTGAAACTGGTCACGTTGGCAATCAGGACGATGGCCTCGGTGCAGTCCGTCAGTTGCAGTTCGTCGTTGTTCGCCACTTTTACCTGTCCGTCTTTGTTCAGCACACGGATAAGGGTGCGGAAGTGGATGCTTCGTTTGCCCGCTGCAGGTTGGCCAACTGGCAGTGGTAGCCGAACCGCTGGTTCAGCTTGCTGCCGCCAAGGGCTTGTAGGTGGATGACAATGACGGAGTCGGGTGCCGAGGCAAAATACTCGCGCATCTGACTGGCTGTCTGAACCGTGGCGATGGCTTTGCTGATGTCGAGTGTCCGCGAATAGCCAGCAAGGAGGTCGGAATCTGTCGCTGTCGTGTTGCGGATGGTCAGTGTGCCTAATGGCTGATAGTTCTGGGTGTAGTGCCCCTGAACGGCCTTTTGCAGTTCGTCGGCGCGGCGGTAGTCCTCATTGAAAAGTGCCGTTGCCGGTTGTTAATGCTGTTGAAAAGGAAACGTGTTTTCATTATGCTGTTAATCTGTACTCATTCGGTGTCATACCTGTGCGCGACTTGAACAGACGCGAGAAATGTTGCGGATATTCGAAGCCGAGCTGGTAGGCAATCTCGCTGACGGGCAGGCGGGTCTCGACGAGCAACTGCTTGGAGCGTTCGATGACGGCATCCTGAATGTGACGCTGGGCGGTGGTGCCGCTCTCCTTGCTGATGAGGTCGCCGAAGTAGTTGGGCGAGAGGCAGGCCTTGTCGGCGAAGTAAGCCACGGTGGGCAGACCGTTCTTGCGTCCCGTTGGTAGCAAGCGTCCTTCGGCCGAGCGTCTTTCAGGATGACCGCTCACGAAGTACTCGCGCAACTGCTGATGGAAGGCGGTGATGAGCGTCTGCTCGCGTTCCGAGAGATGCAGGGCCTCGCGCTGGTCATAGTCGAAAAACGTGTAGTCATTGATGCGGCAGCCGCGAGTGGTTCAGGTCGCTGGCCATTGGATTGGCGTGGTTGACCACCGTCACTAACGGGTGCAGTGTTTCCCATCCGTACAGTTTGTTGTACGCATCAACGCTGTCTATCTGGATTGTCTTTTTCTCCATGTTTGGTTGTTTGGATATTTTGTCGTTTCGTCGTTTGGGGAAGTCACTTGCCGCAGGTCCTAAACGACCAAACGACTAACCACCTAAACGACTAATCGCTTGCAAAGTTACGAAGAATTTCCGTAACTCGTGCCGTCATCGGTAAAAATGGTAGGAGAAAATCGAAGAGAATCTCCAGACGTTGCAGGATTATTGCCACAAGAAAGGAGGTACGCTATGAGACTCTATCACGGCTTCCTTGAAAGCGAGTTGAAGAAAGCTGAGGGACTGTAACATATAATAAATTTCCATTCACTTTTCATCTTCTTAGCCTTTTCATATAGTCTTTTGATATCCGCTGGAAATAGTGAAATTCGTGTAATTTGTGGTCGAGAAGAAAATCCGTTCAATCCGTGAAATCCGTGGTCGAAAAAGAATTTGTGGCAATTTGTGGTAATTCATGTGAAAGAAAATCACTTTAGGTTCTCGCGGAAGAACGCTTCCATCTTGTCGTAGGGAATCTTCCCGTTCTTGTCATCATAGAGGTCGGTGTGGACGGCATTGGGGATAATCATCAGTTCCTTATTGCCGACAACTGCGCTTTGACCTTCCACGTGCTTGCCCGTCATCTTTTCGAAGGCGTACTCAGAGAAGTAGCGGCTATGGGCCTTCTCGCCGTGGATGAGCAGGACGGGCGACTCAATCTCATGCGCCCAAGCCAACAGGGGCTGGTTGAGGAACGACTGACAGCCGATGACGTTCCATCCATCGTTCGAGTTGCCACTGCGCTCGTGGTATCCACGTTTGGTCTTGTAGTAGTCGTAGTAGTCCTTCACGAAGAAGGGAGCATCCTCAGGCAGCGGGTCGATGACACCACCGGCACGCTTGTAAGTACCATTCTTGAAGTCCTCGGTGCGCTGCTGGGCGATGGCCTTGCGCTTCTCCATGCGCTGCTCCTTGGTGTCCTCACTCTTGAAGTAGCCCTCCACGTTCACCTTGCTCATATCGTACATCGTCGATGCGACGGTAGCCTTGATGCGCGGGTCGAGGGCGGCAGCATTTACAGCCATTCCGCCAAAACCGCAGATGCCGATGATGCCAATTCTTTCAGCATCCACGTTCTCCTGATTGCTCAGGAAATCAACGGCAGCGAGGAAGTCCTCGGTGTTGATGTCGGGCGAAGCCATGCGTCGTGGCTCACCACCGCTCTCGCCAGTGAACGAGGGGTCGAAGGCGATGGTCAGGAATCCACGTTCGGCCATGTGCTGGGCATAGAGACCGCTCGTCTGCTCCTTCACGGCTCCGAACGGCCCCGTGACGGCGATAGCAGGAAAAGCCCCCCCTACGGCCCCCGAGGGGGCTTCATTAGACTTGCCGACTATTGTGTCCCCCTCGGGGGACGAAAGGGGGGCTTTCGGAATGTACATGTCGGCAGCCAGTTCTATGCCGTAGCGGTTCTTGAACGTCACCTTCTTGTGGTCCACCTTGTCGCTCTTGGGGAACGTCTTGTCCCACTCCTGAGTCAATTGCAATGTTGTATTCATGCTATTCAATTCGTTTAATTCGTTCAATTCGTTGTTACTCTTCGTTGTGCAGGCTGCGAGCGTCAAGCCCATCAGCACAGCGGCTAATATTACTTTCTTGCCTTTCAGGCGATAATTCTCACGCTCGGCAAACCAGACACGTTTGTTTTGCTCTCTCTTAATCGAATTATTCATATCTTATTGTGCAATTCTTTTGATACCGTTTTCGATGTATATGCCACGGGCGGGAGCCTGAGCCAGCCGCTGTCCACCGAGGGTGTATATACTCCCCTCTCCCCTGCGAGAGGGGTCGGGGGTGAGGCTTTTTACAGCATTCGTCCCGCTTTCGAAGTTCAACGTCGGCAGCCAGTCCTGAATCAGCGAGGCGCGGTTGCTATGGTTGCTGGCGTTAATCCACAGCGCATCACCCATCCATGTGCAGTCTGGAACAAGTCTCTTAGCATCGGCCACCACTCCGCTGATGCCGCTCGAATGGCTCGACACGATGAGCGCCACGTTTTTGCCCGCCATCTGCGCACCATAATTAAATAGGTACGTCTGCATGATGGCCGCCATCTGACTCCACCACAGCGGTGTGACGATAATGATGTTCTGGTACTGCGAGAGGTCGGTGATGCTCACGGGGTCGATAGCCGGATAGCTCGCTGCATCGTTAGGATTGGCTTTGATAGCGTTCAGCAATGCCGTGCCGATGGCGTAGTTGTTTGCCTCGTACTTCTGCGGACGATTGGTGCTCACCATCGTCTTGTCCGCAGGCTCTATGCGCATCACGTCAGCCTGAATCTGATTCGTCAGAGAGGTCACTACCTCGTGACAATTATTCGTGTAACTGTAGTACACCACCAGCGTCTTGCCAGCCTCCTGCACGGTGGCGGCCTTCACCTCGTCGTCCTTTGAACAGGCGGTCAGCAACACGGCTGCAAGTAACATAAAAATCTGTTTCATATTCATTCTGTTTTGAAATCCGCTGCAAAGGTACGGACTATTTTCCATCCACCGCTTACCCGAATCTTGGAAAGAATTACCAAAATTACGGAATCTTACAGAATGTATAATGCTATCGCAGCGAAGGCTTCGGCATCAGCACATGGCCTTGGAAGGCTGCTTCACGATACCAAAGAAAAGCCTTATGGTGGTCTTGTTCGACACCATCGCCAAGGTAGTAGGCATTGGCCACGTTCACCAGCGACTGCATGTCACCTTTGTCTGCGGCTTTCATGTTCCACTCGAAGGCCTTTACCGCATCCTGCTCCACGCCCTTGCCGTAATAGTAATAGTTATTGATACCCTGCACCGAAATAGCTGTAACGGGTATTGTCGGGATTGACAACGATTTGCTCTACTACGATTTCAGGGTCTATCATGATGAGCTTCAGTTTGTGCTTGCCTGACTGAACGTCAAACTTTGCATCAAGCCAACGGAGGTTGTCGAACACCTCGTCGCGTCGCGGCAACTGCCTGCCGTTTACAAATCCGCTGAGCGCAAGGCGTGAACGAGGCGGCAGGGGCTTCAGCACTTTCGATACCGTCAGGTTCTGAGGCGTGTATTCAGAGAAGGTGTCCACCAGTCCGCGACGGGCATCAATCACCTGCATCGGCTGGTCGTCTATCTGTATGCCGAGCCGTAGTCCCCGTGCGGGCAGGATGTCCTGGGTGGGAAGGATGCCAATGGCGACGGATAACCCAGAAGCCCCCTCTACGGCCCCCGAGGGGGCTTCTATAGTTTTGCTGGCGGAGGGATCTATCGTACCCCCCTCGGGGGGTGAAAGGGGGGCTTCTATTTCGTATTCCAGAGAAGGGCCGTTACCATTGGGATATTCCTTCATAACATCCTTGGCTCCCATGCAGCCTTTTCCGCGTCCCAGGTCTGGCAAGAAAATCCAGCCGTCCGACTTCTCAGCGTACTGCCAGGCGGGGATGGAATATTCTTTCGTTTCCTTCGAGGCCGCCAGATTGTGGTTGACTTGATAGCCGAGGGTCATCGGGTGATAGTTCTTGTCGGGGATGCTCCACTTGGTATAGCCGATGTGGTTGTCAAGCATCATGCCGTCCCACTTACCACCAGCCATTACCTTATTGTAATAATCGGTGAGCCGCTGGTCTTTCGCCATCAGGTCGCAGACGGCGAGGCTGTCGCCTACGGTGGCGGCATTATAGATTTGCGCCACGCCTGCGCTGGCCACCGTCGGGTAATAGACCAACTGGTAGAAGGCATCCTGCGCCTCAGGGGGTATCTGCTCCTTCAGGGCTTCGCACCTCGCTACCAGCGACTGCCAGAGATGGCTGACGTGCAGCATCTCCTCATAGTTATAAATGCCCGGCACCTGAGCCTCGGCCTTGCGCCAGAGGTTATACTTCGAGTATTTGGCGATGATGTCGGCAGTTTCCTTGGCAAATGCTTCACCGAAGATACTGCGAGTGAAGCCTTCGAGCCATGCCTGCTCGTCGCCCGGCTGGATGGCATCGGGATTCCAGGCGTAGTGCATGATGAAGTCGATGGGCATCTCCTTGGGTTTCAGGTCGCCCACGTTGATGATCCAGATGCGGTCGATACCACTCTTGTAGGCAAGATTCAGTTGTTCACGCAATTTCGGCACGGTGGTGGTGTTTACCCAACGGTCGTTCCATGGGCCACCGTTCATGTCGATATGATAGTAGAGACCGAGACCGCCTTTGCGTTTGCGCTCGAAGTCACGTCCCTTACGGCGGATGTAACCCCAGTTGTTGTCGCAGAGCAACAGCGTTACGTCATCGGGAACGGTGAAACCTGCATCGTAATAGCGCTGCACTTCCGTAAAAATAGCCCAAAGCTGTGGCACGGCATCGGCCTTACCGTAGATGTCCTTGATAATCTTACGCTGACCCTCAATCACCTTGCCCAGCGTCTTCATGTTCTCCGCGTCGTCGCCCTTACCCATCGCAACGTCACCGTCGCCGCGCATGCCGATGGTCACGATGTTGTCGTAAGCCTTGTTGCGCTCCATACCCTCACGGAAGAACTGGTCAACGCGCTTGCTGTTCGATGCGTAGTCCCATGGTCCTACCTGCTCCTTGCGATGCAGGTATTCCTGGTGCGAGCGCATCATCGGCTCGTGGTGACTGGTGCCCATCACGATGCCCATCTCGTCGGCCAGTCGCGGACTCTCTGGGTCATCCTCGTTGAAGGCCGTTGCCCACATGGCAGGCCAGAAGTAGTTGGCCTTCAGGCGCAGCAGCAGTTCGAAGATGTGCTCGTAGGCCTTGCTGTTCACGCCGCCGAAGTGGTTGGTACACCATGTGCCGAACGAGGGCCACTCGTCGTTGATGAAGATGCCGCGATATTTCACCTTGGGCGAGGGTTGGACGATGCGCCCGCCGTCATAATAGACTTCATCCTGATGTTTTACAGGAGCATCAGCCATCCAATACCAGGGCGATACGCCGATGCGCTGTGATATTTCGTATATACCATAGATGGTACCGAGCTTGTCGCTGCCTGCTATAACGAGATTGCCGTCCACCACATCGATGAGGTACGACTCCCACTGGCCTTTCACTTGTCGCACATCTATCTTCTTCTGCCTGACCAACTGGTCAATGACGCGACTCTTGCCGATAGTGCCCACGAGGATGGCGTTAGCCTGCTGTTTTTGCTGTTGTGGCTGCTGTTGTGTTTGCTGCTGTGTCACAGCAGCGCACTCAACCTGTGACGCTGTTCCCGTCACCTTCCTCACGTCGTCGGCGAGGTCACGGGCTGCCCTAACGACACCCTTCCAGTCATCAGCATCCACGATAATCGATGCGGTCCTTCCTTCTTGGGCGATACAAAATCGTGCTGTCTGAGCCATCGTGACTGTCCAGACACAGACGAGCAATAAGAATGATACCAATTTCTTCATCAATTAATTCTAATAAATCTTCTTAATTTCAAATATTTTTGCAAAGGTACTCATTTTTCTTTTATTATTCGTATCTTTGTGCCCAAGTTTACAAAAATTATTAAGATAAGTGAATATGGAGGAAATGAAAGTAAATGCCTTGCTGATGAACAGCACAGACAATGTTGTCACTACAGTTGCTGAAATCGCAAAAGGAGAGAATGTCTGCTTCATGGAAGGCAGCGAGTGTATCACGCTGAAGGCAGAGGAGGATATTCCTTATTGCCACAAGGTGGCGCTGACGGATCTGCCGGAAGGTGGCGAGGTGATTAAATATGGCGAGAGTCTGGGCCGGATCGTTTGCGCTGTTGCCAAGGGCAGATGGGTGAATGACCAGAACCTGAAGAGCGAGCTACGTGACTACGACAGCGAATTGGCTGGAGATGACTGGCAGATGTGTGCTGCCCAGTCGGCTCCCCAGCAGATAACACCTTTCAAGTTTTGGGGCTATCGACGTGCAGAGGGGCGTCCTGGCATCCGCAACCATATCCTGATTCTGCCCACGTGCGTCTGTGCCAGTGAGTCATGCCGCATCGTGGCCAGTCAGATTCGCGGAGCGGTGAACATCGTGTTCAACACAGGCTGCTCCGACGTACAGGCCAATACCGACATGAGTCAGAAAGTACTGACGGGCTTTGCCTGCCACCCCAATGTCTATGGCGTGGTGATTATCGGCCTGGGTTGCGAGACGGTTCCCCATCGGAAACTAAAGGAGAAGATTGAGCGTCTGACCAGTAAGCCCGTCGTTTCGTTCGGCATCCAGGAGGAAGGCGGCACGCTGAAGACCATCGAGAAGGCCACCCGTGCTGCTCGCGAGATGGCTCAGCAGGCTGGTTCGCAGCAGAAGGAACTTTTCGATGCATCAGAACTCTATATCGGCATTGAGTGCGGCGGAAGCGATGCCACATCGGGTATCGCCAGCAATCCTTCAGTCGGTGAGATGAGCGACATCCTCGTCGATATGGGTGCCACGACGGTAATGAGCGAATCAATAGAATGGATTGGCGGAGAACACATACTGGCTAAACGTGCCGCCACGATGGAGATCCACAATCAGATCATCGAAGTGTGCCGTGAATACGAAGCGCATCTCTCGGCAGCAGGTCAAGATTGTCGTGCCGGTCAGCCAACACCAGGCAACAAGGCGGGTGGACTGTCAACGCTCGAAGAGAAGAGTCTGGGCTGCATCCGTAAGGGTGGTACGCGCCCCATCGTAGAAGTGCTTCAGCAGGCGGTACGTCCTTCAAGCAAAGGTGCCGTCGTGATGGATACCGCTGGCTTCGACATTGCCAGTGTCACGTCGATGGTGGCTTCTGGCTGTCAGGCCATCGTCTTCACCACAGGTAGGGGCACACCTACGGGTAATGCCATTGCTCCCGTACTGAAGGTAACTGCCAACGAGCGCACCTACCGCATGATGGAGGACAACATGGACGTTGACCTCAGCGCCGTGTTGAGGGGCGAAAGAACCATTGCTCAGATGGGCAGCGAACTGGTGGGTATCGTAGCCGAGGTAGCCAGCGGCCGCATGACCAAGGCCGAGGCATTCGGCTTCTCCGACATTGCCGTGGATCATGTCTGCAGATTTGTGTAGATAATGCCATAGACATCGCCCAGTTCTGCTGCCATAAGTTCTTGCTCTCTCATTTATTTCAGATTGATTTCAACAGTTTCTCAGCCAGAGGCACATACCAAGTACGGACTTCATCAGCCGTCGGAGTGTGACCACCGGGGAAGTGAAACGTCTTGTTGTAATGCTCCAAGAAGGTTGGCTCAAAGTGTGCCAACGTGTCCTGTTCTCCAAACAAGCCCCATATACGGTCTTTGAAGTCGGGATTGCAGTTATTGAATTGAATGGCCTCCATTTCGGCAAACTCCTCAATCAGGGCTTCATCAATGACAAAGTTCTGTTTGCCGTCCTTTCGAGGTGACTTGTACTGATGTTCACCGATACGTTGTTTCAGAAACTCCGTCATCTTGAAATGAGGATTGCCAAGTAAAGCAGGAACGCCCACGATGGGAGCCACCATCTGGGCATAGAAAGAACCGCAACTATTGCCAATCAAGAGGTCAGGCTTTTCACGGTCAATCAGTCCACGAATAAAACTGAGAGCCTCTTTCGGGTGCATCGGCAAGTCAGGCGTTATCACTTCCGCACGACCCTTGAAAGACTCGCGCAATGCCAAGGCTGGTACGCACTGGCCACTGGTATAGAAGCCGTGTAGGAACAGAATCTTCTTCATATCGTGAAATATGCGATTTGTTCATTGATTGTCAAAACTTTCCCTTGAACGTATATCCGATACCCTCAACTGCTGTGCGGATGGCTTCTTCAGTAGCGGGACCTTTGATGGTGAGGGTGTTGACAGAGGCACTGGCCTTGGCTTTCTCTACGCCAGGAACTTCCTCGACGGCACGGACTACGGCTGCCTCGCAATGGCTGCAATGCATATCCTCAACGCGGTAAACCACTGTATCGGGGTCTAACGGCTTTTTACTGGTAAACTTGCTGAAAAACTTCATCATAAGAGCAAATAATATTAATAATGTTAATACTGTGGCGCAAACGAATTTGAATGGACTTGGCAGGGCGGACGTGCTCATGCAGCAAGCATCCTGAGCAGCGACGGAGAAGTCGATTCCCGTAGCATTGAGCAGCAGCCCGAAGAGGACAGCGAAGCCAACAATGGTCATCAGGTAAATCGATGTGAAACGACGGCCCATCGACTTATGAACCACGAGGATAGAGGCGAGATTAACCGCAGGCCCGGCCATCAGCATAACCAGTGCCGCACCTGGCGAGAGTCCCTTCATCATCAGGGCTGCTGCCACGGGGATGCTACCTGTCGAACAAATGTACATGGGGACAGCGATGGCCAAGATGACTAGCATCTGTAGCAACGGCTGACTGCCGAAACTGAGGAAAAACTCGTCGGGTACAGCCACCTGAATCAATGCCGCCACGACAAGACCGATGAGCAGTCGCAGACCGATGTCACGAAGCATATCATAATAAGCATACTTCAATACGCGCCAGATCCTGTTTCCGCTTTCTATTTGGCATGAAGCGGACACATCTTCCTTCACATCATCCTCACGAACCATACGGTTCACTAACAGTCCTCCGCATACACCTGTAACAAGTGCTGCCATAGGTCGGATAATAGCAAAGCCCAGTCCCATCAGCGAGAACGTTGCCAAAATGGAGTCGATACCCGTTTGTGGCGTGGCAATGAGAAACGAGGCAATGGCTCCTTTCGAAGCCTTTTCGTTCCTGAGCCCGATAGCCGTAGGGATGACACCGCACGAACACAGTGGCAGTAGTACACCCAATAGCGCGGCCCAAACTACGGACAATTTGTTATTACGCGAAAGATAATTGGCATAGAATTTCTGCGGCACAAATACGTGCAACACCCCTGCGATGAAGAATCCCAACAGCAGATAGGGAGCCATTTCGCATACGACGTTTAGGAGTGAAATGAAGAAACCCTGTATTTCCATAACAATGTTCAAAGGTGCAGCCCGTTCGCGCAAATATTTTTGCAAAGGTACTCATTTTTCTTTTATTATTTGTATCTTTGCATCCAACTTTACAAATTATTAAGATGGAATACAGAAAGACACTGGATTTGGGGCATTTAAGGATTAATAGGTTATCTCTTGCAACATCCACGGTGCTTCCAGTAAGAATTATGCCTGTTTGCACTTGAATTCTCGAGAGAATTGAGGCGTAAAGTACATCTTTACCTATGCCAAACAGCATACTTGCTGCTCAATTCTCTCGAGAATTCATCCACATTCAGTTTACTTCCTCTATCAGCCTGTCACCCTTCTGTCACCCTTGTCACCCTCGAAAAAGGGTGCAAACGCCCTGTTTATCGGCGTTTTGTCACCCTGTCACCCTTTTCGATGAAAAACCCTAGTAGGGGCTTTTTCGTTGTTTTCTGTAAATCAAAATATCTTCTAATAAATTTGCGTATCTCAATTTCACACACTGCTCCATCTTGTCAGGACAGGCCGATGGGTAGCCATTCTTGTAGATAGCATCATTCACGGCGAGACAGGCCTTTGTGCTGTTCCCTTCCGTGAGGCCGCCCTTCCCATGCCTGTCGTGTGGCTCTATCCGAAGGGAATGTACATTCGTAATGCCATTCCATATATAATCCAAGAGGCCCCGGCTTGCATTTCCGCAGGTCGGGGTCTTGCTGTTTTGAAGTGGAATCACATTATGATACCTCGATGGCCTTGGTGACCTTCTGCTTCGGCTCGGTCTTCGGCATGGTGACGGTCAGGATGCCGTCCTCGACCTTGGCAGAAATCTGATCCTTCACCACATCATCCGGCAGCGTGTAGCTCTGCTCGTAGTTCGAGTAGCTGAACTCGCGGCGCAGATAGTGATGGTGCTTGTCCTCATGCTTGTGCTCCTGTTTGTTCTCGATG
>ONMA01000073.1 GCA_900318815.1 uncultured Prevotellaceae bacterium
CAATAACGTAACCATCCCATTTTCGCCGTATTTTGAGACTGCAAGAATCTCCCTACCTTTGCAGTCTCAAATTTTGTTGTTATGTTTAGTCTGAATGAAAGTAACAAGTTCATGGTTTACGGTATCCATGTAGACCTTCGCAAGGGAGTGGAGCCATTGAGTGGCCTGGTTCGTCTGATGCACATGTCACCTACAGACGGGAGTGTTTATGTATTTTTCAATCGCAGCCGCAGCCGTATGAAGCTGCTTCACTGGGAGCGCGGTGGATATGTGATTTACTACAAGCGTCTGGAGCAGGGCAGGATCAGCCGCAAGGTGTTCCGCAGCTCCTCGAATCCCCTGTTCTATTCTATGAGGTGGGACGAGCTGCTGCTGTTCATGGAGGGTGTGTACCCTTCTGCCGCCCGCAGGAAACGCTTTAATATACAATAAGTTATGATAACATTTGTTATATTGCACATGTCGAAAGAAAGTGGTACCTTTGCACTTGCAACCAGGTAATCATCGGCAATGACGAAGAATCAGTACATACAGCAGCTGACACAGGCGGATAGGAGCATTCACGGCAGGGATGTTCCCGGAAAAGCTAGTGCCGGTGTGATAGACGGGCTGTGTGATGTCATCGCTGAGAAGGACACCGTCATAGCAGACCAGATGGCCGTGATTGCCTCGAAGGACGATGCCCTGAAGAAGCTGAACCATGAGCTGATGTGGCTGAAGCGCAAGCTTTTCGGCCATAGCAGCGAGAAGCTGCACGCAGAGGACCCCAGCCAGCTGAGCCTGGACTTCGGCGAGGAGCAGGTGCTTCCGCTGAGCGACGAGCAGCTGAAGGAGGAAGCTGTGCGTGTCGAGGACACGAAGGCCGCCGTCCACAGGGAGGCCGAGAGCCGACGCGCCCGGAAGATGGCCGCACAGTCGCGCAAGGGCCAGACCTACCGCATCGGCCCCGAGGTGCCCCGCCAGGAGCCGGCAGTGTTCTATCCCGATGGCTACGACCCCGAGACGATGGTGGTCATCGGCTGGAACACCCACGAGTATCTGGAGATAGAGGGCCCGAAGGTGTCGGTACGCGTGGAGCGCGAGGCCATCTGCAAGCCGAGGAGCGCGAAGCCCACCGATGCCCACACGCGGATATTCGAGGCCAGGGGGTCGCAGAACTGTCTGCCGGGCTGCATCGCGGGGAACAAGACGATGGCCACCATCATCACCGACAAGTACTGCCACCACCTTCCCGAGTACCGCCAGGTGAAGCGCTTCGAGTCCATGGGGCTGAAGCTCTCCACGACGAGCATCAACCGCTGGCAGCATGACCTGGCAGGCGTGCTCCTCCCCATATACGAGCAGCAGACGGAGCTGGTGTTCTCCTCCAGGTACCAGCACCTGGACGAGACGACCATCCCGATAAACGACCAGAGGCGGCACACGCGCAAGGGCTACATCTGGGACGCCGTGGACGGCATGGGGGAATACGGGCTGGCGTTCTTCTACGAGAAGGGCTCGCGTGGCGGGAAGGTCATCAGGCCCAAGCTGCTCCACCGCAAGGCGGCCATACAGTCAGACGGGTACGTGGTATATGAGAACATAGAGAAGTCACAGATGGAGGGCATCGTGACCCTCTACTGCATGGCCCATGCCCGGCGCAAGTTCGAGCAGATCAGGGACACCTCGCCCGAGGCGCGGAACGTCCTGGAGTACATCGCCACCCTCTACGAGCTGGAGGCCAACCTCAAGTATGCCGGTGCCGACCACGATGAGATACGCCGCCAGCGGCAGGAGAAGGCCGTGCCCATACTCGGCTTCATCAGGCTGATGCTTGAGAAGTACAGAACCGCTGACACACCGGCAAGCGCACTGGCCAGGGCCTGCGACTACGCGCTCGAAAGATGGAGCGGCCTGTGCCGCTACTGCGACGAGGGCTACTACGAGATAGACAACAATGCCGTTGAGCGCAGCATCAGGCCCATCACCCTCGGACGCAAGAACTGGCTCTTCGTCGACAGCGACGAGTCGGCAAGGGACGCAGCCGTATACATGACCCTCATAGGCTCGTGCAACCTGCTGGGCATGGCGCCATACAACTACTTTGAGTACATACTGCCAAGACTGCATGGTAGCATGACAGAGGAAGAGTACAGGGAACTGCTGCCGTACAAGGTTGCAGAGAAGATAAGCAGGGGCTGAACTGACTTATCGATATAAAATTTTAGCGGCATCACACAATCAATGGGTGATGCCGCTAAAATTTTGAGGAACGTCAAATGTGGGATGGTTACGCTATATATGTTACAGTATAAAAACAAATGCTCAAGAAGTGTATAATCCCGTCTTTGATAGAACAGATATTCCTGCATTTC
>ONMA01000024.1 GCA_900318815.1 uncultured Prevotellaceae bacterium
ACGCTCAAAATTATAAAAAAATTATATAAGAAAATTATAAAAACCTCCATTGGCATAAATCGTAGCATAGAATTCTTATAATTTTTTGATTCAATTTTTTTATAATTTTGAGCGTAGCGACCCCTGAAATCGTTCCAAGTTATTTTTTAACGATTACTCAAATTGAATTGGCTCAACAGATAATAAAAAACTCTGTGTCTCTGTGTCTCTGTGTTCATAAAACATCCCCGCTCGACCTCTGGTCGCTTGCCAAAGCAAGAAGTTATTCTTTAACCTTTACTAAAAATACGGTCGAAACGGTTTTCTTTTTCTATAAAAATAGTTATCAGCACATAGAAAATCGTCCTTTTATCGTTTAAAATCTGACAAAAAATGGTTTAAATACTGACAAAAAGCACTATTCAAACCCTATTTTGCATATCTTTAAACCACTAATTAATAGATGGTATGTAATTTTGCAACATGAAAAAATCACTCAATTCATTTTTAAAACAAAAACCATAATGAAGAAAACCAAAATGTTTCTCTGTCTGCTTTGCGCAGGCATGATGTGGATGTCGCCAGCAGCAAGTGTGGCCGGAACCAACCGTGCCGAACTGGCTGCCGCCCCCGACGACCAGGTGATCTCAGGTACGGTGGAAGATGCTGCCGGACCGATGATTGGAGCCACGGTGAAAGTGGCCGGAACGAACAATGGAACGGTAACCGACTTCGACGGCAAGTTCCATCTGAAGTGTAAGCCCGGCGACCTCTTGGAGGTGAGCTATGTGGGCTACTCTACCAAGACCGTGAAGGCCCAGCAGGGCATGAAGATTATGATGGACGAGGACAAGACCGTGCTCAGCGAGGTGGTCGTGACCGCCCTCGGCATCAAGCGCGACCGCAAGGCCCTGGGCTACGGCCTGGCCGAAGTGAAAGGCGAAGAGCTGACCAAAGCCAAGGAAACCAACGTCATCAACTCGCTCTCGGGTAAGGTGGCTGGCCTCGTGGTGCAGAACACCGCTGGCGGTGCCTCCGGCTCCACCCGCGTGCTGCTGCGTGGTAACACCGAGATGACAGGCAACAACCAGCCGCTCTATGTGGTCGACGGTGTGCCCTTGGACAACACCAACTTCGGCAGTGCTGGCGTTGAGGGCGGCTACGACCTGGGCGACGGTATCTCGGCCATCAACCCCGATGATATTGAGAACATGACCGTGCTGAAAGGCCCGGCAGCCTCGGCCCTCTATGGCTCGCGTGCCTCTCACGGCGTCATCCTCATCACCACCAAGAAGGCCGACAAGGACAAGATTTCGGTTGAGTATAACGGCTCGCTGACCGTTGACGTGCAGAATGCCGAGTGGGATGACATCCAGGAGGTTTATGGCATGGGCTTCAGCGGAGCCTACAGCCCCACGGCCACCAGTGGCACGAACTCAAGCTGGGGTGCCAAGGCCGATGACTTCCTCGTGGAGTACTTCGACCACGAGAAGCGCCCGTTCCATATGTACCCCAACAACACCAGCGAGTTCTTCCGCACGGGTCTCACCACGCAGAACACCGCCATCCTGAGTGTTAACTCCGGGAAAACCGGCGTGCGCTTCAGCGTCACCGACATGCGCAACAAGGACATCCTACCCAACACGCACATGAGCCGCGACAACTTCAACCTGCGCGTCAACACGAGTGCTGGCCCTGTAGACCTCGACTTCACCGCCAACTACACCCGCGAGGACGTGAAGAACCGTCCCGCCCTGGGCGACTCGCAGAGCAACGTCGGTAAGAACCTGATGACGCTGGCCGGCACCTACAACCAAAGTTGGCTGAAGAACTATGAGACGGCTGAGGGTGAATATGCCAACTGGAACGGCAACGACCAGTATAATAAGAACCCTTACTGGGATCTCTATAAGAACGAGAACACCTCGGCGAAGGACGTGTTCCGCCTCACCGCCAAGGCCATCTGGAACATCAACGAGCACCTGAAGTTGCAGGGCACCGTGGGAACCGACATGAACTTCATGAACTTCGAGGACTTCATCGCCCGCACCACACCCGGCAAGCTCGCCGGACAACTGCAGGAGCAGAAGTTCAACAACCGCACGCTCAACGCCGAACTGCTCGCCCTCTATAACAATTCGTTCGGCGACTTCGACGTGAACGCCACCTTAGGCGGCAACATCTTCAAGGTGAATAACAAGACCGATGTGTTCACTGGCATGGATCAGCAGATGAAAGGCATCGTGGCCATCATGAACTATGCCGAGCAGAGCATCCAGCAGAACCAGTACAAGAAACAAATCAACTCGCTCTTCGGCTCAGCCAGCGTGGGCTATCAGCACACCTACTATTTGGAGGGCACCGTGCGCCGCGACCAGTCGTCGACGCTGCCTGTCAACAATAATATATATGTCTACCCCTCGTTCTCGGGTAGCATCGTGTTCTCCGAGTGGATTAAGAACAAGAACCTGATCAACTATGGTAAGATTCGCGCCTCTTGGGCTCAGGTGGGTAGCGATACCGACCCCTACCAGCTGGCACTGAACTATTCTACCGCCAAGTACAGCTACGGTGGCTTCGTCATCGGCATGATCAACAACAACACACAGCCCAACAAAGACCTGAAGCCCACGCGCACCAACTCGTATGAGCTGGGTCTGGAAATGAAGTTCTTCAACGGTCGTATAGGCTTAGACGTGACCTACTACAACCAACTGTCAAAGGACCAGATTATTGGTCTGGCTTCATCATCGACCTCGGGCTACAATTACCGACTGGTCAATGCGGGTGAGATTCAGAACAAGGGTATCGAAATTGCCCTCAACGGACGTGTACTGCAAGTCAAGGACTTCGCATGGGATGCCGGCGTGAACTTCTCCAAGAACGAGAACAAGGTGAAGTCGCTCGTCGAGGGTATGGACTACTTCGAACTGGAGAAGGCCACCTGGTGCGGCGTGAGCGTCGGTGCCGAGGTGGGCAAGAACTACGGTTCCATCACCGGTAAGGACTACAAGCGCACGGAGGACGGCAAGGTCATCATCAACCCCGAGAGCGGTCTGCCCGTTTCCGATGATAAGACCCACACATTAGGCAACGCCACATGGGACTGGACGGGTGGTTTCTACTCCACATTCTCCTATAAGAATTTCCGCCTCTCCGCAGGTTTCGACGTAAAGGTGGGCGCCGACCTCTTCTCCATGTCCATGCGCTCGGCCTACGCCACGGGTAAGGCCAGCGAGACGCTGGTGGGCCGCGAAGAGTGGTATGCCAGTGAGGAAGCCCGCAAGCAGGCCAACATGACGCTCGACGAATGGCGTGCCGCCGGTCTGTGCAAGGGCCTCATCGTCGATGGTGTCATCGACAATGGCGACGGCACCTACCGCCAGAACGACATCGCCGTGAACCCCGAGTCTTACTGGAAGTCGGCCTCGGAGAACTGCCCCTCGATGTTCATCTACGACAACTCGTATGTGAAGTGCCGTGAGATTACCTTCGGCTACACCTTCCCCGAGAAGATGCTCGGCAAGACCGTCAAGGGCCTCAGCGTCTCGTTCGTCGCCCGTAACCCGTTCATCGTCTGGAAGAACATCCCCAACATTGACCCCGACTCTGGCTACAACACCTCGGGCATGGGTCTTGAGTATGGTTCACTGCCCTCACGCCGCAGCTACGGTTTCAATGTCAATCTCAAATTCTAAAGCCCCCACCCTGACCCTCCCCGAGGGGAGGGAACAGATAGATAGTAACCATTTAAATAAAAAATCATAATGAAAAAGAATATCAAATCATTCGCAATATCGCTGGTGCTGGCTCTCCCCCTCGGGGGAGTCGGAGGGGGGCTTCTCACCTCTTGCAGCGACAGCTATATGGAGGAACTGAACACCGACGAGACGAAGGCTGAGTCGATAGACCCCAGCGCACAGCTCACCACCGCCCTGCTGCAGACCTATGGCGACTTCGGTTTCATGGATACCTACCGCTCTTACATCACCGGCTTTACCCAGCACTTTGCCGGTGGCTGGAACGTCTCTAACTACGCTGGCGACGTACACCCGCAGGACGACCAGATGCGCCTCGTGTGGGATCAGTTCTACTCCGTGGGCATCAAGAACCTTGTCGACGCCATCGCCAACAGCGAAGACAGGCCCAACACTAACGCCGCCCTGCGCATACACCGCGTACACATGATGAACGTGCTCACCGACATCTACGGCGACATTCCCTGCATGGAGGCCGGCAAGGGCTATACGGACGGTATCTCCAACCCGAAGTATGACACGCAGGAAGACATCTACAACTTCTTCTTCGAGGAACTGGCCGCCTGCGCCGAGCAGCTTGGCACGGGCAGCGACGCCATCGGTGGCGACGTGACGAGCATGTCAGGCGATGCTGCCGCCTGGAAGCGCTACGCCAACAGCCTGCGCCTGCGCTACGCCATGCGCATCAGCGACGTGAACCCCACAAAGGCTAAGCAGGAGTTCGAGGCCGCCCTCAACGCCGCTGGCGGCTACATCCAGAACGCCGACCAGGATGCCTACATCATCTACACAGACGGTCCCTTCACCCTCTACGACGGCTCGCGCGACCTCGACTTCCGCGTGAACGCTCTCGGCGAGATTCTCTACGGACAGGATCCCACGTCGCCCACGTTCGTCTGCTCCACGCTCTTTGACATCCTGAACGACAACAACGACCCGCGTCTCTATCGCATCTGCCGTCACTACATCAACACCAAGCGTGCCGAGGTGAAGCCCGACCGCGAGTGGAACGTCGACGTGACCGAGGAGGTGGTGCCCTATCTGCAGCGCACCAACACCTATACCGCCTGCGTGCCCGGCGCAGCCTGGTGGAGCGACTGGGTGAACGCCCCGGCCAACGCCGAGATTCCCACCCTTGAGAAGCTTGTTGCCCAGTACCCGGAGGCTGGCTTCGACCAGAACAACTTCAACGCCCGCATGATTCGTCCCTTCCTGAGCATCGACTTCGAGATGCCCGATCGTCCCGGTGCCCTCATCAATTCTGCCGAGGTGGAGTTCCTGCTCGCCGAGGCCAAGCTGAAAGGCTGGAACGTTCCCGGCACCGTTGAGGATCACTTCAAGGCCGGCGTGAAGGCCGCCATGCAGTGGCTGAACACCCACTATCTGCAGAGCAAGGACAAGATTGCCGATGCCGACATCGACACTTACATCAACGGCCTGCTCGCAGCCGGTGTACTGACCACCAACGCCAAGGAAGCCATCAACACGCAGGCATGGATCCTGCACATGATGAACCCCTCGGAGGCCTGGGCCAACCTGCGCCGTTCTGACTATCCCGTCATCGCCGACCGCACCAAGCTGCCCACGCGCCCCGACTTCCCCAACGACGAGCCTAACAAGAAGACTCCCACGCGCCTGCGCTATCCCATCCTTGAGAACCAGTACAACAGTGCCAACTATCAGGAAGCCCTCGAACGTCTCGGCGGTAGCGACGACTGGCACAAGCGCCTCTGGTGGGACACCAAGGACATCAACGTAGAGTAAAAACAACTATAAAATTAGAAACAAGTAATTATGATTACCAAATATTTCAAACACGCTATTGCTGCGTTTGTCGTTGGTTGTGGCTTTGCCGTAACAACCGCCTGCTCCTCCGACGAAGACCCGTTCTTCACGGCTACCGAGAACGACGCACCACGCATCCTGAACACCGACATCCCCGAGGGCACCAACGGTGAGCCCGGCGTCATCAAGACTATCACCCGCACAGAGAACTTCACCTTCGAGGTGATGGTCACCCCCGTACACTACACCACCGTCACCTGGTTCATCGACGACGAGCAGGTGGCCGAGGGCGACAGCATCGATGTGCCCGTAATAGCTGGCGACCACATCGTGAAGATTGTAGCCACCACCACCAAGGGTCTCTCTACCTCGCGTACCTGTAAGCTCATCGTACAGCCCGCAGAAGGTGACCCCACCCTCGCCACCGACGGCAAGTCGCGCTGGCTCACCATCGGCACCACGAAGACCATCGAATGCGCCAATGCCACCAGCGTGAAGAAGGTGTTCATCGGCAAACAGGAGGCCGCCAACGTGTCCTTCGCCGATGGCAAGCTCACCTTCGACGTTCCTAACATGCCCGAGGGCCAGTACACCGTTGTCATCGTGGATGCAACCGGCTTCCGCTACGGCTGTGGTCTCTTCACCGTGAGCTCTGAGGCCTACGTCGATCCCGGCATCAAGGAAACGGTGCTTTGGGAAGGCAGCTCCGAGATTAACTGGGGCGACAGCAATGTGACTATCTCCGCAGAGGCATTGGCTGATGTGGCCGTGGGTGCCACCATACAATTGTACTACGAACTGGTTGACGGTGCAGAATATAACGCCATGCGCATCACCACACCTTGGTGGGGTGACAATGCCGAAGACCAGGTGGTGGCTCAGTTCGATCTCACTGCCGACACGCCCAACCCCTTCGAGTTCACCTACACCGAGGCCAACAAGGCTATTGTCGACGAGCGCGGTGGCATGCTCATCGTAGGCTTTGGCTATAAGCTGACCAAGGTGGCCGTGATTGAGGGTGTCGCTCCCGCCGAGACCACACTTTGGGAAGGCGGTGTCGAAATCAACTGGGGTGACAGCAATGTGAACATTTCCGCAGACGACTTGGCAGCCGTGCCCGTAGGCGCAACGATTAACCTCTACTACGAAATGGCCGACATGCCCGATGGCTACCATGCCCTGCGCATCACCACTCCCTGGTGGGGCGACAATGCCGAGGACCAGGTGGTAGCCCAGTTCGACCTCACTGCCGAAACGCCCAACCCCTTCCAGTTCACCTACACAGAGGCCAACAAAGCAATTGTGGACGAGCGTGGCGGTATGCTCATCGTAGGCTATGGATACAAACTGACACGTGTTTCCTTTGAATAGGTATAAGAGCTAAATTTATAATTCTTTCAATAAAGAGAGGCTTGCCCGACACACGGCAAGCCTCCCTTTTTTAGTATCAAACCTTGGCTATCTCAATGGCTACTAATCAGTCTGTCGATAATCTCATTCATCCCCTGCCTATTAATCTGCCTTTCAAATTTAATAGGAAGTGAGGGATTATCCTTTGAGATTTGTTCAAAGAACAATTTCGCACAGTCTATCTTTGCACTTTCCTTGGGGCGCAAATCGGTTTCCTGATTAACGTCTTTTGTTTCAACAACAACATTCATCTGCATAGTGCCATCTTTCTTCTTGACCACATACATGAAGTCAGGCGAATAGGTTTCATCCGTAATCGTTGGAATACGAATGCTGCTATTGGGAATCTTCCCATATACAATCAACTCTGCCACATCTATCTTGTCTAAGATATTAGTTCTTTCCAATGGTGAATCGAAGGCAATAGGCTCATAGAGATATTCCGCCAGTGTTTGTGAGTTGTCTGTTTTCTTGCCAAGTCTGCCCATAACAACTTCATCCCTAACGCTACCATCAGCATTCGTCAGGGCGGTTGTCCTTGTACGATAGTTGGCCTGCTTATAAGAGATACATCCACCGAGATGCTTGATTTTCCAATCACGGAATCGCCCGATGAACCGTGACAAAGCCAAGTCATTGATAAGGTTATTCTTGAAACCTGCATGACTCTTGGCATATTCACAAATGGCTTTATGAAGCATTTCTATGGGTATTGCCGTCACTTTATTCGCCCGTTTCAGAAACTCTTTGTAAGGCATGTCCCTACCATATAGCAGATAAGTGATGTTAGCCTCACTCACGACGGTAGCTCCATTTTGATTCACTTGAATTTCTGAACGTTCAGACGAAACAGACATCCTTGAGAAAACTCCCTCTTCCAGTATAGACGGAAGGGCTTTCTCAATCTCTTTGTCAATGTCCTTCTGGTAGAACATCAGATATTTCTTGTTAATCTCTTTCCATAAAGCTTCAATCTTCTGGTAGTTGGGCTTGCGAATCTTTACCATCAGACGATTGCCTTTTGCATTGCGGTCTATGACTCGGTTCAGGTTCAGACTGTCAAGGCTGAACTCAGGGTATTCATTTTTGAATGCCATGACAGCATCATCCTTGACAATGACATCCGATCCTTTCATGTCAACATAACCTTTTTGTATCAGTTCTGCCAACAGCATCATACCATTTCCCATCCCACGCAAGTTGGCAACGCGGTCAAGTTCGTCGCGACGAACGACAATATGCTCAACTGCTTTCTTGGCAATATCACCATTAATCTCGCGAACAAGTTTGTCGGCAAAGTCTTTTTCCGTAAAGTCAACGATGTAGTTCAGCATGAAGTCACTACTGCTTGTCCTGTTGCCATATTCGTCAACGGGCAAGCGCAAGCCACGACCCACTTCCTGCAATTTACTGATTTCGCTTCCACTGGAGCGTAACTTGGCGATGGTAAACACGTTAGGATTATCCCATCCTTCTTTCAGCGTCCACTTGGAGAACAGGAAACGGCGTACATTCCAGTTCCCGTTTTCATCCTTGAACGAAAGGAGTTTCTTTTTGTTTCTCAGTATATCATCTACCTCCTCTGCGATAGCCTCATCACTATCATTGTTGTCCTTGGCAAAGTAGCCCGCTCTGCAGCCAGGGATATTTTGCAGGCTTGCATTCAGGAATTCAGTATATTCTTTGGAGTTGTTCTCGTCTCTCAGTTCTTCTTTTATCTGATGTTCCAACCACTTGTCGAAGATGTCGCGCAGCCAGGCACCATTACCCTGTTCGTCGCCCCTGAATGAGACAATATTATCAATGAAAAACAACGCAAGGGTCTTGATTTTACTATCACGATGAAACAAGCTGCGCTCTGTCTCGAAATGGCGCTGAATAGCCATTCTGATCATATTCTCCTGATAGGAAGTGGAATAGATGTCGGCCGTGAACTCATCGCCCACATGCTTTGTCTGTCCGTTCGACAGTTCCACCTCTGAACTACTGATGCCACTCACCGTGATACCTGAAAGGTGTTCACTCATAATGCCAAGCGATTCATCCTTATGCAGTACGAAACGCTGGCTCTGGTTCTTCTTGGTAAAGTGCATGGTGACGCTTTCCCGCCCGTCTATGCTGACAATCTTTACCTTCTCGTTTTCAGAGGTCATGGGGTTAAAGTGTTCTTTAGCAACCCCTTTAATCAAGTTTTGGTTGAAAGCGTCGCACGCTGTCAGGTTATACAGAAGATTCAGATAGTCTTTATGCGTTTCTCTTTTTTTCCCTTTGCCCTCTGTAACCTGTGGGAATGTAGCACCAAAGCGGATAATACACTGAGGAGCGATCTCACTAAGAATCCTTTTATAGGTCGTATTGCTACGCTCAAAACGGTGGGGCTCGTCGATAATCACGATAGGACGTGTGGCCTTGATAGCATCCAAAGGACGAACAAAGCCCTGTACAGCTATGTCGTAGTCTTTCTTATCCAGTAGTTTTCCCTTCTGGAGCAACTGCTGATTAACCACGATGACATAAATCCTATTCTTGTTCTGACATGAGCCATTGACAAAATCACGAACAGATGAAGGGAAATAGTTGTGCCCTTTTTTCTTTTTCTTCAGGGCCGCTATTTCGCACAGTTCTATCTCAGAACCATAACCCAATGTGTCGCGGAAATGCCTCTGAACGTATGGGTCGCTGATAAACTGAACAGCACCCGACTTTACTGGCAGGGAATGGACGATGACGACAAACTTATTAAAGCCATACTGCTTGTGGAGTTCATAGATGGAGTGGGTATAGACGTATGTCTTGCCCGTTCCCGTTTCCATCTTGATGTCTAAGTTCAGTACGCCATTCTCTGCCCTTACTACCTTGCGGTTGTAAGGCTTCATGTCTTCTGTCCATAGCACGCGACGCAGGGCATATTCCGTGGCGACGTCCTTGTGGTCAATCTTCGGATTCTCGAAGGGCTTCAGTGGTGCCACTAAATGCGTCTTCTCCAGAACGCTGGCCAGACGGTCAACGGGTATTTGCTGATGGGGCAGTCCTGCTTCAAGTATGATATCCATGTCTTAATATCTGATGTCAATGTTAATCTTAATCTGCTTCTCGCCTTCATTCAGCAATGGCAGGTTTTTCTTCAATGCATCGGTAGCGCCGAAATTAAAGCTATAGCCGAAAAGCACCACATAATGGGGCCCCCAATCTGTTTGTTCACCATATTTATCTACTAACGCTGTGATAGCTTCATCACTCATGCCTTCGTCTGTCAGATAGAGGTGGTCGCCACATTGATAGGCGGTATAGTCTGCCAATGGCACAGGCTCCACTTTGGCATTCATACCATAGCCATCATTCACTTTCCAGGTTTCCAGCACCGTCTCACGTCCGAACTCTTCCAATAGGTTATTGGCAAAGCCAGACACTCGTGGGTCGAAGGCTTCTAACTTATCCAACACATCGTCTGAAACGTCTCTTAATGTATAATGTTTAAAGCCCAAGTCACCTGCAAACAAAGGATTCTCTTCGCGAATCTTCGCAGCAGCACGGCGTATGCGCTCCTGACCTATCTCGTCGATAGTGCGATAGCCTGCCTTATAAGCCTCGCTTTCCTCTTTAAATGGCTCTTGCCATTGTACCAATATATATTTTATATCTGATGCTGTGTTTAGATTAGTTTCCATTACGGCTTGTGCGGTCGTGCCTGAACCTGAGAAGAAATCCATAACAAAAATCTCGCTTTCTGTACAAGGACTTATTCCTTGACAAACTATTTGCCGTATATAATCCACAGGCTTAGGGAAATCAAAATAATCATTGCCATCAAATAGCTCGGTCAACTCACGAGTACCTTGGGAACTGTAGACTGTATCAAAGATGCTACTAAAACCTGTGTACTCGCTTTGAAGATCTTTTGCGAATTTTTTACGTCTTGGTCTTCCTGTTTCTTCTTTAGGCCAGAGTACTTCTTTGTTGGCAATAAGTTCTGCCATACGATTCCTATCATATCGCCAACCTGTAGGTGGACAGGCGTACACAATGCCTGTTTCTGGATTTTCCAACTGATAATGCAAATTGGGGCGTTGTGATTCTGTAGCTAATCCTACCATGTTGTCACTCATCCAATCTCCCCGAGGGTCATTGTCTGGATTAGAGTACTTTGTCATATCGGAAAGCTTGCCTCTTATTCTGCTATTTTCTGTCCTTCCATAGCATAACAGATAATCATGATCCATAGAAGCTCCATTCTTAGTGCGGCTGTCTGGTTGTTGTCTTTTCTTCCATATAAATGAAGAAATCAAATTCTCCTCACCAAAAACATAGTCGCAAAGCAGTTTCAGATTAGCCTGTTCATTATCGTCGATGGAGATAAAGATAACACCATCCTTGCTCAGCAAGTCGCGTGCCAACTGCAAACGTGGCGACATAAACATCAACCATGCAGAATGTGTGCTGCTGCCTCTTGAAGCCAAGTCAAGGATTCGCCTGGCTTCGTCTTCGTCGATACTCAGTTTCTTTTCCAGTTCCTCTGGCGTAAAACGGAACTTGTCGTTATAGACAAACCCATCAGAGCCAGTATTATAAGGCGGATCAATATAGATGCACTTCACCTTGCCAGCATACGACTTCAACAAGTGTTTCAGCGCATCCAGATTGTCACCACTGATATAGATGTTCTCACTATCCTTGTTCTCAGGCTTGCTATTATGTTCCAAATCCGGCTCTATCACCGTTGTCGTATCAATGGAGGCAACCAGGTTTGCATAGTCCTTGCCTAAGAAGTCGAGAGAATAGCCCTCATTACTGATGTCCACCTCGTCCTTCATCATCTCCTTGAACCTTTCAATGTCAAAGGTTCCTTCTTTGGTAAAACACCCTGCAAAATACTCCTTCAAAGCCGCCATCTTCTTCGAGTTCGGCTTCACTTCCGCATTTTTATCAATAATATCCTTTATCATAATGATTATTCATTAATATCGGTCTTCACTCATACGTGAGTGCAAAGATACAACTATTTTTTGAATATCGAAGAGATTGAAAGAAAAGAAAAAATAATATTTCTTTTGCTTTTCTCTCGTTTTTCCGTAACTTTGCAACCGCTATGAAGAAAATAATACTGATAACAGGGGGCGAGCGGTCGGGCAAAAGCGAACAGGCCGAGAAGCTGGCACTCAGCCTGTGCAGGCAGCCCGTCTATATGGCCACGGCACACGTCTGGGACGATGAGTTCCGCCGCCGGGTGGAGCTGCACCAGCAGCGGCGCGGCCCCGAATGGACCAACATCGAGGAGGAACAGCAGCTGAGCCGACATCAGCTTGCAGGGCGGGTGATACTCATTGACTGCATCACGCTCTGGCTCACCAATTTCTTTTTCCAGCTGAAAAGCCCCGAAAAGGCCTTAGCTGCGGCCAAGGCCGAGTTCGACGAGTTCACCAAGCAGGACGCGACCTTCATCTTCGTGACCAACGAGATAGGCTGTGGCGGCGTGAGCACCGACCCCGTGCAACGGCAGTTCACCGACCTGCAAGGCTGGATGAACCAGTACGTGGCCGCCCGGGCCGACGAGGTGATACTCATGGTGAGCGGCATCCCCCTGAAGATAAAATAATCTAGAGTCATTAGAATGATGAGAACATTCCACATTGAACGGCCCGACCAGAACAGGCGGACGGCCATACAAGAAAAGATTGACAACCTGAACAAGCCGAAAGGCTCGTTGGGCATGCTCGAAGAGATAGCCATGCAGATATGCCTCATCCAGCAAACGCTCTCGCCCACCCTTTCCCATCCCTGCCATCTGCTGCTTGGCGGCGACCACGGCATTGAGCGCGAAGGCGTGAGCGTGAGTCCTCGCGACGTCACGTGGCAACAGATGATCAACTTCACCCACGGCGGCGGCGGTGTCAACATGTTCTGCCGCCAGCACGGTTTCCACCTGCGCATCGTCGATGTGGGCGTAGACTACGACCTGTCCCGAGTGCCCGGCATCATCGACAGGAAGATAGCCCGTGGCACCCGCAACTTCCTCCACGAACCCGCCATGACCGACGAGCAGTTCAACCGCGCCTTATCCGTGGGCATCGACTTGGTCGATGACTGCCACGCCGAGGGCTGCAACATCCTGAGCATTGGCGAGATGGGCATTGCCAACACGTCGCCCTCCAGCATCTGGATGAGCCTCTTCTGCCACCTCCCCCTCGACGAGTGCATCGGTGCCGGTGCCGGCCTGAATGATGCGGGCATCCAGCATAAGCGGGCAGTATTGCAACAAGCGGTAGAGAAAGCCCATACGGTTACCGGAAATGCTTTAGCTTGCATCCAATACTTCGGTGGCTTCGAGATGGTGGCGGCCATCGGGGCCATGCTCCGTGCTGCCGAGCTGCGCATGATTATCCTGGTCGACGGATTCATCATGACGGCCTGCGCATTAGCCGCCATACAACTTGAGCCTGCTGTACGGGACTACATGATCTTTACCCATTACGGCGACGAGAGCGGCCACCGACGCATGCTCGACAGCCTCGGAGTACATCCCCTGCTCTCACTCGGACTGCGCTTGGGCGAAGGAACCGGGGCCCTCTGCGCCTACCCCATCGTTGACTCTGCCGTGCGCATGATCAACGAGATGAACAACTTCCAGAACGCCAACATCACCAAATACTTCTAAAGTAAGGACTATGGACATTCAACAGAAATGGTACGACCGCCCCTGGGCAGCCTTCATCTTCTTCACCCGTCTGCCCTTCTGGCGACTCCATGAGCCGCCCCGCGAGTGTTATCAATCGGTGGTGGAATACTGGCCGCTGACGGGCTGGCTGACGGGAGCCGTTATGGGATGCGTGCTCTACTTCGGCACCTACCTGCTGCCCTATCCCGCCGTGGTCATCGCGGCTATTGCCGTCCGCATGCTGCTCACTGGGGCTCTGCACGAGGACGGGCTGGCCGACTTCTTCGACGGCTTCGGTGGAGGCGGCACCGACCGTCAGCGCATCCTCAGCATTATGAAGGACTCGCACATCGGCACCTACGGTGTGCTGGCCCTCGTACTCTACGTGGCGCTGCTCTTTACCGCGCTGCATGCGCTCCCTCCGCTCGATGCCGCCCTTACCGTTGCAGCCATCGACCCCTTCGCCAAGATGTTGGCAGGGCAGATTATCATGATGATGCCCTACGCCCGGACTGAAGCGGAAGCCAAGAACAAGACCGTCTACCGTCGTATGGACACCCGCGCCGGCATTCTCTTAGCCATACAGGGCCTGCTCCCCTTGACACTTTACTGCTGGTATCTGAGAGACCTCATCGACTGGAGCCTGCTCGTCGTCTTCCCCAGCCTCACCATGTACTTCCTGTACCGACTCATCTGGGCCCGTCTTCGCGGCTATACTGGCGACTGCTGCGGCGCCCTCTGCCTGCTCACGGAATTAGTTGCCCTGCTCACCGCATGCTACTATCTCACTTGAGCTGCCCCATCCGTTGATAGCCACCCCCTTTCCAACAACCTGCAAATGCCGTTCTTTCTCTTTGCCGACGTAGGTCGGTAGAGTTACCGACGATGGTCAGCTGATTTGCTGACCTACGTCGGCAAAGAGAAAGAACGGCATTTGCAACGAGCATCAACGGCACTTTCACCGAGGAAGAAGCATCTTTTGCAATGGAATCCGACATTTTTCGCCATCCATTCTTTGCCGCTCGGGATTTTATTCGTAACTTTGCACGAGTTTTATATCAAGTAACATGCAAAAAATAAAATGGTGCGATTTCGGAGGTACGAAGGTACGAGGGTACGGAGGTACGAGGATTGAGGAACTTGATTTTCTGAAAGGCGTTTTCATCATACTGATGATTACCTTTCATCTGGTGTATATCGGCGACTCATACCCGTATGCCAAACAGATTGTCTACACTTTCCACATGCCGGGTTTCCTGATTATATCCGGCTACCTGATGAACCTCGATAAGCCCTGGAAAAAGTTCTTTAAGACCATACTCGGCTATGTCATACCCTATTTTATCATGGAGAGCGGATATATTGCGATGGCCTCTCAGCTGCCTATACGCGAACATATCGACGAGTTGACCGTTGGTGTGTTTGCAGATACGCTACTGCTCCATCCGATTGGCCCGTATTGGTATTTGCAAACCCTGATTTATTGCGGAATAGCATCAATGGCAGTGACCCGCTTGGTGCCCATGAAGGCCTATTCGCAGATACTCCTTCTTGGGATTGTCTTTTATCTGTTATCCGACGTGCTTGGCATCATGTCGTTTGCCTGTTCATTATACTTCCTGGCAGGAGCGGCTTTGCGACGCAGCGGCCTATCCTTTACAGAAGTCTTTCAGCCGTCGGTCGTTGCCATTCTTGCCTTTGCATTATTAGTCATCCATCCGCAAAACCTGCTGATGGAACAGGCGGGCGGTGTGCTGATAGTTTATATGGCTATCGTAGGTTTCCTTTTTGCCTATTCCCATATAGGTCAAAAAGGCCGTTTGCTATTGTTGTACTTAGGCAGGAACACGATGCCATTGTTCCTGTTCTCTCCTATCTTTACATTCCTGTGCAAGCCCTTAGTGCCAGTCCTGCAATTTGAGCCGACAGGACTGCTGTTTCTATTAGTCTCCCTTGTAATATGTATCGTCGGAAGCCTTCTCATCGAATCAGCCATGAAGCGGACAGGCTTGTCTCGGTACTTCTATTACAAATGGTAGGGGGGGACGGAGGTACGAGGGTACGGAGGTACGAGAATAGTTTGTACGTCCAATTTTCCGCGAAAAGTCTATCCTCGTACCTCCGTACCTCCGTACCCTCGCACCCCCGAAGCCTCGAAAAATATTACTGGCCGAAGATTTCCTGAAGCTTCGCACCCAGCGCCTCGCCGCGCAGGTCGATGGCTACGACCTTTCCTGTGGGATCGACAAGTACGCTGGCGGGGATGCTGCGGATGTTGTAGAGCGAGGAGGCCACGGTGTTCCAACCCTTCAGGTCAGAGAGGTGCGTCCACGGCATGTTCAAGTCGCCAATGGCCTTCACCCAGGGTTCCTTCTTCTGGTCGAACGACAGGCCCACGATGTCGAAGCCCATGGCATGATACTTCTCGTAATTGGCCACTACATTGGGCATTTCAGCACGGCAGGGGCCGCACCACGAGGCCCAGAAGTCGATAAGCACCCATGTGCCTTTGCCCACGTACTCGCTGAGCTTGTGCATCTTGCCGTCCACATCGGCCTCTTCCAGGTCGACGAACTGCTTGCCAATCATCTGCATCCTGAGCCTCCTAACGGCAAACTGTGCGTCGAGCTGCTTCTTGATGGGAGCCACGACGGGATGCCGGGTGAAGGGATACTTGTCGTCGAGTATCTCCATAAGATAGTCTTCATCGACATTGTTGGCCATCTGCATGAAGAAGGCCGCCGGAATGATGTTGTCGCGGTTCTCCTCGAAGATGCGCTTCAGCACGGCCCCCATCTCTTCCATCGCCTTCTGTATCTTCGGCATCAGTTCATCATTCACCTTTTGCTCCTTCTGTTCATTCGTCAGAGACGGGTCGGCCTGCAGGGCGGCATACTCCTCTATCACGCGGTGTACCGCTTCGCCGGGCTTGTCGGTGAGCAGGTCGTAGGTGGTGAGCCGTTCGTTCAGGGGCGAGCCTTTCAGCGTTCGCTTCTCCAAGTCGATACTGACGGGCGTACCGTCGTTGAAGAAGATCACTTGCCAGCTGTCGCCGGCACGCATCACACGCATAATGGCCTCCTTCTGCTGTTCGCCCTCAAAGGCAAACTGACCGCTGACCACCACCGTGCTGTCGATGACAGTCGAACGAGGGCCGTCCTGCCACGATAGATACACCTTCTCGCCGTCCTTCGGGCTGCTGCCCTTCACGCTGTACTTCACTTGTTGTGCCACCATGGGCAATGCAGCCACCATGAGGGCTGCAAGCAGTAACATTTTTCTCATAACTGTTTTATCTATTGTCATTCAATATTCGGAAACCCGCCTGCTTCGGGAGTGCAGGAGGCAGGAGTGGTTTGCAAAGATACGAATTTTCTGAAAAACATTGCAAAAAAGGAAGAAAAAAAAGTCATTGAGGAGAGGAAGTCTGAAAAAATGTTGTATCTTTGCATTCAAATTGCCTAAAATAATCGCAAATCAAATATGAAACGACATTTTGCATTACTATTGCTGGGACTGACCACACTGGGTCTGACAGCACAAACCAACACCGCCGACGAGTCGCAGGCACGGAAGGAGATACGCGAGAACCCGTGGCTGGCAGGCTCTAACTACTTAGACTACGACCGGCAGCTGCCCGACTTCAAGTACACCAAGGCCCCGAAGGGCTACGTGCCCTTCTACTTCTCGCACTACGGACGCCACGGTGCCCGCTGGCTTATAGGCAATGATGACTATGAACGTGTGTTGCGCCCCCTGCGCAAGGCCCGCAGCCAGGGCAAGCTGACACGAGAGGGACAGGAGACCTTGCGCAAGCTGGAGATATTCAACAAGACCACCAACAAGCGTTTAGGCGACCTGACCACCGTGGGCGAGCGTCAGCACCACGGCATAGGCAGGCGCATCGTGGAGCACTTCCCCGAAATTTTCAAGAAGAAAGGCGTGGCCATCGACGCCCGCTCGACCATCGTGGAGCGTTGCATCCTGTCGATGATGGCCGAGATGGAAGAGCTGGCCGCCGCCAACCCCACCGCCAGCATCCACAACGACGTGAGCAAGTCGCTGCAATACTACCTGAATCAGCCCTGGAGCGAAGCACTCGGCCAAAGCTCGCGCAAGGGGCATCAGGAGCGCGACGCCATTACCAAGCGGTACACCCATCCCGAGCGGCTGATGGGTGTGCTGTTCAACGACGCGAAGTGGGCACAGGACAGCATCCAGGCAGGCTCGCTGATGCGACAGCTCTTCGAGGTGGTCATCAACATGCAGAGCCACGAGGAAGGCCCCGACATGCTCTCGCTCTTCACCAACGACGAGATCTACGACCAGTGGCGCATACGCAACGCGGGCTGGTACTTAGACTACGGCGCAGCCCCGCTCACCGACAAGATCATGCCCTTCTCGCAGGAGAACCTGCTGCGCAACATCATCGAGACGGCCGACACCTGCGTGCAACTTGGCAAGACGCAGGCCACAATGCGCTTCGGCCACGAGGTGTGTGTGCTGCCCCTGGCCTGCCTCTTAGAGTTAGGCAACTGCGGGGTGAGCGTGGAACGCTTGGACGAGCTGGACAAGTACTGGCAGAACTATCGCATCTTCCCCATGGGCTGCAACATACAGCTCATCTTCTACAAGCCGAAGAAAGCCGGCAAGGGCGACATCCTGGTGAAAGCCCTGCTGAACGAGCGCGAGATGACGCTGCCCGCAGGCAAGACCGCTACACCTTATTATTATATATGGAACGACGTGCGCAACTACTGGCAAAAGAAACTCAACGACTATAATAAGAAATAAGCATGAAGAAGATTTTAGCACTTGCAATGCTGTGCTGTGCCTCCCTATCGGCCCTGGCACAGGCAAAATTCGGAGAAAAGCCCAAGCTGGTCGTGGGCGTGGTGGTCGACCAGATGCGCTGGGACTATCTGGACCGCTACTACGACCAGTTCGGCAACGACGGCTTCAAGCGACTCATCAACCAGGGATTCTCGTGCGACAACTGCCTCATCAACTATCTGCCCACGGTAACAGCCATAGGGCACACCTCGGCCTATACCGGCTCGACGCCCGCCCTGCACGGCATCTGCGGCAACAACTTCTACATTGACGGCAAGAAGACCTACTGCACAGCCGACGACAGCGAGCAGACCATTGGCTCGAACAGCACGAAAGGCAAGATGTCGCCCCGCAACCTCCTGGCCACCACCATCGGCGACCAGCTGCGCATGCACACCGACTTCCGCTCCAAGGTGGTGGGCGTCAGCTACAAGGACCGGGCCGCCATCCTGCCCGCAGGCCGATCGGCCAATGCCGCCTACTGGATCGACACGAAGAACCTGTGCTTCATCACCAGCACCTACTACATGAACGAGCTGCCCCAGTACGTGAAGGACTACAACAAGGTCATGGCCAAGAACAAGGACGTACAGGCACTGGGCGACACCATAGGCAACTCGCCGCTGTGCGGTACCGTGACCACCGACATGGCCATTGCCGCCCTGAAAGGCGAGAAGCTGGGGCAGGGCGAGGCCACCGACATGCTCTGCGTGAGCTATTCGCAGACCGACGTCATAGGCCACAAGTGGGGCACACGCGGCAAGATGACCGACGAGGCCTACCTGACGCTGGACCGCGACCTCGCCCGGCTGCTGAAGGCACTCGACGAACAGGTGGGGCCAGGCAACTACCTGCTCTTCCTGACCGCCGACCACGGGGCCGCCCATAACAACCAGTACATGAAGTACCACAAGATGAACGGCGGCAAGTGGCTGTCGAAGGACATCCGCGAAGAGGCCGAGGCTCACGTGGCCCGCGAGCTGGGAGCCACAAAGCCCGTCATTGGCGACATCATGGACTACCGCTTCTTCCTGAACCACCAGTCCATTGCCGAACAGGGGCTGAAGGCAGAGAAGGTGAAGGACTGCATCATCAATTATCTGCGCACCTCGCCCAATGCCATGTTCGTAGCCGACTTTGAGGAAATCAGCGAGGCAAGCATCCCCCCGCTGATTCGCGACCGAGCCATCATGGGCTACCATCCGCGCCGTTCGGGCGACATCCTGCTCATTCCCGAGTCCGGCTACTACGAGTTCGGCCCATGGTCGTCGCCCACGGGCACCACTCACGGAGAGTGGAACCCCTACGACGCCCACATCCCCCTGCTGTTCTACGGATGGAAAGTGCCGCAGGGAGCCACCTCGCGCGAAGTACACATCACCGACATTGCCCCCACCGTATGCCAGCTGCTGCACATCCAGCAACCCAACGCCTGTGTGGGCGAGGCCATCACAGAGATTACCAAGTAAAGACTATGAAGCAAAAGAGATTCCTAACGACAGCCATCGGATTGCTGACCGCAGTAACAGCCGCGATGGCACAAGAAGGCCCCACCATGGGCTGGAGTTCCTGGAACACCTACGGGGTGAACATCAACGAGAGCCTGATTAAGCAGCAGGCCAACGCCATCGAGAGCAAGGGGCTGAAAGCCGTGGGCTACGACCACATCAACATCGACGACGGCTATTTCGGCGGACGCGACCCACAGACGGGCCAGCTGCTCATTCACCCCACCCGATTCCCCAACGGACTGAAAGGCATAGTGGACTACATCCACAAGAAAGGGCTGAAGGCCGGTATCTACAGCGATGCCGGGCGCAACACCTGCGGCAGCATGTTCAATGGCGACGTCATCGGCAAGGGCGTAGGACTCTACGAGCACGACCAGCAGGATGCCGACTTCTTCTTCAAGGAGCTGGGCTTCGACTTCATCAAGGTGGACTTCTGCGGCGGTTCCTACTACCATAACGAGGACCACCTGGTACTCGACGAGCAGGAACGCTACGAAGCCATTGCACAGGCCATCAGGAACACGGGCCGCACCGACGTGCGCATGAACGCCTGCCGATGGGCCTATCCCGGGACATGGATCAACGGTGCCGCCTTCTCCTGGCGCACCACGGGCGACATCAACGACAGCTGGAACTCGGTGAAAGGTATCATCGCCGAGAACCTCTACCTCTCGGCCTATTGCAGCAAGGGCCACTACAACGACATGGACATGCTGGAGGTGGGACGCTCCCTGAGCGTGGAAGAGGACAAGACCCACTTCGGAATGTGGTGCATCATGAACTCACCCCTGCTCATCGGCTGCGACATGAGAAACATCAAGGCCACGGCACTCGCCCTGCTCAGAAACAAGGAGCTGATCGCCCTGAACCAGGACACGCTCTTCCAGCAGGCCTACGTGGCAGGACTCATCAACGGCTGCCATCTGCTGGTAAAGGACTTGGAGATCCTCAACGGCAACAAGCGTGCCTTCGCCGTCTATAACCCCAACGACGAGGCCAAGACCGTCGTGGTGCCGTTCAGTGCCATCGACCTCGCAGGTAAGGTGAAGCTGCACGACGTGTTCGAGAAGAAAGACGCAGGCGAGTTCACCGAGACCTTCGAAGTGACGCTGCCTGCCCACGCGACGCGCATCTATGTGGCCGAGGCCGTGACCCGGCTGGAGCGCACCCGCTATGAAGCCGAGACGGGCTACATTAGCGTCTATCAGGAAATCAAGAACAACCAGGCAGAGAAGACGGGCGTCTACTCGGCCGATGCCACCTGTTCCGGCGGCTACAAGGCCGGCTGGTTAGGCAGCAGCGAGCAGAACGCCTTGGAGTGGCGCAACGTGTGGAGCATGGAGGGCGGCGAATACAAGATGACTATCGCCTTCATCACCGGCGAGAACCGCAACATCACCATCAGCGTGAACGGCACGAAGAAGACCACCATCACCGTCAACTCGGGCGGATGGAACAAGGTGGGACAGAGAGTGGTCAGCCTGCGCCTGGAGAAAGGCTGCAACACCATACGCCTATCGAATGCCACCAACTGGATGCCCGACATTGACTACATGGAATTGACACCCGTACACCAGTCGTCCATTGGCCACCAGCAAGCAGACTGCCACCAGCCCCACCCCACAGTCTACAACCTGCAGGGGCAGAAAGTCGATGCGGCTACGGCACAGGGGATCATCATCAGCGACGGACGCAAGATAGCCGCAACGGGCAACACCCCGCTCCAACCATAAATCCTGTATGATGAACCTTGCCGACATCCTCTTATTATCTGTAGCGCTGGCGATGGACTGCTTCACGGTGTCCATCGTCAGCGGTGTCATTCTGCGCCGCCGCTGGTGGAGCCTCATCCTCTGGATAGCCCTCCTCTTCGGCTTCTTCCAGGCCATGATGCCGTTCATCGGGTGGCTCTGCACCAATCGGTTTGCCCACTACATCGAGGCCTACGACCACTGGGTAGCCTTCGCCTTGCTCTGCTATCTCGGCCTGCGCATGATCATCGACTCGACCAAGGAAGAGGAGGAGAAGCACTTCAACCCCCGGCTACTGGGCACACAGCTCGTGCTGGCCGTAGCCACCAGCATCGACGCCCTGGCCGTGGGCATATCGTTTTCAGTCACAGGCTACGACACGCTTCCCACACTCACCTTCCCCCTCATAGCCATCGGACTCGGTTCCTTCTTCTTCAGCATCGCTGGCCATCTGCTGGGCATTCGCTTCGGAAGCAGCATCAGAAAGCGGCTTCGACCAGAGCTGATAGGCGGTACACTCCTCATCTTGATAGGCCTGAAAGTACTTATAAGTCATCTAATTGAAGTTTAGCCAAAAATTGTTGAAAAAAAATTTTGCTAATTCACTGATTTATCGTACCTTTGCAGGCGATTTTCTCAAAATAGTTAATGAAGACAGACAAAAAACAAAACCAATACCGCGTAAACGAGCAGATTCGGGTGCGAGATGTCCGCATTGTAGGCGAAAGCGGATCGACGGTAATGCCTACCAGACAAGCATTGGATATGGCACGCCAGCAAGGCGTCGACCTGGTGGAGATTTCTCCAAATGCCAATCCACCTGTGTGTCGTCTCATCGACTATTCCAAGTTCCTCTACCAGCAGAAGAAACGCGCCAAGGAGATGAAAGCCAAGCAGGTGAAGGTAGAGGTGAAAGAAATCAGGTTCGGGCCCCAGACCGACGAGCACGACTATCAGTTCAAGCTGAAGCACGCCAAGGAGTTCCTCGAAGAGGGCAACAAAGTACGTGCTTACGTGTTCTTCAGGGGCAGGAGCATCCTGTTCAAGGAACAGGGCGAAGTGCTTCTCCTGCGTTTTGCCAACGATCTGGAGGAATGGGGCAAGGTAGAGTCGATGCCAAGCCTGGAAGGCAAGAAGATGTTCCTCTACCTCGCACCGAAGAAGACGGGCGGTTCGAACAAGAAGAGCCAGCAAGCCCGCGACCGCGAGGCACGTGAGGCAGAAGAGGCTGAGAACAGCAAGGCAGCAAGGCCCGCCGAGCAGGATATCGACATAGAGATGCCAGCCAACGGAGGACTGTTTGCCAATGCAAAGATAAGTGCCGAGACCCTGAAGAAACTTCAGGAGACGGAAGACTAAGAACAAGAAGGTGCGCTGCGCCTGGTATATGCGTTGCCACCAATTTTATAACTAATAAAAAATTAAAAATTAAAAACAATGCCAAAAGTAAAGACAAACTCCGGTGCCAAGAAGAGATTCTCGTTCACCGGTACAGGTAAGGTTAAGAGAAATCACGCTTACCACAGCCACATCCTGACCAAGAAGACCAAGAAGCAGAAGCGCAACTTGGTTCACTCGGCCATCGTTGACAACAGCAACATGAAGCAGGTGCGTGACCTGTTGTGTCTCCGTTAATCAGTACCTATTGTCGAACATTAAAAGTAAAGGCGTATTGAATACGCCGGAAAAAGAAAGGAAAAAATTATGCCAAGATCAGTAAACCACGTTGCATCAAGAGCAAGACGTAAGAGAATCCTGAAACTCACCCGCGGCTATTTTGGAGCCCGCAAGAATGTTTGGACAGTAGCAAAGAACACCTGGGAGAAAGGTCTGACCTATGCCTACCGCGACCGTCGCACCAAGAAGCGCAACTTCCGCGCCCTGTGGATTCAGCGTATCAACGCTGCTGCCCGCATTGAGGGCATCAGCTACTCACAGCTGATGGGTGCCCTGCACAAGGCCGGCATCGAGATCAACCGCAAGGTGCTTGCCGACCTCGCCCTGAACAACCCCGATGCTTTCAAGGCTATCGTGGCAAAGGTGAAGTAAAATCCCTGCATTCAGCAAGAAACTATCAAAATTGGCTATCGCTTCTGCGGTAGCCAATTTTTTTCGACCTGTTACGGCTGGAACTGCCTTTTGACCGCAAAGCGGTCACCGCTCAGTATCCGTGGGTCGATACGACCTACGGATAAGGTGCGGATGGTGACATCGACTCTGAAAGAGTCGCCTCTCAATGATGTTGGGGCACGCTTTCAGCGTGCTTTTCTCTTTTTTCCGTTATCCGTAGGTCCTTCGGACACTACGGCTATTGAGAGGTGACGCTTTCAGCG
Source organism: uncultured Prevotellaceae bacterium (assembly GCA_900318815.1). Taxonomy (GTDB): domain Bacteria; phylum Bacteroidota; class Bacteroidia; order Bacteroidales; family Bacteroidaceae; genus Prevotella. The sequence goes on from ONMA01000024.1 coordinate 24,013, forward strand.
TCTTCGAACCGCCAATTTTTTCGTGCCGTAAGGTCGTATTTTTGCATTTTAAATGGCTATCGCCATCTCGTTGGAACGAGAGTTGCGATAGCCATTATCACGCTTCACACAACGCGCTGGGGCTGTTTGGCGAACGCCGTTTTTGGCACCCTGCTTAGCGCCTTTTGAAGAATTCCCACCATTTCCGCTTGGGGTGCATCTCCTCGTATGGAGTAAGCGTTGCGCTCTGCACCTCCTCAATGATGAGGTCGTGCCAGGTCTTCTTGCGCGAAACCATCCTGTAGATAGTACCCCAGTCGGGAAGGCCGCCGATGTTGGCATCATCGATGAAGTAGTCGGCCTTCACCTTGCGGCTGAAATGCTGGTTGTTCTCGGCTTTCTCCTCCGGGTAGTCTCGGTTGACAGCATAGAAGTCGACGCCACGGTCGTGACACCACTTCACAGCTGCATCCAGCATAGCTCCCTCACGCACAGTCCAGAGAATCAGCCTATGATGATCTCTAATAAGCATCTTCAAAGTATCTATAGCGAAAGGAATCTCTGGTCCGATTTCCGGATAGCGATGCTCTACGATAGTACCATCAAAGTCTACTGCTATTGTCATGATTCGTTTACGAAATTAAGATATTAACGCTTGATTGAATCGTCCTCCTTATTGCCGTAGTGACTCTCGGAGTAATTGCCATACTGGCCGTAGAGTCCGTAGTTGCCATAGTTGCCATAGCCGTACTTGCCATAGCCATAGCGACCGTAGCCGTACTGGCCGTAGCCGTAGCGTCCGTACTTGCCATACTTACCATAGCCGTAGTAGTAGCCGTACTTCTTCTTCGACATATCGACACCATTCAGGATGATGCACATATTGGGCAGTTTCTTCTCCAAGGCCAGATTGTTGACAAGTCCGAAGCTCGACTTAGGCGTATAGTCGGCACGGCAGACCAGACAAGTCACGTCGGCATATTTGCCAATCTGCAGGGTATCGGCCACAAGACCCACAGGAGCCGTATCGAAGATGACGTAGTCATACTCTGCACGCAGGATGTCGACGACCTGTCTCATCGAGTCACGGGCCAGCAGCTCAGTGGGGTTGGGAGGCGTAGGACCGGCCAGCAGCAGGTCAAGGTTGGCATTCACGCCAGAAGGACGTATCTGCGACTTCAAGTCGGCAACGGTCACCACATCCTTGGTGAGCAGCGTGGTGATACCGTTCTGACGGTCGGTAATCTCGAACAGGCGGCCCAAGGCAGGCTTACGGATGTCGAGACCCAGCAAGATGACCTTCTTGCCTAAGAGTGCAAAGCTCACTGCGAGGTTGGCCGCATTGAAGGTCTTACCCTCACCCGAGGTGGTTGAGGTAAACATGATGACCTTCTGGCTATCCTTCATCATAAACTGCACGTTGGTACGCATTGAGCGGAAGATCTCATCTGTCTGGTTGTTCTTGTTCTCATGCACCACGATGCCAGCGGCGGTCTTGGCACTCTCGCTGGCCACGGCCACATCGGCCACAATGGGCAGGCGTGTGAGGCGAGCCACGTCGTCGTGTCCCTCAACCTTATAGCGCATGACCTGAAGGAGATAGGTGATGAGCAGGGGCAGGCCAAAGCCTAAAACGATGGCCACCAGCATGATGATGGACTTCTTGGGGCTTACCATTCCCATAGGCTCGGGATCGTCAATCAGCTTACCCTTGTCGGCTGTAGCTGCCAGTGAGATGGAGTTCTCCTCACGTTTCTGCAGGAGCATCAGGTAAAGTCCCGACTTCACTTCCTGCTGACGACCAATCTGAGTCAGCACACGTTCCTGCTCAGGCGACTGTGCCACACGCTGCTGATACACATTATACTGCTGCTGCAGCGACTGGCGCTGAAGTTGGGCAGAGCGACGGGCCTGGGCCAGAGCATCGTGGATGCTACCCTCAAGCTGGTCGAGCGTTGCCGTAATCTGCTTCACCTGCGGTGAGTGTTCCGAGGCTGTGAGCATCAGGCGGTTGCGCTCCTGCACGTTCTGGTTGTAGGTAGCGATAAACGAGGTAGAGATACCATCGGTCAGGCCGATGTTGGAAGGAATAATCCTGTAACGGTTCTTCGGGTCCATCACATACTCGCGCAGGTATTCCACCAACTGCATCTGCGTCTGTGCGTCGCTAATCTTCTGTTCAAGGCCGTACACCTGGTTCATCGAGTAGCTGGCATTCAGGCTCTGCTGCACCATGCGGTTCTCGCGCTTATAGTTCTCAATCTCGCCTTCGGTGGTACCCAGCTCCGTGTTAATCTTCTCCAGACGCGTGTTGATGAAGGCCTCGGTCTTGAAGGCAATCTCGTTCTTGTCCTCATTGGCCTGCTGGTTGTAGCAATAGACCAGCTCGCTCAGGAAGTCAACGCCTCGCTGCATATTACGGTCGCTGATGGTGAGCAGGGCGATGGACGTCTGCTTCGAGAAGGCAGAAACTTTCAAAGCCCTTGCATAGCGATTGCCCACCTGATGAACCGGGCTGATAGTGACGTAAAACGCCTCGCCATTCTCCATCTCGCGAAGGCCGTTCTTCGTCAGCGTGATCGTACCGTTGTTGGTTCTCACCTTGGCAGGCAGGCGCTTGAAGTGTCCCCTGAGTGACTCGCTCACACCCTCCACATAGTAGGTGTTGTCCTTACGGCTGATTTTGATGGCCACCGGCATCTTGTTGTCCTGCAGGTGGGCAGAGTCCAGGTCGGCATTGATGGGCTGCGTCTTGTAAACCAGTGTTTTCTTCACCTTACCCTCCGAGCGATACTCCGTGTAGAGTTTCAGGTTCTTCACCGCGGCATACGACAGCGACTGCGACTGCAGGATAACCACCTCATTGTCGATACCTGTCGAGGCCGAAAGGGTTCCCAAGTCCTGAATGTAGCGAATGCTGTTCCTGGTGGAATTGGAATTCTCCTCCTCCTTCACAAGCACCTTGGCCGACACAGAATAGACGGGATCGGCATACCTCAGATAGAGGAGTGCTCCACACACAAAAATAAACATAGAAACAAGGAACCACTGCCAGTTGAGAATGAGCAGCGTGTAGATGGTCATTAAGTCAAACGACGAGCCTTCTTCCTCCGGCACAATGGGTTCAACCTGTTCTAATTCTTCGTTCTTTTTGATATTCTCCATACCTTAATTAATATATTATTCCTTATTATTATTATATTATTCCTTGAATTTTGAAGTTATTTCGCAATCTGCAGCAGATACTGCCCATAGCCATTCTTCTGCATGGGCTTGGCCAGTTCGACAAGCTGCGCAGCAGTAATCCACCCTTTCTTGAAGGCAATTTCCTCGAGGCACGCCACCTTCAAGCCCTGACGCTTCTCGATGACCTCGATAAAGGTAGAGGCCTCGGCCAAAGAGTCGTGCGTACCCGTGTCGAGCCAGGCAAAGCCTCGCTGCAACGTCTGCACCTTCAGCTTCTTCTGTTTCAGGTACTCTTGGTTGACAGTAGTAATCTCGAGTTCGCCCCTTGCACTTGGCTTGATGCTCTTGGCAATCCCCACCACGCTGTTGGGATAGAAGTAAAGTCCTACGACCGCATAGTTCGATTTCGGTTTTGCCGGTTTCTCCTCGATACTCAGGCAGTTGCCCTCATCGTCAAACTCGGCCACTCCGTAACGCTCCGGGTCGTTCACATAATAACCGAACACCGTGGCCATGCCGTCTTTCTCGGCATTCTCCACGCATTGGCGTAACAACCCCGTAAATCCAGAGCCATAGAAGATATTATCGCCCAGCACCAAGCAGGCACAATCGTCGCCGATGAACTGCTCGCCTATGATGAAAGCCTGTGCAAGGCCGTCGGGCGAAGGCTGCTCCGCATACTCGAATCGCACGCCTATCTCACTCCCGTCGCCCAGGAGCCTGCGGAAGGCAGGCAAATCGTGGGGCGTCGAGATAATCAGTATCTCGCGTATGCCAGCCAACATCAACGCCGATATGGGATAATAAATCATCGGCTTGTCGAAAATAGGTATCAGCTGCTTGCTGATGCCCTTTGTTATTGGGTAGAGGCGTGTACCACTTCCACCCGCCAAAACGATTCCTCTCATACAATATAACGTTATATAGCGTGCAAAGATACCTATTTTTTTTTGATTTATCGCCTTTTTTCAACTAAAAAATGAGAGAATATGAAGAAAATAGATGATTTTACACAAGAAATTAAAAAAAATCGAGTAACTTTGCACACAATTAACGACAACTATGGGATTTTTATCAAAATTATTCGGCAGGAAAAATGCCGACGAGAGTGAGAAGAAAGTGGGTGGCATGGAAGATTTCATGACACTCATCCGTGTATATTTCCAGGCTGTGATAGCGTCCGACCTGCACATTACCAGTCTGCAGGCTCTTCCCGAACTGCGAGTCTTCAAGGCCACACTACGGGTGCCCACGCAAAACGGCAGGCTGGGCCTTGGCGAGAAGACGCGCTGCAAGAAGATGCTGAAGGAGATGTACGAGATGGACGACCAGTTCTTCAAGGAAATCGACCAGAGCATCAACCGCAGGTGCAAGAAGATTCAGGACGTGCAGCCCTACCTCATCCAGTTCCAGGCCTACGTGCAGGACATCATGATGCTCACGGGCAACCTGATGAAGTTCAAGCTGCGCCTGCCCGGTATCTTCAAGAAAGCCCTGCGGACGATGACGGAGAAGACGGTGAACGACATCTTCAACAAGAACGACTTCACCGACCCCAGCACGCTGAAGACAGTGGTATCGGTGCGCGAACTCAACAAGCGCCTTGGCTTCTCCCAGAAATGGACTACCGACTTCGTCTACAGGGTGGTCATGCTGGCCAAGAAAGAGAAGCAGCCACAAGAGCAGTAACCGTCTGGCACTACCACTTGAAGCCCCTTCGGATAGTTAATAATCAAAAAATTGCAGGTAGCACACGTTAAAGCCTGTTAAGGAATGAAAACTTTCATTCTTCAATTGGCTATCTTCCATCTAAATTAAGTAACTTTGTAATCAAATTGGTAGCGTCATGACTGAAAGTGAGAAAGCTATAGCAACATTCCAGACCCGCGTAAGAGACTTGATTCGCCGATTTCAAGAACTGAAAAAGGAGAACGGGCAGCTCTATGCAATGGTAGAGGAAAACGAAAAGCAGATAGAGCAGCTTCAGGCTAAGCTGGCACAGCAGGAACGCGACTACCAATCGCTGAAGATGGCCAAGATGGTTGAGATTACCGACGGCGACCTGGAAGGAGCCAAGGAGCGTCTGGCACGTCTGATACGCGAAGTAAACAAATGCATTGCTCTATTGAGCGACGAAAAGTAAGGGCAGAAGCGATGGCAGAAGGAAATAAGGACAAATTCAACATAAAACTGCATGTCTACGACGAATATATCAACGTGGCCATCAACCGCGATGAGGAACAGCTCTACAGAAATGCAGCGAAGCTCGTCACCGAGCGCTATGGCATCTATACACAGATGTTCAAGGCCACCAAGAGCGACCACACCATAGCACTCATGACGCTCATAGAGATTGCGCTGTATCATCAGCGCCTTCTCGGGCACAACGACACAGAGCCTTATGATCATATTCTCGCTCAACTTACTTCAGAAATTGAGGAAGCCCTGAAAACGTAGCAGAGAATATTAACACTATATACATTTATTTATATGATTCTAATAACTATTATTGTAGCCGTTGCCGCTCTCGCCGTGGGAGTGGGATGCGGCTATTATCTTTTCCTTAAAGTAGTCAAGGGGAAATACAACGAGATGATTGAAGCCGCTACCAAAGAGGCGGAAGTAATCAAAGAGAAGAAACTGCTCGAGGTCAAGGAGAAGTTCCTGAACAAGAAGAGCGAGCTGGAGAAGGAGGTGCAACAGCGCAACCAACACATACAGCAGAGCGAGAACAAGCTGAAGCAGCGCGAGATGTCGCTCAACCAGCGTCAGGAGGAACTGGGACGCCGCAAGAACGAGTTAGACAACCAGCAACAGCGCATTGACAACGAGAAGAAAGCACTTGCACTGAAGCAGGAAGAACTGGGCAAGATGCAGCAGAAGGAGCGCGAGAAGCTCGAAGAACTCTCTGGTCTGAGTGCCGAGGAGGCCAAGAACCGCCTCGTGGAATCGCTGAAGGACGAGGCCAAGACCGCCGCCGCCAGCTACATCAACGAAATCATGGACGAGGCGAAGCTCAACGCCAATGCACAGGCCAAGAAGATTGTCATACAGACCATCCAGCGCGTGGCCACTGAGACAGCGGTCGAGAACTCCGTCTCCGTGTTCCATATTGAGAACGACGAAGTGAAGGGACGCATCATCGGGCGCGAAGGCCGCAACATCCGAGCACTCGAGGCTGCCTGCGGCGTTGAGATTGTAGTCGATGACACCCCCGAGGCCATCGTCATCAGCGGCTTCGACCCCGTGCGCCGCGAAACCTGCCGTCTGGCTCTGCACCAGTTGGTCAGCGACGGACGCATACACCCCGCACGTATTGAGGAAGTGGTTGCCAAGGTGAAGAAGCAGCTCGACAACGAAATCATCGAGACCGGCAAGCGCACAGCCATCGACTTAGGTATACACGGACTGCACCCGGAACTCATCCGCATCATCGGCAAGATGAAGTACCGCTCTTCCTACGGTCAGAACCTGCTGCAGCACGCACGCGAAACAGCCAACCTCTGTTCTGTCATGGCCTCTGAGCTGGGACTGAACCCGAAGAAGGCCAAGCGTGCCGGCCTGCTGCACGACATCGGCAAGGTGCCCGACGAGGAGAGCGAGATGCCCCACGCACTCTACGGCGCCAAGATTGCCGAGAAATACAAGGAGAAGCCCGACATCTGCAATGCCATCGGTGCCCACCACGACGAGATGGAGATGCAGACGCTCCTGGCACCCATCGTCCAGGTGTGCGATGCCATCAGCGGTGCCCGTCCCGGTGCCCGACGCGAAATCGTCGAGGCCTACATCAAGCGACTCAACGACCTCGAAGCTATTGCCATGAGCTATCCCGGCGTCACCAAGACCTACGCCATCCAGGCAGGCCGCGAACTGCGCGTCATCGTTGGTGCCGACAAGATGGACGATGCCGAGACCGAGGCACTTAGCGGACAGATAGCCTCTAAGATACAGAACGAGATGACCTATCCCGGACAGGTGAAGATCACCGTCATCCGTGAGACCCGTAGCGTGGCCTACGCCAAATAGACAGGATAACTAATATTAATAAGAAATGAAGCATCCGTTGCGCAGCAGTGTCTGCACCGAAGGCCGGCGCATGGCCGGAGCCCGTGCCCTCTGGGTGGCCACGGGCATGAAACACGAGCAGTTTGGAAAACCCATTATCGCCATTGTCAACTCGTTCACGCAGTTTGTCCCCGGACATACCCACCTGCATGAGATAGGGCAGATAGTGCGGGAAGAGATAGAGAAGATGGGCTGCTATGCAGCTGAGTTCAACACCATCGCCATTGACGATGGCATTGCCATGGGCCACGACGGCATGCTCTACTCGCTGCCCTCGCGCGACATTATTGCCGACTCGGTGGAGTACATGGTGAATGCCCACAAGGCCGACGCCATGATATGCATCTCCAACTGCGACAAGGTGACGCCGGGCATGCTCATGGCCGCCATGCGCCTGAACATCCCCACCGTGTTCTGCAGCGGAGGCCCGATGGAGGCCGGACGCTGGCGCGGCGAGAATGCCGACCTGATTACGGCCATGGTGAAGGGAGCCGACCCCAGCGTGAGCGACGAGGAGATAAAGGAACTGGAGTCGTGTGCCTGTCCCGGCTGCGGAAGCTGCTCGGGCATGTTCACCGCCAACTCCATGAACTCGCTCACCGAGGCCATCGGCCTGTCGCTGCCCGGCAACGGCACGATACTTGCCACCCACACCAACCGCATTGAGCTGTTCCGCCAGGCAGCCCGCCAGATTGTGAAGAACGCGCTGGCATACTATGAGGACGGCGACGAGAGCGTGCTGCCACGCTCGATAGCTACCCGCAAGGCATTCCTCAACGCCATGTCGCTCGACATTGCCATGGGCGGGTCGACCAACACCGTACTCCATCTCTTGGCGGTGGCACAGGAAGCAGGGGCCGACTTCACCATGAAGGACATCGACGCCCTGAGCCGCAAGGTGCCCTGCCTGTGCAAGCTGGCACCGAATACCCAGAAATACAGCGTGCAGGAGTGTAACCGTGCAGGCGGCATACTCGGCATACTGAACGAGCTGAACAAAGGCGGTCTCATCGACGGCACCGCCATCCGCGTGGACGGCATGACTCTGGAGGAAGCTATGGAAGCCTACAATCCAGCCCCCCATTCAGCCCCCAAGGGGGCTACTATAGCCTCAGCACACACAACTATAGAAGCCCCCTCGGGGGCCGTAGGGGGGGCTTCCATTTACTTCTCTGCCCCGGGCAACCGATTCTCCACAAAGATGGGGTCGCAGAGCGAGCTATATCCCTCGCTCGACACCGACCGCACCAACGGCTGCATCCGCGACATAGCACATGCCTACACCAAGGACGGCGGACTGGCCGTACTCTTCGGCAACATTGCCCAGGACGGCTGCGTGGTAAAGACGGCCGGCGTGGACGAGTCGCTGTGGCACTTCGAAGGCCCTGCCGTGGTGTTCGACTCGCAGGAGGATGCCTGCGACGGCATCTTAGGCGGCAAGGTGAAGAGCGGCGACTGTGTGGTCATCACCCATGAGGGGCCGAAGGGCGGCCCCGGCATGCAGGAAATGCTCTACCCCACCTCTTATATTAAGAGTATGCACTTGGGCAAGGAGTGCGCCCTCATCACCGACGGACGTTTCTCGGGAGGCACCAGCGGCCTCTCTATAGGCCACATCTCGCCCGAGGCAGCCAGCGGCGGCAACATCGGCAAGATAAAAGACGGCGACATCATTGTCATCGACATCCCTTCGCGCAGCATCAGCGTGAAGCTCTCCGACGAGGAGCTGGCAGCCCGGCCACAGCAGCCGCTGAAGAGAAACCGCACGGTGAGCAAGGCGCTGCGTGCCTACGCACAGAGCGTTGCGAGTGCCGACAAGGGAGGAATCAGAATCATTGACTGAACGATATGAAAGAAATAATAACAGGTAGGGAGGCCCTGATGCGAGCCTTGCAGGCCGAGGGCGTGAAGACCATCTTCGGCTATCCGGGAGGGTCGATCATGCCTGTCTACGACTCCCTCTACGACTATACGCAGAAAGACAAGGAAGTGTTCCACCATGTGCTGGTGCGCCACGAGCAGGGAGCGGTGCATGCCGCCCAGGGCTTTGCACGCACCTCGGGAGAGGTGGGCGTAGCCATCGTGACCAGCGGCCCCGGTGCCACCAACACGCTGACGGGCGTGGCCGATGCCATGCTTGACTCGACCCCCATCGTGGTCATTGCCGGGCAAGTGAACATCGGTGCACTGGGCACCGACGCCTTCCAAGAGGTAGACCTCGTGGGCGTGGCCCAGCCTATCTCGAAGTGGAGCTACCAAATACGCCATGCCGACGACGTGGCATGGGCCGTGAGCCGTGCGTTCTACATTGCTCGCAGCGGGCGTCCCGGCCCCGTCGTACTCGACTTCCCCAAGAACGCACAGGAGCATACCTGCGAGTGGGACGGCCCTGCCCACGTGGACTTCGTGCGCAGCTACGTGCCCTATCCCACTCCCGACCCGGCATCGATTGCCGAAGCCGCCCAGCTCATCAACAAGGCCGAACGCCCGATAGCACTGGTAGGCCAGGGCGTGGAGTTAGGCAATGCCCACAACGAGCTGATAGAGTTCATCGAGAAGGCCGACATCCCCGTGGGCCGCACGCTGTTGGGACTCTCTGCCCTGCCGAGCCGCCACCCGCTGAACATGGGCATGCTGGGCATGCACGGCCAGTACTCGCTGAACATGAAAGCACAGGAGGCCGACGTGATCATCGCCGTCGGCATGCGCTTCAGCGACCGCGTGACGGGACTGCCCTCGGCCTACGCCCGCCAGGCCAAGATTATCCACTTAGACATTGACAAGGCCGAGATAGATAAGTGCATCAAGACCGACGTAGCCGTGATAGGCGACTGCAAGGTTACGCTGCCCGCTATCACCCGACTGCTGAAGAAGAACAGCCACAAGGAATGGAAAGACTCCTTCGCCCCCTACTTCGAGATGGAGAAAGAGCAGGTCATCGAACCCGCCATCCACCCTAAGGACGGCCCGCTGCTAATGGGCGAGGTGGTGAACGTGGTGGCTGAGGCCACCAAGGGCGATGCCGTCCTCGTGACCGACGTAGGTCAGAACCAAATGCTCTCGGCCCGCTACTTCCACTATAACAAGAAGCGCAGCATCGTCACCAGCGGCGGTCTGGGTACTATGGGCTTCGGCATGCCCGCCGCCATCGGTGCCACCTTCGGTGCACCTCAGCGCACGGTGTGCATGTTCTGCGGCGACGGCGGCTTCCAGATGAACATCCAGGAGCTGGGTACCATCATGGAACAGCAAGCCCCGGTGAAGATGATTCTGCTGAACAACAACTACTTAGGCAACGTGCGCCAGTGGCAGGACATGTTCTGGAACGGGCACCGTTCGTTTACCCCGATGCTCAATCCGCAGTACAACCTCATTGCACAGGCCTATCATATACCCTACGACGTGGTCGTCGACCGCAAGGACCTGGCTTCCAAGGTAGACAAGATGCTGGCCACCGACGGTCCCTACATCCTGGAGTGTGCCATCAAGGAAGATGCCGATGTCATGCCCATGACCGCCCCGGGAAAGCGTGTAGACGAAATGATGCTCAGCATCAATGATTAATTTACCATCATGGAACAAGAAAAGAAACTATATACCCTGCTGGTCTACTCAGAGAACATTGCTGGTATTCTGAACCAGATTACTGCCGTCTTCACCCGCAGGCAGGTGAATATTGAGAGCCTGAACGTCTCGGCCTCGAGCATTCCGGGCGTACACAAATACACCATCACCGCCTGGTGCTACGACGACCAGGTGGTGAAGATTACGCGACAGATAGAAAAGAAAATCGACGTAATCAAGGCCAACTACTTCACCGACGACCAACTCTTCATCCGGGAGACTGGCCTCTACAAGCTCTCCACCGAGGTGGTGATGCAGAACCCGGAGATTTCGCGGGCTGTGCGTCGCCACGATGCGAAGATTACCGAGGTGAACCCCGTTTACATTATTGTGATGAAGAGCGGCAAGACCGACGACATCATCTCGCTCTACCATGCCCTCGACGAGTTCGGTTGCCTGCTACAGTACACCCGTTCCGGGCGCATCGCCGTGACACGAGGCACCCAGGAGCAGGTGAGCGAGTTCCTGGAACAGCGCGAGAAGAGCAACAGCATGAAGTAGGCAGTTGCCTACTTCATTTTCTCCACAAAGAGATCCAGTATCTCGGGGACTTCACCCAATCCTTCAATAGCCAGGTCGACAGCGAAGCCCTCCTTCTCCAAGGCCTCCTTCCACTCCACGGCAATATCGTTGGTGGCATGATCGCCCGCCACGAAAAGTAAGGGAACGAGCGTTACCCGACGTCCTTTCATGGCCCTAATCTGGCTGATAGCCGTCTGCAATGTGGGATAACCTTCGATGGTGGCCACGTGGTGATAACTGTTTCCGCCTGCACGCAACATGTAGTCGAGCTGAGAATAGATGGCCGTAGCAGGGCCTTCCGTGCCATGTCCCACGAAGAGGACGTGCCGATGCTGCTTCACATCGGCGGCATGACGGTCAACGAGGATGTCGCACACGCGCTGTGCATCCTCCACACTATACAATAAAGGAGTACCCACGTGGATGTCGTCGAAGAAAGGACGCACCTGTTCAACCACCTGACGAAGCATGTCCATCTCGCGCCCGTCAATGAGGAAAGAGGGCTGAACTAAGATGCGCCGACAGCCTTCGGCACGCAACTTCAACAGGGCATCGAGCGGCAAGTCCTTCTTCACACCACGCTGAGCCAGCCGTTTCGTCACATGCTTCGACGTGAAGCAGTCCTTTACCCTCATGTCGGGAAAAGACTGCCTTACTTGCTGGTTAAGAGCTTCGATCGTGCGAGTACGAGTGTCATCGTGAGTAGTACCGAAATGAGCCATCAGCACCGCGTCGTACTGCTGTGCATGGGCTGCCAGCACCATGCACAAGGTGGACAAAAGAGCATAGAATCTGTTTTTCATTTCCTGATTGTTTTATGAGTGAATAATAGACGTTTCGCATACCTGAAAGCAAGAATGGTGCCTGTGAGCGAGACGATGGTGCCACCCAACAGCAGAAGCCAGAGGATGAAACGCCGGCATGCAGAATGTGCGACAAAGAAGGGAGTATTCAGGGCATGCAGCCCCGTGTACATCCATTTGCCAGCCCGCCTATTATGATTGTAGTATCGGCAAGCACCGTTCTTTGGATTGATATAGTAAGTACTGCCATCAGCGTCGGCCACCGAGACGCGACAAACGGGTAGCGGCAAAGAGTGCTTCTGACTGACGTAGTAGTCATCGTAAGTCTCCAGCATCGTAGCCTGCACAGCTACCCCCGCATGATGCACCGCCTGTACCATGTTTCGGCACTGCCCGGCACTCAGTTCCTCGCGCCGTGCTTCCGCTGCACTGGCATCAACGAGATAATCGTCGATAGCAGTGAATACATGGTAGAAGGGCATGCCGCCCAACTCCTTCAGTTCGACGCGCTTCACCTCATCCTTGGCAATCACCTTGGCCAAACTTAGGTGGAAATGCGTTACAGAGAGCGTGTCTGGCTCCATGTCACGGGCGCTATGCCCGCCATGAACAGGCCAAAGCAGTTGGGGCGCATCGGCCAGCGACATGAATCCACTGAAAATCCACGTCAGTACAAAGAGGCCAAAACAAAGACCTGTGAGGTGATGCCAGCGGAAGAGAGGCCGGGCGTAGGGCGACAGCGAGCCTCGGCGACGAGACATCCAAAGAGAGCGAATGCCCACGAACAATCCTGTGAGCACCATGAAAATGCCGAAGCCAGAAAGCCAGAGCACCACATCGGTCCAGGGCTGACGCCCCGTGGCCCGCAATTGCTTGATGTAGATCCAGTGGGGGATGGCCCCCACCCATGCCCAGAAACGACTGCTACTATCGGTCAGCTGTAAAGCTCGCCCAGTGCGCGACGAAAGATACAACTCAGAGCCTTGCCCGTCGTTCAGTGCATAGTGATAGACCGGGAAGTCGCTGAAGGGCATCACCCCGATGAGCCAGACATCAATTTCCTGGAGAGTCTCTATCAGCGTCGGGGTTGCCGAAGTCCAGCGCGAAGCCACGCTCATCAGTTCTTCTGGCGTCAGTTCACTTATTCTTTGTCCAGTACGAGCATCCAGCATCATCTCGCCCTGCATTGTCTTCACCAAGCAGACGTTGCGCCCCGCCACACTTTCAAAGGCTACAGACTGGGCACTGGCGGGCAGGCAAAGCGAGTCGGACACCTGCAGCGACTCAGCGTGCTGCATACGCTGCTGCATGGTAAGGCTGGGATAGGTGTGATACATCATCACCATACCCGAAAGGAACCACATCAGGAACAGGATACTGAGTACAGTGCCCAGTATCCTGTGAAGGTTGATAAATAGCCGACCGACGTTCTTTGCCATTGCGTATTACATATCGAAGGTTGCCGTGAAACGCACGTTGCGGCCTTCCTCGGGCACGTAGCCTGTGGTACTGACGGCATACATGTAGAAAGTCTTATCGAAGATGTTGTTGAAATTGAACTGCAACTTCCACGTCTTGAACTGATAGCTCGCCATAGCATTGGCCACCGCGTAGGGGTCGAAGGTCATGGTATTGGCAGCGTTCACATACACCTTGCTCGAATAGTTGAAGCCGGCACCCAGTTTCAGTCCCTTCAAGGCACGGCCAAAATCATAGAATGCCCAGCCGTAGGCCATGTGCTTGGGTGCATGCTGCAGGTAATTGCCAGCCTGCGTATTACTGACATACTCAGTATAGGAGAACTCCTTCAGCTTGGCAATGGTCAGCGAATAGCCGGCATCGAGGGTCAGCGCGTCGACGGGCATGGCCGTAAAGCTCAGCTCAAGTCCCTTCGAGTCGGCACGGCCTACCTGTCCGCTGACGTTGTACTCAGTACCGTCAATGGTGGTCTTGCCCAGGTTCTGCACCATATTGTTCTTTACAATATAGAAGGCGGAGAAGTCGGCCTGCAGGCGATTGCTGAAGGTGATATGCGAACCCACCTCGAACTGGTGGCCATAGATGGGTTTGAAGACGCTGCCATTCACATCAGCATCCAACCGCTTTCCGCTATTGTCAATGTAGATATAGCCATCGCTGACGGCTGTTCGTGTGGGTTTGAAGAAGCTGCTGGCCGAGGCATATACGTTGATGTTGTCGTTGAACTCATAGAGCGTGCTCAGACGATAGGTCAGTGCATTGTTGTGCTCGCTGGTTTTTGGGTCCTTGCTGGTAATCTCCTTATGTTTGCTGTAGACCATCTGGTAGTTGCGATGGAAGTAGTCGTAGCGGGCACTGGCCAGCAGGGTGAACTGCGGTGTCAGGTGCAAATAGTCGGCCACTTGCAGGCTGTAGGTCTGCTCCCACTCAAGGCTGCGTTTCTGGAAGGGAACGTCGATATGCCCTTGGTTGAGCTGCGGGTTGCGCACGTCAAGAATGGCATTCTTGCCTGGGCCGGAAGCTGCCGAACCATAGCTGCTGCGCCAACGGGGCAAATACAGGTTGGAATAATTGGCAGCGAAGAGCAGGTCGTGCTTCACCTCGCCCGTCTCGGCCTTTCCGTGCAGTTCCAGCTGGTTCTGTAGCAGGTTCACTTCGTAGTCGAAGAGGAAGCCTGTACGCTTCAGCGAATCGATGTTGATATATACCTTGTTATTGCCATTCATATAATAATGGTTGTAGATGGGGTCGCTCGACGTGAGGTAGCTCAGACCCTCGGAAGCATAATAGCTCAGATCATCATAATAGTAGGACAGGTGGTCAATGAGTTTCCAGCCCGTGTGACCGAAGAGATGGGTGTACTTCAAAGCCACAGTGACATCTTTGTCGGTCAGATGGTCCAGGGGGTCGTTAAAGCGGGTACGGGGGTTGATATAGTCGGGAATGTCGCCTGCCTCCCACGCCAGTTTACCGCTGTTGTCGTAAACATCGGCCGTGAAATGGGGCTGACCCGTGTCGGTGCCATAGTAGTCGTCCTTGGCCGAAGCGGTGAAAGTGAGCTTGTCCCAGTCGCTCAGACGGAAGTCAAGTGCCAGCCATCCGTTAATGGCCTTGTTGTCGGTGTGTCGCCATCCTTCGCCTCCGGCCATGGAGAAGTCAGTGCGGAAGTTTATGCCGTCGGAGATGGCTCCGCTGGCTCCTCCCTCGACCGAGTAGCGTCCCCAGCTACCCATGCTCATGCCAGCGTGTACGTGCTTCTGTGAGGTAGGCTGTTTGTGAATCACATTCACCACACCGCCCAAGGCTGAGTGGCCGAACATCACAGAGGCTGCACCCTTCAGCACCTCAACACTCTGCACGGAGGCCAGACTGGTACTGGGAGCCGACTGGTAGAGATTATGGCGCTCGTCGCGAATGCCGTCGTTAAGCAGCACAAAGTCGGAGAAGCCGCGGATGGTGAAATAGAGGAATCCGCCATACGAGTTGATGGGCCTGATACCCGTGGTTACGCGGGCTGCATCGTTCAGGTCGCGCAGGCCAAGGGCCTCAATCTTAGGCCGGTCGACGCTCGACACCGTCAACGGAGCCTTCTCTATCGGCACAGGCAACTTGCCGACGGCTGAAGGCTGATGACGCAGACTCGAAATGACAACTTCATTGAGGTGCAGGGTGGTGTCGTTGTCCTGTTCGTAGGCAACTACACTACCGGCACACAGACCCATAAGGGTCGCAGCAAACAATCTTGCTTTCATAGTGTGTTAAGTGATAAATGTTAATAATAATCCCCCTGACCCCGGGAGGACAGTTACTTACAGAAGTAGGCAGGTCTCCTGACTTTCCCCATGAAACTCGCCTTCCCAACTATTTTTATGAGATAAAAAATGTCAGTGGCTCTTTTCTGAGTTTCACACAACGAGGATTACAGTAGCGGGCACTGTCCAGGATTTGCACCTGATTCCCTATTAAAGACAAGACCTTTCGGGCCAAGTCTACCTAAATCCGACTGCAAATGTACAATAATTCCATGAAACAGCCAAATTTTCTGCTTCATTTTCATAAAAAAACGCGACCTACGGTTAAAAGACGCTGAAAGCGTCACCTCTCAATAGCCGTAGTGTCCGAAGGACCTACGGATTATGGAAAGGGAGAAAATGCACTCTGAAAGAGTGCCCCAACATCATTGAGAGGAGGGGCATCCGTGTGTACAGGTGTCCCCTTTAGGGTCGATGCCAGAACAGCGAGGTAATGTCCTCGAAGTGGCCATCGTCGGTCTGACGATAAAGTCGCTGGTTGGTCGTTGGCTGCTTCAACGGACCAAGATGCTGGATGTAAGGGCCTATCTTGATGAAGTCGAAGTCGGACCAACTGACCGACGGCGGTACGCGGAGACGACCACTATACCATGCCACCTTCAGCTCGGGATATTGCTCATGCACATACTGCGCCAACATACTGACACCCACGGGGTCGGCATCGCCCCCCATGAAGGCGACGCATGTGACCTGACGTCCGTACCTGCCTACGAAGTCGTCGATGGCATCGACATCCAAGGGCAGGCCAATGTCGTCCCACAGATAGCGACTGTGACAACCAGGACAACGGCAGGGACAGTTAGAGATATTGATGGCCAGCGTCACTTCATCGGGAATCTCCTGAAAGACAATGGCCGTGTTGACATACTTCAGCATGGTAGAGCGGCAGCAAATTCTTCACTCTTCACTCTTCATTCTTCACTTTACAGCATGGGCGTAGTAGCGGCGTGAGGCCTCCTCCTGCCTTGGCTGCGAGAAGTTGCTGACGCGCTTCAGATAGCCAATGATGCGGGTCATATAGTCCACATTCTTAGAATGGCAATGCGGGCACTCCTTCAGATAGCGCTTGTCGATGTGACCGCAATCGTTACACACAGTGTTGGGGATATTGAAGGTGAAGTAGTTGCAGCCTTCTTGTGCCGCAACATGGAGCAACTGCAAATACTGCTGCTTCGACAGATGCTCGTCGAGATTCATGTGCAGTGCCGAACCGCCAGTCAGGTGTTCAATATAGGGAGCGCCATGCAGTTTGAACTTGTCAATGATGGAAAGACTGTCATCCTCAACGACATAGAAGTAGGAGTTGTAGCAGTCGCGCGGCACGAAGTACCCGTCTTCGCGATCCCACTTAGCATGCTTCACGCCCACGTTCTCGGCGGGTATCATCTCGCAGTTGAACATTACGTCCTTGGTGCGATACTGCTTGTTGTACTTCTCTATGAGTCCGAGGATGCCCTGCACGAAATGCTTATAGTCCTCGTTGGGCGTAATCTGCAGTCCCATGAACTCGGCAGCTTCCACCAGTCCGTTGATGCCAATAGTGAGATACTGGCGGGCAATGTTGATGTAGCCTGCGTCGAAGAGGGGCAGCATGCCGTGGGCCTGCAGCTCTTTCAGGTTCTCGTTATAGGCCAACTGCACCTTGTGGCAGAGGTCAATAACCTCACCTAAATACGCCAGGTAGTCCATCTTGTGGTTCACGGCATACTGGATGCAACGGTTCAGGTTGATGGTGAGTACCGACTTCGAGCCCGTCGACACGCCGCCGGCTCCCAGCGTATAACTGAATCCGTTGTCGGTAATCTCGTTGCGCAGCCGACAGCACGAAGAGAGAGAATCGGCGTTGTCGCTCATATAGGTGAAGAACGAATGGCCCTCACTGTACATCTCTGCCGTGAACTCGCCCCACTCTTTATCTTTGCACTCGCCGTTCTCGTCAACAAGCAGAGCCATGGTCTCCACGGGGAAGGTCAGCATGGTCTTGGTGCGCTCCTTGTTGAACCACTTCATAAAGCGCTTCTGCAGCCAGGAAAGTGCATCCCAGTCGGGCTTCGCGCCGTCAGGGAAGTAGAAGTCACCGAAGATGCTCTCGAAGTAGTAGCGGTCGTAGTAGGCCACGTTCCAGAACACGGCCTGATAGTTGCGGGCTCCCGTGGGCTGGTTGAGTGTATAGACAATCTGCTCGAAGCAGTCGGTAATCACCTTGTCGAGCGTGCGGTGCTTCAGGCTCAGGTCTACCACCTCGTCGGCTCTCTTGTAGTAGTCGGCCCCGAACTCCTTGCCGATGAAGTAGCTCAGGTACATCAGGAACTCAGGCGTGGCACAGGCACCGCTAAGCATCGAGCTGACCATGAACACCATGTTGACGAAACCGCCGCAGAACGACTTCAGGTTGGTGGGGGCGGTGGCGTTGCCGCCAATGGATATCGTACCACCTACAAGCCAGGGGTACATCGTAATCGAGGCGCAATAGTTGGCCAGAGAGGTCTCGTCGTTCTTATATATAAAGTGGTGTGTCAGCTTGTCTATATACTCGTCGGCCAGCTGCTTGCCGTACATCTTCTTGATGCGCTCCGTGAGCAGACGGCGGTTCAGGCGGATGAAGTTCGACTTGGGCAACTCGCCAATGAGCGTGGCAATGTTCTTGTGCTCTACGTTGGCGTTGGCATCATACTTCGATCCAGTAGCAGCATTGGCCGACTCCATATACTCCGAGAGAAACTTCATCTTCTCCAGCGTCTCCCTGTCCTCGGCGTGCTGCTGACGATAGAGCATGAACGACTTGGCCACCTTGTAGAAACCTTCGCGCATCAGGGCCTCCTCCACTTGGTTCTGGATGTCTTCCACCGTAATGTCATCATGAATATTCAAATGACTCAGTATCCGCGAAAGCATGCTCAGGTCGGCAGGTTCCTCTACGCTGGAAAATGCCTTCACAATGGCATTCATAATCTTATCGAGCGAGAAATTGTCTTTCGAACCGTCACGCTTTGTAATCGTAAAGTTTCTAATTTCCATTTTTAAATATCTGTATTTTAACTGTTTAGAAAATTTTTAGTAGCTGAAAGTTTACCATTTTGGACAACTATCCCGTTTTCTTCTCCGAAAAAGTTGTCCTTTTTGGTCAACCAAATCGGATGCAAAGTTACAAAATTTATCCGAACGACTCTCTATCATTCAACAAAAATTTTAGCAAAAATAGCCGATATTCTCATTTTTCTTTGTAACTTTGCAACAAATTTACAAACACGTTATGGATAAAATAGGGAAATACGAATTCATGGCCGAACCGTTTCATTGCGACTTCACTGGCCAGTTGTTTATGGGTCATCTGGGCAACCACCTGCTGAATGCAGCCGACTTCCACTCATCCGACCGCGGATTCGGCATGAAATATTTGATGGGCATCCAGCGTTCGTGGGTGCTCTCGCGCCTGGCCATCGAGATGACCGACATGCCCAGCCAGTACACCCGTTTCGACGTGGAGACGTGGGTGGAGAGTGCGATGCGCTACTTCACGCAGCGCAACTTCAGCGTCACGGGCAAAGACGGCCATGTCTATGGCTACGGCCGCTCCGTCTGGGCCATGATTGATACGGCGACGCGCCAGCCCACCGACATCTTCTCCATCGACAACGGATCCATCACCCAGTGGATTGAGAAGGAGAAGCCCTGTCCCATCGACAAGGGTGGACGTGTGAAGATGACCAACCAGGCACAGCTGCTGCACACCATTGACACGGGCTACAGCGACGTCGACATCAACGGACACATCAACTCCGTGAAATATATTGAGCACGTGCTCGACCTCTGGCCGCTCGACTGGTATCGGACGCATCGGGTGCGCCGCATAGAGATTGCCTACGTGGCCGAGGCCCATGGCGGCGACCAGCTATCCTTCTACAGCGAGGAGACGGCCCCCAACGCCTACAGCATACGCATCGCACGCACCGACGGCACTGAAGTGGCTCGCAGCCATGTGGTCTTCATCGATAGATAAATGTTGCAAAAAGGTTGTTATTTCAAAAAATAGTTGTACCTTTGCACCGTTTTAAACATTAACATATATTGTAGATATGATCAACATTACCTTTCCGGACGGATCTGTTCGCTCGTATGAGCAGGGCGTAACCGGTTTTCAGATTGCCGAGAGCATTTCGCCAGCTCTGGCACGCAGCGTACTCGCCTGCGGAGTGAATGGCGAAACAGTGGAGTTGAACCGTCGCATCCTGGAAGATGCGAAGGTGGAACTCTACAAATGGGATGATGAACAAGGCAAGCACACCTTCTGGCACACCAGTGCCCACCTGCTGGCCGAGGCGCTGAAGGAGTTGTATCCAGGCATACAGTTCGGCTTCGGCCCTGCGGTTGAGAGTGGTTTCTTCTACGACGTGCTGCTGCCTGGCGGCGAGAGCATCAAGGAGGCCGACTTCCCCAAGATTGAGCAGAAGATGAAGGAACTGGCCTCGAAGAAGGAGCCGGTGGTGCGCAAGGAGGTGACGAAGGCCGACGCCCTGAGGGAGTTTGCCGCCGACGGCCAGACCTACAAGTGCGAGCACATCGAGCAAGACCTCGAGGACGGCACCATCACCACCTATACCCAGGGCAACTTCACCGACTTGTGTCGTGGCCCGCACCTCGTGGACACAGGCGAGATCAAGGCCATCAAACTGACCTCAGTGGCCGGTGCCTTCTGGCGTGGCGACGCCACCCGCGAGCAGATGCAGCGTCTCTATGGCATCACCTTCCCCAAGAAGAAGATGCTCGACGAATACTTAGTGATGCTGGAGGAGGCCAAGAAAAGAGACCACCGCAAGATAGGCAAGGAGATGGAACTGTTCATGTTCTCCGACAAGGTGGGCAAGGGCCTGCCCATTTGGCTGCCGAAGGGCACCGACATGCGCCTGCGCCTGCAGGATCACCTGCGCAAGGTACAGAAGCGCTACGGCTATCAGGAGGTCATCACCCCGCACATCGGTTCGAAGAACCTCTACGTGACCAGCGGCCATTGGGATCACTACGGCAAGGACTCGTTCCAGCCCATCAACACGCCGGAGGAGGGCGAGGAGTATCTGCTGAAGCCCATGAACTGCCCCCACCACTGCGAGATCTTCGCCTGGAAGCCCCGTTCGTATAAAGACCTGCCCCTGCGCATTGCCGAGTTTGGCACCGTCTACCGCTACGAGCAGAGCGGCGAGTTGCACGGTCTTACGCGCGTGCGTTCCTTTACCCAAGATGATGCCCACCTTTTCTGCCGTCCCGACCAGGTGAAGCAGGAGTTCCTCAACGTGATGGACATCATCAACGTAGTGCTGTCGGCCTTTGGATTCAACTTCGAGGCACAGATTTCGCTGCGCGACCCCAACAACCACGAGAAATACGTGGGTACCGACGAGGACTGGGCATTGGCCGAGCGAGCCATTCAGGAGGCTTGCGCCGAGAAGGGACTGACCGCTAAGGTGGAGTATGGCGAAGCCGCCTTCTACGGTCCAAAGCTCGACTTCATGATCAAGGATGCCATTGGCCGTCGCTGGCAGTTGGGTACTATTCAGGTGGACTACAACCTGCCGAAGCGCTTCCAGTTGGAATATACCGACGAGGATAACCAGAAGAAGACGCCTGTGATGATTCACCGCGCTCCCTTCGGCTCGCTCGAACGCTTTACCGCCGTGCTCATCGAGCACACCAGCGGACACTTCCCCCTCTGGCTCACACCCGAACAAGTGGTGGTGCTGCCGCTTTCGGAGAAGTATAATGAGTACGCGAAAAGCGTACTCCGCAAGTTTGAGATGCAGGGAGTGCGGGGCAGCATCGACCTGCGCAACGAGAAGTTAGGTCGCAAGATTCGCGACAACGAGCTCAAGCGCATCCCCTACATGGTCATCGTTGGCGAGAAGGAAGAGGCCGAGGGCCTCGTCAGCATGCGCCAGCAGGGCGGCGGCGAACAGCGCACCATGAGCATCCAGGAGTTCATCGACAAGATTAAGGCCGAAGTGGCCGAGCAGACGAAGGACTTCTGAAGTGCATTCGAAGAACGGAAGTACGGAGGTTTTTCGGAGGTACGAGGGTACGGAGGTACGAGGATAGACTCTTCGCGGATAATTGGACGTGCAAACTATTCTCGCACCCCCGTACCTCCGCACCTTCATACCCCCGAATATACTTCTGTACCCTTTTATTTTTTACATGTGACGTAACTGTTTATTCGTATAAAAAAAGTGTTTTATTTGGCGGTATCAGGGAAAATACCTAACTTTGCAATCAAATTATATAAGCCATGATAGTAGCCAACCCAATTTATGATATCGTATTCAAGTACCTCATGGAAGACGAGCGTATAGCCCGCACCATTCTCTCTGCCCTTTTGAAACAAGAGGTGGTAGAGGTACACATGCGCAACAACGAGTACAACGACAAACTCTCCGACAATCTCTCCATCTACCGCATAGACTTTGGTGCCACCGTCATTGATAGCCAGGGAAATAGGCAGACCGTCTTGATTGAGGTGCAGAAGACGTGGGTGGAAACAGAAGTGCTGAGGTTCCGCAAGTATCTGGGTTTCCAATATGCCAACGCCAGCAACATGACAGGTAGCGGTAGGAGCGTTCATGCCCTGCCCATGGTGGCCATCTACCTGCTGGGGCACAAGGTAGGAAGAATAGAAGCCCCCGTGGTGTATGTAAACCACCAAGTGAGGGATTACGATGACAATGTAGTGGCGAACGGTATGGACGACCCCTTCGTAGAGAGTCTGACACACAACAGCATCATTGTGCAGATACCGCGCCTGCACGGCAATATTAACAACCGCTTGGACAAGGTTCTAAGCATCTTCGACCAGTCGCTACAGGACGGAAAAGGGTCGCACACCATCGACATTGATGCCGACGCATACGGTGAGGACTCGGACATGCAGCCCATCATCCGCCGCCTTGAGGAAGCTGCTGCTGACAGCTTTGTACGCCGAAAAATGGACGTGGAGGACGAGTTCTTCTCCGTGATTAAGAGCCGCGATGCCGAAATCATGGTTAAGGACATGCAACTGGCAGAAAAGACTGTTGCCATCAAGGAGGCAACAGAAAAACTCGATAAAGCTGTCGAAGAACTTGACAAGGCTGAGGAGCAGCGAGCACAGGCTGAGGAGCAGCGAGCACAGGCTGAGGAGCAGCGAGCACAGGCTGAGGAGCAGCGAGTACAGGCTGAGGAGCAGCGAGCACAGGCTGAGGAGCAGCGAGCACAGGCTGAGGAGCAGCGAGCACAGGCTGAGGAGCAGCGAGCACAGGCTGAGGAGCAAGCACAGGCTGAGGAGCAGCGAGCACAGGCTGAGGAGCAGCGAGCACAGGCTGAGGAGCAGCGAGCACAGGCTGAGGAGCAGCGAGCACAGGCTGTGGAGCGTACACAACAAATCATGCGTAATTCGGTCAAAGCATTCCTAAAGCAAAAGATGCAAGTGGAAGACATTGCCAACATATTGGGCATTGACATTGCCACCGTGCAGCAAATTGCATCCGAATAGATTGACGCAAGATCAATAGAGCGTTTCGTGCCTTCGTCCCGTAAGGATAAGGTATTTCGTCTTGCACTGCAGATAGTCGGAGAGGGCTGCGACGTGCTGCGTCTGCGCCTGTTGCTGTTTGCTTTGCGCCTCGAGGACAACGGTCATGTTGACCATGCCATTACGATATTGCTCACGACACATACGCAGATTCTCATCGGCCTTCTCAATGCTCTTGGCCGCCACCAACGTCTGTTGATAACTGCTCACAAGATTATCGTATGCATCGCGAATCTGCAAGCTCATCATCTCGCGCTTGTCCTTGCGGAAGTCCAGAGCTTTCTGCTCCTCAATCTTCTTACGCCGGTATTCATGTCGCTCGCTCCAAAGAGAGCTGATGGGCAGTTGCATGACCAAAAAGCCGATACCCTTCCCTCCCCAGTTCTCCAGCAAATTACTATAGTTTACCATGCCGCCAACGGCGAGCACAGGCAGCATGTCGGCACGGGCAATCTTGCTCTCCAACTGCGAGCGTCGGACGTTCAGGTCGAGCAGACGCGCCTCGGTACGACTCTCCACAGCCGATGACACATCGGTGAGCAGTTGTTCGGGCGACACGATGCTGGCAGCAATCGCGGTGTCGATGTCAATATCCTCATCGGGCAGCCCTATCTGCTGAGCCAGAGCCCTGCGGAGGAGCCTGCGTCCGTTGTCGAGCTTGATACGCAGGGCGGCCAACTGATCCTGAGCCAACTCCACGCTGAGCAAGTCGTTACGGCTGACGATACCGTTATCGAAGGCATTCCTTGCATCCCTCCCGATGCTTTCCACCTGCTGTTCGGCTGCACGCAGCGTCTTGTCGGTATGGTGCAGTTCCAGCAGACGGAAAAAGAGAGCCTCCGTGGCCTGCACGATATCATCCTCAGCCATGTCCTTCTGGAGATTACGTGCCTCCACCTGCAAGTCGGCCAACTTATTATAATTGGTAATACGTCCACCCGTATAGAGCGGTTCAATCATCGTAAGCCCGGTCGATGTTCCCTTCTTGACAAAGTTGAAATGGCCAGTCATATTCAGTCCCAGCGCCTGATTGATTTCCTCCAGAGCCTCCTGCCACTCTTCGCCCAGCAGACTTTTCTTCACCAAATAGTCGGTCGACTCGAAATGAAATGCCGAAGCCTGCAACATAGGCAGATACTTGGAGCGAGCATACCTGCGCTGCTCCTCGGCAGTACGTATGTCGAACTGGGCTTCGCGAGCCTTGGCATTGCCGGCCTTGGCCGCAACCACACATTCGCCCAGCGTCATGATGCGCTGAGCGTGGCAGTCAATGCCACCTACGAGGTAGAACAAAACTGCCAGACCTATCGCCCTGTACCTTCCAATACTTATTATCATTCGTGCAATTAGTTGAATTAGTGATTGTTAAACAGCCGAATCCTCATACCTCGGTAACCCTGGAATCGTATTACGCATAATCAGGTAATAGCCCACGGGGATAACCGTGACGATGAACACCATCGACACCATGGCACCCACGCTGATGGTGATGCCCATAGGCCCCCAAAGGGGCGAGTTCTTCACCACCATGGGAATGACGCCCATCGAGGCAGCTGCCGAGGTGAGGAAGATGGGGCGAAAGCGCCGCTTCGCCGCAAGCAGGGCAGCCTGCTGCACTGGCAGGCCCTCTTGCGTGCGCAGTTGCTCGGCATAGTCAATCATGATGATGCCACACCTGACGATGATACCCATCAGCGAGATAAGGCCCAGCACAGCCGACACTCCGAACTCATGGCCACTGAGCAGGATGCCAAGTGCGCCGCCCAACAGCGAGTAGCTAAGCGAGAACATGAGCAGCAAGGTGAGCTTGATACTCTTCAGATGGAACACGAGGATGAAGAAGATGATGACGATGCTGATGTAGAGTCCCAAGAAAATCTGAGGCCCGTACTTGCTTTCCATCTCAGCTTGTCCACCCTTGACAATCTTCACGCCCTCGGGCATTCTCAGCGTGTTCAGGTCATCATACACCTCACGTGTCAGCTTACCCATCTTGGCGTGGCGGCTGGGCATGCCCAGCACCGACACCATGCGCAGTCCGTTGCGGTGGTTGATGGCTCCGTCGGCCCACTCAGGCTTTACGTCGGCCACCTGTGACAGGGGCGATGCCGTAAGCGTGGGCAACAGGCCAGTGACACGGATGTTCTTGAAGTCCTCGATGGTCTGCTGTCCGTCCTGTGCATCCTTGATGATGACCTTCAGTGGCTGGCCGTTCTCCCAGATTTCGGTCACGGGAATGCCGCCGCCATAGCGCAGGGCGAAGTTCAGCGACAGCAGCGACTTGCTCAGTCCTATGCGATTGGCCTCCTCAGGACGCATCAAAACCTCCAAGCGGTTGTTGATGGAACCCCATGTGTTTCTTACAATCATCAGGTCCTTGTTTCTCAGCAGACGAGTCATCACGCTGTCAGTTGCCCGGTGCAGACTGTCAAGGTTATCGCCGAAGAGGCGCACCTCAACAGGATACTGGCCGTCGGAGTATTCTATCTGACGAAAGAGGATCTGCGCTTCGGGGAAGTAGTTGGCATACTTCGCTGCATAATCGTCGAGTACCCCCTGGGTATCGTGGTCGCTCTTCGTGTTCACAATGAACTGTGCAAAGTTGGAGCCACCGAACTGCGGCGCGTAGGTGGTATGGAAGCGGGGCGAGCCGCTGCCATAGAAGATGGTGATATTGGTGACACGCTGGTCCTTACGCAACTGCCGCTCCAGTTCCTCGGCCACCTTGGCCGTATGGGTGATGTCGGTACCCGTAGGCAGATAAATCTCCACGGCAAACTGGTCACGCTCGGCACGCGGCATGAGCCGCTGCGGCACAAACTTCATGAGAAGACCGCCCAGAAGCACACAGCCCACTCCCGCTGCAACGATGCTCCTCTTGTGGGAGAAGCAGCATTCTATGCCACGGTCGTAATAGCCCTGTATCCTATCTAAGAAACTCTTGCCCTTCGAGGCACGGTCGCCAGCCAGCCCTTTCCTGATGAAATAGTATTGCAGGATAGGCACCACGAAGATAGCAACAAAGAGCGACACCGTGAGTACTATCGAGATGGCGTATGGGAACCACTGCAGGAAGTCGTGAATGAGCGCATCGGTGGTGAAGATGAGCGGAAAGAAAGTGATGCTGATGGCCAGCGTAGCCGTGATGATACTGGTGACAAACTCTCGCGACGCATCGATGGCCGCCTTCCAGCGGGGCACGCCCTCGTCCAGCTTGTCCAAGTAGCAGTCGACCACCACCACGGAGTCATCGACAATCATTCCCAACGACACCACCAGTGCAGCGAGTGTCACCGTATTAATCTCTACGCCAAAAAGATAGAAGAAGGCGATTGACGAGAAAATGGTGATGGGAATCGTGACCACTGCCACCCCGGCCACCCTCAGCGGCAGCATGAGCATAACCACGATGATCACCGAGATGATGGCAATGAGCAACTCGTCAAGGAAGCCCTTCACGCTGTCGCTCACCACCTGGCTCTGGTCGCTGATGATGTTCATCTGCACATCCGTCGGGAGCGTGGCCTCATATTCGGCCAGCACCTTCTTCACCTCATCGCCAAAACTGATGATGTTGTTGCCCTTCACCATCTGCAACGAAAGCAGGATGCACTTATTGCCGTTGTTCTTGATGTAGCGGCTCATGGGCGGATACTCCCGCTTGATAGTGGCAATGTCGCCTAAGCGTACCACCGTGCCCGAGACGGCATCTGAATAGACAATCGTCTGCGCCACGTCGTTCTCCGTGTTCAGCGAGGTCTGGATGTGTATGGCCCGGCTCAGCGAACCGTCGTCCAGACTGCCCGTGATAGTAGTGCCAGCCTGACCGCTCAGCCGATTGTAGAGCATCAGCGTGTTCATGCCGTACATAGAGAGGCGGTCGCGGTCTACGTAGACACTGATCTGCTCCTTCTGCCCACCCATGCGGATGATGTTGGCCAGTTCGGGAATGGCACGCAGCCGCCCGGCCAGCGCCTCCACATATTCGTTCATCTCCCTGAAAGTCTTCTCGCGGCTCTCAATGGTAATGAGCATGGCCGAAGCCTCGCCAAAGTCATCATTGGCCACCAAGCCCAGCACGCCTGCGGGCAGTTGCATCTTCAGCAGCGGCAATCGGTCCTGCAGTTTTCCCCAGAACTCGCTCGTATTGGTGCCGGGGCGCAGCATGACCAAAGCCACGCACAGGCCGTTCTGACAGACGGTGCGCGTGTTCAGCTTATTCACGTCGTTAAAAGTCCAGAGAAACTCTTCGAGCGGCTTGGCAAGCTGCTCTTCCACCTCCAATTCCGAGGCCCCGGGATAGACGCCCACCACCAAGCCAACGGGGAGGTCGAAGTGAGGGAACTCGTTCTTGGGTATGGAGATGAGCGAGAACATGCCCGACAACATCAGCACGCCCACCAGCATCAGCGTTATCCACTTATGGCGCATGGCCGAGGCCACCAAATTGGTCCGTTCTTCCTGCTTGCTCATTCTACCTCGATGATTTGCATCCCCTCACACACCTTGTTCTGCCCCTCCACGATGATGGTCTGCCCGTTAGTCAGGCCAGACATCACGACCACGCCCTCGTCGGTAATGTCACCCGTCTCTATCACTCGCCAGGTGGCCTTGCCGCCCTTCACCATCCACACGTACTTGTCGCTGCCGCTGATGCACACCGCCTTCTGCGGAATCACCAGCTGGTAGCTGTCCGTCGTACCGGCTATCTGGACGTTGCACACCATTCCCGGCAACAGCTGGTGGTCGCCGTTCTCTGCCAGCGCCTTCACGTCGTATGCATGGCTCACGGCATTGGCCGTTACTCCTTTCACCACTATCTTGCCGCGAAAGTGGCGGTTGCCCAAGGCATGTACCTTGAAGGCGATGTCCTGCCCCACTTTCACGTTGCCAATTTCTTTCTCCGGGATAGATGCCCTCACCTTCACGCGGTCTATCTTCACGATGCGGAATCCCGTGACGCCGGGAGTCGCATTACCGCCCTGGTGTACACTACTTGAGGCCACATAGCCGTCGTAAGGGCTCCGAAGCACAATGTCCTCCACCGACTTCCGCGAGATGGCTTCCGAAGCACGAGCCTTGGCCAGCATCGTCTCCATCTCCACCATCTTTATCTCGGGCAGCGTTCCTTTCTCATAGAGGTCTTTCAGACGGCGATAGGCATCCTCGGCCTGACGCAGCGTAGAGAGCGACATCTCGTGGGCATTACGCACGGTGTAGCCGTCCACCTCGGCCAGAGCCTGACCTTTCCTCACAAACTGTCCTTCGTCTACATATACTTTCACCACCGTTCCCATCACGTTGAAGTGGACGGCTGTCCCGTCTTCCTCCTCAATGGTACCCATGTAGCTCTTGCCCACGGCTCCTGTGGCTCTCTGTACCTTGGTCGTCCTCACTTTCACCACGGTAGGACGCTCGGGCTTCGCATCCTTCCCGCATCCAGCCACCATCAGGCTCACAACGACGCACAATACTGCAACAAACCTGTTATTTGACAACATAATACCAAATTCTTATTCTTTATTCTTTATTCTTCACTCATTATTATCTATCTAAACATCCCTCCCTTTGGGAGGGCTTGGGAGGGCTTTTAGGTTCTTGGATGGGCTTTTAAGTTCTTGGGAGAGCTTTTTGGATTCTTAGCAGGGCTTTCACTCATCCGGCAGGAACAGCGGATCCTCTGGCACAACCATCACCGGGGGCAGGTCGGCTGCACGCAGCACCTTCTCGGGAACATACTGCTTCGGCACTACCAAACGGAACAGATACTCGCGCAGCCAGCGGTCTGTCATAATCATATAGCCCTTCTGCCCCCACTCGACGCCCCATGAGTTCTCTACCTTCCATTTCTTGGCCTTGCCCTTGGCATCAAGGTCAACGGCAGTAAGGGTCATGGCATGGGTCGAACCGCTGTCGAAGGTCATGATGCGCTCTGCCTTGTTCATACCGAAGGTGGTGCCGAAGAGCGAGCCATAGTCGAAATTCTCCGTGTCGGCATATCCCCGCTTCCGATCCAGCATCTTCCCCACGTCGTAGCTGCTATACAGCTTGCGCCCGTCCTTCAGCGCTGCAATCGCCATCTGCTCTATCTCGTCCATGGGCAGGTTCACGTATTTCCAGTTATGTCCGTCATAGGTGTGGCGGTCCTGCTCTATCTCGTAGGTCTTGTAGTACTCCCGGCGCGGGTCGTTCATCACCATGATGAAGGTGCCGTTCAGGCCCCCGTCGCCCACCACTTCCTTGTAGAACTGCATTGGCGTGTACTCCCTCGCCTCGCCCGTCGGCCTGCCGTCCTTGTTGCGGAAGGCGTAGCTGAACTTGGTCGGTGGCTCACCGATGGTACACTGCAGTATATGGTACACCTGACTCAGCATCCGTGTCTTCGCCTTCTCTATCGCTGCAGGCTTTTTGCCTTTCTCCACCATCTCGCGCAGCTGCAAGCCATATTCGCGCAG
This sequence comes from uncultured Prevotellaceae bacterium, assembly GCA_900318815.1. Lineage (GTDB taxonomy): Bacteria > Bacteroidota > Bacteroidia > Bacteroidales > Bacteroidaceae > Prevotella. Next base: position 53,996 of record ONMA01000024.1, read on the forward strand.
TTTCGAGGCGATAAGACGCGAGCAGCGCGACGTGTTGTCGCTCGAATAGGTCTCGGGCATCACTTCCCTCGGCACCATACCATACTTGTCGCCCAGGTCGGCCACACCACAGAACGTGCCCCCGTCGTTCAGCGGATGGCGGAAGAAGAACTGTACGCGCTGGTCGTCAATGGGTTTCTGACCTGTGTCTATCACTCCTTGAAGCATCAGGTTGGCCTTCTCCAACTGATCCCAGAAGAAGAGATAGGCCTGCGAGAACTCCACCGTCAGCGAGTCGGTCCTTCGGGCGAAGTCACCCTTCAGCACGTTCATGCCGCTGAACATCCAGCAGCGTCCCGACTGCTGCTGGTCGTTAATGGGCTGCTTGCGCGTCTCCACACTGAAGTACGTGTCTATCTCCCCCGCATTCCTGTGGTTCCTCGCCAGGTCATCAATCGGGTTGCCAGCAATCGCATTCATCAGGGCGCGGTCTGTGGCCGTCAACTGCTGTTCCTTCTGTATCTCACGGAGCATCGACTCTGAAATTCCTCCGTCTTTAGTCTGTGCCTGAGCCAGCGTTGCTACCCATACACAAACAAGAATAATTCCTTTTCTCATATATACATTATTTTATAATTCACCTTTTATCTATCTAAACATTTACAAAATTAATCATTTCGACAAACATTTTATTACAAAAACTACACTTTTTTCCTTTTTTTTAGAAATACATCAATTTGTTACATGTTTTTTAGCAAAAAAACCTCAACATTACCCTCCAGTTCCCCAAAAAGCCGTAACTTTGCACCCGATTTAAGGATAACCCCCATGACTAAATGGGGATAGTAATAACACATTTAAAAAGGTAAAAAGAAAAATGAAAAAGTTTTTAATGACAATCGTGGCTGCCTTCGCAGCAGTGAGCATGAACGCACAGATGTACCTCGGTGGTAGCTTTGCTTTTGAGGCTTGGAGCAGCCAGAAACTGGCTGGTGACAAGAGCGAAACCGTGTTCAAGATTATGCCTGAGATTGGTTACAATCTGAATGAGGAGTGGGCTATCGGTACCGTGATTGGCTATATGAACGACAAGTTCAACGGTGTTAATGGCATTAGCGAAAGTGCCTTCACTGTCAGCCCTTACGCACGCTACACTTTCGCCAAGTTAGGCAAGGTGAACTTCTTCGTCGATGGTGGTATGTCTTTCACCTCTGCTTCCAAGGCCGATTGGACTGAGATTGCCGTTGGCTTCCAGCCTGGTCTGTCCGTCAGCCTCACCGACAAGCTGAGCTTCGTATCTCACATCGGTTTCATTGGCTGGGATCAGTACAACCCCGATGGCGACGAGAACAACATCAGCAAGTTCGGTCTTAGCCTGGATGCCACCGACCTCTCCTTCGGTCTGTACTACAACTTCTAATACAAAGTGAAGAGTGAAGAGTGAAGAGTGAAGAATTTGCTACCGCACCAATTATTATTTGCCTGATGCGGCAGCAAATTCTTCACTCTTCACTCTTCACTCTTCACTCTTCACTCTTCACTCTTCTCCCCACACTTGGTATGGATCATAGAGTTGTCGTGACTCCGGGTCACCACTACCCTCTTCGTCCACTCCGCCATATCCGATGCCCCGTTCTTCTGACGATACGCCAGAAGTGCGGACAAACATGCACCTTTGGTACGGACATGTGACGGCAAGCGGCTGCAAGGAAATCAAGTCCTTCATGAGGACCGTCAAGAAAAGTTACACAAAAGTAATCAAGAATGGCATTTTTCAGACATCTTTTAACGATTTTCTTCACAAATGTAATCAGCACTCTTGCTTACCTTGATTTTCCTCACCCCCTGCTCGCTTGCATTCTTATATCTTAAAAATTTTTTGACCATTTTTTTATTATCTGTCACTTTTAGTGCTAACATATTTATTGTCAGATGGTTAATTGAAGTGACACTTCTTTTTTACCTGTCACTACTATCACTCACAGCAAAACAACTTGTTTTGCTGTTCAAAAAGCCGTCTTTTGCCTTTGTAAATACTATCTTTGCAATAGCAAAACAACTTGTTTTGCTTTATGAGATTATATCCCTTACACTTCGAAAAACAATCATTTAACTATTCAGTACACAAAGGATCAGCTTTGCTCCCCAGCAAAACAGGGGAATTAACCTCGTCTCTCTGCGGAAACTCTGCGACTATGCGACTATGCGCGAGAAAAGACAAGGTTCGGATTTCATGCGTCCCTTTCAGTAGCAAGCGACCAGAGGTCGGAACGGGAAATCCAAACGAACACAACCCAAGCCCTCCCAAAAGGAGGGATGTTTAGATAGACAAAACAAAATGTAACTAAACATCCCTCCCTTTGGGAGGGCTTGGGTAGGCTCTTTTATAGTTTACGCCGGAAGGTCCTCGAGCCTCACATCCCGCATCTGGCGCAGGTAGTTCATGCGTGCTTCCACGCCGCGCAACCAGCTACTGCCGAAAAGACGGCTGACGGGCAGGTCTATCTGCCAACGACCCTGCGCCTCTAAGCGGTCGATCATCACGCCAAGGCTCAAGTTCTGCAGACTCTCCGCAGGCATGTAGCGCGAACTCTCGCCTTTCTCATCGGAAGAAAGCTCCACCAGCAGGCGCGCCTCAATGAGCTTATAGAGGAGATCATTCACGATGCGGATGGGAATGCTCGTACACCGACGCAACTCGTCGGCAGTCAGCGGACGCGCCCCCTCGGCAAAGCGGCGGCAGATATGCCCCATGATCAGTGCCGACAACATGATGCGGTAGCGGTGGGAGATGTCGCTCGTCTGCGTGTCGTAGTCGAAGTACTCCACATTCTGACTCGTGTACGTAAGCTCGGCACCAAAGAGGCAGATAGTCCAGGAAATCTGCACCCAGAGCATGAACAGCGGCAGCGCGGCAAACGATCCGTAGATGGCGTTGTAGCCCGTCACCCATATCTGCGAATGAATGTAGAAAAACTGCAGCCACTGCATGGCTATACCTGCCAGGATGCCCGGCACTATCGCGTTCCTCACCCGAACGTGGGTGTTGGGCATGAATACATAAAGGGCAATAAACAATAGCGTCATCAGCACGTAGGGCGCAAGGTCGAGCAGGAAGCGCACCGTAGACCCCAATAGCAGGAAGTCGGGCAGCGACGAGGCCATCGTGGCAATGAAGATGCTGAGACCCGACGAGATGACTATCAGAATCGGGAACAGGAAAAACATGGCCAGATAGTCCGTAAACGTGCGGAAAATGCTGCGAGGCTTCTTCACCTGCCATATCTCATTGAACGTCTGCTCAATGTTGCTCACCAGCATCAGCACCGTATAGAGCATGAACACAAGACCCACGCCAAGGAATATGCCGCTCTGGGTATGAATCAGATAGCTGTTCACCCACCCAATGATAATCTCTGCCGCCTGCGGCTGCGAGGCAAACGTGTCGCGAAACCACACCTCTATATACTTACTGAAGCCAAAGCCACGGGCTATGGCAAAGACCACGGCAAGGATGGGCACGATGGCCAGCAACGTGCTGTAGGTCAGGGCTGCGGCCTCGGTGAGCACACGCTTGGTGGTGAAGAAGCGGATGGCTAAGTAGAGGACTTTCACCACTTCATAGAAGATGCGGCGAAAGGGCGAAAGTTCCTCCGGCGAAGTGCGCCAGATGTCAACTTGAAGGAAACGGATTATCTGCTGTAGGCTCAATTTTGCTGGTCGTTTGGGGGACTGGTCGTTTGGTCGTTTGGGGGACTGGTCGTTTGGGGGACTGGTCGTTTGGTCGTTTGGGAAACTGGTCGTTTGGGGGACTGGTCGTTTGGTCGTTTAGGAAATTGGTCGTTTGGAAAGTTTGTCGTTTAGGCCCAAACGACCAAACGACCAATCTCCCAAACGACCAAACGACCAAAAGGAAAGCATTGTCCCTATAAGCCGGGTTCTGTGCCGACCGGAGCCGGCGTCTGCCATTTATCTACTGCGCACGTCGCCATGCGCCTCCAGCGTTCTACCCTCCGTCGTGTCCTTTTACAGACTCGGGCGGGCAACCCTCCGTGAATACGACGGTTTACACGAACTTGCAGCCTCCAGATGGAACAGCCCGACGATCACCCGTCGGCTGGTGGTCTCTTACACACACCTTCTCACCCTTACCCCCTGTCAGGGGCGGTTGTTTTCTTCTTCCATATCCAGCTGTCGCCAGCTGCTTCTACTTTCAGAAATGGAGTGCCCTGTGCTGCCCGGACTTTCCTCTCGTGCCTCCCTGGCACCAGCGGCAGACCGTGACAGTGCTTTCCTATTAGTCTATAGACAAGGGATATTACTCCTCACTATACTCTGGGCGCAGCTTGCGCACCACGGCACCGGCCTGCCACATCTCCTGGTTGCGCATGGCTTCCAGTTCCTTCTCCAGACCGGCACGATAGTCGGGCTTCGAGTTGGCATCGATGCTTATCTGTGCCTCCTTGCCCGTGAGTACGGAGAGGTAGAGCCACTCCATGACAGGCTTGATGGCATCGTGGAAACGGGGAGCCCAGTCAAGGGCACCGCGCTGGGCTGTGGTAGAGCAGTTGGCATACATCCAGTCCATACCCTTCGCACCGAAGAGCGGGCCAAGGCTCTGGGTAAGTTCCTCAACGGTCTCGTTGAAGGCTTCCGAGGGCGAGTGTCCATGCTCGCGCAGCACTTCATACTGAGCCAGCAGCAGGCCCTGGATGGCACCCATCAGCGAACCGCGCTCGCCGGTGAGGTCGCTGGTGGCCTCGCGCTCGAAGGTGGTCTTAAACAGATAGCCGGCACCAATACCGATACCGAAGGCTATCGTCTTCTCCTCGGCCTTGCCTGAAGCATCCTGATAGACGGCATACGAGCAGTTCAGACCGCGACCCTCGCAAAACATCGTGCGAAGCGAGGTGCCCGAACCCTTCGGGGCTACCAGGATAACATCGACATCCTCGGGGGGAACAACGCCCGTGCGATCGCTCCAGTTGATGGCAAAGCCGTGAGAGTAGTAGAGGGTCTTGCCCTTAGTGAGGTATTTCTTAATGGTGGGCCACACCTGGATTTGTCCGGCATCGCTCAGCAACATACAGAGGATAGTGCCTTTCTGGGCGGCCTCCTCAATGGAGAACAAGGTCTTGCCCGGCACCCAGCCGTCGGCCACGGCCTTGTCGTAGGTCTTGCCCTCGCGCTGGCCAACGATGACATTGAAGCCATTGTCGCGCAGGTTGCAGGCCTGTCCGGGGCCCTGAATGCCATAGCCAATGACGGCAATCACCTCGTCCTTCAATACTTCGCGTGCTTTCTCCAAAGAGAACTCCTTGCTGGTGACCACAGTTTCGATAACGCCACCAAAATTCATTTCTGCCATAATTGTGTTAGCTTTTTTGGAATTACATGTTTTGGGATGCCGCAGGTGAGACACCTGCGTACCACATTTTTTTGTTTTCGGGGTGCAAAGTTATCAAATTGTTACGAATCGGCAAAATTTTCTTTCATTTTTTTACAGATTACTTCACCACCTTCTTGCCATTGACAATGTAGAGGCCCTTGACTGCCTGCTGCACACGCACGCCCTGCAGGTTGTAGATGGCATCCTGTCGGGGAGCTACCTTGACCACGTAGTCAATGCCCACGGTGCCTATTCCAACGCGGTCCTTGAACGACTTGGGAGCATCGGCAAAGACATTGTCCTTGGAGTACTGGGCAGCCCCCTCAGCGGTAAGGATGGTCTCATACTCCTTGTTGCCCGAAGAATGGGTGAACAGGATGACGTTGGAAGCGGGAGAAATGACGTTGCCAGCCTCGTCCATCGTGTTATACTCGAAGAATCCGTCGGCAGCACAGTTCATACCAGCAGCGGTGAAACGGCTCGACACGATGGCCGAGGGCTGTTTCAGTGTGGTGTTCAGCCATGCCAGGTTGGCAACGGAACCCCACGAACGTCCCCAGTTGAAGGTAGCCGAATGGCAGTCAATCACGCAACCATCCATCACATAGCCATACTGCTTGGCACCATTGGGGGCAGCAATCGTCACGTCGCCTTTGCCTTCAGCCACTTCGCGGCTCTCCAGATAGAAGGTGGTGTTCTCGAAGAACACGTCGCCACCACCACAGACGAAGTCAACGAGTCCGTGAATCTCGCAGTTGCCGAAGTAGAACTGGCCGCTGGTGTTGTTGCTATAGTAGGTGTCCTGATAGGACAGCATAGTGACGTTGCGGCAGACGGTATAGTTACCCTTATCCTGCAGGCAGACGGCGCGTCCGGCAAAGGCCGAAGCCTTTCCCGTTGCGGGGTCATAATAAGGATAGGCATTCTTCAGCGTCAGGTTCTCCAGCGTCAGGCCGTTGCTCGTGTTCAGCAGCGTAGCCGTCACGCCGATGCCCTCGGCCTTCGGCAGGTTCAGGATGACAGTCTCCGTCTGGCTCTCGCCCTTGATGGTGATATTCTCGCCCGAAATGGTGGTCAGGCATTCATTGCCCAGGTCGTAAGTACCGTTGGGCAGATAGATGATCGCATTGCCCGCAGCGTTGGCCTCGTCGAGTGCGCCAAGGAAACCAGCAGCCTCACCGGCCGTCACGTTGTAGGTCTTAGTGGCCTCGTCGTAGGAGTAGAGCGGCTGTGCCTGATTGGCGACAATCAGCTTGTGCAGATAGCTTGTTCCGCTAAAGTTGAGCGTTATCACGCCTGCCTCACCAACATACTCCAGGGTGCCGATAGCTCCGTCGGGACTCACCTTGTCGCTCTCAATCCGTGCCACTTCCTGGCCTCCAGCATTGGTCAGCGTAATGGCATTGCCGCCCGAGTAGTTGCACAGGTAGAGCACGATGTTAGCATTGCCACCCACCAAGAGATTCACCTTATCGCCAGCCGCGAACACCCATCCGTGGGTGGTGTCGTGGAACTTGCCGTTGCCCACAGGCTCGAAAGCCTCATGATCCTCGGCATAGAAGTACTGGTCGTTCAGATTGAACGTGTAACGCTCGTTAGGACTCTGCACCTCGATGGGCGTCTGCACGGCATAGAGACTGGTATTCTCGGTGATGATGTCGGCAACAGTAAACTTGCGACCGCCGTCGGCAGCCACAAACCAGCCGCGCACCTTCTGCCCCTCGGATGCAGCAGCAGCGTTGAAGTCGTAGGCAAAGGAGCCGATAGCGGCATCCTTCTCCACCTGCTGCGTACCCATGACGGTGCCGTCAGTATTATAATAGGTAAGAGTGAAGTCTTCCTTCTGCAGGAACTGGGCAATGTAGTTGACGGTATTCTCGCCAAGCGTCACGGGAATGGTGACGGTGCAAGAGGTATTAGCACCCTCGTAGGTGATGACACCTACCGTACCGTTGTCGGCAACAACGTCGGTAATGGGGTTCCCCTCCGAAATCATCTGTTCGCCCTTCGCAATCTCAATCGTGGCAGTCATCGAGCCGTCGGCCTGTTCCTCGAAGATGTCGCCGGCCACGTACTCCACGCCATTGGCCTTGAACGAGCCCAGCATCGGGGTAGTACCCATGTCCACATTACCATAGATGTCCAATTCGAACATATAGGCATTCTGGGACGCATTCAGGTTGGTCCATCGCAGCTGGCAGTTGGTGCGGTTCACGTCGACGCTCACTTCGCTCCAGGCATTAGGACTGGCCACGGCATCGCTGATAACCACCCAGTCGTCATCGCCGTCGCCCTTGGCTTCCATCTTCCAGCCACGGTTACTGCCTGTGGCACCGTGAATGTAGCGCACCTTGGTGATCGAGGCCAACGGCGAGGTCATCACATAGGGGTCGGCAGCCTTGGCGGCCTGCAGGGCTGTATGGGGCAGATCGGTGTAGGCAGCAAACTTCGTGTCGCTGGTACTCATGATGGCGGTGTTGTAGAGCATGAAGTTCAGCGTCTCCTTGCTGTACTTCGTGGTCCAGGTAACGACCGACTCGCTGGCAGCTGCTCCCGCAGTAGTCCACTCGGAGAAGTCGGTAGAATAAAGTTTCTTCTCCATCACTATCTGAGGATCATCGCCGGGGCCTGTAGAGCCAGCTTCCACGATGTCGTCAGCTGTGCGGGGTGCAAACTCCAGAGTCGTATTGAAAAGGATGACGATACCCGTCACGTCGTAGGCCTTACCCTCCTCAAATTCAAATTCAACGCCAAAGTTGTCGTAATAGGTAATCTCGTTGGTTCCGTCAGTAAGCTTGCCTTCACTATAAGTCACGTTCTTCAGCTGCACCAGCGTACTCTGGTTGGCTGGGGTGATGGCGTCGATGGTCTTCACCGAAGGAACAATCTCGGTCGTAGTGATGGTGAGTCCATCGGTAGAGAGGTTCTTCAGTTCCGTCTGCCCACGATAGAGCACTAACGTGGCCTCGGCCGATCCATTCAGCAACTGACCAGCCTCAAGGCCATGATCTTTCTTATAGACCAGTACACCATAGCCGTCGGCATCGGCCAGATAGGCATTCGATCCCTTCACAGCCGTCACAAACACATTGTTAAATACAACTGTAACAGGTGCATCTGTTGCAGTGGCATCAGTCTGCAGGGCAGCCAGCGAGTTGTAGGGAGCGGCCATGACCGTCAGCGTGAAACTGGCATTGCTGGGCTTGTAGCTGTTGTCGCCGTCGAACGAAGCCTTAATGGTCGATGTACCAGGAGCCAGCAAGTCGATGACCGAGCCGTTGATAGCAGCCACTTCGGTATTCGAACTGGTCCACTCAATAGTACCACCAACAGCCGAACCATCGGCCATCACCGTGGCCGTAGGCAGAGAAACTTGCTCGCCCACCATGCCCGACGCTGTATAGTCGCCCAATTCAACGGTAGTAGCCACGCGGGTATCGACAGTAGAACCAGACTTCTTGTAGAGCTGAATGGCTTGCTGCCCACTCTTATAATAACGGAAACGATTCTGGTTGCTGGCAGCATTAAATCTTAATGTCATCGTACTGCCATCGAAAACCGATGCAATCACAGCATTTCCATCACCGTCTATGCTGAACGTGTGATTATAAGCCGTTGCATCATCCGATGTTTTCAGGCCATTGCTGTTGCTGGTCACACCAATGTATTTTCCCGATGCGCTTTTTAGCGTACCATTGGCAACGTCAATCGTAAAGACTGCTGCGTCGACCGAAGCAGACGAAGCAATCTGATTATTATCTACCTCGACAGCAATGGTGTTGTCTGTAGCATCCAAAGCCTCAAGGGCTCCATTGAATGCAACGCCACCCGTCTCGTACACAATCAAATACTCGCCATCAGTAATATCACTGGTGGAAGTCACTTTCTGGTAGGAATCAGCATGAACCGCTCCAAAGAGCATTGCGAAGATGCTCAGCAGGGAGAATCTTAGTAAATTGTACTTCATGTTTGTTTGTTTTTAGTTAATTGAAAATATTGATTATTGTTCGTTTCGAGAGCATATTAAGCTATCAGGTTACAAAATTACGCTTTTATTTTGAAATAGCCATCATTTTTTACAAATATATTCGCAGATTTCTCATAAAATCTCCGTAATTTTGCACCCGACATACATCTACTATCAATTATTATCACTTAACAAAAACTACAAACGCATGAAGAAAATCTTTACGCTTATCGCCATCGCCATGATGGCCCTGTGTACTCAGGCACAGACTCTCATTAACTACCCGGCCAACAAGACGGGAATCACCATCAGCGGAACAACCGTCGAGGGAACGGTGAAAATCCACGCGAACAAGGATGCCGTGGCCTGCCTCACGCTGAAAAACGGTTTCCTCACCGACGACCTGATGAACGGCAACCACATCAAGCTGGAAGTGGAGGGCGGCTTCAAGGCTGGCGACGTGGTGACCATTGCCGGAGTCATCAGCAACACCGACGAGTCCAAGCGCGGTACGGCAAACCTGTTCACCGCCGGCAACGACAAGGTAGCCACTTCGCTGATTGTCTTTGAGGACTTCATCAACGCCCGTCTGGTGGAGGATGACCCCGTAGAGCAGACCTACACCCTTGAAGCGGATGCCGACTCGCTGTTCCTTGGCCGCGACGGCAACACGGGCACTAACCTCACCCTCATCAAGGTGGTTCGTCCTGGCGGCACCGACCCTGATCCCGAACCTGGCACAGAGACTGGCAGCAGCATCGACTACCCCACCAAGAAAGACGGCATCACGCTGATGACAACCGACGCAGCCCAGGTGAGCTACTCCTCGGTGAAGATCAACGAGAACAGTACTTCGGTCGACTGCATCAAGTTCGGCAAGTCCTACAAGTACGCTGCCGATGAGTACTACTATGCCACCCTTACCGTCGAGGGCGGGTTCAAGGCCAACGACATCATCACCATTGCCGGTGTCTACAACAACAAGGACGAGAAGAACGCCGCCATTGCCTTCCGTTCCGACCCCGAAAGCGAGGAAGCCCTCTGGACCACGGAGAACTTCATTAACGGACAGAAGGTTGCCGATGCCCCCGAGGCCCAGCAGTATATCCTCACCGAGGATGCAGCGACCCTCTACTTCGGACGTGCCGGCAACACGGGTACTTGCGTCACCCTGCTGAAGGTGGAGCGCAAAACCAGCGACGGCATCAAGACCCTGAACGTAACAATGAGCAACGCTACGACCTACAACCTTGCAGGCCAGCAGGTCACTGGCCACCACAAAGGCCTTGCCATCAGGAACGGCAAGAAGGTGGTGTTGAAGTAGTCAACAAACTGCGGCCAAGGAGTTTTACTCACGGCCGCAGTTTTTGTAACAGGTAACAGATGGAACAGAGATATTTTAAAACTTCTCGCGTACACACGCACGCATGTACGCGAGAAAAGTTTAAAAACATCTGTTACCATCTGTTACCTGTTACCCACAGGCATCGTCCTGCCATAGCAGAACACCATTGCACACGACCATCAGTCGGGCCCTCCTGAAGCCTCTTCCCCTCTTATATCTGTCCCCCTATAGGGGGGACTTAGATATGAGGGGAGGCTTCATTCGGGAGGTGTGAAATCGTAAGTATGCCATTTACCCTCCGTAAGTATGCCATTTACCCTCCGTAAGTATGCCACTTAGCATCCGTAAGTATGGTACTTAGCGTCCGTAAGTATGGCACTTAGTCACCGCAAAGTACCGAGCCACAAAGGAGATTACTAAGAAGATATTATACTAATTGCTGATGATCATTTTCGTGAGGTCACGAAAATGATATTTCGTAGGACATCAAGTATTGGGAATACAAAGAAGTGTTTGAAGTCCATGAGACCTTGCAGAAAGCCAACGAGAGTATTAACAAGTTAGGGATTGTGCCTGTTTGTTTGTAATTTCATCTTGGCTATAGAGGAATATTATTAGGCTCATTCGTTTCCAAAATTCCTACCATCACAACCCATTTTTGTAGCATTTCTGGCATATTCTGTGAAAATCACATTATCTTTGTTTTTTTCTGCGTCAAAAAGAGTTGCATTTGATAATTATTTCGTAACTTTGAGGCCGATTTAACCATTTGAGTATTCCCGCCAAGCGGAGAAGTGGCATAAGTCAAAAGGACAAACAGGCCCGAAAGTTTGGTAGGTTTCTCTGTTCACCAGTAAACTACAAGAGAATTGACAATGACTATAAATGAACTCATTAACCCACATTGCAGCTAAAGGCTACGTATCTCCTTGGTTTTCAGGAGGTGGATTTTTTTGGAGGTGCTTTTGGGTGTACCTGCGATTTTACTTTTC
>ONMA01000001.1:0-52192 GCA_900318815.1 uncultured Prevotellaceae bacterium
TGATTTAGTCGCTTTTTCTTGTCTTCATCGGTATGCTGATTGTCTTGAAGCACACTCAGTTTCATTTTTGCCTTAACACATTCCAGCCCGTTGTGAATGACAGACACACTCACAGGAGCATTAGAGTTTAATAAATGAACCCAACTTTGTCCTGCAAGCAGATTTCCCCACTTTTCGTATTTCTGAATGTCATTTAGACATTGCTCTATTCTGTTGTCATTTATCTGTTCCATAATTTGTTATTACTATATTTTCCAGTTGCTAACAGTTCTATCAAAATATTTTGCAACATCCTCGTTACCATCCTCTTGAGTGAAAGTCGCAGCAAGATGAGTAGTGGCTCTGGAAACACCAACATAAAGATACCTTCTCATAATATCTAACGAGCAATCTTCCAAAGCTGTATCTATATCATAGAAAAAGACGACCTCAAATTCCATTCCTTTGACTTCTGAAATTCTGAACACTCGAACGGCTTTAGTATTTGGTGCAGTTCTATTTTCAGAGCAATCGTATATCTGGATACGTCATCGCCAACGAAAATAGCAACTGAGGGCATGCTTTCATCGTATGTCTTATAGACTTCAATAATGCGTTTTGCAATCCATTCTGCCTTCTCTTCTTCATCATCCGAAATAAAACAAAGCGGAGCAGGTTCATTGTCTGACCTTTCCTTAGTTGTAGTATAAGGTGCTTCGACCTTTCTTTCATCAAAGTACATTTGCTTTGACATATCAAGCAACGAGGGCAATTGGCGATAGGAGGTCTTCAGTTCATATACTTCCAACTTAGGAAGTATGGATTTTTTTAGTTGGCTCCAACTCTTTATGCCATTATCGTTCAGTCCTTGCATAATATCACCACACAATGTCAGTGTTGAATATTCATAATGGCAGAATGACGTCATAAAGTAATAATCGATTATAGAATAGTCGGTGGCTTCATCTATTCCAATTACAGGTTTTACGTTCTCTTTATAGGCTTCCAAATATTTATTCTTCATACTATTGAAGCGTACATGAGATTTCTTGTAGATTCCGAGCAGCATGTTGTTAATGAAGCCTACAATTAGTTCGAGTTCTTCAGGATGAATGCGTTTGCCTCCGTCTTTCTTTTGAATTTTCTCAAGAAGTTTCTTGTTAAACAAGTTACTTCCTATTTCTATTTGCTTTTTCCTAAACAATTTGTATAGTCTGGGAATTTGGTTAAGCAAGTTACTTTCAACACCTCTGCACAAGAATGCATAGTTTTTGGTAAACCAACTTAATTCTCCAATCAGATTTAGTTCGCCTATTTCAAATAAAGGTTCAACGATAGCATACAGATCTCTTTGCCGTTTGGAAAGTTTCTGGTTACTATCATATTTCCGCAAACTCAATTTCCTTAAAACCGGTTTCAACTGCTGGTATAGTTTCGCATCATAGTCGATGGAAGCCAATTCTTCCTCATCGTCTTCAGCTTCTTCCATTGCATTTTCTTCTATGTCATCTTCTTGAACAATGATTGTTTCTTGCCTCCATTTCTCAAATAAGTCGATGACAGCCGATTTTAATTGCTCATCCTCATCTACCTTATTTTTAATTAATAGGGCCTTCTTGCTTAATAGGTCATTCAACTGGGCCTCTATTTGTGACACAGATTTTCTCTCGTTATCATATAACGAGTTAAACAGTCGCATAAGTGCATCAATATCCTTGATACTTTCTGCTCGCTTGCAATATGCCTTAATGCTCTGCGCCAAATTATGCCAGGAATATTCTGATGTCTTCAAAGAATAAGCATTTAGCAAGATACTTGAAATATTGCCAATACAGAATTTTTCAAATGCAGATATTGCACCTTCTGCATTTAAAAATAAAGTCGTCTCAGTTTTATCTTTTATCTTATACAACTTGAATGGCCCGTCAGACTCTGGTTTTCTTAATTTATATTCCATCAGGATCTTGTTCCTATAGCTTTCCAGAGTTGTCGTATTATTCTCATTGGCGTTCAGATACTCACCTCTCATGTTGTCTTGAAGGAATGATAGTAATTTATCTGTTGGAGAAAAGAACAACCAGTTTGTATCCCTTGTATTTGGATCAGTAAGAGATGATATTTGTTCAGATGTAAGAGGTGCATTATATTCCTCCAAGGCCTGTTGGGATATTAAGAACTTCAACCTCTGAATCATGGTAGTGGTCTTTCCTGTACCTGGGCCACCTTCTATTACAATTGGAGTCCCATCAAACAGATGAGAGCGCTTTGCATCTTCCTGTGCCTCATCAAGGATGTGTTGGAATCGTAACGACAAGTCTTTACGAATGAAAGACTGTGTCTGTTTCACTTTCGATTTAGACGCTTCAATATCCTTTTCCAGTTGAGCAATCTTGGCACGATTAGCTTTTTCTTCCTCTTCGCGCTTTCTTGCTTCTTCAAGAAGTCTTTCTTCTTCCTCTTTTCTGGCTTTCTCCTTAGCAGCCCTTTCAGTCTCTTCTCTTTGTTTGCGAAGTCTTTCCTTTTCTTCTTGAAGCGCTTTCAGTTGGGCCTCTTGCTCTCTTTGCTGTCCTAACAAATCATATAATCGCTGAAAACGATAGTAGGTCGCATCATTTTCGATATTGATAACAATTTCCTGTGCTGTTGAGAAATCTGGTTTATAGATAGCCCTGTTATGAATTGTCACCTCAACCTCATTCTTCCGTTTCGGATTCTTGGTTATTTGTATATATTTTCTCTTTCCAGAATAGTATTTGGAAAGAACTTCACCCATCTTCGAATCTCGGTGAACGACAGTCCCATCTGTACGGAGCACTTTGGTTGTATCACCTATTACAATCCAAAACTGTTGGGCACCTTCTTTACCTCGCAATGTGCTGTCAAGAGAACAAAATGCTCTTCCTATTGCAGGAATTCGCGTATAACTTGCCTTTTCCTTTTCAATATGTCGTTGGATGGCCTTACCTATGTCGTGAAGTGATTCTTTCATATATTTCAGTAGATATATGTTTTAGGTTATGCTTTTACCTCATAAGCCCCATGTTCTTGAAAACAATGATAACGTTTTCTTCAAATTTTGCAAATGAAGGTATGGTTCTGAGTCTTTCCAAACTCAATCTGTTGCCAAGAATCTCATACAGATCAGAAATGCCAATCAGATTCCTTTTCTTTTTTGGTTGTTCTGACATTGCCCTGCGGATAGCATTTTCTATTGCGCTTTTAGGGTCAGCATACGATTCGGGGGCTCTGTCAAGTCCCAAATCTGCATCACTCATGTCTTTTGCATTGATTAGTCGCTTCAACAATTCTTTGTCAGCCAACATCCACGACTCTATCATCTGAATAGGTATGGTCGGGATGATGTGCTTACAGTATTCCTCTTCAGGCATACTTTTCAATGCAGAGATAAACGGATCAAATTTGTTCAACATGACGGAATCGATAGTACGGGCATCAGAATCAGCATGTATGCACAATGCCGAAATGCCATAGTTCTGCCGTGCACATTTTGAAGCCGCCAGCATCTTTTCAACAAATCCATCCCCTTCGGCTACTATTTCTCTGACTGGGAATATCTCCACCTGATTGTCGCATTGCCATGACAACTCTTGTATGGATTCCTCAATAACACTCTTCAGAAATCTAATATCTGTTGTGCCTTCGGCTATCAGACCTATAAATAATTGCTTCATAGTTACAGATTTTGGTTCTCGGTATTCAGATATGCAATGGCATCGGCTAAAGTCATTTTATTCTCTGCTTCAGAGAATGACAACTGGAAAGATTTTGTCAGCGGAGAAATGCGGCTGATTCTTATGCTCCGTCTGCTTCCATTAATCTCCTTTGGATATGAAATCAATTTCGAGAACCAGATGCTGACCCCATTGTCTTTATCATCGTATTCTTCCTTCAGCCAGCGAAGCAATACGGGTGAATGAGTATTTACTATAATCTGACGCAACAGGTCGTCATCATCCTCAAAGTCGGTCGACAACAATCTTAATAATTGAACCATTGCCTTGATACGATAGGGGTGAATGCCATTTTCTGGTTCTTCAAAACATAACAGTCCTTGGAACTTCTCGTCATATAGCAACACACAAAGGACGAGAAGTCTCAACGTGCCTTCCGACAACACCCTTGACGAGAAAGACTTTCCCTCACTATTCTTCAAGTTGAAAACAAACTGCTTATTGGCTTTGTCGTCTTTTACTTCCAATTCTGTATAGCCTGGCAAGAACGATGACAACTTCATGATAATCCGCTCCATCACGTAGGCATCCTGATTATACAAACGGTATAGAGCGGCAGAAAGATTCTCACCGGCATGTCCTATGGTGTCTCCTGTGTAATTCACGTCATATCGGGTCGGCTCACGAAGAACAACTGGATTCAGTTGCATAAAGTTCCATGATGCGATTTCCTGTTGGGCCGCAAATATATGTGGGAAGTCTACCGAGTTGATACTTCCCAAAACGGTCTGGGTGACAGCATTTGCTGTCACTGAACGCCCACGTCCATGACCACCGTCTTGACGAATGGTGATGGTTGAGTAGCCACGCTCCATTTCCGTATAAATATATGGTTTGCCGCTGCCACCACTTATGGAGCTTCGCCAAATATCTGTCCTTTTTTTTAAGTATTTTTTCGCCCAACTGTCTTTGTCTGTAGCTATACGCGCCAATTGCTCATAAACAACAGTTAGTTCTTCAAAACCTTGTTCATTCTGACGCTTGCCTATTACCAGTTCATAGCGCATACGCGGGGTCTTCACATCTGCTATGCCGCCCCAGTTGTCCCTGATTTTTCGTGGCACCAGCATTTCCACGACGAAACGCATTTCTGTGGCAGATATGTCATCAGTGTATTTGGTAAACAGCTCAGAGACTTCTCCACGTAGTTGCTTATTGGCAAAGGCTGTCCTCAAATCAGTCTTTGACAAGTTTGATAGCAAGTTCAAGGCATCAAACAGGTTGCTCTTACCCGATGCATTTGTTCCTGCTATCACGGTCAGTGGCGAAAACTCCATCTCAAAGTCGGAGAAGGATTTAAAACCGTTTATTTCTATCTTTGTAATCATATAAAAACTGTTTTGAAGTTACAAATGTAATCATTCTTTTTTTTTAATAGCCAAATATATGCCTAAAATTTTATCTTATATCGTATCTGCTCACGTTGTGAATAATGTCTATTACTCTTCTTTAGCAGGTTCATTTCACAATCTCTATTTTCCAACCCATTTTGAGAGCAGAATTGATTTTGTCCAACATTTTCTTTTTGTCTTTAGTGCTGCTATGCGTTAAGACATATATACCTGGGGCTGCCTCACGTTGGGTATGTCCGTATTTCTTATCTTTAGTTGTAGCCACGATATTTACACGACAGAACTTTAGTCCAAGCTCTCTTACCCTGACTAACCCTGCTTCAACGATAGCAGAAGTAAATGTTGTTGCAGCATCATGCTCTTGCAATATTGTGCCATCCTTCCGATAGATACATAAGCCTGTTTTGGAGGCAATCTTTGAGGAACGGCTCTTACGAGGCCCAAACTCCTTGTGTTCAACTTCTGGATCAGCCTCTAGCTTCTTGGCATCTATCAACTGAGTGATATTTGTCTTGCGAGACAATGATACGCTAATAGGCATTCCTGGATGGTAGTCAACCACCAAGACCAAATCCCGTTGTACCTGCTTTAATGCTGGTTCAATAGTCTCAGTAACCACAGGAAGAATCTCTTTCTTGATGATATCTTCTTCCAGTTCACTCACTTGTCTCTCCAAATCCTCATTCAGTGAGAGGCCTTCCTTTCGCAATGTTTCCATTGCCTTGTATAAATCGCTGAGTCGTGACATATATCTATATATTTAGTAGTGATAATAATTTGTTAGTTGATTCATTGATACTTTCTTGCACTGATTTGTCTTTACAAGATTGGAGGATTAAATCTCGCATGGCCTCTAATTGATTTCTCATACTTTCAGTTTTTCTATCTTGCAATGCTTTTACGTCAGAATATTTTATATTGGTAACTTCTTTGTTCAACTTCATAATATCTGGCAATAATCTCAACAGTTTTAATGCTTTATTCATTTCTATAAAAGGACTCATGTTGATTAATTTGTCCATAAAATGCGGTATGTAATCTTTATTTCTCTTTTCTCGAATATGTACAGACATCTGCCGCAGGTCATCATCATTTATAGTTGAATCATCTGCTAACATTTGTAATTGACTATCAATCTCCTGAGCTTTGTTTTTCATGCAATCGTTGTCTGAACTCATCAGGCATGGATACAGAACATCTTTCCAAAAAGAAAAATACAGTTCTTCATTCTTGTCATTTTCCTCTTGATTTTTCTTATTATTGGGAAAGCCGTATAGCTTCCTAAAACCCTCATAGACTATCACATTAAGATGTCGAAGATTCAATTGCCTTTCTATATAATGTTCCGAAGAAAGATACGCAATGACAGCACAACAAATATCAATATATATAAATAACAAATGAAGGCTAGGATGTATAGTTTCTCTTAAAGGGTGTAGTCGCGATGACATTCCTTCTATCCCAAATTGTTGCTCAACTATGTTCGGAAGTTTATAACTCTTGACAATACTATCCAAAGTATTCCAATAGGATACTACACTATTTCTTGTCTGCAATAATAGAGCATGATCTTTATCTGGAAAAACATTAAGTTTTTCCCAGAAAGAATTGTCTGCAACTTGCAAATAGCACAAAGGAAGCCGTTGTTCATAAGACAATTTGTTTATTACCAGCAATAATTCATGTAAAATAGCCAAAAACTTCGAAACTTTCTCCGTTTCTGTTTCTTCAGAAAGATTGCATAAAAAGCTATACACTTTCAATGGATCATTATCGTAGTGAATAGCATAATTTCTACAATCCTTAGAATCAGAATTACAATATGTTTCTTTGAAGTTTGTAATAAGTTCCTCTATTTTTACCTTATGTCTTTCATTTAGTAAGACACCTGCGTCATTGCCAAATCTTTTCCATAAACAATGTTTGTCTCCTGAAAAGCCAAACATGGCTTTAATCATTTCGGTAATAATAACATTCAAATATTTCAAATGGATGCGTTTTTCCCCTATTGATACAGCCCTAAATTCTGCTCTGAGAGTTGAGATAATGTCAAGATGGCAAAAAAGAACAAAATAATAAATACGAACTAAATCTATCCATATGTTCTTTCTATTAGAATCTTCATTTATTGAATTTAGTTCTTTGTACAATTTTATGGAACTCAATAAAGAAGGGTACATGAATGAAATATTATCGCCCATGCTCTTATAAATTGTATCTAATTGCACTTTCGTTGCTAAATGTTTTGTCATAATTACATCTTCTTTTCATATTCTTCCCGTGTGATTGGAGTCTCTGGATCTACGATGAGAACTTCATCGTAGGTTAGGCCGTAGAGGTGATAGACGAGGAGGTCGATTTTAGAAGCCCAACTGCTAATATCTACAGTTTGGTTCTTCTGTTTGGCAACAATGATATTATTGATAATTTCTACAAGTTCATCTGTTCTTTCATCTCTTTTTTTCGGTATTGGAAAGTTCTGTATAATTGCATTTTTGGATTTAAACGTGTCTCCTTCCAAATAGATGTTAAGAAGAGAATACTCAAACAGTTTAGAATTCATAATAGCCAACAGATATTTTAGATTATTTCCTGTCATGAAATATGTGGTGACATCACAATAATATATTCCTTTCGGGTCGTATGCGAAAGCCATACGTTTAGATATCGCTTGCCATATTATTTTTTCCTTTTCAAATTCTTCAAGATAAGCACAATTTCTCAAATTGTATGGCGTACATCCTTTGTCATTCCTTTCTGACAGGATTTGATAAAACCCATCCAATCTTTGTTTTATTATTGGATACATCTCAATATTTATAGGTTGTAGTTCTGTTCCTTTTACACCATTATGCACATTAATAATCCATAAATCCTTAGGGTGACAATAATACTTTTCTGTATCACTTCCGCATATCAATGGCTTAATAATTTTTACATTATTATTATCAAGTGAAATTAGTTCGTCTTTTTCTTTTGTGTTAATATGATAAGCTTTATTACAACCTGTTAAAATCCCCCTGAAAATATGAACATTAAATTCCTTTAAAGGCTTTCCAATTGTTTCCAATTTGCTTTTTAGAATTTCATTCTCACTAGCTTTTAACAACCAAGCATCTTCCGTAAGATGTATATCCTTAACGCGACTTTTTTCTAAAATGTCGAGCAAATTCTGTCCTATTGTCTTGTCGTCAAAATAGTACAATAAAGGAGTATCTTTGTTCTCTTCTTTTTTGACGATTATTATATTAGAATCAACTGTTGCTCCAAATATACGATTTCTTCCAAAATCTATCAATTGAAGTATGTTTTGCTTATTAAATAATTTACGTAAATTGCGTCCATATTCACTTCTTACCCATTTGTTTGACGTAATAAACGTCAATACCCCATGTTTTGCTAAATTATTAAGAGCCAATTCATAAAAGTATGTATACAAATCCGCAGAGCCATTAAAAACTTTGTATGATTTCAAACTTGGTGCAATACTTTTAAGTTTTTTTGCATCCACATACGGAGGATTTGCGATAACAATATCAAAACCTGTGAAATTTCCTTCCTCATCCAATAATGCGGGAAACTCGAAGCGCCATTCAAAGGCTTGGTCATAGATTTTGTTGGACTCTATTTCTTCACGCTGTTGCTCCAAGGCTTTGAGCTCTTTCTGTAGAGCCTTGATTTTCTTTTCGTTCTCTTTCTTCTTGTCACCAAAGAAATCACCCATTTGCAAATTGTCTATAGCTCCGCGAACTTTAGCAATCTTTCCCATTTCTTCTTTGCTGAGTTTGGTTTTGACGGCTCGCTTGATGTCCTCAATCCTCTGGCGGAAGTCGTCTTTCTGCGTATGGTCGGAAATGTCCGTATAATCATACACCCATTGGCGATAGTCGTTCAAGGTATAGTTTGTGCCGTTCTTTTGGTTGTAGTCTTTCAGTACATTCTGGAATGGGGCATCCAATGGGAAACGATGGAGCAGGGAGTCACCACACATAATCTTATAATCAAGGTTAGGCAATGGCTGCGGCTCGTTCTCATCAACAACCAATGCCAGCCAGAAACGGAGACGGGCAATATCTACAGCGCCTTTCTCTATATCTACGCCATAGATGTTGTTCTGTATGATGTCTCGCTTTACCTTGGCGTATGAAAAATCTTCGTTCTTGCCAATGAAGCCATACAACAGATGACGGCAATCAAACAAGACATTCAGCACACCCATTGGGAATGCTCCAGATCCAATGGCAGGGTCGCAAACCTTTACTACAGCCAGGGCTTTGTTGACCAGTCTTGCATTCTCTTTGTTTTGCAGAATCGGCTCCACCACTCTCTGTTTGATGAGGGAGTTGATGGCGGTATGCAGTTCCTCTGGTGTGTTGCTCTTCAGATACTGGGCAACACTCTCCTTACTCATGTACTGCACTATTTCCTTGGGCGTATAGAAAGCACCTTTGTCTTTGTTGTCCTCCAGCAAGTTCTCGAAGATATGGCCAAGCATTTCCGGGTCGATGCCGATTTCTGAGTCCTCTGGGTCGTTCTCGTCGATGGTGAAGTTATACATGGCGAAGAAGTCCATGAGTTCCTTGAAATAGTCGTAGGGGAAGTCAATGTCTTTCTTGTCTAACTCGTCCTTATCGAAAAGTCCACCATTCAGATAAGGAATTTTGATGTTATCGCCCAGCCGTGAGTCAGCGAGGTCATTAGTTCTGCGCTCATTGAGGGTATTGAAGAACAGCGGTTCAAGAACATCGCTCAACAAGCGGTCATTACCTTCATAACTTTCTATTAAGTGGTTCAGATAGAACTTGTCGCCACCGTTCCAACCTTGCTGGTTGGCTGGCACACCCATCCAGCCCTTCTTCTGCAAGAACTGAAGGAATACCAGACGGCCTAAGAGTTTCTTTACATAATCACGATTCTCCTTTGTGTCGTCATTGATATGATTGAGGAACTTCACATAACGCTCCTTATAGCCATTGAAGAAGTCCTTGTTCAGACGCTCCACCGAGAAGGCATCCTTAATATTCTCAAACGAGATACCGTTGCGTTGCAAGGCATCGAAACGCCCAACGGGGGTATTGTAATAGTTGTCGCTCTCTCCAAAGACGTAGGTAAAACGCTTGGCAGCAGTATTCTCGCCCTTGATGTCGCAGACAAAAGACAAGCGCCAGACTGAGCCGCTATCAAAGACTACGAGGGCAGCATCAAACTCGCCCCAATTAGGATTGATGAACGATTTGACAAGATTACGCAAGCCGACACGTTTACGAGCCACATTGCCATGCTGTATCTGATAATAGAACAGGCCGATGGAATATGAATCAGTATTCAGCTTTCCAAGGAAATATCCCGCTTCGTCATCGGGCGTATTGTTGATGCGCTCAGGTTCTGCTCTCAGCTCTGAAGCATGGAAATAATGCCGTAGCATATTCTGCCATCCTTCTTGATTGAACGGCTGCTGGAATATCTGTCGCAGGTTGTCTTTGGTATATGTCATAATAGGTGTACTTTTATTCGGTTATTAGTTTCTTTAAATCCTCCATGTCTGGCAATGCCTGTCTGATTTCTGGAGGTAATTCCTGAGAAGTGCGATAGGTAGCTACCCCCATTGGCTTTGACGTGTCAGAGAATGATAGTTCAACGATCTCATCATTTTTTGTTTTACAGAGGATGATACCGATAGAAGGATTCTCATCGGGTAGTTTTACATATTTATCAAGAGCAGCAAGATAGAAGTTCATCTTTCCTGTGTATTCTGGTTTGAACTCCCCGCGCTTCAATTCGAAAGCCACGAGACTTCTCAGACGGCGTGAGAAGAAAAGCAAGTCAACGACAAACTCCTGTCCTGCCACCTCCAACCGGTATTGATTTCCCATAAAGGTAAAGTCGGCTCCGAAAGCCATAATGAAGTTCTTCACATTCTGGATGATACGTTGTTCTATGACTCTTTCGTCAACTAATTCCGGGTCCTCAATGTTAACGAAGTCGAGCAAATATTCATCCTTAAACGATTGAAGGGCACGTTGCTTGAAGGCAGCATTATCAATCGTCTTATTGAAGTTGGTTTGTTGAATGGTGCCTTCTTTCTTGAAGAGATTCTCAGAAAGATAGTACTTAGTTGTTTCCACTTTCCAGAACTCTGTTGCGCATCGACGGATATAGAACAAACGTTCCTCTTTTGACTTTGTTTTTGTCAGAATAACATAATGGTTGGTGAATCCTACATTCAAAAAACAGGCTAAGTCTGAGGCGGATAATTCGTCAGTTACTAATTGACGGATTTCGATTTTGTCATTAATATGACTTAACATCAGTTGGTTTCCTAAATCGTCAATTGATAATTGACGATTCTCAAATAAACATCTCCATTCTTCATAGAATGTGCGCATCATTTTGATGCTTGCCTCAGAATACCCCTTCACTCCTGGCAATTCCTGTCGCAACAGACTAGAAATAACAGCAATAGCATTACTGCCCCACTTTGCAGAACGACTATTGATAGAGATAAATCTACCAATTCCATAATTTAGTGCCAGCACTTCTTTATTGACATGACGGGCAGCACGATAACGGCTTTCAAGGATTGCTTGCTTGATAGCTTTTACTGCATTGAGATATTCTGAAGATATTATTGTTTGGTTCATTTTGTCTTTGATTTAAATAAATGTTTCTGAAATAATGATTTGTGGGTCGCTGACTTTGGGTACAGCCTTTTCTTGCATTTCGTTGCTCATAGTCTGGTATTCATCAATGAGTTCTGCCAATGCCAGTTTCAACTTGGTTTCATCTTCCTTGATTTGTAGTTTGTCGCCCTTGTAGGGCTTGGAGAGGTCACGCAAGCGGCGAGGCAACTGGGTATATATACCTTTATTTATATAGTCGGTGAGAATATGACATTGCACCTTTGTCGTATTGTCAGAGATTACTTGCGTTATACGGCGCAAGAAGTTAAGGGCTGTTTTCGAAATGTTATCAAGGTCTGTGCGATTTATGGATGATTCATCGGCAGCCTCTACATATTCCTTGGTGTATTTGCCCAAAGCACGATTCACATGCTCGTAATTCTTGCTGTCTGGCATGAACGGAGCGGCCTGCTCATCAGGCTTGGCCTTCAGATACTTGACAGCCTCCAAGAAGTCAATCGGCTTAATGGCTTTATCGGTAGCGAGATAGAACTCGGTCTTCACGTCGGACGATACGTAAATGATGGACTTATCAGTATGTTTACCTGTGTTACGAGCCACACGACTCTTCAACGGCAACTGTTTCACTTTATCGTATAGTTCGCGGTTGTTGTGATAGACTTCACGCAGTTCACGTATCAAAGCTAACTTTTCGTCCATCGAGTCCTTCACGTTGCTGTCGAACATCTTGAACTGCTTGACGATTTCCTCCTTGGAATAAATCTGCACATCCTCACCGAAGGCTGAATGGAAACCTTGCAACTTAATAAGGGCATTTTCGTAAAGCTGGATTTGCTCATTGCCTTGTGGGGATGGATAGAACATATAATTATAGATAAACTCTGCCACAGAACCGATACGATTCACACGACCGATACGTTGCATCAGTCGGGAGGCATTCCATGGGGAGTCATAGTTGACAATGATATGGGAACGATGCAGGTTTACGCCCTCTGCCAACACATCAGAAGTAAGAATGATATTGTACTCGTCTTTCTGTACCTCACTATTGGCATCGAAATTCTCTTTGATGATGGTAGCTTTCTTATCGCGATTGTCGGCAGTAATCGTCAATACGTCTGTCCTGCCTAACTCGTTCTCTAATCTGTCCTTCAGATAGTTCAGGGTATCTACACTTTCTGAAAATACCACCAACTTTCCTGATACGTTTCGATAATCAAAGAATTCAGTTTCCAGTTTCTTTCTGAACAAGTCAAACTTTTGGTCATCGTTTTCTTTCTCCCAATCAGCATTGAGCACTTCCAAGACCTCTTTGTCATGGCGAAGCATTTCAATGAAATCCGGCTCGAAATCGTCAGCCTTATACAAGATGTCACTTTCCTGATAGCCTTTCTTCATGGCCAGCTCAATGATCTGGTCCAATTCCATGTTCTTAGCCTGCAACTCTTTCACGTTCAGTTCTGGGGCAATGATGACCTTGTTTTCGGCAAACATCTTCAGCATGTCGTTGGTGATGCGAAGCAAGGTGGCCAACGAACGCTTAAAGGCCCAGAAGCTACTTTCCAGACGCTTCACCATGTGAACACGATAGATACCTGCCAGCGTCTGACCAACATGAACCGCATTGCGATACTTAGCCCGGAACTCTGGCTTCAGGAACTCCACCGCACGGTAACGGGCATAGTGCAGATGGGGATCGAACTTGTCGTCAGACAGAACATTCAGCGTATAAAAGAAGCGCCTGCTGGTGTCAGCATCCATCTTATATTCCAGTGAGATGGGCGGCTGAGGCTTGGGAAAGATAATACCCTGCGCCTGCAAGTCTTTCTTATATTCGGGGTCGTTCTCGATGTTATGACGAGTTCGACGAACCGTCACCTTGTCAATCACTTTCTCACGAATAACCTCATAGATTTTGTCAACATCTGCAGTTACATCCCGGGTTTCGCGCTCTTTCATCAATATTCTATAAGCCTTGATGTATTCAGCAAAGAATCCTTTCAGATTGGGAATACCATCGATGGTACAGTTCTGGCTGTCTTGGAATAACAGTAGTAAATTAAGTAAGTCGTCAGGACGATTATTAAGAGGTGTTGCAGAAAGCAGCATCACTTTCTTACGTTGGTTCTTCAACAAGCCGGCATTGACGCAATCGGCCTTGCATATCTTTTGCAGTTCGTCGTACTTGCCTGCACCATCGTTACGGAAACCATGAGCTTCATCTACGATAATCAAGTCAAACTCCTCTTTGGCCTTGTATTGCTCTTTTCCCTCCAACACACAAGACAGTTTTCCATTGGTAATAAATTGTGCTTTATGGTATATGCCAAACAATTTGAATGTGTTCTCCCAGTTCTCACGTAAAGCAGGAGGAAATACCACCAGAATGCTGGTGTTCTTGCCATTCGCCTCTATGAATCGTTTGGCTATCATGGTGGCTATCATGGTTTTGCCCAGACCCACCACGTCGGCAAGGAACAGACCGTTGTGGCGCATGAGCATTTGGAAACCTTGAATCACCGCATCTGTCTGATACTTCAGTTCCATCACGCCATTGGGCAGTTGAATGGAGAAATCATCCTCAATCTGATCACCAAAAGTATCAATGAGCACTTTCAAATAGATTTCGTATGGTGTAGGTTGATAACCTAAGTAGGTCTTTTGCTTGATACTTTCAACATCATCGATAGTCAGTGTGATGGCTTCTTCCCACAGCTTCTTAAACTCAGAATGGCAAAAATCCACATCATCGAAGTCCTTCATGGCAACATTCAGTTCATAACGCTCTGCCCTTGACGTGCCAAGTCCGGCATCAGAAATATTAGAAGAGCCCATGATCACCCAACCGTCACTGTTCTCGTTATGATTATGCGGAAGGCAGAGATAGAACTTGGCGTGTAGGTTCTTTGTCGCATGAATCTTCATCTGGAGTCTGCCATCTACAAGGTCCTGGCACATCTGTAAGATACCTTCTTCCACTTCTGGAGCATAGCGCGCATTGATAATATCCTGGCGGAACTCTTCGTCATAGACCATTTTTGCCTTTTCCTCGTTTTCCAGCATCAGCATAGCCTTGTTGTGGCAACGGAAAATATCGTCGATATTGATGCCAACTAATATTTTGATTTCCTCGACATCATTCAACTCTTTGCGTAGTTTGAAATAGCCCGATGAACGGAAGAAACCCACAACAGCCAGGAAACGGTCGAAGTTGGCCATATTACATGCAATACCCTTTAGTTTGTCAAAGAGGGTATGACCTGAATTATTATTGAAAAATTTACTGCTCATCTCAGATTTAATAAACCCTTTCTTTTGTAAAATTCAACAATTCCATTTACCAGTCCGTTCTTTCTCTACGAGAACAACCTTAATTCTATTTTTATCTTCAGCCATTTGACACATATATTATTGTAAAACGCAAATTTATAAAATATTCGGCAAACACACAAATAAATGTTGATTATCTATCAATTTTTATCAATTTTTATGACTAACTAATTAAGATTTTCCTATTCTATCGCTTCTTGGAGTCATTTTCCGTATTGGTATCTTTATATACTAGGATTTTCTTAAAAAAGGGTGACAGGGTGACAGAATGCCGATATACAGGGCGTTTGCACCCTTTTTCGAGGGTGACAAGGGTGACAGAAGGGTGACAGGAATCACGTTTTCGTCAGCACCTTTGTCATCTCTTGCGACATTCATAGTGCTTCCTGTAAAGTTCACACTTCGATGGTTGTGGAATAAATGGTATTTTGACTTTGCTGACGTTGGTCGGCTGAGTTACTGACGTATGTCGGTTGGTTTGCTGACCAACGTCGGCAAAGCAAATCCTTGGTACTTTCTGCTGCCATTCATTGTCCTTCCGATGAGGGAGAACGGCTCTTTCAACAACCATTCATGCTTGCTGACACCGCAATAAATTATAACTCAGAACTTGAGCAAGGCGTCGCGGCATTGCTCCATGAGCCATTTGGGGGTGCTGGTGGCTCCGCAGATGCCAACGGTCTCTATGCCTTGCAGCCATTCGGGGCTTATCTCCTCGGGCCCCTCGATGAGATGGGTGCGGGGATTCACGCGCAGACACTCATTGAAGAGCACCTTGCCGTTGCTGCTCTTGCGACCACAGACAAAGAGGATGAGGTCGTGACGGGTGGCAAACTGCGAGATGCTGGGCATGCGGTTGGCCACCTGACGGCAGATGGTGTCGAAGCTGCGGAAGGTGGCTTCGGGGGAGATATGGGCTGAGATATAGTCGATGATGCGGTGGAACTCATCGAGCGACTTGGTGGTCTGCGAGTACAGGTAGATGTCGTGTGTGAAGTCGAGCTGCTCCACGTCCTGGAACTTCTCGATGACAATGGCCTCGCCCTTGGTCTGCCCCACGAGTCCCAGCACCTCGGCGTGTCCGTTCTTGCCGAAGATGACGATGGAGGGAGTGGTTCCCCCTGCGGCTTCCGAGGGTGCTTCGTATTGGCGCTTGATGCGGTTCTGCAGCTGGAGAACCACGGGGCAGGTAGCATCGATGATCTCGATGTTGTTGCGCTGTGCCAGCTGGTAGGTCTCGGGCGGTTCGCCGTGTGCTCGCAGGAGCACCTTCGCATTGTGCAGCTGGTTGAGGTCGTCGTGGTTGATGGTGATAAGCCCCATCTGCCGCAGGCGCTCGCACTCCATGCCGTTGTGAACGATGTCGCCCAGGCAGTAGAGAGTGCCGCCCTTAGAGAGTTCCTCCTCGGCCTTGCGGATGGCGGTGGTGACGCCGAAGCAGAAGCCACTACCGCTGTCGATTTCTATTTGCATGTTGCCTATTTTCTTTTGAGTTCGTCGAAATAGATGTTCAGCAGGTCGGCGGCGGCAATGAAGCTGGTCTTCTGTCCTTGGAGGACGGCCTTCTCGGCCACCTGCAGCTGCTCCTGAATGGTCTGGTTGTGATAGAAACTGTTCTTCAGGTACTCGTTGATGCTCTCGTACATCCAGTACTTCGACTGCTCGTTGCGTCGGAGGTCGAAGTAGCCGTTGTGCTTGACGAAGTCGAAGTACTCGTAGATCATGTCCCACACCTCCTTGACCCCGGTGCCATAGAAGCCGCTGTAGCACAGCACCTTGGGCAGCCATCCGCTCTCGGGCATGGGGAAGAAGTGGAGGGCGTTGCGGAAGTTGGTGGCGGCCATCTGGCAGCGGTCGACGTTGTCGCCGTCGCACTTGTTGATGACGATGCCGTCGCTTATCTCCATGATGCCGCGCTTGATGCCCTGCAGTTCGTCGCCGGTGCCAGCCACCTGTATGAGGAGGAAGAAGTCGACCATAGAGTGACAGGCCGTCTCGCTCTGGCCTACGCCCACGGTCTCGACGAAGATTTTGTCGAAGCCAGCCGCCTCGCAGAGGATGATAGTCTCACGGGTCTTGCGAGCCACGCCGCCTAATGACCCTGCCGATGGGCTGGGACGGATGAAGGAGTCGGGGTGTACGCTGAGCTTCTCCATGCGCGTCTTGTCGCCGAGGATGCTGCCTTTGGAGCGTTCGCTCGACGGGTCGATGGCGAGAACGGCCAGTCGTCCGCCCTTCTCTTTGAGCAGGTGTATGCCGAACTCGTCGATACTGGTGGACTTGCCTGCCCCCGGGACGCCGCTGATGCCGATGCGCACGCTGTTTCCGCTGTAGGGCAGACAGCGTGCGATGACCTCCTGCGCCTTCTGCTGATGGGCGGGGTTGACGCTCTCGATGAGGGTGACGGCCTGCGAGAGCACGGTGACGTCGCCCTTGACGATGCCTTGAACCATCTCGTCGACGGTCATCTCGCGTCGGCGGAAACGCGAGCGCTTCAGGTAGGGGTTGATGATGGCGGGCTGATCCACGCCGCTATTTACTTGCAATCCTGCGTATTCGGAGCTGTTTTCTGGATGTTCCATAGTTACTTAACGTTGATGTCGATGGTTACTTTTGCCTGTTCGGGATCGTTGGTGATCATAAGGATGCGGGGCGTCTGGCGGGCTTTCAGCAGTTCATCGCAGTCGGCCATCACCTTCAGCTTGGTTGACTCGCCGGGTTTCAGTTCGCGCTTGCCCAGGATGAGCTTCACGCCGCTGGTAAACATCTGTATCGACGAGATTTTGAGAAGGCTCTTGCCCACGTTCTGTATGATGATGGTCTCGGCCTTCTTCTGCTTACCGTCAATCAGTCCGAGGTTAATGACATTGGCCGACAGCTGCATCTGCGGGGCCGTGTGCTTGGCTGTGCCCTTGAACTTCGACATGTCGGGGAGCAGCAGGACGGAGACGGGCAGTTCGCTATCGGCATTAATCTTGTCGCCCAGTTTGCCGGCCAAGTAGACCGAGGTCTGTGTGAGTCCATAGTCGTGTATACCCTCCGAGTTGAGGGTGAGTGTCAGTTGGCCGTGACGTCCCGACTCGAGGGTTTCGGGCTTGACCTCGGCTGTGAGGTAGTCGGGCAGGTGCTGGATGTTGGGTTGCACGCGGCCCCCCGTATTGTTCATGATGTTGATGACAACCTGCGGTCGTTCGCCCTTGTTGACATCGGTGAACTCGATGTGGTCGATGTCGGTGAGCAGTCCGCCCATGTTGTAGGGGTAGTTGCCAGAGTAGTCCTCGGCCTCGGCCACCACCACACCTTGCATCTTGATAAAGGTGGGGGTGTCGCTGTCGTCGGTATAGATGGCCGCCTGCTTGATGTAATGTCCCAGGATATGAGCATCGTAGGTGAGTTTCAGGGTGAACTTCTCGCCGGGTGCAAGACTGCCCTTGGGCAGTTCGGCCTGCGTACATCCGCAGTCGGTTCTCACCTTGGTAATGGTGAGGGGGCGTGTAGCCTTGTTTCGTATTTCAAACTTGGCCGTGACGGGTATCATAAAGCCCGTGCGTCCGCAGTCTATCGTTTTCTTGTCTATGCCCATATCCTGTGCGCCGGCCGTATGGGCGGCCAGGCACAGCAGCATCGTGAGGAGTGTTTTGTTGTTCATTCTTTTGCGGTGATAATGAGGGTTTGAGAGCCTGTTGTGGCGCGGTACTCGGGCGCGTAGGCACAGGAAGCTGTGCAGGTGCCGGTCTCGTACTGGCCTTCGCGGTCGATGTAGTATTCAGTCTCGATGACGTGCTTGCCCTTGGGCAGTATGTCGAAGAAATAGTTCGTGGCGTTGTCCTTCGGAGCGCAGTAGTAGCCGTTGGCCATTGACCATCGGCTATTGGCCAACGGGTGGTAGCCGCTCAGCTGATTGACAGGCTCCATGCAGGCAGCACGCTTGTCGATGACCTGAACGAAGTCGTAGTCGCGCTCGGCTGTAATGGTGATGCGCACCTTGATGCGGTCGCCGACTTGAAGTGAAAGCCCACCCAAGCCCTCCCGAAGGGAGGGATGTTTAGATAGATAATCAGAAGAGGAGAGTGGAGAGTGGAGAGAGGAAAGACTTTCCGTCGGAAGAATCTCGCGCTTCACGCTGATGCCGCTCTGCTGGTCCTTGATGTCGGCGGTGGGCTGCATGAACTGTGCATAGACGGCCCCCCAACTTGTGCCTTGCGATGTCTTCTTAACGGTGAAGGTTCGCTCGCCGTTATAGGTTTGTGCTGCCTTTACATAGCCCAGACCGGCCGTAGCCTTGCTGGTCTCCAAGGGCTTGTCGTCGATGGAGAAGAGAGGAGAGGGTTGTGTGGATAGTGGAGAGTGGAGAGAGGAGAGTGGAGAGAGGGCAGAATTGCTGATAGGAGAGGCAGAACTATTCTCTCTCCTCTCTCCACTCTCCTCTTTCCTCTCTCCACTCTCCTCTTTCCTCTCTTCATTCAAGAAAGCGTAGATGGCATTAACGCTGTTGATGGGTGTGTCCCAGGCCTGCGTGCGCTTCTGCTGGAGCAGCCAGCGTTGCATTTCAGCGATGGTCTGCTTGTCGTCGGGCGAGAGCCGCTGAATGGCCTCGATGGCTGCCACCTGTGTGGGTATGCGATAGTCGCGCCAAGAGTAGGCGGCACGCGGGGTGTCGTAGTAGCGGCCCATCTCTTCCTTGTAGACAGTCCACTCCTTCAGACTCTTAATATAAGAAGGTGAATGGAGCACGATGGCCGATATGGCTTTCTCGTAGATGGTCTGGTTCTTCAAGTCCTTCTTCAGCAGGTTCTTGAGGTAGGTCTGTGCCTGCTGCACCTTGGCGGGATGTGTGCGACCGTCGAGCGTGACGAGGTAGAGGTATTGCAGGGCCTTGAAGGTGGGGAAGGACTGTCGGATGCCCTTCTTCTCCTGCTTCTTCATCTCGTCCACGAGTTCTACGATTTCCTTGTTCATGAACTTAAATGCCTTGTCGAGGTGCTGCTGGGTGGAGGTCGCCGGGTGTTGGGCGCCGGAGGTCATCTGGTTGAGTCGCACCAACATCTCGCTTATCTCCACGGTGATATAGAACGAGCCGTTCATGCCTTCCCACCAGCTCCATGAGCCATCGTTTCGCTGTAGCTTAGTCAGCTGGTCAATGGCCGACTGCAATCGCTGCTGCATCAGGTTCTCGTCGAAGAAGTCGGCAAGCCGCTGCTTCTGCTCCGTCTCGCGGTCGGCATCCATCACCCACGGCGTTTCGTTGAGCATCAGGTCCTTCAGCTCTTGGTTCTTTTCAAGTGAAGAGTGAAGAGTGAAGAGTGAAGAATTTGCTTCCGCTTGTGTGCTTTCCCTTTTCCACATCTCGAATACCTGCTTGGCTTGCGGATTCTGGTCAAGGAGATACTTGCCAATACTGTTGACATAGAGTGATGCAGCCTGGCTGATGGCGTTCTTGTCGCAGGGATTGCCGATGGAGGGCAACGCCTGCACCATGAGCCAAGCAGGATTGTTGGTGTACTCGATGGTGAGTTTCTGGGTGGTGGGCGATAGCCTCGTGGGGAAGAGAGCCGTCAAGTCGATGGTCTTGGTGCCTGGCTCGTGCTGCGTAAAGGGCACGGTGACGGTGACGCGCTCACGGTCGGGCAGGACGGGAAGATAATGCTGTTCGCCGTCGCTGAACGTCTCAGAGCTGACGCTCATCTTGCATATAAGCAGCGAGTAAGTCTCCAACTCCGATGCGTCGACGTGGAAGCTGACGGCCGATGTGCCGTTTGCCGGCAGCAGGCAGTTCGTCTGCTCCGAGTAAACAGTTTGATTGCTTTCAGGGTCGATGAGCTGTAGTCGTGCGGTGCCGCTCAGTTGGCCGTCGGTCATGTTGAAGATGCGGGCCGAGAGCGTAGCCTTGTCGCCGATGCGGATGAAGCGCGGCATGTTGGGCTGAATCATGACGTCCTTCTGGGCAACGGACTCGCCTTCGAGATAGCCGTGCATCATGTCCTTGGTGTGGGCAATGCCCATGAAGCGCCAGGTGGTGAGGCTTTCGGGCAGCGTGAACTTTAGGCTGATACGCCCTGTGCTGTCGGCCAATAGCTGCGGATAGAAGAAGGCAGTCTCCTGTAGGTTCTCGCGCATCTGCACCTCGGGTTCTTCCGCTTCCTTCTGCTTGATGTCCAGTCCGCCGATGCTATTGTCCGATGCCTCGTCGGCTTCGTCCATTGCTGCTGCGTCATATTTTGCTGCAACGGCTTTCTGAGAGCCCATGCTTACCTCTCTCATCAGCATCGGAACCTCCTCGACCATCGCAAAGTTCTTGGCCCTTGACCTCGCACCGCGCACTCTTACACCATACGACCTGCCCAGCCAGGGGTAGGGGAAACAGTCGTTGTCGAAGTGGTTGAACAGCAGTTCCTCTACGTGGAGCCTGCCGTCTTGCTGATAACCGCTGCACCACGTCGGCCCCCAATCGCCGTAGGTCCAGCGCAGCGAGGCCATAGGCAGCCAGATGGCTGGCTGTAGCTGCCAGTTATGGGCCACAATCTGGTCAAGACTCTTGTCGTAGAGCGTGGCAATGAGGTGGGTGCCAGAGGCCGGTTGCTGGGCGTTGGGCGATTCAATCTTCAGGGTCCACTCTTCCTGCTGCCCGGGTGTGAGGCGGTCGCGGAAGGTTTCCCACTTCATGGTCAGGGTCTTCTCGGGCAGCGGACGCTGAATCTGCACGTTGTGGACGTAGGTCTTGCCGTCGCGCACCCAGGCAAAGCTGAGGGTGAGTCCGTTGCCGTATTCGGGCTGATAGATCAGTTTGCGGTTGATGAGTTCATTCGAACGGTCGACGGCTCCCTGCTCGATGATGTCGGAGCCAGCCACCAGCGTGTAGACGATATGCACATCGCTCGACGAACCCACCTGCAGAGTGACGGGCTTGCCGTCGTTGGGGAACTGCCGGGCTGAGACATAGAACCAGTCGTCGGTATCGGTGGCGGGTCGCTTGTCGTCGAGCGAGAACACCACGAACTCCTGTTCGACCTTCTTGTCCTCGTATTCTGCCTTGATTACATGACGGCCGCTCTTCAGCTTGGGCAGGTCTACGGGCATGTTGGATGGTGCCGAAAGCCACTTCCCGCCGTCTATCTGATAGCGGATGGTGACGTTCTGGTCGTTGCCTGCTGCATTCAGCATGTGCAGTTTCATCTGGGGCATGTCCTCGGCCAGTACCTTCTCGGGCAGGTCTACGGCAAGCACGCCGTCGCGGTTGCCTAAGGGCAGCGATAACTGCCCTTGGTGGGTCTCGCCCGCCAAGTCGGTTACGTCGGCTTCGACCACGAAGTTATAGAACTGCGGATGCAGGCTCTGGGGCAGCACCATGGGCATCAGCACCTCGAAGGTGCCGTCGTCGTCGGTCGTTGCCTCGCCCTTGTACACCTCCTCGCTCTGCTGGCCGTTGCCAAAGTAGCCTCCCTGCCAGTAGCGGCTATAGGAAATCCACCAGAAAGCCATGCGTCGCTCCACGGTATATCTCACGTGGGCTCCCTGCACCGGCACGCCGCTATAGGTGCGGGCGGTGGCTCGGACGGTAAGCGTGTCGCCGTCCTTGTAGCTCTGCTCCACCTTCGGGAACTCCACCTGGAACGTCGGACGCTTGTATTCCTCTACGCGGAAGGACTGCGACTGGTTGTTGACGGATACTGAGAAATGGCCCGTCAGCCCTGAAGAGGGCAGGGTGAAGTCGGTGCTTACGCAGCCCAGCTCGTCGGTAGTGAGCTGTTTCTCGGCAATGGTCTTGTGGTTGGCATCGCGCAGCAACGCCGTCACCTTCTTACCGGCTATGGCTTCATGCTCAAAGCCTTTGCGGGTCTCGTAGCAGATGGCGGCCACATGGACGGTCTGTCCCGGTCGGTAGATGGCCCGGTCGGTAAAGATGGCCGTCTGGCTCGTGGTGCGCTGGTTTCCGTAGTAGTTGAAGTTGCCATAGGCATTCATTTCCGGGCAGGCACGGTCGGTGGCCGTTGTGGCATAGATGGTGTTGGGACGCTCCTGGTTAGTGCATGTATAGACGGCCTCGCCCTGGCCGTTGGTGGTCAGCGTGGCCAGCACCTTGTCCTTGTCGTAGCCGTTCCGCCGCATCAGCTTTAGCTTCGCTCCTGCAACAGGCTTGCCCGTCGTGGCGTTGACGGCCACTAAGCGCAACTGGTTGTCGTGGTTGTGGGGCAGGGCCTGAAGGAGTACACGCACGTCGCTAATGAAGAAGAGCGAGCGCGATACCTCCGTTTTCGGCACACTTTCCACCTCCATCAGGTAGACGCCCACGGGCAGCTCACGCAGCTGAAGCGTGTCGTTGTAAAGTTCGAAGTCCTGCTTGCCGCTGTAGGTGCGCATCATCGAGCGTTCGGGCAGGGGCGTCAGCATCGGCTTCAGCTTCTTGTAGTCGTCCTGGTCGTTGGGGTCTAATTCGATGTCGCCGTCGGCCTTCACCTTATATATATTCACGTGGAGCAGTTTGATGCCGCGAAGATTGTCTAAGCGAATCTCCTGCCGACGATTCGGAATCCACACCCGATGCTCCAGCGTGGCTTGAAACTGCTGGGCGGTCAGGTCGCGACGGGCATTGCGCAACACGTTCATGCGCTGCCAGGAACCCCATCGGCTGAGGGCCTCGTCGATATAGGCCACCTTCTGTTCGGCCGTCGCGTCGGTCTGGTTGCTCATCATCTCGTAGCGGCTGATGGCCACCTCGCCACACTCCGGCATGTCGGCGTAGGCTTGGATGAGCGAGTCGAGTCTTCGGATATGGTCGCAGTCCTTCAGCGGCATCGACCCCTCCGGCTCCTCCTGCACCAGCAGATACAGTCCGCTAAGCAGCTGGGCACGACGGTTCGGCGTGGTCAGGTAGTAGTCGTGCATGAGCTTGAACTGGCCCGTCTCATGGCCAATAAGACTCAGAAGGTCGTCGCCATAGAGCTGGCTGTCGGCCTCTTTCACCACGAGCGGCTTATAGCCGTCGACCTTCACGGCGGCCAATTCGGCTGGATGCGATAGGGCTTTGAGGAAATAGTTGTCGGAGATGCTGCGCCAGTCGTCGTCGAGCTGGGTGTTGTTGCGGTAGATTTTGCCTAAGACGGCGTAGTAGACGGCCTGCAGGTGTACGTCCTGCGTTGCCTCTGCCTGCTGCTGCAACCGCTCCACGGCGGGCTGCAATGAGTCGGGACTTACCGTTGCGGCACTTCGCGTCAGGCCGAGTTCTGCCTTCAGCAACTGCCCGTAGGCTTTCTCTTGTCTGGCTTTCTGCACAATCTGGCGCAGTACTTGTTGTTCGGTCTGCGGCAGATCCTTGTTCTGTGCGTCCTTCACTTGCCGCCACAGGGCATTGTAGGTTTGTCCAAACAGTAGGCTCATGGGCATCATCAATATGATTATAATCAAAAAAACGGTTCTCTTCATACGTTTGTTCATTATGAAAACATGTTGTGCAAAGATACGTTTTTTTCTTCGATGTGCCTAATATCATAATAACATTTAACGGAATTTCAGTGGTTTCAACGATTAACCGATGCTCCATTAACGGCATTTCGCATTTTCATTCAGTAGCCGAAGCGGGCAAAAGAAGGGTAGGGCGATGGAGTGTCGACCGTAGATACTACTGGTTTAGAAGAAAGAAACCATCGGTATCTACGGTAGATACCGATGGAATATTGGGCAAAAAGCACGTTAAAGCTTAAATCCGGGGGAACTCATAGACCTCTTCGAAGTCGTCGAAGAAAGGGCCTTTCGTGTAGCCGTACTGGGCAAAGAGGTCTGTGATCCATTGCTGCTGGGCGGGCGAGAGAAGTCGCTCGCCGCGCATATAGGCATAATAATAGCGCTTGTTCTGCAGGTGCTCGGTCATCGTCTTGCGCAAAGGCGTGTAGTCGTTCTTCAGCACCTGGTCGTAGATATGGGTGAAGCCTTTGGCATAGCGTGCTGTCGCGATAGGAGTAAAGTGTGGGCAGGCACCGCCTACAAGGGCTTTGGGGGTGACGCAACGCGACACGGTGAAGTCGTTGGGAGCCAGCACGCCAGCCCTGTAGCGCAGGCAACGGCCCTGGCGCAGGCATTCTCCGTTGAAGCAGAGTGCCCATCCGTCGGGCACATCCGAAAATCTCAGTTCTTTCATTGGCTTTTAGTTTTCAGCGTGCAAAGGTAAATAAAATAGCTGACAAATCGAATGGTCAACGCGGTTTTTTTATCTTTATTTGGTAAAAAAGGCTCTTCGCGTGCGTCTATCGCTCGTCCACTATCTTGTAGTCGGGATATTTCTCGCGAGGGAAAATGAAGAGCTTGTCGTCGATGCCGCCTGCCTTGAAGTTGCTGAAGTAGATGTGGGCCCAGAAGAACGCCACCTTGATGCTGAGCTTCTTGGGCTTGAACGACCCGCGTTCCAGCAGTGCCTCGATGTGCTTCATGCTGCCCTTCACGCCGGGCTTGGCCTTGAGGGTGATGAGCAGGCCGTCGTCGCGCGAGTCAATGTGGTAGTTGAAGTCGTCGGGATTGAACTTGAACTTCTGCAGGAGCTTGTCTTTCTTGTTCACCTTCGGGTCGTGAATCTCCACGATGCCCTTGCCCTTCTTTAGGATATACTTGATGTCGCCGTTGTCCCAGATGATGCTCTTCAGCGTGGTCGACTTGCTTTTGTTGCCTTTGTACCAGCCGGAGCCTTCGCTGCTGTAGATTTTCAGGATGCTGATCTTGTAGTCGAACGAGGCTCCCTCGGGGCCATAGATCATGTCGTAGGCCCGCTGGAACACCCGCCGCGCCTGCTTGGCATTGGGTGATTCCTGCTGGGCCGAGACCGTGTGACTACACAGGGAAAACAATATCATTACTAAAGATACATACCATTTCATAGTGAGGGTAGGATTAATCTTCTCGCGTTAGAACATTCTCGGGCCTCCGAAACCGCCGGGGCCGCCGGGGCCACCGCCGAAGCCACCACGATTACCACGATTACCGCGACGACCGTTGCCGCCGAAGCCGGGGCCTTCGCCACCAGGACCACGGCGCATGTTCTGGCGCATCTCCTTGGTTCCGAAGAGGTTCAGACGGTAGGTAGCACGCAGCATGACGTAGCTGTTGATGCTGTTGTACTCGTTATCGTTACGCGACATGGCGTTGATAGCACGCGAGAAGTTTGACTGCTGATGCAGGATGTCGTAGAACTCCAGACGGACGGAGAGTGGCTTGCCCTTCAGGAACGACTGCGACAGCTGCGCGTTCCATATCAGCTCGTTGGTGTTGGCAGCCGCGTCGCTATAGCCCCGTCGGCTCGACATGTTCAGGCTGGTGGTAAACTGCATGCCCCAAGGCATCTGCATAGTGGTGTTGAAACCATAGTTGAATGCCCATGTGTTCAGGTTGGAGTTCTGCTGCAGGGCGTTGCTGTTGCGGTTGTATCGCACGGCGCCGTTCAGCTCCACCTCTAACCAGTCGTTGCGGTAGCTGGCTCCCAACCGCTCGCTGAGGGTGGTGCTCTTGGTGGTCATCTTGCTCACGTTGCCGTCGCGATTGATGTCGATGTAGCCCACGTTGTTGGCATAGCTGGCCTCCGTGCTGGTGTTGATGTTGAAGTAGCCGGCTGTGTCGATAGCCACATTATAGGTCACGTTGCCGTTGATGTTCCAGTTGCCGTTGATGTTCTCCGGGCGCGAGGTGCGTCCACCCGTCACCGGGTCGTACTTCACCATGTTGGCTACGGCGTTCTGCGTGGTAGAGAAGCGCAGGCTGGCAAAGATGAACTGGTAATGGCTCTGGAAGAAATCGTTGTAGCGCCAGTTGAAGCTCTGGGTAAACGAGGGCTTCAGCTCCGGATTACCGCTGCTGATGTTGAGCGGGTCGGAGTCGTCCGTGATGGGCAGCAGGTCGCTCATCGAGGGCTGACTGGTGTTGCCGCGATACTCGAAGCGCATGTTGCCGCGATCGCTGAGCTTCCAGCGGAAGTTGGCCGTGGGACTCCAGTTCACGACGTTGCGGGTGGTCACGGTGTCGATGGTCAGGTAGCGGTAGGTGAACTCGCTCGACTGCGGGATAATCTGCACGCCCACGTTGAAGTTATAGGCGGGACGAATGACGCGCAGCATGATTTCGCCGGTATGGATATAGTTCTTGTATTGTGAGAAACGGCTTTGGCTCTGGTCGTAGTAGTCGGTGTAGCTGCGGCTGCCTAATGCCCCGAAGACGGAGCCCCATTCGCGGTAGTCGGGCCACACATCGTCCATCGCCACACGTTGTGTGGGGTCGTTCTGGTTCCAGAAGTTATAGGTGGAACGGTCGTTCTTGGTGAAGCGGTACTGGAAGTTGTAGCTGAACTGCAGGAACATGGCCTTGAAGATGGGCTCGCTGTAGGTCAGGCGGGTGTTATAGTCGTAGTTCTTCGACGGCGTGTCGTAGTAGTAGTTACGATAGTAGGAGGAGTCGCCCGTGGCCAGCTGGTAGAGGTTGACCAGGCTTCTGGAGAACGATTCCGACTGGCCGTCGCTGTAGTTGGCCCCTAATTGGAGGGTCAGGTTGCGGCCTTTACTACCAAACTTGCGGTTCACCTGGAAGGTGCCGCCCACACGCTTGGAGTCACTATAGTTCATGCCGCCATTGGTGCGCTTGTTCACCACCAGCGTGTCGCTGATGCCCAGCATGCGGGCCACCATCACATCGATGTCGTTGGACGACTCCACGTAGTCGTATGGGTCGTCGCTGAAAGTGGCCGAGAGGCTGCGCGACTTGCCGTCGTTGGTGCCGTAGCTCCAGGTGGGACGCAGGCTCAGGTTCCACAGCGTGTCAGGAGTCCACTCGATGCGCATCTGTCCGTTCCATGAGTTCGAGCGCGAGTAGTTCTGGTTGTTCGATTCCGAGAACGAGCCGGTGGTGGCCACGAAGTTCTCCGTGGAACGGCGGCTCCAGGCATCGCCGTCGTTGTGGTTCCAGCGTATGGAGCCGTCCCACTTCAGCAGGTTCTGCTTCTCGTAATTGAAGTTGATCATGCCCATCTTAGAGGCTTGCAGACCGTTGCGTCCGCCACCGCCGAAGCGACCGCCGCCGCCACCGCCGCCAAAGCCCATGTCGTTGGTGTTGTTGGCGTTGAGCATCGACATGATGCGCCACTCGTCTTTCATCCAGGCGCCGAAGGCACGACCGCTGTAACGCTGCTTGGTGCCCACGCCACCGTCGATGTTGGCAAACATGCCGCGGTTCATGCCGCGCTTCAGTCCGAAGTCGAGCACCACCTGCTCGTTGCCGTCGTCAATGCCGGTGATACGGCTCAGGTCGCTCTTCTCGTCGTAGGTCTTGATGCGGTCTACGATAGACGAGGGCAAGTTCTTGATGGCCGTCTTCGTGTCGCCGGTCATGAACTCCTTGCCGTCGACCTTGATCTTCTGCACCTGCTTGCCGTTGATCTTGATGTTTCCTTCATCATCGACCTCGGCGCCGGGGAGCTTCTTTACCAGTTCCTCGACAACCGAGCCTTCAGGGGTGCGGTAGGCACCCGCATTATATATGATAGTATCGTCTTTGGTGGTCACTTTAGCCACGTTCTTCACCACCTCTGTGCCTTTCAGCATCACGGCATCGGGGCTGATGGTGAGCGTACCCATCTGCACGGGATTGCCCCCGCCGACGGTGATGTTCTTATACAAAGGCTTGTAGCCCACGTAGGTGACACGCACAATGTAGGCTCCGTCTTTGGGTGCCGTCAACTGGAACTGTCCGTTAGCGTTGGTTACTGCATTGGCGGCCAAGGTGCTGTCCTTGCCCTGCAGCAGGGCTACCGTCGCCTGGATTACGGCTTCTTTCTGCTCATTGTCAACCACGCGACCGCTCACGGTGCGCTGGGCTTGCATGGAGAGGGCAGCCGTCAGGCATACTGCCATCAATAGGAGAAATCGTTTCATATTTTCGATATATTATCCGTTATACACTTAATTTTGACGCAACATGTTGCGAAGCGTTTAATCGGAAACAAGAAAAAATACATTTTTCTTTTCTCTTTCCCCGATTTTGTGTAACTTTGCACTCGTTAAAGAATAACGGGGGTTCATTCGGAGGTACGGGGGTACGGAGGTACGGGGGTACGAGAATAGTTTGCACGTCCATTTTTCCGCGAAGGGTCTATCCTCGTACCCCCGTACCTTCGTACCCCCGCACCTCCGAAATCATACCCCCGAAAAGTAAAATACAATATGGAAGAACAGAAAGTGATTATGGCCGCCAACCTGGAGCGGGAGCTGGCAGGAGCCATCGACGAATGTCATGCCGACAAGAAATTCGTACTCGTTGACGAGACCACTGAGCGGTTGTGTCTGCCCGTGGTTGGTGGGTTCGAGTGCATGCAAGGCGTGGAGACGATAGTGATTAAGGCAGGCGACGAGCATAAGACGCTCGATTCGCTCTCGCACGTGTGGAGCGAACTGCAACGTATGGGAGCCACACGCCACTCCCTGCTCATTAATTTAGGCGGCGGCATGGTGACCGACCTGGGTGGCTTTGCTGCTGCTACCTTCAAGCGCGGTATCAGCTGCATCAACATCCCCACCACGCTCTTGGCTATGGTCGATG
Organism: uncultured Prevotellaceae bacterium; assembly: GCA_900318815.1. GTDB lineage: Bacteria > Bacteroidota > Bacteroidia > Bacteroidales > Bacteroidaceae > Prevotella. Next base: position 29,617 of record ONMA01000001.1, read on the forward strand.
CCTCGGTGGGAGGCAAGACGGGTATCAACTTTGGGGAGTTAAAGAATGAGGTGGGTGTCTTCCGTAATGCCTCGTCGGTCATTCTCGACACCGTGTTCCTCCAGACGATGGATCGTGAGAATATTCTTTCAGGGGCTGCTGAAATGCTGAAGCACGCCCTGATTTCCAGTCGGGAGATGCTCGCCGAGGTGATGGAGGCTGAATGTCCCTCTTCCTCCTTGCTCGAAAGAAATGTGGCAGTCAAACAGCGCGTGGTGCTCGAAGACCCGACGGAGCAAGGTCTGCGCAAGGCCCTGAACCTGGGGCATACCGTGGGCCATGCTTTCGAGTCGCTGGCTTTGCGCCGGGGAACACCCGTGCTGCATGGCTATGCCGTGGCTTGGGGGCTGGTGTGCGAACTCTATCTGAGTGTCGTCAAGACCGGCTTCCCTGTTGACGTGATGCGACAGGTGGTCGGCTACATCATCGAGCATTACGGGCGCATGGACATCACCTGTAATGACTATCCGCAACTCCTGGAACTGATGACTCACGACAAGAAGAACACAGCAGGACGCATCAACTTCTCTCTACTGAGCGATGTTGGTCAGCTTTGCCTGAACCAGACTGCCACACAGCAGGAAATAGAAGAAGCACTCGACTTCTACAGGGAGGGACAATAGGCGCATGCTTTTGACGAGTGGCACATAAAGAAGGAACCCGCTGGGGCTCCTTCTTTACGTTTCCGAGGTGATATCCTCTATCTGGTCGATGATAGCCTGATACTGGCGCTGGGTCTTGAAGTGAATCGAGAAACCGATGATGGTTCCGATGATGCCGCCAACACAGCCGCTCATTGTTTTTTGCTGCAAAGGTTTGAATTACTACAGAGATTTCCATATTTCTGGGATATTCTGCAAGGATTTGTGACCAACAGCGTTAAATCTTGTAGATTTTTCCGGGGAATAGCTGCAAATGTGCAGAAAGTTTCGTAAATTTGCAGCCAAGAAACAAGAAACATTATGCCAGAGATTTGCAGATTTTTCGGTATGATAATTGCGATGTTCGGCGATGACCACAACCCGCCGCACTTCCATGTGCGTTACGGCGACTACCGCTGCACTATCACCATCCACAAGGGCGTGGTGAAGGGCCAGTTACCGCGCAAGGCACTGAAGAAGGTGTTCGAGTGGATGGACGAGCATCACGACGAGCTGATGGCGAACTGGGCACGCCTGCAGGCCGGTGAAGAAGCTTTGCCCATTGACCCTTTAAAATAAACGATTATGGAGAATCAAGAATTGCTTAGAGTGGTCGATGTGGACTACCTGCACGACTACACGATGGAACTGGAGTTCAGCAACGGCGAGCGTCGCATCGTAGATTTCCGTCCGTTGCTCGTGGGCAAGCTACGCGAGCAGCTGCTGGAACATGACAAGTTCGTGCAGTTCGCCCTCACCGACTGGACGCTGGAGTGGTACAACGGTGTGGACTTCGCCCCCGAAAGGCTGTACGAGCTTGGCAAGGCCGCGTAGTAATTAACGACGAGCGCACACAAGCCAACATCTAGAAGAACACCATGCAGTGGGAATCTTTAACCAAATATCTTGAAGGCAAGGTCAACCTTAAGAAATAGAAGATGATAACCCGCACCGACATCACCAAACCCATCTGACAAGTCCTCGCGTCGCTCGCTATGCCCATCGACGCGAGGCTCTACTGTAGTGAGACGATTGTCTTTTGCACTTCTTCAAAGAATCGGGCGGCGTGCCCGCCGTCCATCTGCACATGGTGGAACTGGAAGGAGATGGGCAAGGTGGTCCTCAGCCAGCCCTTGCGGTAGCGCCCCCACATCACCATCGGATTGCAGAACTGGTCGGTGTATTGGTTGACGATGCAGTCGAGTTCGGTGGCCGTCATCGCTGACGTGCCAATCACCATCGCATCATCTACGAAGGAGCTCTGGCAGGACGTGCTGGCCGATTGCGTCAGAACCATATAGTCTTGTCCGAACTGCTCCATATCATCTGTATATAAGATGTCGCACGAGTTGATGCCACCTTCTTTGTTGTTCACAATCACATTGATGGCAAGGCGGTCATACTTCATCAGTTTCCCGCTTTCAGGCAGCAAGTAGAATTCTTCCATCTGGCTGGCAGCCTTGCCGATGCACCAGCACAAAAGCATATTGAATTTCATACCGCGCCTACGACTTACCTTACGTAGTCGCGTCACATCGAACGTCTTCGTGAGCGTCACCATCGGCATGGGCGACTTCATCCACAGTTCGAATGCCTGCGCCCGACAGGTGTCCTTGGGATTGATTTCCTGTTTCTTCACTTCTCGATGTTTTAACGCGCTAATTCAAAATGGAATGGCTTATCGAAATGACGAAGCGAATAGTAGGTGACAGAGGGGTGGGAGAGATCCATCACCATCGTCCAGAGTGTACCGCCGACGATGGCACCTTTTTCGGGCAACTGGGTCACCGATGCGATGGTCTCTGTCAGCTGGTCTGCGTTCATCACGCCGCCAGCCGCGTCGTACTGCTCCATCAACTTCTCGTGACGGTGGTCGCCTTCGTGCAGCCCCACCTGGAACTTCTCCTCGCACAGGTAGTGGTTGGTCACGAAGGGCGACTCTGTCACCACCATCTGATTATCCACATACTCCACCGCTACACTTCTGCCCGTGGCATCAGCCATCGAGAAGTGATAGGCCGAACCAGGGTCGGAATTCATGTCAGAGGCTTCCAGCAACGCCAGGGCCTCATCGATGTTGGCCGCATTCTTCAGCAGATATAGCACGGCAGTCGTCGTGGTCAGGTCAGGCTTGCTGGTGTCCTGACGAGTCACCACTTTGTCGCCTGCATCCAATACGGCTATTGCTAATCCTTTCTCGTTCAGTCCGTCCAGGGCCATGAACAGTCCTGCCAGAGCCATGTACTGATTGCGGAATCCCTCGGGCTTGTAGTCCATTCCCGGCGTTCTTGCGTCCCTGTCGGTAGCAAGCGCTTCGCGATTACCGTCGCCTACCCGTTGCCTTTCGCCGAAGCCGAAGAAATCAGTAGAGAAGGTGGTAATGGACTCATAGCCCTCGTCAGGAATGGTGTGCATAATCAGGGCCGTGCCGTAAGGATAGTCAAAGTTGCGGGCCATCATCACGCCCTCCTCCGGTGTCTTGACCGTCAGCGTAGAACATCCGACGGGCTTGATAGGCACATTGATGCTGTCGGGCTTGAAGTACCCCTTCGACAAGAACTCCATCACGTAGCTGGCCAGCACGCTGACATCGTTGCATCCACCGCGAGCCATCAACTCCCGGAACCCGTCGTCGCCCTTATACTCCATATAATACATTCCGTCGTCCAATTTCTCGCACGACATTGCTCCCTTAACCAGCGGGCCAAACTCCATCCACACTAACACACCTGCGACTATCACCAGTCCCAGCACGCTCAATGCCAATATTTTTACTTTTTTCTTCATTGTAAATTTTGGATTCTATTTGTTTTCCTTTGTTATTCGGAATGTACAGCGGTCGCTTCCCCTGAGAATTGTATTCTCAATCCGAACCTCGAAATGGCTGCCTGGTTCAAGTTGCGAAAGAATATGTAAAATGCTCTGTCGTGAGCACTCACACTGCTGCGGATGGTTTCTCAGCTCACATTTAACTTTAGGGCACGTACATTCCAAGTAACTCAGTTCATATACCTTCCCTGGCTCAATCACCCTACCCGTATAGGACTTGCTGTTGTACCCTTCCGTATAGATCCTGTCAAAATCCCCTTCATACTTGGCATATATTTGCTTATGTATCTGGAGAACATGATCCTTTACACATTCGATGGCTTCTTCTCTATAGCACATACCTTTGTTTCATTACTTTTGCGTAAACGAACCAATCTCTATCAGATTACCATCGGGATCGGCCACATAACAGGTGCGCTGTCCCCAAGGCTCTGTGGCGGGAGGAAGAACAGAGGCGGCACCATTTGCAAGCGCATGCTGGTATTCCTTGTCGACATCGGCGAAGGTAGGCACGTCGAATGCCAATTCTACAGTACCATTGAACCCCTCGGGATATTGGAATTTCCGAGAGACCATCTGCTCGAAAGCGTCACGCGGGAAGAGGATGATACGCATGCCGCCCAGCATCATCTCCACGTTGGGCTGGATGCCGTCCCAATCGGTGGCAAAGCCGAAGGTCTTCGTGTAGAAATCAACAGTCGCTTTGTTGTCGCGGGTAAACAGCCCCACGGTGTTGAATTTGAATCTTTCTTTCATTGTCTTTTTTCTACGTATTTACGTTTTGATGATTATTCTATGGGTATCATCACGCCGCACTGGTAATCGGGCGAGTCGATGTCTGTGCCGCTGTACCATTCCATCGTCATAGCGTTGTTGGGGCAACGATATTCCGGGTGCTGGGGCAGCCACTCCTTATAGAACTTCTGGAACTGCTGCTGGAAGGCTTTCATGCCGCCCTCGAAATGAACCTTCAGCCATTTGCCGCTGCGGATGGGGAAGAGTCGCATACCCTCCGGCACGCTGCCACCCTTATAAACACCGCCAATCACGTAGGTGAAGGTCTTGCTGCTGCAAGCGCCAAAATTCACCTCCGCACAGGTCATGCAGTTGTGGTTCTTGCTTTGGCAAGCGTCCCCAGGGGCCGAGCGAGGGATGTCGCAGGTACAGAGTCCGAACTCGCCAACGCCGTTATCGATGGCTGCTTGTTGAAAGGCATCTGGAGTCTTGTGTTCCATAAACACTGGTTTGATGATTCTTTCCACATACTCGCTCCAGAACTTAGGGCACTCTTCCTGACCCTTACAGAATGCGATTTCCTTGGCCATGCCGATAATCTGCACCCTGTCCAACGTAATCATCTCGTGTTTCATCTTTCTTAATATTTCTTTCATTGTGTTACTCTAAGTAACTTCTATTTATTCGTTAATGACGTGCCGCCACTCCCCTCCCTTGTAGGGGAGGGGTTGGGGGTGGGGTCAGTATCTTCTTCGATAACAGGACATTACAGACCCCACCCCTGCCCCTCCCCTTGAAGGGAGGGGAGTGGCTGCGCGTAGTTTTTGCAATTTATAGAACATACCATTACTCTATTGGTATCTGAATCACCGACAGCCATTTCTCTGGATCTTCTTGGTTCCAGGCTCCGTCGATGTAGCATGTACGGTGCTGTCCTGCGACCTTGTAGCCGTGCTCCTCGATGTATTGGAATGCCTCAGTGAACGACTCGTAGAAGCGCTCGTAAGGGCCGACATGCTTCATACAGAGTGCGCGTGGTACGGCGGGCAGTCGCTTGAACTGGATGATGACACTATCCAGGCCCATTTCCTCCACCTGTTCGCAATACTCGATGTCGATGTCTGTTGGCGTGTACTCCTTGTTATGCTCGATGGTGAAGCAGTAGCCCGGCGGTGGACACTTGCAGCCGAGACGCTGCATTTCGGGGCCGATTTTCTCGACACACAGCGGGCCGAGTGCGGCGTAGTCGGGGACGATTTCACGATGGCTTGCCACGATGATTTCGGGCAGCGATTGAATGCTAAATTTTTCCATTGTCTTCATTTCTTTGCGAGCGTTCCTCCAGTCGAGCAGCTGGTTGCGACGGGCTATCAGTGCCTTCAGTTGTGCTTCCGTTTCCCTGATCTTCTCGGTCATCTGGCGGATGGTTGGCGTGTGCGAACCATCGTCGAATATGTCCTTGATTTCGTCCAGCGAGAAGCCGAGCCGTTTCAGGTCGCGAATGTCCTTCAACTGTTGCATCTGGTCGATGCTGTAATAGCGGTAGCCAGTCCACTCGTCCACCTCGTCAGGCGCGAGCAGTCCCTTCTGTTCGTAGTGACGCAGGGTCTTAACCGTCACCTGCATCAACTGGGAGAACTCTCCGATTTTTAACCTTGTTTTCTTACTCATATCGCGCGATCGTTTTTTGCTAAGCGACTGCGAAGTTAAGGAATGACCTTAGGGACGAGTCAAGGGAAATGAAGATTTTAACATGGATTTAACATATCGTTCTGATATGATGTTCGGCAACCGTTTCATTGGTACTCGACAAGTGTCTTCACCTCACAGCCTTTACTCTCGTAATAGGCCAGCATCTCTGGTAACTTCTTCAGATCATAGCTGGTGACGCAGTCGGAGAGGACATGCACCGTGAAGCCTGACTTGGCCATGTTGAAACACGTTGATTTCACGCAGGCCGTAGCATCAGCACCAGCCACGTAGAACTCTTTGATGCCCTTCGCCGCGATGAAAGCAGAAAAAGCCTCGCTTGTCAGGGCGTTGCTCTTCGTCTTCACGAAGATGTTGTCTGACACGACCTTCATCTCAGGCACCAGTTCCTCGCCCTTAGTGCCAGGCTTGAACGTTCGCGTAGCAGCTGTGATGTTGTTATGCTTGATGTACACAATGTGCATCCCCTCGGTTGTGGCCCATTCGATAGCGGCATTGATATTGCCGATGATGTCCCGATAGTGCTTGGTGATGTCGTTCTGGATGTCGATAACGACCAGTGCTTTGTTGTTTATCATTTACTCAATCACAAAACTACGTGGATAAAAATCGCTATAGAATCGACCATCGGTGGCGGTAAACTTCAGAACGCAGTAGTTCGGGTCGGTTACACCACCTGGGTAGTACTGCTCGTCGCCATCACGCCAAATCATCTCCTTGCTCTTAGCATCCAACAATACCTCCATCGTACCACGCAGCATCATGCCCTTGAAACCTTCTGCATCGCAGAAATATATCGAGGCCTTGGGGTTGGCCTTGTAGTGAGCCACTCGGAGGGAGAAGGTGTTGGTGGTGAAATAGAACGTCTTGATGCCCTCGCGGACACGCGGTGACAGCATGGCCTTGGTACAGGGGAATCCTTCTTCATCGACTGACGAGATATAGGCAACGGGCAACGTGTCGGCCATCGTGGCGATCAGTTCCATTACACCAGCCAAGGCCGGATTTTCAGGCATCGCCTCATCGTTGTTGATGGCAAGAGACTTGCGCCAACGCTTCAGATGTGGGAAGTACATCTTCATCTGTCCGATGTACTCTTCCTTCGTAATCGGCTGCGGCAGACCCTTGTTGACCTCATTGACAAACTGGGCGCAATGCTCGATCATCTCGTCCATCGTACACTCCTGCAGGAACTTGCCGTCCTTATAGCAGTACATGCAATAATCCTCATTCTTCGTGCCGTCGGCATTCGTGCCGAGGACTTCATTAGTGAGCGGCATTCCGCAGCTCTGACAAAATTTCTGTTCCATATTATTATCTTTTTATAAGTTTTGATGCTGCAAAAGTATACATATTTGACGAGATAACCAAATATCTGGGATAAACAGCACGTTTCTGTGACGAATTGAACTACATTCTCGCCTTTTGTTTCTCGCCGGCACCGCTGCCGCGATACTTCGAGCGGGCTTCGTTGAACTTCCAAGTGAGGTCGAGCATGAAAGTGCGACGGGCAGGGTTACTGGTTGTTAACTCACGGATGCTGTAGATGACGGCCTCGGTCTTGTTGGTGTTCAGAACATCGACGCAGCGGAGGTCGGCGGTCAGCGTGCCGAGGTTGGGGATTCCAAATCCCCTCAAACGGAAGTCGCGCTGCACGCCGAGCGTGAGGTTGAAGCGCTGGGCGGTGATGCTGAAGTTGTTGTAGTCGCCCTTCGTGGCCCACTGGGCGTTGGCGATCAGACGGAAGCTGTGGGGCAGCTCGATGTCGTTGTTCCAGATGAGCGTGACGTATGGGTCGTTGAGGGTAATGGAAGCCTCCCCGGCTCTCCGGCTTTTGTAGTTTTGGAAGACGGTGAACGCATACCACATCGGGTGCCACTTGCCAATGGTGGGGCGTGCGGAGAGGCTCAGTGAAAGTTGGTCGTAGTCCTCCTCACTATTGATTGGACGGACAAGGCTGATGAGCGGATCCGTGCTGCCGGGGAAAGGCTCTGTGGACATGGTCTCGCTGTTCTTCAAGCGGCCATAGTTGACGGTCAGGTTCGCCCACTTATAGGCTGCGTTGAGCACAAGGCTGTGCGTGTAGGTAGGCAGTAGATAGGGGTTGCCGCTCTGGTAGGTGTAGCGGTTGACATAGATGGTCGAACTGGTTAGGCTTGAGTAGGCCGGCCGCTGGATGTCGCGACGGTACGACAGGCTCAGTTGCATCTTTCTGATGGGAACGGAGAGGGTGGCGGTAGGGAAAGCCTCACCCCTGCCCCCTCTCCAATGGGCGAGGGGAGTAGTTACCTCACCCGCTGCATTTCCGCCTTGAGTGTATTCACTCCCCTCTCCACTCGGAGAGGGGCCGGGGGTGAGGCTGTAGTAGTCGTTCGTCAGGTGCTCGTAGCGCAGGCCTGCCTGGGCAAACACCTTGCCGAACTGTCGGCCGTACTCGACGAAACCAGCTGCCGACTTCTCGTTGATCTCCGTGTCGGTGGCCTTGACGGGCACATAGTCGGAGGCCAGGAATGTGTAGGCATCTGTGCGGTGGTTGTAGCTGTACTCGCCGCCAACGGAGAGGTTGCCCTTCAATATGGGATAGCTGAAGATGAGCTTCGAGGCCCAGAAATTGTTGCCGCTGTTGGTGTTGCTCTCGATTTGGCGAAGACTCTCCCCCTTCCCCTCCCTGTGAGGGAGGGGAGTAGTTAGTTTTGCATCGGAATCTTCGTTGCTTGGGTAACCACTCCCCTCCATTACAGGGAGGGGTCGGGGGAGGGTCTCTTCCGTCGTCCGCCCTGGCGTCTTGGTGTCATCGAAGAGTCCGTCGATATTGAGGTCGATACCCAGCTGGCCAACCTTGCCGTTATAATAGGCATTGAAGATATGCTTGCTGAATTTCTCATCCTGCCAGATGCGGCTCTCAGAATGCTCGTCAAATTTGCCGTTCACATAGTTGTCCGTATAAAAATGACTGTTGAAATCGGTGCTTGGATGTCGGTCGTATTTGTAGAAGGCACCAAAACTGTGATTCTCATCAACCATGTAGTTTACCTGCAACTGTGGTGACAAACCCTTCCAGATACTTTTCGACTCCTGCGAGTTGACATTCTTGTAATAGTCGTTTCCCACGAAATAGGTGAGTTCGTGCTCCTGTAACGACTTTGCATGACCATAGCGCCCTGCCCATAGCGAAGCTGTGACGTCGAGCCCACCCGTGCGGTAGTTTAGATTGAGATTATTCGTCAGCGTGTAACCATACTGATACATGCCGTCAATATAGTCTTGGAAACTGAAACCTTCGCCCTGCGCTTTCTTCAGCGTGATACGCACGACGGCCTTTGTCGAGGCGGCATAGCGGGCACCGGGGTTCTGCACCACATCCACATGCTGAATCTGGTCGGAGCGAAGGCGAGAGAGTTCCTTCACGTCCTGCACCCGGCGCCCGTTGATATACACTTCCGCATCGCCACGGCCCAGCACCTTCACGCCGCCGTCGCGCTCAGCCTCTAACGAGGGAATCTTCGACAGGGCATCTGAAACGGTTCCCGCCTTCTCCAGTATCGTACCGGCAACGGTGGTGCGCATGGCGTCGCCCTTCATACGCGTTTTGGGCAGGCGACCCTTTACCACCACGCCACTCAGTTCCTGTGTCTGGTTGAACCACATCGTCGAGTCCGTCGTAAGGCTACGGGTAGGCGCTCCAGTGGGAATGATGCTGTCGTTTGATTGAGCGAACATTGTCACGGTCATCATCATTGCAGCCATCATTGCTGCCAGTCTCATTGTTTTCATATCATTATTCTTTTAGTTCTTTAGTGGTCTCGTCGTTTTGTCGTTTGGGGATTTTACATCTGTCGTCGACCTAAACGACCAAACGACTAATCCCCCAAACGACCAATCACTTTGCAAAGGTACGGCTCTATGTTAATCCCTCCAAATTTCTGGGATATTCTGCATGGAAATGTGATGAATGTCACTTTTATTTTGTACTTTTGCACCCCGTATGAAACAGGGATAATTAGAAACGATAACGACGAGAATCGTCAGCACCGCATTTGTCGTGGTGGCGCTGGCCGTGTTCAAGCCCTTCGGATTGGATGCGTGGCAGTGGCAGGCCTACGTACATCTGGTAGCTTTGGGCGTGATTGGTTTCACGATCTGCATGATGACGGACATCATCTTGAAGTACGTCGTCAAGATGCCGAGGTCATTTAAGAAAGGCGTCGAGTACATCATCCACCGCAACCTCTGGTTCCAGTTTGTTAACACACCGCTCGTGGCACTGGGCATCTGCCTCTACCGCCACTTCGTGCTGACCAACCGCGTAGCGGGTAATCAGTTGTCCATCGTCAATTTCCTCGAAACCCTCGTCATTATCGCCTTCTGCTCCTTCGCCATAGGTCTCTATTGGCGTTTTAAGTTCCGCAGCAAGTATCTGGCGATGGAACTGGAAGAGATAAGACTGTTGAATGAGGAACTGAAGGAAATGCAACAAGCCCCCCTTTCGCCCCCCGAGGGGGGCACTATAGCCCCTTCTGCCAGCAGAACTATAGAAGCCCCCTCGGGGGCAGTAGGGGGGGCTATTCTTCTTCGTGGCACCACCAACGAATCTGTAACACTCCAGATTTCCCACCTGTTGTTTATTGAGGCCGTTGGCAACTACGTCAAGGTGAGCCATCTGCGTGACGATAAGGTGCACATCGACATGCTTCGCGCCACGATGAAACAGATGGAGGAAACGTTGCAAGGCTATCCGATGATTGTCCGCTGCCACCGCGCCTTCCTGGTCAATCTTTGTCAGGTAGAGCAAATCATTTCACATGCCGGCTCCACCCAGCTGCTCATCAAGCATTGCCACGAATCGCTCCCCGTCTCGCGTAGCAACATGGCGCAAGTTAAAAGTGCAATTAATAACATTTAGTATCAGTTGCTGTTGCTCATGCGCTCCTGCTCGGCTTTACCTGCACCTGTTCCCTTATACTCCATCATCAGCTCATCGGCCAGATACTCGTCACTGCGGCAGTGCATGTCGGCCACACCCTCACTGATGAGCTTATATGTGTCGGAATCGTAGAAGAATGCCAGCGCATCGACTTGGTAACGAACTCAGGCGTTTCCTCGTCCAACTCATACTCATTGATGAAAGCGTCCTTGCCTCTCCGCGTAAAACGCTCCGCATAGCGCACGGCCTGGTCGCGCATAGCAGTCAGATAGAAACCCCGTCCGAAGTCCAGTTTGTCGCGAGAGTGCAGTACGTCGGGTTTCTCAATGCAAAGTGTCGATGCGTGATCGAGTGTCATGTCAGTGCCCCCCTTTCCTTCAAAACTTCGGTCAGCTCCTCCACAAGATAGTCCTTGCTGAACGTGTGAAGCACGTCGTAGCATGGCACGATATAGTCGTTCAGCACGCCCGACGAGCGTAATGCACTATAAACCTGCGACGCACTCATACAAAGCGCGTCCGACAGACTACCTACGCAGAATGTGATGAAATCCAAATGTTCCGTTCTCATGCTCCAATTGCTTATATCGTGTGCAAAGTTACAAAAGATTTCTAAGATTACCCGATACTTTCACATCGCATGCTCCGTGCAATAGTATAGTTTTCATTGAAGAAACTGGTGGTATACATATTGTATACCGATAGGCAATAATTATATATACCGTTGGTATACTCTTTTATTTTGTTTTGTAACCATTTAATAATAAGGCGATTAATTCATATAATGATGGAAGAAAAAAGGTATCCACCTTTCTTTCACGATAAAGAGGTGACGGTAGGGTGATGGTTAAAAGTATCAACCATCACCCTCTAAGCATCATTATTTCAAATTGTTAGCATGAAAGGTGACGGTTAGAGCCACTTTTCAAGATTTTTTCAGAAAGTGAATTCTGACATGCACATAAAAATCAGAAATCTGCACAAAGTAAAAAAGTATATCGATGTTGGTAGGGGTGTACTCCTTGTTATGCTCCACGGTGAAACAATAACCTGGTGGCGGACACTTGCAGCCGAGACGCTGCATTTCGGGGCCGATCTTCTCTACACATATATGGCCGATAGCGGCGTAGTTAGGGATGACTTCACGATGGCTTGCCACGATGATTTCGGGCAGCGATTGAATGCTAAATTTTCCATTGTATTCATTTCTTTGCGAGCGTTCCTCCAGTCGAGCAGCTGGTTCCTGCGGGCTATCAGTGCCTTCAGTTGTGCCTCCGTTTCCCTGATCATCTCGGTCATCTGGCGGAGGGTGGGCGTGTGCGAACCATCGTCAAACAAGTCCTTAATCTCGTCTAACGAGAAGCCAAGCCGTTGCAGGTCGCGGATGTCCTTCAACTGTTGCATCTGGTCGATGCAGTAATAGCGATAACCCGTCCACTCGTCCACCTCGTCAGGCACGAGTAGTCCCTTCTGCTCGTAGTGACGCAGTTTTTTACTGTTACCTGCATCAAATGGGAACGCTCGACCTCTGGTCGCTTTGCTTGCAAAGAACTCTCCGATTTTTAACCTTGTTTTCTTACTCATATCGCGCGATGTTTTTTGCTAAGCGACTGCGAAGTTAAGGCGTGACCTTAGGGACGAGTCAAGGGAAAAGAAGACTTTAACATGGATTTAACACTTTTCCTTCCCATGTTCGTAATAACACGATTTGCTCAGCCGTATGGAACCAGTGCTCACCGTCAGCCATGATAGTTACTTGGCAATGGTGTTGATTTATGAACTCTCGGCCTACCTCATCGCTTACAACCAGGTCCACCTTTGGGCGAAGGATGTATGTGGGTACATCCCAACGTGTAATCGGGTTATTGATAACCCACTAGTAATAGTCTTCCTCACGCGATGGCTGTTCTTCGATAAACCTCTTCATGTATACTTCCAATTCATGTAAAGATAATCGAGAACCTCATTCAGCAAAGGCAGCACCTCCCAAGGCTTACACTCTACCGGCAGGTCGATAGCCATAACCTGATAACCTTTTGGTACTGCCACCTCTGCAAAGGCCAATGCCTCTTCCTTGTGTCCATGCAACCCATGTACATAAAGGAATACCTTTTTGCTCTTTTCACCATAGTCTATCTCCATCGCTTCGATGGTACGCTTCAGTTCGTCCATCAGTTCTGGATAGAAGGTACACATGCGATAGGCGAGTTTCATGCAGAGCGTCTGGATGCCGGGGAACTCCTCGATACTGACCGTATGCTCGAAACAGAAGTCAAGGAAGTCTGTCCGCAGATCGTCCTCAGTCCCCACAAAGCGCTCCTCGCCACACGATAGTCCGAATCGAAAACATACCGTCGTGCAAAACCGAGGAAATCACCCGCAGCCCTAATCTCCTGATAGATTTCCTGCGCTCCGCCCTCAGAAAACGTCTGCCTCAGTCTCTCACTCGTAATCATAATACTTTCTTCGCTCCGGGAATCATCTTTATCAACCAAGTGAGCACAAACGAACTAATGGTCGTAATAATGCCGATGAACATGAACTTGCCGAAGGCTCCTATCCAGATGCCGTCGGTGGCATATTGCAGAACTATCATCAGCAACAGATGGAAGATATAGGCACCATACGACAGGGCGGCACACCACTGACAAAATTTACAGTTCCAATTGCCATACTCGCGGAACAGCCAGAGCAGTCCAAAACAGATGAAGACACACAAGAGCGATTCGTAGATGCCAAACCACTCAGTAACGAAAGCGTTCCAAGCCCCACCATCACGCAGATAGATGCCCAATGCCAATGCACATCCAATCGCTAACGATAGTGCTCCTGTGATGTTGCTCATTTTTTCGAGCCAGGCAAATCTACGTGCTAGAATGCCGATAACGAACATCATGACGTATAATACCCATCACGCCGCCAAATATCAGCAGGCCGATGATGGTAGGTTTCGATGAGCACTCGCCATTGATTGGTTTGCATATCAATCGTATTAGGGCATAAATCAGACAGAACACCAGCAGACTCTCAATATACCATATATGCCCAATTTCCAGCTTGCTTGATAAAATAGATAAAAGTCCTCCCATCAGTAACAGTGGGATTCCCAGACGGATGAGTTTCTTCTGCACAAACACCTTTGTTCCCTGTTTATCGAAACTCGTGGACACGAAATAACCTGAAATCAGGAAGAACAGCCCCATGAAGAAGGCCGCATTGACTGAGAAGAAGTGCCATATCCAAGGCATAAACTCGGCAGGATTGCTGGGATGGTAAGCCCAGCCGCCACCATCGCCGTATGCCTGACCAGCGTGGTGGAATATCACCAGCACCGTCAGGCACACCTTCAGATTGTCCAGATATAAAAGCCGTTTCTTATTCATTTCTATATATTCGACGCTGCAAAAATACGAATTGTTGCCGAGATTGCCAAACATTTGGGATAAACTGCATTGATGTGTGATGAATTGACATTAATTGCTTCCCATGCGCTCTTGCTCGGCTTTACCTGCACCAGTTCCCTTATACTTGCTCTTCTGGGCGTTGAAGGTGTAGCGGATGGAGATGTCCAGACGATGGCTACGGCTTCGTGTTTTCTGCACAGTGTAGAAGAAGCCACAATCATGAGCCATATCCTGTACGCTACGCTGGAACACATCACTGATGCTGGCACGCAGGCACAGGGCATCATTCTTCAGCCAGCACTTCTGTACTACAAAACCGAGGTTGTATGAAGGTGAGAGTATACGGAAGTTCAGTACGTCGCCCTTGGTCTGGATGTTAGCGTTGGCCTCCAACTGCCAGCTGTGCTTAAAGCGGAAAGTGTTGTTCAGGTCGAAGAAGAAGATGGGCTTGGTGAAGGTCACATCCGTCTTGCCAGTGACGCTACGAGGATCGTCGTAGGTCATTGTGTTCCAGAACTTCTGTCCTCCGATAGTCCAGCTTGGGCTATATACACCCGATAACCGATGTACGAGAATCGTAGAATGGAGTAGGCATCGGTAGTCTGAATCTGGAAGAAACCATCCACATCGCTCGTTGCACCTTGTATATAGGTAGAGTCGGCTGTGAGTAGTGCTACACTTACAAACGTCAGGGGCTCACCCTGCGCGTCAATTACTCGTCCACCAACATCCTCGGTCTTAGCATCGGCTGTTAAACACATCATCATTGCAGCTATTAAAGCTAACATTTTCAAACTTAACTTTTTCATCTTCTTTCTTGTTTTGACGCTGCAAAATTACATGGAGTTGTGGATAGTGCCAAATTTTTGGGATAAACAGCTCTGATTTGTGACGAGTTGCACCTGCTTTCCGTTAAATGTCGTCACTTTTTAAGGAATAATACTGATTGTTTGCGAAATATTGTGTATATTTGCCGACGTAAACGAATAAAACGAGAAAGATTATGCCAAAGATATTCGAATACTTCGGGTTCATATTCTACTTCTACTCCAACGAGCACGAGCCGATACACGTCCACGTGCTCCACGGGGGCAGGGAGAGCATCTTCGACCTCATCATGATGAACGGCGAGCTGGCCGAGATACGTATGCGCGAGAAGCACGGAGCTGAGCCGCTGCCGGAGAAGGACAAACGCACGGCAGAGCAATTCTTTGCAAGCAAAGCGGCATAGCCGAGCGCATCCGCAAGTACCACAAGAACATCATTGACAAGTGGGTGAAGTTCTTCGTCCTGAAGCAGAGCGTCCGCAGTACAAACATCAAGTACCTCGACCCCCGCAAGTTCAGCCGCTTCACCATCGACAACGGTAACATCGTGTGGGGCAAGAACTGGGACCTGATTTTCCCCGTTGAGAATTTGTACGCCGGTAGGATATAAACGACAACGTACAATGACATGAGTGGATAGACTGACAGACTGGCGGGGTTATCCGCTTTGAATAAGAACGAAAACATCATGGAAGAAATCAAAATATATCACTCTGTCTGGCGGATGCTTCTCATTAGCATCAGCTGTTTGGCATTTGCCGCAATTGCGGTTATGATGCTTCACAGTCCTCAGACAAATCACATGATTGCATGGATTGGCGTTGTCTTTTTCGGCTTAGGCGGACTGTCTTTACTCTATTGGCTGTTGAAAGAAAGACTGACTGGTCAACCTTTCTTGACCATTACTGATGAGGGTGTCATATACAGCGGCGGATGGAAACGATACGAAATTCGCTTTGCAGACGTAAATTCCTTCTCGCTGCTGGGTGGAAGACAGAACAAGATTATCGGCATCCATTTCAAGGATGGCGTAGAACGTCAGAAGATGGAAGACGCAAACATCATCGGTCGTCTTGCCCGCAGGTTTAATCTGGCCGTGAGCGGCACGCAGGAGTCCATTTCCCTTTCTGGCGTTTCAATGAAGGCACAGGAACTATGCGATTTGTTGAACGATAGGCTGAAACACATGAAATAAAGGTACACGATATAACCCGCATCGACATCACCAAATCCATCCGACAGTCTCTCTCGTCGCTCCCCATGCCCATCGACGCACTGCTCTATGGCAGCGAGGCACGCGGCGACGCACGTCCTGACTCCGACATAGACCTTCTGATACTATTGTTCTAATAGTTGTCTGGCAATATTTGCTATTTCAGCCTCTGATGGTGAGTGCGTGGCGAAAACGGCGATAATGGCGTGGCTTCCGTCGGGCATGAGAATGATACCTGCATCGTTCATGTCTTGCACTCCTTCAGCGGAAGGAAATCCTGTACCTGTCTTATGTACGATAGGGGTATCTGTTTAGATACGGTTTATCATCCAATGGACGGGTGCAGCCCCATTGCTGGGCATAACGTTCGAAGTTCTTGCGTACAAGACGTTTGATGAAGAGCCGGAACAGCAGGTGAACAATCCAAGGATTCTTTTCTGGGCCAGTGAATTTACTGGCCTCGGTTGTCATGAAATTGCCATTGCTGACGAATGAGTGCCCCATCTTGATGTAGGCATCCAGTTTCTTGGTCATCACTTTTTTCATCTTCTCATCGTCGCGCATACGAATCAGGAAACTGCCGCCTTGAACCAGACAACCGCCGTAGGTGCAGCCTAACTGCGCTGGGAGCGACTGCAAGAATCGCTCGCAAAGACGCAGTTGGTGCCCTTCGTCGAAACCTCCGTGCAGGATGAACGACATCTGCGCTGGCTGCTGACGCTCTGTTGGCAATGTCTCTAAAAACTCAAGCATGATACTGGGCACGCACTCCACAAACAGAGGCAGGGCGAATATGATTTGATCGTGGCTGATGATAGACGCACGTGCGGCATCCCATTCCTTGCGGTTCGACAGCGAATAGAGATCGTATGAGGAGCCAGAAGCTTGGAGTCCTTTGACAAACGACTGGATAATTTTGTCCGTATTGCTGAACTTCTGCACACGCGGACTTCCGTTGATAATGACTACATGCATAGCTCGCCCTCCTTTCTTATATTATATACACCTAAAGAGTTCCCAGCGAGGTTTGAGGCCACGCGACGGCTCCATTCTTCGAGAAACTCCTGATCGGCCTGGCCTTTGTAAATAAGGCCGAAGTTCAGCGGATGGTAGCGCAGCTCGTGACGTTCCAAGCCGTCACGGAACTCCACATACATATTCAGCATCGGCACAATACGGTCCATTACCCGCTTGCCGCGCCAGTCCACGAATCCGAAGCGCGTATCCGACACCAGCCACATATTCTCTGCATCCACCAGCTTCTTGATGATGTCCTCATAGTCATCTTTGATAGCGCAGATACCGGGCGTCTTCAGCCAGCACAGGTTGCAGCCCATGCAATGCGCAATCTTCATGTCGGAGGTGTTGATAATCTCCGTATCAGCATCATTAATCAGAGTGCTCATCTTATCTGAAATTGCATGCTCCTCTAATGTGTTCAATACAATTGTTTTCATTTTATTTTCCATAATTCTCAATAATACATCTCCACGCAGCATCTTTGTCGTCGAGGTTGATCTTGATAAAATCTTCACTTACTTTTCATTTTTGTTGTTGTTTGACGCTGCAAAAGTACACATAAATGCAGAGACAGCCAAACATCTGGGATAAACTGCAACGATTTGTGACGGATGGCACAAATCAGACGCAATCATACTTAAAAAATCTTCACCTTATTTGCAATTCATTTCAAATACTCCATGATTCCCTTGCGATAGAGTTCTGCGGGATCGCTGATACCCTCATTCGACAGGCGGTCGAATATCCTGCAGAATGTCTGTACGTCAGCCTCGCCAAAGGCATGGTAATCGGCAGTCTTTTGGCCTGCAATCTTGCAGTTGTACCAGCAGGCCAGACTCTCGAAAGCACTCCAGGGCGCGTAGGTCAGGTCGCGCTCTGAATCGAGCTTCCGTGTGTAGGTTTTCATTTCTTCCACGATGGGGTCGATGCTGTCCTGCATCAGGAAGATGCCGAACTCATGACTGAACATCGCCAACTGGTAGTCGATGTCCTGATTGTACCAGACGGTGTTGGTGCTGTCGTTCAGATTGTTGTACGAAGGGCCTTTCTGGCCTGCACGATACAGCAACCAATGATAATCGCCCCGCCGCCAAGTATAGCCAGTCACACACTCCCATTCCTTGACGAACGACTGCTCCTGCATCCATTGGCTCAGCAGTTGCCGACGCTCCTCCATATCGGCCCTCACCTGTGGATAGATGTTCTTGAGGTAAGCGTCGTAGTTTTCTACATACACGTTGGCGATAGTGCGGACAGCAGCTATCACGTCAGCAGGCGCATTCGCTTTCTTTCCTTCATTCATCACCACATTCATCACCACCTGCATCGAGTCGACATTGGGAATGTTTTCTGACGAAACGCCAAAGAAAAACGGCCCGGCCAACATGCCTCCCTCGCCTTGTCCGAAGGTCAGGTAAGCCTTATACTTCTGCAAGGTGTCAATAGCAGCCTGCGGAAGCGTGTTACCATATTTCGCTGCATACAGCGAGTCTGAGAATCCCAGTCCCGCCAGCGTATAGAGATGCGTCACGTAGTTCACCTCCGGGCGAATCTCCATCAGTATCTTAACCTCCGGCCTTGGCGTTTGTGCATGCTGGGGCATGGTTCCTATAATAAGAAACGCCAAGAGCAATAACATATACTTCATTTTCTCCATCGTTTTAGCATCGGGAAGAAGCCTTGCATCATCTGCTTGTATTCCTCCTTGGTCATGGGTTTAGGCATTTGCTTGTTGACTTCATCGACAAACTGGGCGCAATGCTCAATCATCTCGTCCATTGTACACTCCTGCAGGAACTGGCCATCCTTGTAGCAGTACTGGCAGTAGTCGAAATTCTTGCGTCCCGTTGGTAGCAAGCGACCAGAGGTCGAGCGTGTGCTGCCATTAGCGTTTGTGCCGCAGTCCTCGATACGGGTCAACGGCATGCCGCAACTTTGGCAGAACTGAGGCAGTTGTCCCTCTTGGAATGCTTTCTCCTTTTGCGGGAAGGTAGCTTCGTATGCTTCGAAGGCTTCTGGATTCTCGTCGGCTACGAAATAGCCCTTAGGAGGACAATAAGTTGCCTCGGTAATACCGTTGTTCCGAAGCCAGCCAGGAATCAGTTCCTGAGCAAGGAAGTAAGGCACTTCGGCGTCCTTCGGCTCGGCATGATAGTGGATGTTCAGTTTGCTGGCGAGGTCGAAACCTGCATGCTTGTAGAACTCAATGTTGCCCTCCATGCAGAGGAAGCCAATACCCATCTCCTTGGCTTTCTCTATTGCATACTTCAGCAACTTCAATCCGTAGCCCTTGCGCTTGTAGTCTGGATGAATGCTGATGGGGCCGAAAGTCCAGGAAGGAACAGACTCACCCCCAAAAGCCCCACCCCCAGCCCCTCCCTCGGGGGGGAGGGGAGTAGATAGACTTTTCGCTGCATCCCCGTCTTGAGAGTATATACTCCCCTCCCCCCCGAGGGAGGGGTTGGGGGTGGGGCTGATGAGGCTTGCCTTGGAAAACATCACATGCCCGATAATACGCCCATCCTCCTCCATCACAAAGTCAAGTTCAGGGATGAAGTCCGGGTTCGTCCGATACTGATTGAGCACGTAATGCTCTGTGCATCCTGGACGATAGACGTTCCAGAAAGCCTCTCGCGTAAGGTTCTCCACCTCACGAAAATCCTTTGGTTGTTCTAATCTGATATTCATAGCAATTTGGTTTTTCGTTTGACGCTGCAAAATTACAAATGTTCGCCTATCAATTTCTCCATCCAAATCATATCGTACCAGCGGTCGAACTTTTTTCCGCAAAGGTGGAAATGTGCTACCTTCTTGTAGCCAAGTTGCTCATGGAAGCGGACGCTGTCCAGCGTCAGGTATTCATCCTCGGTCTCGATGTAGGAAATACAGGCGTTCATGTTTAGGATGCCCTGAGCCTTCAGCCGTTGTTCGAGGGCTTCATGGAGCTGGCGGCCTATTCCGCATCGCTTCATGCTGCCGTCAACATAGATGGAGGTCTCGACAGCCCATTGATAGGCATCCCTCGGCTTGAAGGCACTGGCGTATGCGTAACCAGCTATCCGTCCATCTTTCTCTGCCACTATCCAGGGATATTTCTGCTTGACAGTCTCTATACGTCTGCGAAACTCCTCTTCCGACGGCACGTGATATTCGAATGTCACCGCCGTCTGTTCCACGTATGGAGCGTAAATCGCCTGAATGGCCTTTGCGTCGGCTACTACAGCATCCCTTATATTCATCATTGCGTTCGTTGTTACATTAACCTTTACTTGATGTACTTCACCTTCGAAGCATCGCGGGGCTTGGCGTCGGGCTGCTCGTCGGGATAGCCAATGGAGATGACATAAAGCAGTTTATAGCCTTCAGGGATGTCGAGGCTGTCGCGGAAGGCTTTGGCTTTCTCGTCGGTCGTGAGGAAGCGTATGGGTCCTGTCTGGATGCAGGTGCCGAGGCCTAAGGTTTGAGCTGCCAACATCATATTTTCACCCAGCAGACCTGCGTCAAGGTCGAACCTGCCGTCAGCCGGAGCACAAACGCAGATGAGGTTCGGCGCGTTGCGACACATACCCTTCACGTCGGCCAACAGTTTCTGGTCTTCGATAATCCGTACAGCCCAGTTCTGGCGGTTCATCGCACTTGGAGCATTGATGCCGGCAAAGGCAACGGCCTCTAACTTCTCATGTTCCACAGGCTTGTCGAGGTACTTGCGGATGGAGCGACGCGCCATGATGTTGCTCAGCACGGAATTTACTTCCATCAACAAATCTGCTTCGATATCGCTCAGCTTGTCCGTCGGCTCATAGCGTTTCAACACACGACCATCACGACTGACGAGGAACTTGGTGAAGTTCCACTTGATGTCACTTTTCTTGTCGAAATCGGCATCGCGCTTGCGGAGCATATCGTCCATAAACTTGCCTCGCTGGTCGTTGGTGTCAAAGCCGCCGAAAGGCTTCTGTGCCTTCAAGTAAGTGTAGAGCGGATGCTCGTTGGCTCCGTTCACCTCAATCTTATCGAACTGTGGGAAGTGGATGTCGAAGTTGGCCGTGCAGAATTGGTGAATCTCCTGAATCGTACCAGGAGCCTGCTGGCCAAACTGATTGCAGGGGAAGTCCAGAATCTCGAAGCCGTCATCAGAATACTTCTCATAGAGTGCTTCAAGTTCTTTGTACTGTGGCGTGAATCCGCATCGCGTAGCGGTGTTCACAATCAGCAGCACCTTGCCCTTGTACTCGGCGAGCGACACGTCCTTTCCCGCATCGTCCTTCACCGTAAAGTCATAAACGCCTGGCTGTGCCGAAAGGGTCAGCACGCCCATCATTGCCATGAGGCAGAAAAACACTTTTCTCATAATCCTATAGTTTTTGTGGTTTTTTATTTGCAAAGTTACAAATAATTATGGATTCTTCGTATTTTTACCGAAAGAATTAAGAAAAAATATGATTGTAATTTTATGATGCTCACGCATGCCCATGGTGACCATGCGGGTGGGGTAGGCCCTTTCCCCGAGGTCTATCTTAGACATCAAGAACGTATGCCGCGAGATACTTGACGGTGAACGCAAGCCGACCGTCAGCAACGGCAACAATGGTGGCATGGACATAATGGTCGATGACAAAGGCGTGCGCATCAATTTCAGCAGCCATTCTGTTCACACCGCCAACGGCGGCATTCACCTAAGTCAATTAATGATGCGCGATACTTAATTTTTGAAGCGTTTCAGATGGTTTTTTGCTTTTATTTCGTAATTTTGCAGCCGATTTAAAAACATTAGACATAACAAAGATGACAGAAGAAAGACGCAATGATTATCGCCACGTGCTGCCTCTCCAGATACGTTTCAATGACGTTGACAAGTTCGGGCATGTGAACAATACGGTTTATTTTCAGTTCTATGATACGGCAAAGACTGACTATATAGCCACTGTCTGCAAAGGGGTTGATTGGGAGCGACAGGCCATCGTAGTGGTAAAGATTGAGGCTGAGTTCTTGGCTCAGATTAAGGGTAACGACCATATTGCAGGCCGTACCCGTATCGTCAAGATTGGCAACAAGAGCTTTCATCTGGAGCAGGATGTCATTGACAGCGACACGCAGGAAGTAAAGAGCCGCTGCCTGTCAGTGATGGTGCTCTACGATTTGGAACGTCAGCAGACCATTCCGCTTCCTGACGAATGGCGCAAGGCCATCACCGACTATGAAGGACTGGAAAATTCAGTCCAATAATCTATTAGA
>ONMA01000001.1:52209-386553 GCA_900318815.1 uncultured Prevotellaceae bacterium
ATACAGGTAGCTGCCGAAGCTGACGAGTGCCCATATCATCAGGGCAATGAGTAGCAGAAAGATAATAAGGACTACGGCTGACTGCCAGGCCCGTTGGTTAACCTGCTTGATGATGGTCTCGTCACCGTCCGCTCGAACTTGTTCGCTTTGCTTGTCAAAGAACGAAGCCCTGAATCATCTGCATGTTCTGGATGTTGGCTCGATGGAAGAAATCGATAACGTCGCCCGCTCGAACTTGTTCGCTTTGCTTGTCAAAGAACGAAAAAAGGAATCATACCCATCAGCACATCACGGAGGGCATTATTCAGGACGGCCAATGTAAGAGGAATGCTCTTGATGACTCTCGACGAGAAATAGACGAACGGCACAACGCTGAGCAAGGCAATGGCATCACCCAGCCAGGAATGATGCCGATGAGCGCATCGAGATAGTATCTATCCATGTAGCGCGTCAGCCCGTTCATCGTCTGATAGGCCTTATTGTCCATCAAACGCTTGCGCCGCAGTTCTTTGCGATGCAAAGCGGCAGAGCCGAGCGCACGCTTCTCATCGTTGTTCATGCTGTCTTAATTGTTACATAATCCGCATAGCCAACCTTACCAGTTCCTGATAAGGCAGACCGCCGACCTGACGCTCTATCTGACCGTCTTTCGTAATGAAGAACAGCGTAGGTATCGACTGGATGCGGGCTGCTCTTCATACTCTTGCGCCAGACGTTTAAGCATGGGAGCCAAAGCCTGACAAGGGCCGCACCATGTGGCGTAGAAATCGATGATGACAGGCGTAACTCCTGTATAGTTGTAGCCTCTGAGATATTGCTGATAATCTTTGATATTCTCCATAATCTTAATGCTTCAAAGTAATAATCTTCGTGGGACAGGCCAGTACGCACTTACCACACTTCAGACAGTCGGGATGCAAATAACCGATTTCCTCGCCACGGGAGTCGTAGGGCGTGAGCTCCATCGGGCAGACGCGGGCGCACTGCTTGCATTTCATCTGACAGGCACTCGACACGTGGATATTCGTGAATGCCTTGGGCAGTGGTGCTTTCTTAGGTGCTACCCAGTTGGAGATGGTTCCCATGGGACAGAACGAACACCATGTGCGTGGTGCATAGATGAAAGAAAACGTGACACCAACGATGGTGGTCATCACGATAATCGTCCAGAAAACCTTACCTATACCAGCCCACATAGCCAGTCCTCCATCGCTCCAAGGTACGAAACTCAGCTGGATGCCGAACATAGTGAAGATGAAGAACACCATAAACAGGCGGAAACCGAAGGTACGCACAAATTTGGGAATCGGACGATGGGGTGAATATTTCGAGAGCAATCTGTCGTACATATTGCCACGAGGACACACATGTCCGCACCACCAGCGACCTTTAAAGATGCTCGTCACCACAGGGTCGATCATACAGATGATGGCCAACAGGCCAATCACAGGGAAGAACCAGCCGAGGATGATGTAGGCGATGATGATCCAGTAGAGCGGCAGCCCTGGTGTCTCGAAGTGACGGTGGAAACGCTTCTGTGCCATATTCAATGTTTACTGATACTTTGTGAATTGGTACTTTTTCCTCAGCTCCGACTTCTTTTCTTCGTCCAGACTGGTGAAATATGCTTTCCACCCTGGGCAGAAATTGATGTGCCCGCTCGACCTATGGTCGCTTGCCAGAGCAAGAACGCCAGAAGCGGCCCATCAGTGACTTGGGATTCTTCTCGTAATGTGCTCTCAATTTACAATTCTCACATGGTTGTGCCATAATTCTATTTCTCCTTATTCTTTAATGTTTCAATAATCGTGTCGAGTTCACTGGCAAACTTTGCATAGTCATCCAGTTGGAAAGGACAAGCTTTGAGCTCTTTGCCCATACCTGCAGGGATAATGGCGTATGCCTGTTCCCACGATGCCAAGCTTCTCCATACGCTGGAGTAGTGGTGTGACTGTGTTTGTTTCGAGCAACAGCCGATGGGCTATGTCGTTCACAGGCTGAGAGTCCTGCTCCCAAAGCACCATCAGAACGAGATACTGAGGGTAGGTGATACCCAGCTCATTCAGCATCGGCGTATAGGCCTGGGTGATGAGTCGTGCTGCCGTATAGAGACGGAAGCATATCTGCTTGTCGAGTCGCAATTCTTCGTGCATAATTTTTCACTTTTCACTCTTCACTTTTTACTCTTCACTTTTCACTTCTACAACATGGCCTCTATGTCCTTCTCGAAGTCTTTAGGTTCTGTGGTTGGCGCATAGCGTTTGATGGTCTCACCGTCCTTCGAAATCAGAAACTTGGTGAAGTTCCATTTGATGTCGCTGTCCTTCTCCACGCTCTTGCTGATGGCCTTGAAAAGAGTCTTGGCTGCCTTAGCCTTCAGACCGTTGTATTCCTCGGTGGGAGCCTGAGCCTTCAGATATTCAAAGATGGGCTGGGCATCGGGACCGTTGACGTCACCTTTCTTCATAATCTGGAAGGTCACACCGTAGTTCAGTTGGCAGAACTCCTCAATCTTGCTGTCCTCTGCAGGATCCTGCTCCTTGAACTGGTTGCAGGGGAATCCGACAATCACCAGACCTTTATCCTTATACTTCTGGTTCAGCTCCTCCAGTCCTGCAAACTGAGGCGTAAACCCACACTTGCTGGCTGTGTTCACCACCAGCAATACCTTACCCTGAAATTGTGAGAAATCAATCTCCTTACCCTTGCTCGTCTGAGCCTTGAAATCATAAATCTTTGCCATATCTTTATTTTATTTGTATCGTTTACGACGCAAAGGTAAGGATAATATTTTATATCGCAAGCGATTTATTGAAAACTTTAAGAGAGTTTAACAATATATCGTCTGCGATATAATACGGTTCAGGATGGACAATAATTATTATACGACCTCCATACCGAATGGTGACAGGGCCAGCTTTGCCAGCCGGAAGTGCATCTTTCCCCAGGGGAAGCCGATGATGGTGATGCAGAGCAGCAGGCCGTAGAAGACGATGGTGAGCACCAATCGTCTGTGGGTGAGGCAGATCCAGATGCCGCCCACGAAGAACCACAGCACATTCATGAACGTGCTCAGGCAACTGGGCTGTGATGGTTTCCGCTTCACCTTAGAGCCAAACGGCCAGATGGCCAGCACGCCCAGCTTCATGCTCTGCAAACCGAACGGGATGCCGATGATGGTTATCATCAGAACCAGTCCTGCAATGAAATACTCGATGGCAGTATGTAGTCCGCCAAAAATCAGCCAGATGATGTTTCCTAATATCTTCATTGTATTGCAATTCAAACAGACAAAGCTTTTGTTGGACAGGCCTTCGTACACTTCTGACAGAGGATGCACTCTGTAGCATTCTTGCGAATGCGAGCGTTCTTGTTCACCTCGACCTCCATCGGACAGGCCTTCAGGCATTTCCCACAACTGATGCACTTGTCCTCATCACACTTAATGCGAATCAGGGAGTAATAGCTCATCGGCTTCAAGAACACCGTTATGGGGCAGATGTACTTGCAGAAGGCGCGATTGTCCTTCAGCAGGATAGCGAGGGTGATGCCGACTGCATAATAGAAGATGTTGCCCGCGACGAAGAGCGTGAACATGGTGTAGGCATTGGCTTTTCCAAGCCAGATCAAAAGCAGGACGATGGCCAGCGAAAGACCGAACATAATATATCGGATGAATCCCCAGTTTTTCCTGGATTCCTTAGGCTGCTTATATGGCAGTAGGTCAAGAATCATGGCCGTCCAGCAGGCATATCCGCACCATCCTCTGCCGAACAACAATGGGCCGAAAATCTTGGCGATGGCATAGTGGAGCGTACCTGCTCCCCAGACTCCACATAGTAGATAATACCACAGTCCCTCGATTTGCATGTTCTCACGGCATATCAGGCCGAGGAACACAAGCATATAAGTACCTACGCCAAATTGAGTGAACTCCCTGGCGTACTTCCAGCCTGCAGCAAACAGGATTCCCCCGAAGCCGATGCAGAAGCCGATATACGAGAAGTTCAACAGGAAGAACAAGTTGCCTGTTGCCTGCCACAGCCAAATGGCAATAGCTTCGAATACCAACCACAGAATGATGGAAGAGCGGTATTTTTTCATTATCAGATTACAACTGCCGTTCCGCTGGTGGCTACCATGAGCATCGAGCCGTTAGCACCGACGGTCTCGTAGTCGATGTCGATGCCTACGATGGCATTCTTGCGTCCCGCTGGTAGCAAGCGAGCAGAGCTCGAGCGGGCTCCCATAGCCTGAGCACGCTGCATCATCTCCTGCATGGAGGTGTCCTTGGCTTCGGAAAGCACTTTCTCATAAGCGCCTGCACGACCGCCTACGATGTCGCGGATGCCAGCAAACAGATCCTTGAACATGTTAGCACCGATAATGGTTTCACCTGTCACAATACCTTTGTACTCACGGATGGTGTGACCTTCAATTTGTGGGGTTGTTGAGAGTATCATAATCGTTTCTTTAAAAGTTTCTATCTGTTAGACGTAAGGAGGAAGGAAAAAGTTCTTGCTTAGGCAAGCGGCAAAGCCGAGCGGCTCTTGCTTAGGCAAGCGGCAAAGCCGAGCGGCATCATTACAAATGTTCTCCTATTATTTTCTCCATCCAAATCATATCATACCAGCGTCCGCGCTCGGCTTTGCCGCTTTGCTTTGCAAATATCTTAAAACTTTATAAAAGAACTATATCTAGATGTTTGATAATCTCTCGGTGACTATTACTACCTTTTTATAAACTGATTCCTCTGATGAAGAACACCATTCGTATGAATTGTCTACTTCGCTTCTTGTAAATCCGACATCTTCAAGTATGTAAACAAGTTCATTTGGATAATCAGTTCTTTTCTCGTTGTCAAATGCAAATGATACCCAAAACCTTTCGAGATTCCAACTATCATTTATTGATGCTTGAATTTCAATGTGATATTTATTTCGTTTATACTTATATTCAGAGAATAGAATGGTTGGGATGATGTCACCAGTCTTTTGCTCAATGTAATTCATATTGAATATAGAAGCAAACTTGAAACCATTTTCTGAAAACTTTTTTAGCCATAGATGATAAGTGTAGAACTCCACATGATATGAATTTCGAAACCAATATCTAAGAATAAGTAATTGGTCTTCATCGAAAGCCATAAAACCTTTTTCGGAAATTTTGAATAGTTCTGGAGTAGATATTAATAGGTCTCTCCATTTACTACCTGTTTGAACATTTTTACATTGCATTTCATAAGAATGCGTAATGTCACTCATGTCTAGAACATTATCAAAGGTGGCCTTTACATATTCCTGACTCAGGATGAGTTCTTCTTTAGTTTCATTGATTCGTAAGAGTCTTTTCCAACTATAGTCGCGTTTTACATTTTTCGCAACTGTTTCTGTTGAAAGCAAATTGTATCTGTTGGATGCCTCCATAAGATAATCGCCTTGTGCAAGGACAGCTCGTTCAAAGCAGTAATCTTTATCATTATATCTGATTCCAGTTGTATCCAAATCAAACATGTGAGATGCAATCTGGGCATATCGTTTGAAAAGACTGAGCTTCTTGGACTCTTCTCCTGATGACCAACTCAGAGCGTGATCCTGTTTATAATCGTTACATATACCAGAGAACTGGAGAATGAAACCAATCTGACCATTGAAATACGGATGCTTTTCAGTATTCTCGATGGGTAATTTCCACTCTTTACGATCTACAAGTTGTGCTTTGATACATTCCTCTGTACATTGGTGAACAGCAAAACCAGTTATTGAATGGTTCTTGAGATAATCTATAATGGTCGGGGCATTAGGCAACAATGCATTTACAGACCTGATAGCACGTGCCATGTCATCATTACCATCTATGATTGAATTGTCAGGATGTGAGATGTTATGGACAACTCTCATCCATTCATCAATGCCATCGCCATTGCATTTATTGGTAATTAAGTACTGTACATAAGCATAGAATTGAATACGTTCATTTCGCGTCAGATTATTTTCAATTACCTTCTTGAAAATATCATCTTCGTCAAAATAGAACTTATAGTCTTCTGATACATAATGTTTAATACCGTCTTTCCCGTTGTATAAGGCATCAAGGGCATCAACCAATTTCAGAATGGCTTCTTTTGAAAGAGCCTTGGTGGATTCGTATTTATTGAAGGTGAGACTCTTGTAATCTGTGTCTGAACTCATTAACACGTCAAAGGTTTCATCAGATGTGGCTTTCTGAGGCAACTCCACTTTTGAAGCATAATGACATGTAAGGATGACACGTATGAAGTTCTCAATATAAGAATCAAGGTAGTGAGCCTTACCTTTCTTACAGTATTGCCAGAACAAAGTAGTCCACTTCGTATCAATATTGTAGGAGAAGTATTTGTAGAGATCTACTTCTGTTTCCGTAGATGAATACTTAATATGAAACCTTTGATTCCGTAATGCCGTATCGTTACTGAGTAATCCCTTGATATATTGCTCAAACTTGGCTTTGAAGTTCTCGAACTTTGAGAGAGGCTTTCCTCTGGAATTCATCTTGATATACAAATCATCAGTCAACTTATATTCTTTCAAGTCCATGAAGATAAAAGTTATGATAGGATTGTCCTCGTCCATCAAATTGGAAAAGAACTCTTTTTTTCCGTTAAACTTCAGATAGATGGCATCAAGCATCACAAGCATTGACTGTATGGTTGGGTCGTTATTCCAAATCCGATAATACCAATGTTCGTTCTTTATAGTTGCAGATAATGAAGGAATATCGTTGTCATACTTGTCCTTTATCGTGAGAAGATAGTTCATGTCAACATTGGCCTTCATTAGGGCATCACAGAAATCTATGCTGCTTTGGCGTGTCTCATAAGTAAACTGTGATTTCTCACTATCCAACAGTTTCTCCCTGAACTTGTTTTTGAGCTCTTCGTCATCTGAAATCTGATATAGGAACCAGTGAAGAAGGAATAAAGTGGTCAATCTTTGCTGACCATCAAGAGGAATGAAGTGAATACGTTCATCATCATCACCTTTCTGTAGAGTACCATAGACGAAATCCAAGTCTCTGTTGGGCTTGTTTTCCTTTAGATAAGTGTAGAGAGCATCCAGAAAGTCTGTCCTGACTTCTTTCGTGTCATCGTTTGTCCTTCCTTGGGCATAATCTCGTTGAATTATTGGAATTACCAATTTGAAGTTCTTCTGAGAGAAGATTTTGAAGAACGATAGACGTTCACCTTTATATTCTGTCATATTCTGTGCCATAACTTCTAAGCTATAATAAATGGTGTGACAAGTGATTTGATACTGTCAAGGTAATCATCTGCATCAGATTCCTGCCAAGACATCAGGGTGTTACTCTTGCGTGAGTAGTATTTCAAAAAGAGATTCTTAGTAGCAATAGGGACAAAAACTCCCATCTTGTCATTGGATATGATACGCTTACGCTTAACAGGGAAGTAGGCATTCCCATAGCTGCGATTGGTTTCTTGGTCAAGCAACGCTAAATTGGCGATACTGTCCTTATCAGTAATCTTATCCTCTTGGAAATATGCCTGAACCTTCTTGAAAGCTTCATCAAATTCAGTGTCATTAATCTTGTCTTCTGTCATGGACAAGCCATTGATAGTTTCAATAACATCAAGCTCCGACCGAAGTGAGAGAAGTTTGGCTTTTTCTTGAATATCTGAACTTTCATCAGTCTGAGCAATCTGCAACTTCAAGTTTTCTATATATTCATCAATAGCTTTTTTTGAAGAACTCCCTACAAAGTATTCAAACATGTCAGTGATCCAAAGTCTTCTCTGATTCTCGTCAGTAATTAGCTTGTCCGTTTGTGAACAGACGTGTTCAATATCCCATTTTTCAACTTTGTATTTGTTAAACGGGAATCGCAAATCTGATTTTTTGTCTTGGAGAACAGTAAGGATGTTAAACAACAGTAGTATCTTCCTGACGTTCCCCTTACTGTCATTAAATGATAAGTCATCAAGGTTTATACCGGCAATCTTTTCTGAAATTTCGTTCTTTATGAATACGTCTAGGAATTGTTTCTTGTTCATGGAAGTGGACGCATTCGTGAGCTTCTTGATGTCAGATTTGTATTCAATTAAGAAACCGATGTAATGGTAGAGGGTTCTGTCCTCAAACCATTCCTCGAAACTTTGGAAAACTTCCTTGACTCCATCCCATATCTTGTCTATGCGAGCCTGGTCATTGCGATAATGCTCCTTATCTGTCTGAAGCATTTCAAAATCTTTATTGAACTCATTAAATGTATGGTAGAACTCTGAGTCCTTTGTCCTGTTTTTCATCAGGTCAAAGATAAACTCGATACGGTTCTCGTAGATGAAAGGGTTGTCAGTCCTGTATAGGAAATACCAGAATGAATCATCCTGTAACTTTTGCTCTATACGGTTCCACTCGGCAGCAATCTGCAACTGCTTCATTGTAACATCTGTATCTACAAAATTTCCCCGACGAAGCAAAAGTGCCTTTATCAGTTCGGCATTGGTCAAAGGAATCTTTCCAATGTTTAGACGAGTAAAGATGTCTATTGAGGTGGCAGATTCCTCATCCATGACTTCATACCATATAACCCGAATATTATTCTCATTATCAATATTTGTGTCTAAATCGATAGATTGTTCTAATAATGCGCGAGCAATTTTCAACTTGTCGTCAGGATTACTTTCAAACCATGATGTAACAGCATCATGTACTAATTTCATATAGTAAAAATCAATAAACTCGTCAGCTTGTGCTGTACTTGTATTGATATTCTGGAGATAGTTTTGCGAATCATATTCAAGTCGGGTCTCATACTTGATGCTATAAAACTTGAACTGGGGATATAGTATTTGGCATACCTGTTCAACGCTCTTCAGAATGATGTAAAGTGTAGTAAGACGTTGCTGTCCGTCGATTACTTCATATCCTACTGTTGTCACAGTCTGCCCACCATCAGTATCTGTCCATGTCCTTTTCTTGACAACAATAGGTTGCAGACAATAGAATTCTCCTGCCTTTAACTGCTTATTATCAATCCGTTTACAGAACTCCTTAAAGTCATTGAGCATCTGCTTGACCTGGCCATCAGACCATCTATAACCACGTTGATAGTCTGGTATGTAGAAGTTGAATCCTGATAGGGAACGGATGCTTCTTAATTCTATATTATTTGTTGCCATATTATTTGTTGTTTTTCTTTTTTTACAAAATAGTTCCAACTTAAAGTGTTGCTCGTGCCTGAAAATTAGTCGTTTATAAATATTTGAATAAACGGAGTATGTTATACATGTTCTTTCTTTTAGAGATTACCAACTTTTAAATTTGGTGTATATATGCTCCACCATGATAAAGTATATAGTCTTCATGCTGCCTTGCAAGCATGGATTCTCTAATGTTGTTGAAAATTGCATATTTTTCAATTAAATGCTTAAATTTAAAGGCGCCATTGTCATCAATGGTGAGTGCATTATAAAATAGTAATAACAATTCATAATCTGATAGTTGTGCACGAACAATGCATGAATAGCTATATCGCTCTGTGTCATCTATTAGTTGTGATTCATCAATGTATTTGAAAATTCTATATAGATGGCGGAAATAGCTATCAAAAATAGAAATCTCACTGACACGACGGTATGCTTGGATATCATTTTCTGCTTGAATTAGTCCTTTTATACCCATTATTTGCCGTTCATTACCATATTGGAATTTTGTGATCTTTTTATTATAGAATACGTCAAATACGTATTTCCCTCTAAATTCAGGATTCGGGTCTGCACCGCCTTGTGGAATATAGTCAATACTATTTACTATGCCTTGTTGCAAGGAAAGCATATTAAAAAGTGTGTTTTCGAATCGCTGTATTTTCATTGTCTTTGTTTGGGCAACAAATTCTTCTCTTTGTGCCGCGAGTTCATCATTTGTTTGTGCCAATTCCTTCCGTTGAAGGCCAAGTTCTTCATGTTGCATAATTAGTGTGACAATAAGTCCAGCAAAAGCTAATCCGGAAAATAATGCATTTACTGCTCCAAACATGTCTCCAAAAGTTCCTCGCTCTTCCTTGTCCCAGTTCGTTGTAAATAGTAAAAATGAAAGAGCCCAAATGATGATTGTTATGATTGATACACAAATCGCAATAGTTCTATAATTGCTTTTTGTTTCTTTGTTGTTGTTTGCCATATTCAAAGTGAATTAATAATAATTATTTCCATAATATTTTGTTTAATTTCTCTGCTTCTATTTTCAACTTCTCAGGATTCTGTTCAGCCAGTTTCTGGAGATTGAGAAGTTTCCATTTGACAGATGGAAAGTCCTTGAAATAAGCGAACTCATAGTTTTCCCATTCTGGGGCACCATATTCAAAGCTGACCAGGAAGTGGCGGTCTGCATCTGTTATGATGTTATTAACGTCAGATATTAGTTTGGTACGAGTTTCTTCAAATTCTTCGTATGAAAATGGAGTATCGGTCATACCAACAAATTGATTGGCAAGAGCCTCATGCTGATCAATAAGAGTCGGAGCAAACGATTCATGAATGGGACGGTCACTGCCAAGTAAACAGAAAATGAGACCTTCACGGCAATCCTTCAGCGGAATTGTCATGTACTTTACATCGAATAAGTCTCGTGGATGTTGACGTGAGAGTGCTGCTGCAACCTTACCTCCATAGAGTAGTGAATTAGGAACAATGTCAGCGATACAATATATTTGAAACTCATCCTGAGCCTTTTCGCATAATGGAAGATGCATTAACTCACCACCTACGATACCTCGTTTTGTTTGGTTAACCTCAACCTTGACTTGTTTGCCTCGATATTCGCATAGCAATTTACAAGTAGCATAGTTTGGAATGATGTGCATACCAGGGAATGCTTTACGTGCTTTCTCGCTAATCGATTTCAGATGGAAGTTAATGTCATCAATACTTTTCTTACGGTCTGCTAAGGGAATATAAGTGAGATCAATGTCAACTGAATACCAAGGCAGATTCCTAAGGAAAAGATTGATAGCCGTTCCCCCGTGAACAGCAAAAACCTTTTCTTCCATAACCAAAGGTAAAAGACGCAATAGGAGATCTACCTTCTGAGCATAAACGCTTGATTGTATATCTTGTTTATTCATATTCTGCTAATTCTCTCGGAATTGTTATTTTGTATTTTGAGACATAGACACCACCTTTGCACAATTGTATTTTAGAAGTGCCAAGGTTTATTCGGCCAACATCAATAGCTTGATACCAAGGATAATTAGCCTTTTCTGCCATATAAAGAAACATTCTTTTGACGGTCATGTTATTAGTCGTTTCAAGCAATTGTTGAACTTTGGTTGGGCGAAGTGCCGTTAATTGCTCCATGATGTAATATAAATCCATGAAACTATATCTACTGGGGGCCAATAGAAGACATTCCATGAAAGCAAGTTCCGGGGAAGATGCTTGTACGGTATAATTATTTTGCTTTATTGCTTGTTTTTGAATTTTGCCGAAAGCTGATGTTGTAAAAAACTCTATCGTCATATCAAATAAATCACTTTTTGCCCATTGAGGCGTTCTTGGCTCATCGCTAGCAACCATAAGTTGAGGTTTCCCCATCGGTACGAAATGATAATAGCCAGATAGTTCAAGAGCGGAGTGGGCGGCTATACGATATTGTTTTCCTGTTTGCTCCTGGCAACTTGCTAAAGCTGCCAAGGCTGATAGAGAATCTCCGCTACGATACATCACCCCTTTAGATAAGGATGTCAGCCAGCCAGATTTACGGTACTGCTTCATCAACTGATCAGAATACCCCTGCTTCTTTAGTCCCTCGGAAAATAGTATTCCTCCAGGGAGTATATTCATTAGTAATGAGTTGATTTTGCTCTTTGTTTCTATAGCCATATTTTATAATACGTTGAATATTTCAACTGCAAAGATATACTATTTCTTTGATAGAACCAAGTATTTGGTTAAAAAATATGCATTTTTCTATAGTTTTACTTTAGTTTTAAGAGAATTTCGTTTTGTTATAAAGTAAAAATCACCTATTGGGAATCAGTTTAGTTCGCTTTATATATAAAGAGGGATAAACTAAATCTATTTTCCCACGCAGAAATTTTTAAACACGTTGTTAAGGGTATCCTGCGGGGTAATCTGGCCTTTGCCTGTGATTTCGGCAAGGTCGGAGAGGACGAGACGAAGGTCTTCGGAGATAATATCGCCACTAAGATTCAGCTGTAGGCCGGAGAGAACGCGAGCGATGTTGTCATGGGCATGAATTAAAGAATCGTATTGACGGGCAGAAGTGACGATTACGTCGGTGTCGGTAAAGTCGGGGATGTTGGCGGCCTTGTAGATGGCTGCTTCAAGAGCATCGAGACCTTGGCCGTGCTTGGCGGAAATGGGGAGAGGGAGGGTGGCTGTGGCACAGCCACATACAGAACGGAAGAGGCTATTGCTCTGGACGGGGTGGAGGTCGCTTTTGTTCCAGACGGGTAGGAGGGTGCGGCCTTCACAGCGGGCGGTGATGTCGGCGATTTCTGATTCCTTGGGGACGGCATCGAGGAGCCAGAGGACAATGCGAGCCTTGGAGATGGCCTGGTAGGTGCGGTCTATGCCTATCTGCTCGATGGTATCGGTGGTTTGGCGAATGCCGGCAGTATCAATAAAGCGGAAGGTGACACCACGGATGTCGATGGTGTCTTCAATCGTGTCGCGGGTGGTTCCGTGGATGTCGGAGACGATGGCACGTTCATCCTTCAGTAGGGCGTTGAGAAGGGTTGATTTGCCTACGTTGGTTTTTCCGATAATGGCTACTGGAATGCCTTGCTTTAGTACTTGTCCTGTCTCAAAAGAACGGGCAAGGCGGGTAATGCGGGTGTTAATGGTCTGGGCAAGTTGCATCAGCTCGGTGCGGTCGGCAAACTCGAGGTCTTCATGATCGGAGAAGTCCAGTTCGAGTTCCAGTAAAGTGGTGAGCTTTAGCAGTTGGTCGCGGAGTGTCTTCAGTTCGGACGAGAAATGGCCACGTAGCTGAGAGAGGGCAATATCATGAGTAGCCTTGTTGGTGGAGGCAATGAGGTCGGCAACGGCTTCGGCCTGCGAGAGATCCATCTTGCCGTTGAGATAGGCGCGCATAGTAAACTCTCCAGGTTCGGCCATACGACAGCCGTGAGTCGTTAGCAGTGTCAAGACCTTGTTTAATATATAGCGCGAGCCGTGGCAGGAAATCTCTACGGAGTCTTCGCCGGTATAGGAGTGGGGGGAGCGGAATATGCTTACCAGGACCTCGTCGATGGGGGTGGAATGCTGTGGCACAGCATTATACTCGACGATGGGGGTGGAATGCTGTGACACAGCATTATACTCGACGATGTGGGTGTAGTGGATGGTGTTGGGGGCGAGAGAGGCGCAATGAATGGAGCTAATGGCGGAAACCGCGTCAAAGGCCTGTGGGCCTGAGACGCGGATGATTCCTAATGCGCCACCTGGAGCTGTGGCTAAAGCGCAAATCGTATCGGTCATACTTTGTAGAGGTTGCGATGTTACCGCAACAAACAGAACTTAAATACGGTCAAGGACTTTCTCAATGAGTGTGTCGATGGAGTTCTTATAGGCAGTATTCATTTCCTTGGCAAAGCGGTTGGCAATAACCATGCAGCAGGTCATGGCACGATGGCCGAGGAGCGAGGCAAGTCCGGCAAGGGCCGAGGACTCCATCTCGAAGTTGCAGATCTTCATGCCGTCATACTCGAACGACTCAATTTTCTCGTTCTGATTCGGGTCGGCAATTTCAGCGCGTAGCTTGCGTCCCTGGGGGCCATAGAACCCGCCACAGGCCACGGTATAGCCTTTGACCATATCGTCGGCGGCTACTTGGTCGATGAGTCCCTTGTCGGCAACAGCAACGTATGGAGCGCCTTTGATGGGATCCCAGTTCATGTGCTTCTTGAATGCCTCTTCCATCTTTAGGTCGCACACCTGATTACGACCAGCGTAGTAGTTGAGCAAGCCGTCGAAGCCGATGCTCTTGACGCTGGCTACGAAACAGCCAGTAGGCGTAAACGGCTGTAGGCCACCGCAGGTGCCAATGCGCACGCATGTAAGCGTGCGGTGTACTTCTTTTTCTGTTCTCGTCTGATAATCAATGTTGGCCAACGTGTCCAACTCGTTCATAACGATGTCGATGTTGTCACATCCAATGCCGTGGCTTTGGCAGGTGATGCGCTTGCCCTTGTAAGTACCTGTAATGGTGTGAAATTCGCGGCTGCTTACTTCGCACTCCTGGGTATCGAAGTGGGCGGCAACGGTATTTACGCGAGCAGGGTCGCCAACAAGAATCACTTTGTCGGCCAGTTGTTCTGGACGCAGGTGGAGGTGGAAACAAGAGCCGTCTTCATTGATGATAAGCTCAGAGGGCGCAAAAACTTTTTGTGTATTCATAACTTGTGGATCTTTAGTTAGTGGTTAATTCTCGGTTTCTTATCTCTTTTTCTTTTTGCTTAATCTGTATCAAGAGCTGCTGCTGACTTTTCTCTGCCAGCAGAATCCCGTTGCGCAGGTTTTCCCTGTCGCTTGCGTTGGCCTTGTCAAAGTTGCTTCGGGCCTTTTCCAAATAGGTTTCGAGGTCGCGAAGTTGCTTTTGCAGACTTAGTAATTCGCTCATGCGGTTGGTATTACCGGGGGCGCGGAAATCCTGCATACGGTGGTAGGTGGTCTGGTCGTCGACAACAAAGGTAAATGCTTCCTTGGTAACGACCTTCCCCGGAAGGATGCGTGGTGTGCTGTCAGCATGCAGGCGCTTCCATCGCTCCATGGCCTCTTTCCGTATTTTTGTGCTATACCAGGTGTCTTTGATGCGGTCGATGCGCGCATAGCTGCGGATCGTGTTATCGTCGTAGGCCTCGATGTCATAGACGGCCCTGCTTTCAGAAGGAACGAACACATAGATGCACACCTTGTCTGGTTGCATGCGTCGTGTTGTTGCGAAGAAGCCTATCGAGTCCTGTTCATTAATCATGTAGAGAAAGTCATCGTCCTCGGAATTGAAAGGCAGTCCGATATTCTCTGGGTTACGGAATCGTCCGTTCTCATTGTCAAAGCGAGTGCGGTAGATGTCGTATCCGCCCAGGGCATCACCATTGCATGCAGCGAAATAGAGTGTCTGTCCGTCGGGCATCAGGTAGGGATAGTTCATGTTGGTAAGTCCTTCTTCGTCGAGGCCCTTTAAAGGTTCTGGCTTGCTCCATTCACCACCTAACAGGTCGCTTGTATAGAGATTGGAGTGCCCGTTGGCATCGGTCATGGAGAAGAAGCACTTGTTGCCCAGCTCGTTCACGTAGACGTAACCGTTGGGTTGCTCCTGCGACTGGAAGAAATCCTTGTATGTGGCCAACCGTCCCTCCTCGGGGTTGGTGTAAAAAGCCGTGAGCAGTGCGTCCTTGCCTACAATGACGCTATCGATGATGATGACTTTCTGTGTGGATGACAGCATCTCCGTGAACCGGGGATTCTCCACGGGCACTTCAACCTTTACCACTTTCTTCTTACCATATTTCCGCTTTTGGGCAGAAACAGGCAAAACGCTTAGTAGCAGGATACATGTCAGTATATAATAAACAAGCTTTTTCATAAGCAACGACAAATTACTTAACAAAGATACAGCAATAAATTGAAAAAAGGTAGATTATCGGTTGATAATTAACTGAATTTAATATTCTTCTACGAGTTTTCCGCTTCTTGCGAGTGCATTCCAGAGCGAAAAGCGTGCTTCGGGATTCATTCGCTCGGCTTCCTCGAAAAGATGACGGATGTCCGTGCGTCGCGTCTTGTCCTCGTAAGGGCAGAGTTTGATTTGTTTTTCGTACCTCTGCAATTCGGCATAACGCCTGATGTCGCTCTCTGGAATCATGCACAGGGGGCGGATGATGGTCAGCGGCATCTTCCTCATTTTCAGTTTTGCCGGCATACTGTCGAACCTGCCCTGATAGAGCAGGTTCAGCAGTGCCGTGTGCAGCAGGTCGTCCTGATGATGCCCCAGCGCAATCTTGTTGCATCCCAGCTCCTGTGCCAGGTTGAACATCTGCTTTCGCCTGTTCCATGAGCATAGGAAGCAGGCGGGCTTTTTCTTGAGTGAAGAGTGAAGAGTGAAGGGTGAAGAATCCTTCGGTTGTGAAGAGTGAAGAGTGAAGGGTGAAGAATCCTTCGGTTGTGAAGAATGAAGAGTGAAGGGTGAAGAATCGAAACTGGTGGTGACGACGTGGAGAGGAACGTCGAGTGCGTGGCAAAAGCGTTCGAGGTAGTCTGTAGACGTCTCATAACTGACGTTCTCCATGCGCACATGAATCGCCTCTACCCGAAAACACGGATGGTGGATGCGGGCGCGCTTGGCCAGCAACTCCAGCAGGCACAGGGAATCTTTTCCACCAGACAGCCCCACAAGGATGTGGTCGTCGTCTTCGAGCAGTCGGTAGGTGGCGAAAGCCTTGACAAACAGCTTGTTGATGTGGTGGAAAAGTTTTTCCTGCTCCATCACTTCATAAATACGAGGTAGACGGCGCAGATAATCAGCATGAAAGCCAGGATGTGGTTCCAGTGCAGATGGGTGCCCTGGAACATGATGTTGGCAATGATGCAGAATACTGCAAGGGAAATGCACTCTTGGATGACCTTCAGCTGGATGAGGTTGAAGGGGCCACCATTCTCAATAAAGCCCAGACGGTTGGCAGGCACCTGGCAGCAGTACTCGAAGAAGGCGATGCACCAGGAGAAGACGATTACGCCAAAGAGGGGCCAGTTGCTGCTGGTGCCCGATTCCTGTAATTTCAAATGCCCATACCAAGCCAATGTCATAAAGACATTGCTTAGTATGAGCAAAACGATGGTATAAAGACCGTTCATAGTTCTATCTGGTTTGTTGTGACGGAGTCACAACCTACACTAAACGTTTTGGAGATAGGCATCCATGTTCTGAGCGGCACGACGGCCGTCGCCCATGGCCAGGATGACCGTGGCACCGCCACGCACGATGTCGCCACCTGCAAAGATTTCCGAGCGCGACGACTGCATCTCCTCGCTCACTGCGATGGTGTTCTTGCGACCCAGCTCCAGTCCCTGAATAGACTTCGGTACGAGCGGGTTGGGACTTACGCCCACAGCCACGATGACCTGATCGACATCGAGTGTCACCGTCTTGCCCTCTACGGGCACTGGCGAACGGCGTCCCGATGCATCAGGCTCGCCCAGTTCCATGACTTGCAGCACGGCTTGCTTCACGGCTCCTTGCTCGTCGGCAATATATTCAATTGGGTTGTGCAGTGTGAGGAAGGTGATACCCTCTTCCTTGGCATGCTTCACCTCTTCCAGACGGGCAGGCATCTCAACTTCCGAACGGCGGTAGA
The DNA here is from genome assembly GCA_900318815.1 of uncultured Prevotellaceae bacterium. Lineage (GTDB taxonomy): Bacteria > Bacteroidota > Bacteroidia > Bacteroidales > Bacteroidaceae > Prevotella. The sequence continues at coordinate 69,583 of ONMA01000001.1, forward strand.
CCAGCGTGACGTTTGCACCCAGGCGCTTAGCCGTGCGGCAAGAGTCCATAGCCGTGTTGCCACCACCCACGACAAGCACGTTGGTAGCCGGGTTCAGCGGCGTGTCGGTCGTCGGGTTGGCTGCATCCATCAGGTTGACGCGCGTCAGGTATTCGTTCGATGACATGATGTTGATGGAGTTCTCGCCCGGTATGCCCATGAAGTTAGGCAGACCGGCACCTGAACCTATGAAGATGCCCTTGAAGCCCTGCTTCTCGAGCTGTTCCACCGAGATGGTCTTGCCGATGATAACGTCAGTCTGGAAGTGAACGCCCATCTTGGCCAGATTCTCTATTTCCACGTCGACAATCTTGTTGGGCAGGCGGAACTCGGGAATGCCATACTTCAGCACACCGCCTATCTCGTGCAGTGCCTCGAAGACGTAGACGTCATAGCCCTTCTTCACCATATCGCCGGCAAAGCTCAGTCCGGCAGGCCCCGAACCCACGACAGCCACCTTGATGCCATTGGCAGGTGCTATCTCGGGCAGCGAGATGTTGCCGCTCTCGCGCTCGTAGTCGGCTGCGAAGCGCTCCAAATAGCCGATGGCCACGGGCTTTGAGTTCATCTTCAGGTGTATGCACTTGCTCTCGCATTGCTTTTCCTGCGGACATACACGGCCACAGACGGCAGGCAGAGCCGAAGTGTCTTTCAGCACTTTGGCTGCGGCGAGGAACTGCCCACGCTCAATGTTCTTGACGAACGACGGGATATTGATGTTCACTGGGCAACCCTCCACGCACGTAGGTTTGGCGCAGTCCAGACAACGCTTGGCCTCGGTCATGGCCTGTTCCTTGCTCAGTCCGGTGTTTACCTCCTCGGTGCGAGTAGTAGCGCGATAGACTGGGTCGAGTTCGGGCATGATGACACGCTCAATCTGGGTGCGCTCCTTGGGCTTCATGCTCTTGCGCAGTTCGTCGCGCCAGGCTGCGTTGCGGTCGGTAAGCACTTCGATGGTGTCGTTAGTGGGGTCGTCATCCATTACGATGTCGGTAGTGGGGGTAGCGACTGAGTCGCTGCTTGCGGAACTATCGGCGAGATGCTCCTCGTAGTGTTCCAGTTCTTCCTGTTCGGCACGCTTGAAGGTTCCCATGCGCTTGAACATCTCATCCCAGTCGACGAGTGCTCCGTCGAACTCAGGACCGTCGATGCAGACGAACTTCGTCTTGCCGCCAATAGTCAGGCGGCAGGCGCCACACATGCCCGTGCCGTCGACCATGATCGTGTTCAGCGACACTTCGCAGGGAATGTTATGCTTCTGAGCGGTGAGGTTCGAGAACTTCATCATAATGGGAGGGCCGATGGCAAACACCTTATCGACGTGTTCCTGCTCGAAGAACTTCTCCATACCGACAGTTACCACGCCCTTTTCGCCATACGAGCCATCGTCGGTCATGATAATCACCTCGTCCGAGCTTTCGCGTACCTTATCTTCCAGTATAATCAAATCTTTACTCCTACCGGCCATGACGCTCAGCACACGGTTGCCAGCGGCCTTCAGTGCCTGTATGATGGGCAGCATGGGAGCCACGCCCAGGCCACCACCGGCACACACGACGGTGCCGTATTTCTCAATCTTCGTGGGATTGCCTAACGGGCCCACCACATCAGTCACATAGTCACCCACGTTGAGGGCGCAGAGTTTCTTGGATGAGAGACCCACCATCTGGACAACCAGCGTGATAGTGCCTTTCTCGATGTCGGCGGCTGCAATAGTAAGGGGCATGCGTTCGCCTTTTGTTCCCACGCGAACGATGACGAAGTTGCCCGCTTTGCGGCTCTGCGCTATCAGCGGAGCCTCAATCTCAAAGAGAAAAACCTTCTCAGAGAATTGTTCTTTTCTGACAATTTTATTCATGATTATAACGAATTGTTTCAATTTGCGCTGCAAAGGTAGCAAATTCTTTTCAAATAGCATCAAAAATGCGTGAAAATGTCATTCGATAACATGTTTTCATTGCGTTCCAATAGGTGGGTCGTTTTGTAAGTATGCTCTTCAGAACGCCATTCTCATGCTTACAGAAAGAAGCAGCGGACGCTTCCTCATGGAGAAACTCAAACACGGCAAACATGCCATGCCGATGACAAAGGCCGCATGGAGGATGCTGCTGTCACAAGGGCGAAGGACTGAAGACCATCACATCAGACTACGGGCCCGAATTCGCCGCACATGAATGGCTCTCAAAGAAACTACAGATGCGATGGTATCGCATCAAACGAAACGGCAGTCAATTGTATATGAAGACGGTAAGTTGTAACCGAATTGTAACCGTTGTATTTTGTCCGTCTCGTCCGTTTTATGTATCTTTGCACAAAATTACGAAAGCAAAACGGGAAATATGACACTTGAATTGACATTCAGACTTTTAGGTTCGCTGGCTCTGCTCATCTACGGCATGAAGACGATGAGTGATGCGCTGCAAAAGATGGCAGGTCCCAGCCTGCGACACGTCTTGGGACGGATAACGGGCAACCGGCTGAGCGGGATGCTCACGGGAACGATGGTGACGTGTGCCGTACAGTCGTCGTCGGCCACGACAGTGATGACGGTTTCCTTTGTGAGTGCCGGACTGCTAACACTGTCACAGGCCATTTCGGTAATTATGGGTGCAAACATCGGTACGACGCTGACGGCATGGATTATATCATTGGTAGGATACAATCTCGACCTGACCGTTGTGGTCTTTCCTGTGTTCTTTGTCGGCATGGTGCTTATCTACAAGAAGCGACACCGTGTGTTGGGCGACTTCCTTTTTGGCCTGGCATTTATGCTGTGGTCATTAGTCATGCTGAATAGTACGGGACGTGACATGGATCTGGCACACAACGCCGACGTCACTCGTTTCTTTGCCTCGTTCGACACTTCCAGTTATCTCACCATCCTCATCTTCCTTGCTGCGGGCACGGCGATTACCTGTATTGTGCAGTCGTCAGCAGCCGTCATGGCCATCACCATCTTGCTCTGCTCCACTGGCGTTCTTCCTATCTACATGGGCATCGCGCTGGTAATGGGCGAGAACATCGGCACCACGGCCACGGCCAACCTTGCGGCGTTAGGGGCCGGCATCGAAGCACGGCGGGCAGCTTTGGCCCATCTGCTGTTCAACGTGTTTGGTGTAGTCTGGGTACTCGCGGTGTTCTATCCGTTTGTTGATTTTGTATGCAGACTCGCTGGATTTGATGCGATGGTATCCCATCAAACCGAGCGGCTGTCTATTGTATTGGCATTGTTTCATACCTGTTTTAATGTACTCAACACGGCCTTCCTCATCGGCTTTGTCCCACAGATGGAACGCATTGTATGTCGCCTGCTGCCAGAACGGACAAACGCCCCCAAGCAGCCCGCAACTCTCCATTTCATCAACGATGGTGTCATCCAGACACCAGAAATCGCCGTTCTTCAGGCACAGAAAGAGATTGTCCACTTTGCTGAGCGCATGCAGCGCATGTTCGGCATGGTGCGCATCCTGCTCGATGAGAAAGACAAGAAAGAACAGGAGCGGCAGTACGAGCGTATCGAACGATATGAAGCCATTGCCGACAATATGGAAATGGAGATAGCTGCCTACCTGGAACAAGTAGGCAACGAGCATCTTTCGGACGACACGAAAGAAAAAATCCGCATCATGCTCCGCCAGATTGGCGAGTTGGAGTCGGTAGGCGATGCCTGCTTCAAGACGGCACGCACCATCCACCATTTGCGTAGTAGCAATGAGGACTTCACCCCTCAGCAATACTCTCATCTACACGATATGCTACGGCTCGTCAACGAGGCCATCACGCAGATGATGGTGGTGATGAGCGGGCGGCGTGAAGACCTCTCGCCCGACACCTCCATAGAGATAGAACGCGACATCAACGCCTTGCGTGACGAGCTGCGGGCGGAAATCATACAAGATGTGGATGCCCACCACTATTCCTATACCCTCGGCACACTCTATAGTGACATCATCGCCGACTGCGAGAAACTTGGCGACTACGTCATGAACATTGTCGAGGCACGGCTTGGCAAGCACCTGCTCAGATACGGTGGACTGCAAATGAATCTTGACAAGAAGACTGTCGCCATCGACGGCCAGCCCATCAGCCTCACCCGTACTGAGTTCGCCCTGCTCCACTTGCTGCTCGCTAACCGAGGCCAGGTATTATCTCGCCAGCAACTTATGGACACGATATGGACTGGAGTCATCGTCACCGACCGCACCGTGAATGTCAACATCGCGCGGCTCCGCAAGAAACTTGGACCCTACGCCCAAAACATCGTCAGCCGCCAAGGCTTCGGCTATGTGTTCGAGGCGTGTTAACCCACATTGCATTTGAGCCTACCAGTCAATGTTGTGAGAGAGCGGAAAATGAAAGTAGGAAGAAAACTACTTCGTTTTCTTCCTACTCGATTCATGATTTTTGTGTTATTTCATCGCCATTTTGCACTCATTAATGATGTTGATGCCCTTGCGTGGCTGATGCAACCGCTGGCCAGAGGTGTTATGCGAATGCAACGGTGAGTCCTGCCATGACGATGCTCACCATCGACATGAGTTTGATGAGGATATTAAGCGAGGGACCGCTGGTGTCCTTGAACGGGTCGCCCACGGTATCGCCTACGATGCAGGCCTTATGGGCGAACGAGCCCTTGCCTCCGAAGGCACCCTCCTCGATGTTTTTCTTTGCGTTGTCCCAGGCGCCGCCGGCATTAGCCATGAACACGGCGAGGGTGAAGCCACAGGTGAGACCGCCCACCAGCAGGCCGAGTACGCCTGCTACGCCGAGCACCAGACCCACGACGATGGGGATGATGATGGCCAGCACCGAGGGAATTATCATCTCGTGCTGGGCAGCGCGGGTCGAAATCTCCACGCAACGGCCATAGTCGGGTGTGCCAGTGCCTTCAAGAATACCCTTGATTTCGCGGAACTGTCGGCGCACCTCCTGTACCATCTTCTCGGCAGCGCGGCCAACGGCCTCCATCGTCATACCGCAGAAGAGGAAGGCGGCCATGCCTCCGATGAAAGCACCCACGAGCACCTTCGGGTTCATCAGGTTCACCTGGAAGTAGTTCATGAAGTCGGGGATGGTGGCATCGGTAGCCGAGATCACGTCGCCGGCAACGTTGGTCAGCGTCTGTCCGGCACGAGCCATAGCTATCTTGATTTCCTCGATGTAGGAGGCAAGCAGGGCAAGTGCAGTAAGTGCAGCCGAACCGATGGCAAAGCCCTTGCCTGTGGCGGCAGTCGTGTTGCCCAGGGCATCGAGGGCATCGGTGCGATGGCGCACTTCCTCGCCCAAGTTCGACATCTCGGCGTTGCCGCCGGCATTGTCGGCGATGGGGCCGTAGGCGTCGGTGGCTAAGGTGATTCCTAAGGTAGACAGCATGCCCACGGCGGCAATGCCAATGCCATAAAGCCCGTGGGCCAGGCTGGCAGAGTTCATGGAGAGGTCGAAGCCGTTGGCGAAGGAATAGCTCAGGATGATGGCCACGCCAATGGTGATGACAGGAATGCAGGTGGAAATCATGCCCGTTCCTATACCTTTTATTATAACGGTGGCAGCTCCCGTCTGACCTGCCTCTGAAATTTTCTGGGTGGGTTTGTAGCTATGCGACGTGTAGTACTCTGTAGCCTGACCGATGATGACGCCTGCTGCCAGTCCGCTGATGACCGAGAAGGAGAGTCCTATCCAGTTCTCAATGCCCAGGAAGTAGAGAATGCCGAAGGTGGCAACGGCAATCAGCACGGCACTCACGTTAGTGCCCAGGGAGAGTGAGCGCAACAAGTCCTTCATCGTGGCGCCTTCCTTGGTGCGCACGAGGAAAATGCCAAAGAGCGAGAGGAACACGCCCACGGCGGCAATAATCATCGGGGCGATGACGGCCTTGAGTTGCATGCCCTCTACCGAGCTGGCGGCAAAGGCCGAGGCACCCAAGGCTGCAGTAGAAAGCACACTGCCGCAATAGCTCTCGTAGAGGTCGGCACCCATGCCGGCCACGTCGCCCACGTTGTCGCCCACGTTGTCGGCAATCGTGGCGGGGTTGCGGGGGTCGTCCTCGGGAATGTCGGCTTCCACCTTACCCACGATGTCGGCACCCACGTCGGCGGCCTTGGTATAGATACCTCCACCCACACGGGCAAAGAGTGCCTGCGTGGAAGCACCCATGCCGAAGGTAAGCATGGTCGTGGTGATAGAGATAAGGCCGTCGGCATCGAAATGATTCAGTACGACGAACCAGATGGCAATGTCGAGCAGGCCGAGACCCACCACGGTGAGTCCCATGACCGCACCGCTGCGGAAGGCAATCTTCAGTCCAGCGTCAAGGCTCTGGCGGGCTGCATTGGCCGTGCGGGCACTGGCGTAGGTGGCCGTCTTCATGCCGAAGAATCCTGCTAATCCCGAGAAGAATCCACCCGTCAGGAAGGCAAACGGCACCCAGGGGTTCTGTACGTTCAGGCCATAAGCCATGAATGCAAACAGGGCACAGAGTACCACAAACACAATGACAACGACCTTGTACTGTTGCCACAGATAAGCCATAGCACCTTTACGAACGTAGAGGGCAATCTCTTTCATACGGGGCGTACCTTCATCGGCCGTCATCATCTGACGGAAGAAGAACCACGCCATTCCCAGAGCTACGATCGACGCTATCGGCACGAGCCAGAATGCTGATGGAATGTTCATAAGTTTTTGCGTTGTTTTTTAATGTTATTCATCTCCGTAATCGGATAGGTTGGCTGCCTCCTCGTCAGGATCCTCGCCTCCCAGGTCCATCATCGTCGAGTAGTTCTCTTCGGTGATTTCGTCGTCATTGGGCTCGTCGAACTCGATGTCGTCTTCGTCGGGCTTGTTGTAGTTGTCCTCGATGTCGACGTCCTCGTCGCTGTCCAGGTCGTCATCGTCGTTGTGCGAGGCAAACTTCATGCGCGGCTTCTCGGCCTCGGGCTTCAGCTTGGCAAAGATGGCCTCTACCCATGTGCCCTTCGCCACTTCGAGCACTTCGTATCCATCCTCGACCTTCTTTTCATACATGCCGCCCTTCTTGTGCAGGCGGTCTTTGGGCAGTGTGGTCGTCGAGATGTCGAAGCCGCTCTCAATGATGTCCTTGATGCTCTGCGACAGCGAGTCCCATCCGCCTCCGAAGTTGCGGTCGAGCACTTCTATCAGCTTGGCGGCTGTGATGTGGCGTATGTTCTCGTAGGTCAGGTCGGTGACGCGCACGATGGGGCGTTTCTTGATAGCCCAGGTGATGTGCCTGTCATCGTCAATCTTTACCTCTCCCACCTTGTAGCCCATCTTCTCGTATTTTGTCTTGATGATAGTCGACTCGCCGTTGATTTCCTCAATCATAAAGGCGCTGCGAATAATGTCCGTGTAGTGACGTATGTTGTCTTTCAATTCGGAATCTTTCTCGGCAGCTTCCCACAAGCGGAAGATGTCGTTTTCCTGGATGTCCCACGCATTGCTCTTGGTGAGCGTCTTCAGCGTGAGCGCTTTTTTGGCTGTTTGCTGGTCCATAATTTCTTTTTTAGATAATTGTTTTGACATGCAAAAGTAAATACTTTATTTCTTATTTACAAGTTTTCGCTCACATTTTTTTGCAGATTGGCAAAAAACACCTAACTTTGCATGACTTAACCCGTCACATCGTTCCTCGATACATGTCAATAAAAGTAAAATGCCATGTCAGAACCTTTAGCTGAAAGAATGCGTCCAAGGACGCTCGACGACTATATTGGCCAGCGACATCTGGTGGGCGAAGGGGCCGTTCTTCGGAAGATGATCGATGCCGGTCGCATCTCTTCGTTCATCCTCTGGGGGCCGCCGGGGGTGGGCAAGACCACGCTCGCCCAGATTATTGCCCACCGTCTGGAGACTCCTTTCTACACGCTCTCGGCCGTGACCAGTGGCGTGAAGGATGTGCGCGATGTCATTGAGAAGGCGCAGAAGGGACGTTTCTTCAATGAGGCTTCACCTATTTTATTTATAGACGAGATTCATCGTTTCTCCAAGTCACAGCAGGACTCGCTGTTGGGAGCCGTTGAAAAGGGCATCGTAACGCTCATTGGGGCCACCACCGAGAACCCTTCCTTCGAAGTCATCCGACCCCTCCTCTCCCGTTGCCAGCTCTACGTGCTGAAGTCATTAGAGAAGGACGACCTCCTGCAACTGCTCCACCGCGCCATTACTACCGATGTGCTACTGAAGGAGCGCAAGATTGAACTGCAGCAGACGGGGGCCTTGCTGCGCTTCAGCGGTGGCGATGCGCGCAAACTGCTCAACATCCTGGAGTTAGTGGTTGAGGCCGAAAGTGGCGATGTGGTCATCACCGACGAGATGGTGGTCAGCCGTCTGCAGCAGAACCCCTTGGCTTACGACAAGGACGGCGAGATGCACTACGACATCATCTCGGCCTTCATCAAGTCCATCCGGGGCAGCGACCCCGATGCGGCTCTCTACTGGCTGGCGCGCATGATTGAGGGGGGCGAAGATCCGCAGTTCATTGCCCGCCGATTGGTCATCTCGGCTTCCGAGGATATAGGACTGGCCAACCCCAATGCCCTGCTGCTGGCCAATGCGGCGTTCGATGCCGTGATGAAGATCGGGTGGCCCGAAGGACGCATCCCGCTGGCCGAGGCTACGGTCTATTTAGCCACGTCGCCCAAGAGCAACTCGGCCTATCTGGGTGTCGACGCTGCCCTCTCGCTGGTGCGCCAGACGGGTAACCAGCCGGTGCCGCTGCCCATTCGCAATGCCCCTACCAAACTGATGAAGGACTTGGGCTACCACGATGGCTATAAGTATCCGCACGACTTTCCCGGCAACTTCACCCAACAGCAGTATCTGCCCGACTCCTTGGTGGGGCAACGTCTCTGGCACGCCCAGCACAGCCCAGCCGAACAGAAGCTCTATGAGCGCATGCTCAGCTACTGGGGAGATCGGTACAAGGACTGACTGGGTGTCAGCTTAATTGATTATGGAACAGGATTTTATCATTTATGTGATTGAGATGCTGGGCACGTTTGCCTTTGCCATCTCGGGTATTCGCCACGCCGCCGCCAAGCATTTCGACTGGTTTGGCGGCTATGTGTGTGGCATTGCCGTAGCCATCGGCGGTGGCACCATCCGCGACGTGATGCTGGGCACTACGCCGTTCTGGATGACCACGCCCGTCTATCTCATCTGTACGGCGGTGGCCCTGCTCACCGTGGCCTTCTTCGGACGGTGGATGGAGCCGCTGAAGAATGCCTGGTTTGTCTTCGATACCCTTGGACTTGCCCTCTTCACCATTGCGGGCATACAGAAGAGCCTGGCCTTTGGCCATCCTTTCTGGGTGGCCATCATCATGGGCTGCATCACGGGTTCGGCAGGCGGTGTCATTCGTGATGTGTTGCTCAATAACGAACCTGTTATCTTCCACCGCGAAATCTATGCCGTGGCCTGCGTGTTAGGGGGCATCGCCTACTGGGCGGGCATCGAGGCGGGTCTTCCCATTGAGATGACGGCCATTGCCAGTTTCACGCTCACCTGCCTCATCCGTTTCCTGGCCGTCCGCTACCACATCCAGCTGCCCATTCTTAAAGGCGAGGAGCAGATAGACGGGGAAGGGTAGGGCGAACTCAAGTTTTGTGTCGTGAGAATTGATATGTTTCCCGTTGACAATCAGGGGTTTGATTTACGTCAAGAATATGCCGAAATTTTAAAGAAATGTCTAATAATAAGCAAGTTGGATAGTTTTTTCGCATTACCTTTGCCGACGATTTGAAAATAACTACTTCAATAAGTGTATTAATTATTTGATATTATGGCAGAAAAGAAAGCTACAACAGCTAAGAAAGCTACTGAGACCAAGGAGACCAAGGCTCCAGCAGCAAAGAAGGCAGCCGCCGCAAAGAAGGTTGAGGTTGCAGTAAACGCAGAGAACATTGGTTTCAAGGCAGGAGATGTTTATCAGGCACTGGCAGCAGCCAAGGAGGCTCTTACTGTAGAGGGCATTGCAAAGGCTGCTAAGATTTCGGCAGAGGAAACACTGCTTGGTTTGGGCTGGCTCTTCAAGGAGGGCAAGTTGGTTAGTGTTGAGGACAACAAGGTGGCCCTGGCTTAATAAGGCAGTTGTAATTGATAGAAATCGAAGAATAAAAGGTCGGTAAACCTGTTTTACCGGCCTTTTTTTGAATGAATGACTCTCTGGGCGTGTCGAGTTACGAACAGCAAATATTGACTATCCTCCTGGCGGTGGGCGAGCGTGGCATTAGCGTGGGTTCACTCACCAAGCATGTCTATAACCAGCAACGCACTTTTTTCTTTCAGCCTGACTTGGAGGAGGTGAAAAAAGAGGTCAGGAACTTCTTGCTGCGCAACTCCAAGTCGCCTTCATCGTTGATAGAACATACGGGGCGTCGCGGCTACTACCGGTTGAACACTCGTAAGTCGGCTGCTGCTCGCAGTATGGTGCAGAGCCTTTTCGATGCCGAAAATGAGGAGGTGAAGGCCGAAGACAACACGCCTCGGCAGGACTTGTCGCTCAGCTTGTTTGCCGACGAGTGAGGCTTTCCATGCCCCATGAATGGTTATTTTGGGGCTAAGGAAGCAAAAAAACACGAAAAGACGATGGTTTTCCAAAAATAAATCGTAACTTTGCACGCAAAATACGTCAGAAGCGTGAAAATAGAAGAAGTGGTTCGTACCCTTGAACATTTCGCGCCTCTGCCCTTGCAGGAAACCTGGGACAATGCAGGACTGCAACTGGGATTGACAGAGGCGGAGGTTTCAGGGGTATTATTGTGTTTAGATGTGACCGAGCAGGTCATTGACGAGGCGGTCAGCAAAGGCTGCAACCTCGTAGTCAGTCATCATCCGCTGTTGTTCCGGGGCCTGAAACAGATTACGGGGCAGAACGATGTGCAGCGGGCCGTGATGAAGGCCATCCGTGCTGGGGTGTGCGTTGTCTCGATGCACACCAATCTCGACAACGCCCGTGGTGGCGTGAACTTCAAGATTGCCGAGCGGTTAGGCCTTCAGGACGTAACGTTCTTCGCCAGGAAAACGGTCGATGGCCTGGAGGCTGGAAGTGGTGTCGTGGGCACGTTCCCTTTTCCGATGGTTTCCAATGTTTTCGTGTCCGTCGTGAAGCGGCAAATGGAGGCCCGTGTCGTTATGTGCAATCAGTTGATGCGTAAGTCCATTAGCCGGGTGGTCATCTGTGGCGGGGCGGGCGACTTCCTCCTTGATGAGGCAGTGAGCCTCGGAGCCGATGCGTTCATTACCGGCGAGATGCACTATCATCAGTACTTCGGCTACGAACAGCGCATTCAGATTTGCGTCATCGGACACTACGAAAGCGAGCACTTCACCACCGAAATCTTCCGCGACGTCATTGCGGCAGCGTTTCCCGAGGTGCGCATCCTGACGGCAGAGACGAATACAAACCCGATTATATACCTTTAAAAAGAAATTGAGTAATATGGCAAAGAAAGATCCTACAGACTTGTCGGTAGAAGAGAAACTGAAGACGCTCTTCTTGTTGCAGACCTCACTCTCGGCTATTGACGAGAAGAAGGCTTTGCGTGGCGAACTTCCTCTTGAGGTCGACGACCTTGACGCTGAAATTGAGGGACTGAACACTCGCATCGAGCGTATCAAAAACGAGATTGGCGAGTTCGAACGTGCTGTTTCGCAGAAGAAAGGCGAAATTATTGAGGCACAAAACAGTGTGGAACGCTATAAGCAGCAGCTGAACGAGGTGCGCAACAACCGCGAGTTCGACATGCTGAGCAAGGAGATTGAGTTCCAGAGTCTTGAGATTGAGTTGTGCAACAAGAAAATCAATGAGGCACAGCGTCGCATCAGCGAGAAGAACGAGGAACTGGAGCAGAACGAGAGGGTACTCGAGGACAAGAAAGGCGACCTGGCTGTGAAGCGTGGCGAGCTCGACGAGATAATGGAAGAGACTCGCGCCGAGGAGGAGCGTCTCCGCGAGAAGGCCCACATGCTGGAAGAGAAGATTGAGCCTCGCCTGCTGCAGTCGTTCAAGCGCATCCGCAAGAATGCCCGCAACGGCCTTGGCGTTGTCTATGTGCAGCGCGATGCCTGCGGTGGCTGCTTCAACAAGATTCCTCCCCAGCGTCAGCTCGACATCAAGATGCACAAGAAGATTATCGTCTGCGAATATTGTGGTCGCATCCTCGTCGATCCCGAGCTGGCTGGCGTGAAGGTTGAAAAGCCCGTTGTCGTCGAAGAGAAGAAGACCCTTCGCAAACGCACGGCCACTATCCGTAAGACTTCTAATTCGAAGAAGGCCACGGATGCCAACGACATGGATTAATCTCGTTGCTTTCCACTATCCTTTTGCTTAGCCGACGTTCGTCAGCAGATTGACTGACGTTCGTCGGCTAATTTGCCGACCAACGTCGGCAAAGCAAAAGAATGTTCCTTTCAACTGCAAAATCCTATTCATTCACCCTGCATTACCTATTCATTCACTTGGCATTACCTATTCATCTTACCCTGTCACCCTTCTGTCACCCTTGTCACCCTTTAAAAAGGGTGCAAACGCCCTGTTTATCGGCATTCTGTCACCCTGTCACCCTTAAATAAGAAAAACCCTATTATATAAGTTCTTTATATGGATTGGGACCACTAATCCGTATAATCCATGCAATCCGTTGTTGAAAATACCATGAGTTTTTTATTATTGATTGTGAAAGTTTTCCAGAACGTTGACATATTTTCGGAGAATTATTTGTAACTTTGCAACGTACTCACTAAATACAGATTGTCAAGATGAACACAATGGACATTTTCAAACACTACGATAGCCCTGAGCAGTATGCGGAGGCATTCCAACAGATGATAGACGCCCGCGAAAGATGGCGTGAGCAGATTCGTGAGCAATCAGCAGCAATAGCCAAATGACACTCTCAGCCGAAATACTCAACCTTCGTTCGCCTTACCAGCTGACGCAAATCAACGACATGACGTTCAGCTTCGTGACCGACAAGCAGATACACTACAACGTCGGTTTCTATAAAGACACGTACTTCATGGACGAGGGAGCCTATCATTTCTTCATCGACAACAGCGAGCACGAGCATGGTTCATACGACCCGAAGATTCTCGACACGGTGACCGTCATTCTCGAAGAATTCTTCAGCCAGGAACCCACGGTCATGCTCTACATCTGCGACCCCACCGACAAGCGACAGGCCGCTTGCGACCGTCTCTACCACCTTTGGTTCTACGACTACGCCCGCAACCACGAGATGACGCTCTTCAGCGACAGCGTCACCTTCAAGAATACGAAGTACTATGCCGGCATTCTCTTGCGCCACGACCATCCCCTGCACGACATGATTCTCGCCTACTATCAGGACTTCCTAAAACATGTGCCGGAGCTGTTCACCCCAAGAGAAAAGTAACCTCGTTCGGTCGGGTTTGTAATCCCGCTGAACGGAAAGTATCCGCCGAGACATCCCCACGGATGTCCCGGCGGTTTGTTTGTCTTTTCTCTCGCAGTTCGTTACTTGTTGATCTCGATGTCGCGCCTTACGTTGTCGCGAATCTTCTTCAGGTAGGCTTTCATGCCGTCGGCATTCTTGGTGTCGATGATTTCGAGCAGCTCCTTCAGCTCCGTGCGTATCTGCGACACCTGGTCGTGGGTGTAGGGGTTGAAGAGAATCTCCTGCAGCAGGAAGTCGTCCTCGTTGAGCACGCCCTTGGCAATGCGCATGTGCCGCTTGAAGGTAGTGCCCGGCGCATCCTGATGCTTCATCACCGCGGCGAAGACGAAGGTGGAGACGAAGGGGATGGACAGCGAGTAGGCTACTGTCTTGTCGTGCTCCTCGAAGCTGTATTCGTAGATGTTCAGTCCCAGCCTCTGGTAGAGGTCCTTGAAGAACAGCCGCCCGATGAAGTTACCCTCGTTGATGATGATGGCGTTCTCCTCGCTGAGCTGGTTCAGGTTGGCAAACGTCGGGCCGAACATGGGGTGTGTGGAAACGTAGTGCATGCCCGTACTCTCATAGAACTCTTTCAGCCCGGTCTTCACCGAGGAGATGTCGCTGATGATGCAGTCCTTCGGCAGGTAGGGAATGATTTCCTCAAAGGCAGGAATGGTGTACTTGACAGTGACGGCGTTGATGACCAGCTCTGGCGCAAAGTCGCGCACCTCTTCCAAGAGCGTCAGTCGCTGGCAGTTGTAAGTGAAGCGCATGCGCTTAGGGTCTTTCTCGAAGACGGCCACTTCATGCTCGAACGATAGCAGGTCGATGAAGAAACTGCCCATCTTGCCTGCGCCCATAACTAATATCTTCATAGTAACTACTGGTTGATGATTTCAATCTGCTGACGAACGCTCTCCTCGTGAATACACTCGAACACCTTGGCCACAAAGTCGGGCCCCATGCCGCAGAGGGAACCCTGCACGCCACGCTTCGACAGAATCTCATTATAGCGCGAGGCTTGTAAGACGGTCATGTTGTGTTCCTTCTTGTAGTGGCCAATCTCGCGGCAGACGCGCATACGCTTAGCCAAGACATCCATGATCTGGTTGTCCAGCTCGTCGATCTGCTTGCGCAGGCTGGCCAGTCCCTCGGTGGTGGTATGCTCGTCGCGAATGATGAGCAGCGAGAGGATATAGTCGAGGACTTCGGGCGTCACCTGCTGCTTAGCGTCGCTCCATGCCTTGTCAGGGTCGCAGTGAGACTCGACGATGAGGCCATCGAAGCCGAGGTCCATAGCTTGCTGGCAGAGGGGGGCGATGAGTTCGCGTCGGCCTCCGATGTGCGAGGGGTCGCAGATGATGGGCAGGTCGGGTATGCGGCGATGCAGTTCGATGGGAATCTGCCACATTGGGGTGTTGCGGTAGATTTTCTGCTCGTAGGAGGAAAAGCCCCGGTGGATGGCTCCCATGCGGTGAACGCCGGCCTGGTTGATGCGCTGCAAGGCACCTATCCACAGCTCGATGTCGGGATTTACGGGGTTCTTCACGAAGACGGGCACATCGACTCCCTTCAGCGCGTCGGCCAGCGCCTGCACGGCAAAGGGATTGGCCGTGGTGCGGGCACCTATCCAGAGGATGTCTATGCCGTACTTCAAGGCCAGTTCTACATGCTCCGGGGTGGCCACCTCGGTGGCAAGCAGCATGTGGGTCTCCTCCTTTACTTGCTTCATCCAGGGCAGTGCCTTCTCGCCGTTGCCCTCGAAGCCACCGGGCTTGGTACGTGGCTTCCATACGCCGGCACGGAAGTTGTGGCATCCTTTCATGGCCAGTTCACGTGCGGTCTGCATCACTTGCTCCTCAGTCTCGGCCGAGCAGGGGCCTGCAATCACGAAGGGGCGTTCATTGTCACTCGGTAAATTCAGCGGTTTTAATTCCAGTTCCATAAGGACTCACCCCCAACCCCTCCCTGTAGGGAGGGGAGTAGAATGTTTGTCGGGGGTATTCTACTATGATTATTTCTTTTATATTATTTATTTACGTTTAGTAAGTTCTTTTAAACAACGGATAACACGGATTATACGGATTTGGGGCTACGCGATGTTATTGCTATTTCACGGATTACCATCGGATTACAGCGGTTAAAGCCGCGATGAGGTCGCTGATATCTGATTAAGTAGCTTCTATTTATTCGTTAATGGTGCGCCGCCCCTCCCCTCCCTTGTAGGGGAGGGGTTGGGGGTGGGGTCAGTATCTTCTTCGATAACAGGACATTCTTGCTTTGCAAGCGGCATAGCCGAGTCCAGACCCCACCCCTACCCCTCCCCTTGAGGGGAGGGGAGTGGCTGCGCGTAGTTTTTGCAATTTATAGAACATACCATTAGATAATCCGTATAATCTGTAAAATCCGTTGTTGTTATTCATACATGCTATTCATGTAGTGTGTGACCACTCCTTCCCTCACAGGGAGGGCGGGGGGAGGGTCTTCTTTATGCGTTCAAGTGCTTCTTTGATTTTCTCCTCCTTGGCGCAGAGCGAGATGCGGATGTAGCGTTCGCCGTTGCTGCCGAAGATGAAACCCGGGGTGATGAAGACGCGGGCCTCGTGGAGTACGCGCTCGGTGAGGTCTTCCACATTCGGGATGTTGTCAGGGATGCGGCCCCAGAGAAACAATCCCACTTGGTCGGGGTCGTAGGTGCATCCAAGCGTCTGCATGATTTCCTCGGCCCACTTGCGACGGCGGCTGTAGGTCTCTATGTTGGCCTCGCGATGCCAGTTGTCGCTATTGCGATAGGCTTCGGCGGCTGCGAGCTGCAAACCCCGGAATGTGCCTGAGTCGATGTTCGACTTCACTTTCAGTATCCATGAGATGAACTGCGCATTTGTGGCGCAGAGTCCCACACGCCAACCGGGCATGTTGTGGCTCTTCGACATGGAGTTGAGTTCTATGCAGCAGTCCTTAGCGCCCGGCACTTGCAGCAGCGAGAGGGGGTTGTCGTTGAGGATGAACGAGTAGGGGTTGTCGTTGACTACGACGATGTTGTGGGTGCGGGCAAACCGCACCAAGCGTTCGTAGGTATCGCGGCGTGCGCGTCCGCCGGTCGGCATGTTGGGGTAGTTGGTCCACATCAGCCGGATGCGGGAGTCGGGCGACTGCTGATGCTTGTTGGCCAACTCCTCCAGCTGGTCGAAGTCCGGCTGCCAGCCGTCGGCCTCGCAAAGGTCGTAGTTCACCACCTTGGCACCCAGAATCTTCGAGAGCGACGTGTAGGTGGGATAGCCGGGGTTGGGCACCAGCACCACGTCGCCGGGGTTGACGAAAGCCAGCGTGATGTGGAGGATGCCCTCCTTCGAGCCGATGAGCGGCTGAATCTCGGTCTTGGGGTCAAGGGTTACGCCGTACCAGCGCTGGTAGAACTCGGCCATTGCCTCGCGCAGTTCGGGCGTGCCCATCGTGGGCTGGTAGCCGTGGGCATTGGGCTGGCGGGCCACCTCGCATAGTTTCTCGATGGTCTGGGCCGATGGCGGCATGTCGGGGCTGCCGATGGCCAGGCTGATGATGTCAAGGCCCTGGGCGTTGAGCTGGGCCACTTCCTTTAGCTTGCGACTGAAGTAGTACTCGCTCACTAAGCTTAATCGTTCTGCTGGTTGTATCATATTATTGCTGTTATTAATATTCTTTGTATTCGCCAAGGATAGTCAGGTCGCGCGTAAGCGGGATGATGGCATCAATGCTCTGGCGGTATCGCGTCAGCGAGCCGTAGGTGACGTCGACGTAGAACAGGTACTCCCATTCGTGTCCGATGATGGGCAGCGACTGTATCTTGGTGAGGTTGATCTTGTAGAAGGAGAGGATGCTGAGCACCTGGGAGAGACTTCCCTCCTCGTGGGGCAGGGAGAAGACGATGCTCGACTTGTTGGTCTCGGTGAGCGGACGCAACATGTCGGCCTTCTGCGGTGCCGAACAGATGAGGAAGCGGGTGAAGTTGTGCTTGTTGTCCTCGATGTTGTTCTCCAGCACCTTCAGTCCGTAGAGGCGTGCCGCCTCGGCGTGGCAGATGGCCGCCCAGCCGTGGTGCCGGCCTTCGGCAATCATCTTGGCGCTGCCTGCGGTGTCGTCGCCCTCCACGATGCGCAGTTGAGGGTGGTGCTCCAGGTAGTGGCGTGTCTGCATCAGGGCCACGGGATGCGAATGAACCTCGGTGATGGTGTCCCAGTCGTCGTCGGGCAGGCAGCAGATGCAATGGGTGATGTGCAGTTTATGCTCGCCCACGACGGTGGTTCCGCTTTCGCGCAGCAGCTCGTAGTTGTGCAGCAGCGAGCCGGCAATGGTGTTCTCTATGGCCGCCATCGCAATGACGGTCGGGTCCTGGGCCACCGCCTGATACACCTGTTCGAAGGTGGCACAGCAGATGAGCTGCAACTGTTCGCCCCGGAAGTACTCATGGGCGGCTATGTCGTGGAACGACCCGATCTCTCCTTGTATAGCTATTCGTTTCATACCTTAGTGTTAAAAAAGAAATCCCGCTTTCACCTTTGGGTGAAGCGGGGTTCCCTGTTTCATTATGTCTAACAGAATCTGCATACGAACATCCGCTTCACAATGTCTTTGCAAAGTAAAAGTAGAAGTAAAAGTATGCATTCAGTTTTGTCATTGTTCTGCTTTTTATTGCTTATCGGCTGCAAAAGTATAACTTTTCTTTGAACTACACAAATAAAATGACTGAAAATTTCGCAAAAAACTTACAATCCGAAGGGATTCAGGGCCGAATAGGCCTGTTTCACCTTGTGTTCTATGCCTTCGGCTGAGTAGTCACCGCTCACGTCGGCCATCTCTTGGGGGTTCAGCTCCAGCACTTTCTGCATGTCTTCCTGCGCTCCTTTCTTGTCGCCTTGCTCATAGCGCAGCTGTCCGCGTTCGCGATAAGCGTCGATCTGGAAGGGGTTCACCTCGACGACGGCATCATAGATGCGCTGGGCCAGCTCGACATTTCCCTTGGCGCGCTGCACACGAGCAGCAAACAGCAGTATGTCTTCGTGGTTGGCGGCATGATCCATGAGCCATGTGGCATCGGCTTCGGCCCCTGCGGTGTCGCCCAGCGCGAGGAGCGTCTGGCCGCGCAGCAGGTAGGCATCGGCATAACTGTCATCGAGGGTGATGCTTTGGGTGAGGCGGGCAATGGCCGTGATGACATCTTTCTTGCCTAAACAGGCACGGGCGTAAGTGTAGTGTATCCTCGCATTCTGCCTGTCGATGCTTAGGGCCTGCTCGCAGAAGGCTTGCATCTGGTCGTAGTCCTCCTTCTGGAAGGCCACGTGGGCGGCCTGCATGGGTAGTGAGACGTTGTGCGGCTGGGCTTCGATGAGCAGGGCAAGCTGCTGCAAGGCCTCGTCGTACTGCCCTTGCTGCACCAAGGAGCGCGAGAGGTAGTCGCGCACTTCGAGGTCGTCGTGAAGCTGCAGGGCTTCTTCGAAGCACTTGACGGCATAGTCGAAGCGGCCTATCTTCATGGCCTTCACGCCGTCGTACTTCATCAGGTCGAACTTGCGGGCATCCGCGTTCTTCTTCTCTTCTTCAGGGGTCTCTTCGGAATTGCCGAAGAGGGCTTTCAGTATGTTCATGTGTCGTTGTGAGTGTAAGTTCATTTACGCTTGTTCTTGACGTTGCGTTGCTGCGTCAGGGAGCGGCAGTTCGAAGATGCCGGTAGGCTGGGTGCGCTTGAGCACCTCCAGCTCGAGGTCGCTGCCTACGTTGATTCCGCTGTTGGTGAGGATGCTCTCCACCGTCTTACGGGCCAGTTCGGGGTGGTTGTTCTCCTCTGAGAGGTGGCAGAGCCACACATGGCGCAGATGTTCCTGCCTGTTCTGGGCGATGGCCTCGCCACATGCTGCGTTGCTTAGGTGGCCCATCTTGCTCAGTATGCGCACCTTGAGGTAATCGGGGTAGGGGCCTTGTTGCAGCATTTCTATGTCGTGGTTGGCCTCGATGACCAGGTAGTGGGCCCGGGCGATGTATTGCTTCATGTCGTCGGTGACGCATCCCACGTCGGTCATCAGGCAGAAGACAACGCCCTCGTTCTCAATCATGTAGCCCACGTTGCCTCTGGCGTCGTGGGGAACGGCAAACGGGGTGATGCAGAACTCGCCCAGCGTGTAGCTCTTCCCTGGCTCTACTTCATGGCGCAGGTAGGGCTCCAGCTTGCGCTGCACATAGTAGCTGCGCTGTATACCCTTATGTACGGTTGCGGTGGCGTAGACGGGTAGATGGAAGTCGTGGCTCAGACTGCCTACACACTTGATGTGGTCGGCATGGTCGTGGGTAATCAGCACATAGTGAATCTGCGAGAGGGTGAGTCCGTAGTCGCGGAACTCTTTCTTCAGCGTCCGTATTCCCACGCCGGTATCTATGAGAAGACCTTCGTGTTCGGTGTACAGAAAGTAGCAATTGCCGCTACTGCCGCTTCCAAAAGATATGAATCTGAGCATGGATATGGTTGTTTTTTGATGTAAGTGAAATGAGGTGGATAGTGGTGTCAGAACGGCATGCCCACGGCGAAGTGGAAGGCCAGGTCGCGGCTAAACTTGGGATAGAAGAGCGGATAGTGTTCGTCGTCGTCGGTTTCGTAGGCCGGGTTGATGGCCTTCATGCCGAGGTCGAAGCGCAACACAAAGTAGTCGAAGTTGAAGCGGAAACCGAGTCCGTAGCTTGCTGCCAGCTCCTGCGGGAAGGTGTTCAGCCTGAACTGGCCGCCTGGTTGCCCGGGGTAGTCGCGAAGCGTCCAGATGTTGCCGGCATCGATGAAGGCGGCTCCGTCGAGTTTCCAGAAGAGGTGGGTGCGGTACTCCACGTTGAGGTCGAGCTTCAGGTCGCCGGTCTGGTTGATGAAGTTGATGCGTCCGTCGCGCTCCTTGAACTTTCCCGGCCCCAACGAGCGCACGCTCCAGCCACGAACGCTGTTGGCTCCGCCCGAGAAGTAGCGTTTCTCGAAAGGCAGCATCGTGCTGTTGCCGTAGGGATAGGCAATGCCGAGGCCCAGGTGGAACACGATGTCGTTCTCCTGGTCGATACTCAGGGAGTGGGTCAGGTCGAAGTCGCCCTTCACGTATTGGGCGAAGGCGATGTTGAAGAGACGGTATCGCCCCTCGTCGTCCTTGGAACTGTTCGTCAGCCGCGAACCCAGCGAGAGCAGGTTGCCCGAGGTCTCCACTCCCCATTTCAGGGCGATATGTCTGTTGCTGTAGCTGTAGCCGAACCCCAGTTTGGTGATGAACAGGTCTTCGTAGTTGTAGCGCAGGATGGAATTGATGTTGTCCTCGTTTTCCAGATACTCTTTACGGAAGGTAGACGACATCCAGGGCATGAACACATAGTTCAGGTCGAGCAGGTCGAGCTGGTATCGGTCGTGGCGTTCGGGCTTGTTCCACTTATAGCGCCAGGCGGCAGAGAGTACGCGGCGGTGGAACTCGGGGCGGTTCTGCATGTCGTAGAGCAGCGACACCTCGCTCGTGGCGTTGACCGACTGGCGCACTTCGTTGCGGATGAAAGGAACGATGAACCGAGGGAAGGCCAGTCGTGTCTCTATCGAGTATTCCAGATAGTCCTGGTTCTGGTAGCCTTCCAGCTCGCGAATGGCCTCGTAGGCACCGCGCAGCTCGACGCTGAGCAGTTCGCTCCCGTGGAAGAGGTTGCGGTTCTGATAGGTGAGCGAGGCGGCAGCCCCCAGGTCGCCGGCCGTGTTGGTGCCTTCTGGCTCGAAACTGAGTGTCGACGGCTTGTTGGTCTGTAGTTGGATGTCGCAGTCGAGAACAGCAGAATCGGGCCGCTGGCTGAAAGAGATACTGGTGTACTTCACGGCCTGTAGGCGGCCAAAGTGGTTGTAGGTCTTCTGCAGGTCGGTAGCCGAGAAGAGACTTCCCTCTCTGATGTGGGTGCATTCCTCAAGTACCCGTTTGCGAAGGTGTATGTTATGGTCGGCGGGGTCGCCGTTGGCATAGCTGATGCTGCCTATACGGTAACGGGTGTGGAGCGTGTCGGGCCTCTCGCTGCGCCCGAAGAGACCTAAACGCAACGTCAGGTCGATGGCCCTGCTGCCCTGTGTGGTATCGGCCTGATAGGTGATGTACTCCTTATGGAAGCGCGAATAGCCATAGTCGGTGAGTTGGCGGGTGAGGCGCGAACGCTCGGCATCGAGGCGCGAAGCGTTGAACTGCTGTAGCGGCTGGATGAGTCGCTTCAGGCTGTCGGAGTTCTCCTCTAAGAGACGGGCAATGACGGAGTCGGCAATCTCGTAGTCGATCTGGCGTAGATAGTAGTACTCGCCGGGGTGCAGGATATAGGTGATGTCCTTCTTCTTGCCGTGCTGCCTCACCTGCGTACTCACCTGCCCGTGCATATAGCCTTGGTTGTGAAGCTCCTGGCGTAAGTCCATGACGGTCATCTGCGTCAGCAGCGAGTCGAAGACGACGGGCTTCTCGCCCATGGCCCGCAGGGTGCGGTTGAGCCACTTTGTGCTGTCGCGCCCGGAAAGGGAATAGGTGATGAGGGGAATCTTGACGAGCGAGAACCAGCGGGAGTTGGGATTTTGGCGCACATAGTCGCGCATGGCAGTCGTATTGACGGTTTTCTCGTCAGGGTTGTCGGTCTTTACTTTTACCTGTCCAAGCAGAAACTGGCCTTCGGGAACATAGCGCGTAGTGGAACAGGCGACCAGCCATACAGCAGCCGCCACCCATGCCAGACTTTGCAAATACAGGTTTTTACGCATAATTAGTTGCAAAGGTAGTCAATAATTCATAATTCGTGACTTACTATTCATATTTATTTTCTATCTTTGCGGAAGAATTAACGACTTTTTAAATATGATCAGCAAGAATCAGATAAAGTTTGTGCGCCAGCTGGAGCAGAAGAAATACCGGCAGAAGGAAGGGCTTTTCGTGGCCGAGGGGCCGAAGGTCGTGGGCGACTTGCTGCGGCATGGATGGCAGCCGAAGGCTCTTTATGCCACGTCGGCATGGGAGGGCGTAAGCGGAATGACGGGCAGCGGGGTGGTACAGGTGAGCGGTGAAGAGCTGCAGCGGCTCAGTTTCCTGCAGCATCCACAACAGGTACTGGCCGTATTTCCTATGCCCGAGAACAGAGAAATGCCCCCCTTGAAGCAAGGCCGTCTGTACCTGGCACTCGACGGCGTGCAGGATCCCGGCAACTTAGGCACTATTATCCGTATTGCTGACTGGTTTGGAATCAACACCATCTACTGCTCCACGGACACAGCCGACGTGTGGAATCCCAAGGTGGTGCAGGCAACGATGGGCAGCATAGCACGGGTAAGCCTTTACTATACCGATTTGCCACAGATGTTGAAATCGGCCGAAGTGCCAGTCTACGGTACGTTGCTCGATGGTGAGGATATCTACAGCCAGTCGCTCAGTAGCGATGGCGTCATCGTCATGGGTAATGAGGGGAATGGCCTGTCGGCTGCTGTGCGGGAACTTGTTGACAGGAAACTACTTATTCCGAGCTTTAACTCTTCTCCTGATATGGCCGAGAGCCTGAACGTGGCCATTGCCACGGCTATTACTTGCTCTGAGTTTCGGCGTCGCTGACCAAGAGGTATTGCATCAGGAAAGCATCCTGATAGTCTTGCCCGTCGTAGAGCCAGTCGGTCAGGACGGATGTCTTCCTGAAGCCAGCCTTGCAGAAAAGATCCAGAGAAGGCTGGTTCTTCGCGGCGATGAGTGCGTAGAGCTGGTGCAAGTGAAGTTGGCGCAAGGCATAGTCGCACAAATGTAGGAGGGCGGCGGAGGCGTAGCCCCGTCGGCGATAAGGACGCTCTATAACCAGTCCCACCTCGGCGCGCTTGTGCTTGGGGTCGAAGCGGACGATGTCGGCTATGCCCACGGTCTCTCCCTCTTCATTATCAATCATCAGGCGTACCTGACGGTCGGTGTAGATGTCGCCGCAAGTCTGGGAAATGTATTCGTGCAGCGTGTAGCGTGAATAGGGTACGTTGGTGGCACCAATATCCCAAAGGGTCTTGTCGTTCTCAATACGGTAGAGCAGGTCAAGGTCCTCGGGCTCCATGGCGCGGAGGCAAACTTGGGGGTGGGCTTGATTCATAATATCACTTCAAAGGGGGTGATGAGTACGTGTGTGGCAGGATTGTAGGTGCCTATCAGGATGTTTTCCCGGGCGTGCTGGTGGCACTCCTGCAACAGATAGGAATAAGTATAGGTGGAGGTGTCGTAGACCATGCATATCTGGCCGGTGGCCTTTGCCTCGCTTCGGGTG
Source organism: uncultured Prevotellaceae bacterium (assembly GCA_900318815.1). GTDB lineage: Bacteria > Bacteroidota > Bacteroidia > Bacteroidales > Bacteroidaceae > Prevotella. Next base: position 93,339 of record ONMA01000001.1, read on the forward strand.
GCCACAAACTGGGCGGTGAGCGCCTTGCGGCGAGCCAACTCCCGGCATTGGCGGTGCATCTGTTCCGAGCCTATGAATATATAGGTGAGCGGAATGGTTGACGTATGGATGAAGCCCAGCGACTTCTTGCATTGGTCGTAGCCCATCTGCATCAGGGCGATGAACGCACGCAGGTAGATGGCGGCCTTGATGGGAAGGGTGACGAAGAACGACAGATGACCGTAGTGCTTGTGGAAGAAGATGAGCATGGCCTGATAGAACACATGGACATAGCGGAAGCTGGACTTATGCGTGGACTCGCCCTTATAGTGCAGTATGGGTGCCGGAACGTACCAGTTCTCGTAGCCGGCATCCTTTACGATGCGATAGGAGAGGTCGATGTCCTCGCCATACATGAAGAAGTCCTCGTCGAGTAATCCCGTCTGACTGAGTACCGAACGGCGCAGCATGAAGAAGGCTCCGCTGATGACTTCTATCTGCCCCGGCTTGTCCCAAGGCAAGTGGCTCATGTAGTAGCGGTCGGAGCGTCCCAGCATCTTCAGCAGGGAGACGAATGGCGTGGGAAGACTACGGCGCGACTCGCGTGCCCGGGTGCCGTCGGCATTGTGCATCATCACGCCGCAGCCTCCGGCACGCGGAGTCTTGTCCATGAAGTCGATGACTTGCTGAAGGCTATGCTCTGTGACGAAGGTGTCGGGATTGAGCAGGAGAACATATTCACCCGCAGACTGGCGGATGGCCATGTTGTTGGCGCGTGAGAAACCCAGGTTGTGGTTGCTCTCAATGAAGAAGACCTGCCCGCCGAAGCGTTGTCGAAGGTAGGGCAGGGAGTCGTCGTGCGAGTGGTTGTCTACTACAAATATCTCCGTGTCGATGGCCTTGGTGGCCCTCAACACGCTGTCGATGCACTGCTCTACGTAGTAGCGCACGTTGTAGTTGACGATGACGACGCTCAGCTTCATGGCTCTTTGTGGTCGGTGAGGAATGCCTCGCTGTTGCAACGCTCCCTGCTGGGATAGACAAATGGCTGGCAGAGCACGAGGATGATGGCCATGTAGCCAAACGAGGTGTTCATGTAGACATAATATAATATGGTGTTGATGAGGAGCGGTACTCCGAGCATCAACAGCCTGATGCCGCCCCACTTCAGCAGGGCTTTCTCATGATGCTGGCGCAACTGGGCTTCTACGCGACTTAGCTTGAACAGGCGCAGGGCAGCGGGGATGAGTGCGATGGTGAGTAGCTCCATGATGGCCGTGGCCGCAAACTCGTGCATGGCATGGGAACCAGCCAATATGCCCTCTTCGGCCATGCCCGTCTCGAAGATGACAGCCAGGAGGAGCGGAATGGCCAGCAGGGCGATGAAGAGTGTTGTCAGTTTGTTTCTTGTCTTGTTCATAATGGTTTCTTATTTTCCGTCGAAGGGCGTTCTGTTCAGGATGGAGCGTCCCAGGGTCACTTCATCGGTATATTCCAGTTCGTTGCCCACCGAGACACCACGTGCAATGATAGACAGTTGCACGTCGTAGTGAGCCAGTTTCCTGAAGATGTAGAAGTTGGTGGTGTCGCCCTCCATCGTGGGACTCAGGGCGAGGATGACCTCCTTGATGCCGCCTTCGGCCACGCGGGCCACCAGGGACTCTATTTCAAGGTCGGCTGGGCCTATGCCGTCCATGGGCGAGATGACGCCTCCCAACACATGATAGCGACCGTGGAACTGCTGCGTGTTCTCAATGGCCATGACATCCTGCACGTTCTCCACGACGCATATCGTAGTGGCATCGCGCCGTTCGTTGGCACAGATGGGGCACACCTCCTCGTCGCTGATATTGTGGCAGCAGCGGCAGAAACGGACTTCACGCTTCATTGTGTCGATGGCGTTGGTGAACTGCTTGACGCTGCTTTCTTCCTGACGCAAGAGGTGGAGTACCAGGCGCAGAGCCGTCTTGCGGCCTATGCCGGGCAAGTGGGAGAACTCTTGTACTGCCTTCTCCAATAGCCGTGAGGGGTATTGCTGCGTCATGACGGTAGGGGTGGATGCCTTTAGTGACTAATCTCCGAGAGTTCCAGCCAGCGCATCGACTTCTCGTCGAGTTCGTCTTTCAGTACTGGCAGGCGTTTGCTCTTCTCTGTCAGCTCATCAATGGAGAGCGTGCCCGAGCAGAGTGCCTCTTCTATTGCTTTCTGTTCAGCTTCCAAGGCGGCAATCTCTTTCTCTAAGCGTTCGAACTCGGTTCGCTCCTTGAACGTCATGCGGCGTTCCTGGTTGCTGCGAGGGTCGCGCTTGGGGCGGGGAGCCGTCTTGGGCGCGTCTTTCGGGGTGGCTGGCTGCAAGGTTTGCCATTCACGGTACTGGGTATAGTTGCCTGGAAAGTCCTTTATTTCGCCATCGCCCTTGAACACCAGCAGATGGTCGACCACCTTATCCATGAAATAGCGGTCGTGGCTCACCACGATGACGCAGCCGGGGAAGTCCTGCAGGTACTCCTCGAGAATCTGCAAGGTAACGATGTCGAGGTCGTTGGTAGGCTCGTCGAGTACGAGGAAATTGGGATTGCGCATGAGAACCGTACACAGGTAGAGCTTGCGACGCTCGCCGCCCGACAGCTTATACACGTAGTTGTGTTGCTGTTCAGGACTAAAGAGGAAGTGCTGCAGGAACTGACTGGCTGAAAGATGCCTGCCCGACCCCAGGTCGATGTACTCGGCAATGTTGCGCACCACGTCGATGACCTTCATCTGCTCGTCGAACTGAAGACCTTCCTGCGAGAAATAACCGAAGCGGACGGTCTCGCCCACGATGATGCGCCCCTTGTCGGGCTCCATCTGGCCTAAGAGCATCTTCAGGAAGGTGGACTTCCCCGTGCCGTTATTACCCACGATGCCCATCTTCTCGAACCGCGAGAAGTTGTAGTAGAAGTCCTTCATAATGACCACCTCGCCTTCACTTCCGAACGACTTGGAGATATACTGGCATTCGAAAATCTTCGAGCCGATGTAGACGTTGGAAGCCTTCAGGCGCACTTGCCTCTCCTCTATGCGGGCCTTGGCCGTGCGCTCCAGCTCGTAGAAGGCATCCTCGCGATACTTGGCCTTGTGCCCTCGTGCCTGTGGCTGGCGGCGCATCCAGTCGAGTTCCGTGCGGTAGAGGTTATTGGCCCGTGCAATCTCGGCCCTGCGGTTGTCAATACGTTCCTGCCGTTTCTCCAAGTAGTAGGAATAGTTGCCGCGATAGGTGTAGATGGTCTTGTCGTCGATTTCGAGGATGACCGAGCATACGCGGTCGAGGAAATAGCGGTCGTGGGTAACCATGAGCAGCGTCTTGTTGCCTCGGTTGAGAAAGCCTTCCAGCCATTCTATCATTTCCAGGTCGAGGTGGTTGGTAGGCTCGTCGAGTATCAGCAAGTCTGGCTCCAGAATAAGCACGTTGGCCAGGGCCACGCGCTTCTGCTGGCCGCCTGATAGCTGCCCCATGGGTTGGTTCAGGTCTCTGATCTTTAGCTTGGTCAGAATCTGCTTGGCCTTGAGCACCTTCTCCGGGTCGCCTTCATGGTTGAAGCAGGCATCGAGTACCGATTCTTGCGGGTCGAAGGCCGGCGACTGTTCGAGCATGCCCACCCGGAGGTCGCGTCGATAGATGATGTCGCCCGAGTCATAGCCGTCTTTTCCCGTAAGCAACGACAGGAGGGTAGACTTGCCTATGCCGTTCTTGGCGATGAGGCCCACCTTCTGCCCCTCGGCAATGGAGAAGCTGATGTCCTCGAAAAGCACCAGCGAACCGAACGATTTGGTCAGGTTCTGTACGTCTAAGTATGGAGTTTCCTTTGCCACAGTACTTAATGAGAGGGGTTGACAGAGACCGTCTTGTTGATTTGCTCCACGTAGTCCAGCACGTCGTCCTTGCCCGTTCCTTTCTCAGCCGATGTGATGAAATAGGGGGGCAGCTCTTCCCATGTCTCCATGAGTTTCTTGGCGTAGTTGTCTACGTTCTGCTTGGCTTTCATGTTCGAGAGCTTATCGGCCTTGGTGAAGATGAGGGAGAAGGGAATGCCCGATGTGCCCAACCAGTCGATAAACTCAAGGTCGATGGCCTGTGGCTCTAATCTGATGTCGATGAGCACAAAGACATTGACCAGCTGGTCGCGGCCAAGAATATAGCCGCGAATCATCTGGTCAAGTTTCTGTGTCTCTTTCTTTGAACGCTTGGCAAAGCCATAGCCGGGCAGGTCTACCAGATACCACTCGCGGTTGATGAGGAAGTGGTTGATGAGGAGCGTCTTTCCTGGTGTGGCAGAGGTCTTGGCCAGGTTCTTCTTCTGCGTGAGCATGTTGATGAGGCTCGACTTACCCACGTTGCTGCGACCAATAAAGGCATACTCGGGCTTCGTGTCTTTAGGGCACATGGAGACCATGGGCGACGAGAGAGTGAACTCGGCAGTCTTTATAAGCATGGTTTCTTTTGGGGTTTCGTTTTAGCGTATTCGGTCAAGTGAGCGCACGAGCTTCTCGTCGGCAAGAATGCCCTTGCGTGCCAGGAAGCAGGCAATGATAGACGTGGCAGGCAGCACGGCAGGCCACTCCGGCTCTATAGAGCCGCCTGTGGTCTGCGGCAATACGGCCAGCATGACATACCAGAGGATGAGTAGCAGCATGTCAATCAGGCAGAACTGTGCCTGTAGCTTGCGCTTGGTGTAGAGGAAGATGGTGGTCAGAGAGACCAGTGACGAGAGCATGAGCAGGGCAAACAGATACCACGGCGTGAACTCGTGCTGTCCGTCTTCGTTTACTATCCAGAGGTTGAACACCTTTACGCTCGACATGTCGCCGACAATCGTTCCCACCTGTAAACAAAGGCAGGCGACCGTCATGATGAAGGCCGCCAGCAGGAAGAGGGTTTGCTTACGCTGAATCATCTTTGCTTGATTGTAAAAGACATTAAAGCTCGGCAGGCTGCTGCTCGCGCTGCGGGTCGCGCCAGTAGATCTTCCCTTCCACAAACTCCTGCGTTGCCAAGAGGGTGGGCTTGGGCAGTTTCTCGTAGTAGCGTGAAATCTCTATCTGCTCGCGGTTCTCGAACACCTCTTCTAATGAATCGTTGTACGAGGCAAACTCTGCCAGCTTCTTCGACAGGTCTTCCTTAATCTGCACAGAGATTTGGTTGGCACGCTTTGCGATGATGGCCACGCTCTCATACAGGTTGCCGGTATCTTCGCAGAGATCCATAATGTTGCGCGTCACGGTATTCACCGGAGCCTTTGACTTTTTGTAATCCATTTCTTTTATTGATTTTATTCTTGATTATTTTCAAATATTTCTATTCTCTCGATAGCTTTCTATTCTCTCTCCACTCTCCTCTCTCCACTCTCCACTAAATCAATCGCCGATGACCTTCTTGCACTTGGCAATGTATTTCTCGGCCAGAGCCGTGTTCTTCGAGTCGGGATATTCGTTCAGGAAGCCGTAGCACTCATCCTCGGCATCACGATAGCGTTCCAGACGCTTGTCCTCCGAGGAGTTCTCGGCCAGCTGGAACTTGCTCTTCATGATGAGCAGCGTGAAGTCTTCGCGCCAATTGGAGAAGGGGTAGGTCTTCAGGGCATTCTGTGCCGTGACGATGCATGAGATGTAGTTGCTCTCATTGTTCGAGTTGATATTGCCGAAATAGCCTCCGAGGTTGTAGTAGAGCTGGGCCGACAGCAGTTCCTTGTGTACCAGCTTGTCCTGCAGCACGAAGAGCTTCTTCTGTGCCTGGGGACGCAGCTCAGATTCGGGGAAGAGGTCAAGGAAGGTCTGATAGGCGCTGATGGCGCCGATGGTGGGCGACTGGTCGAGGCGCGGCTCGGGGGCACTCTCGAAGAGCGACTGCCCCACATAGAATGCGGCCTGTTCGGCGTAGATGCCCGAAGGGTAGCTTGTGCCATACTTCTTAAACGTCATGGCAGCCGACTCGTAGTCGCGGCTCATATACTCCGACATGGCCAGCATGTAGAGTGCTTCCTGACCGTCGGCAGAGCCTTTCTTCATCGAAATCATGTCCTGTAGCAGAGAGGCGGCACGCGAATACTTTCCTTCGGCATATATCTGCTTGGCATATTCATAGCGATAATCGTAGTCGCTGGTCTTGAATACCTTGTTAAACTCGCCCGCACAGCTGGTGAGCAGTGCCGCAACGGCTCCAATAATAAGGAAGTTTTTTTTCATTAATATCGTTGTCTTACGTAATCAGCGTGCAAAATTACTGATTTCCGAGCGAAAAACAAAGCGTTTTACATATTTTTTAACCGCGCCTTGTGTTCTTTTCACAGATTATTCGTAATTTTGCATTTCCTAAACATTCATATCATTACATATTTTGGAATTTAAGCTAACATCGAAGTTTCAGCCTACTGGCGACCAGCCGGAGGCCATACGCCAGCTGACCGAGGGCGTAAGGCGGGGCGACCGTGCGCAGGTGCTGCTGGGCGTAACGGGGTCCGGAAAGACCTTTACCATGGCCAATGTCATTGCCAACATTGGCCGACCGACGCTCATCCTGAGTCATAACAAGACGCTGGCTGCCCAGCTCTACGACGAGATGAAGGGGTTCTTCCCGCAGAACGCCGTGGAGTATTATGTCAGCTATTATGACTACTACCAGCCCGAGGCTTATCTGCCCCACACCGACACCTACATTGAGAAAGACTTAGACATTAACGAGGAGATTGACCGAATGCGCCTATCTGCCGTATCGAGCTTGCTTTCAGGCAGAAAGGATGTGGTCGTTGTATCTTCTGTTTCATGTATCTACGGCATGGGGTCGCCTGTGGCCTTGGAGCAAAATATCATTGAACTGCGCCAGGGACAGGCCATCGACCGCAACGTGTTGTTAAGAAAACTGGTGGGTGCGCTCTACACCCGCAACGACCTTGCACTGGAGCGGGGCAACTTCAGGGTGAAGGGCGACACCGTCGACGTGTACATGGCCTACAACGACGTGGTGCTGAGGATTACCTTCTGGGACGATGAAATCGATTCCATCGAGGAACTCGACCCCGTGACGCTACAGCGCATGGGGCGTTTTGCCGAGTACAAGCTCTATCCAGCCAACCTCTTCACCACCACGCAGGAACAGACCAACAAGGCCATACACGACATTCAGGACGACCTGATGAAGCAGGTGGCCTACTTCGAGGAGTTGGGCGACGAGATAAAAGCCCAGCGCATCAAGGAGCGCGTGGAGTACGACATGGAGATGATCAAGGAGCTGGGCCACTGCTCGGGCATTGAGAACTACTCGCGCTACTTCGACGGTCGGCGGGCGGGCGAGCGTCCCTATTGCCTGCTCGACTTCTTTCCCGACGACTTCCTGCTTATCGTCGACGAGAGCCACGTGTCGGTGCCCCAGATAAGTGCCATGTACGGGGGCGACCGTGCCCGAAAGACCAATCTCGTGGAGTATGGTTTCCGCTTGCCTGCTGCCTTCGACAACCGTCCGCTCACGTTCGATGAGTTTCAGACCTTGGTGAAGCAGGTCATCTACGTTTCGGCCACGCCAGCCGACTTTGAACTGGCTGAGGCTGAGGGAGTGGTGGTGGAGCAGGTCATCCGTCCCACGGGCTTGCTCGACCCGGAGATTGAGGTGCGCCCGTCGGAGAATCAGATTGACGACCTGCTGGAAGAGATTCGCCTGCGCATTGACCGCAAGGAGCGCGTGCTGATAACGACGCTCACCAAGCGCATGGCCGAGGAACTGAGCGAGTATCTGCTGAACCACGGGGTGCAGACGGCCTACATCCATTCCGACGTGGCTACGCTCGACCGCGTGAAAATCCTGGAGAACCTGCGGCAGGGGCAATACGACGTGCTGGTGGGAGTGAACCTCCTGCGCGAGGGACTCGACCTGCCCGAGGTCTCGTTAGTGGCCATCCTCGATGCCGACAAAGAGGGCTTCCTGCGCTCTCACCGCTCGCTCACCCAGACGGCGGGGCGTGCTGCCCGCAACGTACACGGACGTGTCATCATGTATGCCGACACCATCACGCAGTCCATGCAGCTCACCATCGACGAGACCAACCGCCGCCGCATGAAGCAGCTGCACTACAACGAGCAGCACGGAATTACTCCAACGCAAATCGTGAAAGCTCTAAAGCAGAGCGCATTAAGCCACGACGAGCGACCCGACATCAAGGAACTGAAACTCTCCTCTGCGGGTGCGCCGTCGGCTCTCGTTGGCAATTTGGCTGCCGACCCGATTGTGGAACACATGACGCGACCGCAGATAGAGAAGCTCATTGCCGAGACCACGCGCCGCATGAAGGAAGCCGCCAAGCAGATGGACTTCCTGCAGGCCGCTCAATATCGCGACGAAATCATCCGTCTACAAAAAGAAATAGAATTGTAGGTGCATCCTGTTGCTGCTTTTCCGCTACGCGGCTGATAAAAAACAACATAAAACCAACTAAAACAGAATAAAACCATTCTTGTTTTTTCTTGTTTTTTCCTGTTTTGTTTTGTTTTTTATCAGCCGCGAAGCGGACTCTGTCACCCTCGCCTGATATTCGGCTTTTGCAGGCCATAGCCTTTTCGGCGGTCAACGTAGAGCATGCCGAAGGCCACCACTGCCGCAGCGAGTGCCGTACCTGCGAAGATGAGCATCGACGTGGTGTAGGTGGGGTCGCTCTCATTGGCTTTTCCCACAATCATGGGGATGATGCTACGCCCGAAGTTTTGGATGAAGAAAATCATCGAGTAAGCTGTGCCTAAGCATTTTAACGGAATAATTTTCGGTACGCAGGGCCACAGGGCAGCTGGTGCCAGCGAGTAGCCTATGCTGAGCACCACCATGAGGGCCACGGCGAATGTGCTGGAGTGGATGGGCAGCGAGAAGCCCGCATGCACGCAGGTGAGCATCAGCGTGCCCGTGATGATGAGCGTCACGCCCTTGCCGTAGCGGTCGTACAGACTGCCGAAGAGGGGGGTGAGCAGGATGGTGCCGAAGGGGGCAATGGAAGTGAAGAAGCCTGCCACGCTGGTGTCAACGCCGTACTTGATGACCATGAGCTTCGTGGCGAACTTCAGGAACGGGCTTACTGCCGAATAGAACAGGACGCAGAACAGCGTGATGAGCCAGAAGCCGGGCGAGCGCAGCGTGGTGCCAATGTCGCTCCAGCGGAACTGCTCTTCATCGTCGGCAGTCTTCGCCGTTGGGGTTTCCGACTTGTCGAGCTTTCGGTCCATGACGCAGAACACGAGGAACGACAGCAGACCGATGATGAGCAGCGAGAGGCTGACCAGCAGCGGCATGGAGAGGGAGAAATGGCGTGCGATGGGTGCCGAGACGCTCAGTGCGGCGGCGGTGCCAAGGCGTGCCATAGCCAGTTGCAAGCCCATAGCCAAAGCCAGTTCGTGACCCGTGAACCACCGCACCATAGCTTTCGACACGGTGATGCCCGTCATTTCGTAGCCCACGCCGAAGATGGCAAAGCCGAGCGACATCATGGCTGCCGAGCCGGGCAGCCCTAACACGTGGCCTTCGGTGAGGGTCATGCCGTAGAGCTTCACCACCACGCCAGCCACCATGAGCGAGCAGGCCAGCACGCCCGTGAAGCGGATGCCCATCTTGTCGAGGATGATGCCGCTGAAGAAGAGCATGAGCAGGTAGACGTTGATGAGACCGCCCGCACCCGAGAAGAAACCGTAGTCGGCTGATGACCATCCCAGCCCGCCTTCGGAGCGGGGGGCTTCGAGGAGCGTCTCTAAGGGCGACATCACGTCATTAACAAAATAGCCCATCATCATGGCCGTAGCCACGATGATGAGCACCGTCCACCGAGCGAGGGGTGAATCGCTCAGCTTCCTATAGATGGCATTTGCCATGTTTTTCTGCGCTTACTTAATCAGAATCTTCTGTCCCTTGACCACGTAGATGCCGGGCTGCAGGTTCTTGGCGGCTTCGGAGGCACGCACCTGAGTGGCCACGCGCACGCCAGCCGTGTTGTACACGTCGATAATCTCGCCCTGAGCGGCAACGGCGGCAATGCCAGAGGTCTCGCCCTTGGCCAGATGGCGGGTGACGAGCTTCACATTCTTGTCGGAGGAGAGCTGAATGAAGCAGCGGGTGGCAAAGAAGCCGTTGGTCGAGGCATCGACCTTGACAAACTGTGCCTGGGCGTTGTCGCGGGCAAGGATGCCGTAGAGGCCCGTGCCGTCGATGTGGGTGCTAACGCCGCCCATGGTGACGGTCTCGCTGCCGCCCTTCACCATAAAGGTAAGTGCCGACTGGCCCTCACTCACGAGAGCAGCCTTCGTAATCTTCTTGTTGCTGTTCTCGCCTGCATAGTAGAGGATGTAGGGCGTATTGGCCTGCACGCCTTCGGCCTTGCAGTCCTGGAAGTCGAGGGTCAGGGTCTGTCCGGCCTGCTCGGCACCCACCAGCCTTTCCAGGCGGCAGTTGTCGCCGAAGGTCTCGCAGAGTTCCTCCTCCGTGAGGGCGAAGGGCAGTGAGAGGGTGTTCCAGCCGTTGAACACGTAGCGGTTGACGGTGACGTCGCACACCTTCCCGTCATATTTGGTAATGTTCGTACCGTTGTACGTACTCAGGTACAGTTTCTCCTGTGCGTTGGCAGCCAGTGTCGTGATGGCCATTGCTGCGATGAGGTAGAGTTTTTTCATGATTCGATGTCGTTTTTTAGTGAGTTAATAACTGTTGTTTTTGTAATTGTTCGGCAAAGATAGTGATTTATGTTCAAACGACCAAAACTTTTTCATCTTTTTTTGAGTAGAAAAATAGGACAGGGGTGGCAGATGATGCGTTCCTGTCCTATTACTACTTTCCTACTTTCCTACTTTCAGCCGATGCTCTGCACTCGCTTGCGGTATTCGCCGCGCTTGGTGCGCTCGATGGCCTTGTCGGTAATGAGCCTTTGGATGGCCTTGTTCGACGAGTGGGGATTGGCAAAGCCGAACACCTGTGTAAACTGCTCGGTGGTGAACTCGGCGGGCAGCTGCTCGAAGCATTGTCCGTAGCGTGTGGTGCGCCTGCGGAAGTGGGTGGCATCCTTCATCTGCTCGTCAAAGTAGTTTCGGGCCAATTCGCCAAACCAAAAATGCTGCGTGCGGTACTGAATGTCGAGCACCAAGTCGAGCAGGGCCTTGTCCGTGTCGTCAGTCTCGTAGGTGCCTGTCTTCTCGCGCTCTTCCCAATGGCGCATGTCCACCCACGGGGCAGCAATGCACAGGCTGGTCATGGCCACGCGCTTCAACAGCAGCTCGTCGGCACGGTCGTCGTTGAAGGCGGCAATCTCCATGTGGTCATTCGTCCAGTGCCAGCTGTACTCCACCAGCGGCCACAGAGGCAGCTCGCCTTGACGCTTGTCCAGCTTGTAGGCCCACTGGCGCAGCACCTCGTCGGCCTCGAGTGCCTTGGGGCTTTGTCGGCGCAGGGGCATCATCTGGAAGCCCGTGCCCAGGATGGGGATGACCGAGAGGCGGGTGGGGTAGCCCGTGCCGAAGTTGCGCTCGTTCACCATCACTTTCAGGGCGGGCGGCGTGCAGGTGCGCACAAGGTTCCAGTAGACGTTGAAGAAGCCCGTCACCGAGTCCAGGTTGGAGTACTGCTGCGAGTCCTTCTCGTTGCTCCACGCCTTGATCTCCATCACCTGGCGGTCAATCCATGAGCCACCCTTCTGCATCTTGATGGAGTTCAGGGCCTCTGTGTCCACGGTGAGCATGTGCTGATGCATCGTTTCTCCCTCTACCTCGGCCACGGCGTTCATCATGTCGGTGATGAAGACGTTGTTAGATGTGCGTGCCCCGTGCAGGCGCACTACGCCCTTGGGTTTGCTCCGCTTGTCCTTGTTGGCTCCCTTCGACCGCAGTTCCTCCTTCCACGTGTTGATGGCATCGTTGGCCAGTTGGTCGGCCTGTGCCAGCGGCTCCGTGAGCAGCGAGGCAATGCGCACCAGGGCACCCTTCCCGCTGGCCGGGTCGCCCACGCCGAGGACGTTGTAGTTCAGGCGTCGCTTCTGTTCGGGCTGATCGTAGAAATAGTACCATGTCAGGGTCATGTCCGTGCCCAGCAATCCTGCGGCGGCAAAGAGCAGGAAAGGCCACAGACGTTCGGGATGGGGTTCGCACACCTCGCGCAGGCAGGGAACTTCGTCGAAGAGGCTGCGAATCCTCTCTATCCACTCGTCGAAGGGCAGTTCCTCCTCGGCGGTTCCCGTTGCGGGCTGTGCCCCGTCGGTGTCTATGCCAGCCTTCGCCAGCAGCTCCTGCAGACGGCGCGGACGGCGGGTGAGCAGGGGCTTGGCCTGCACGGTGCTGACGCAGTTCTCCAGTTCGCCTGCGGTCTGGTCGGTCCAGTTTCTCACGTAGTCCAGCCTCCGTGCCATCAGGAGAGCCTGCTGGGGCTTGTTGTCCGTGAGCAGGAGCAGCCAGGGAGCCGTCTCGCCGATGAAGGTCTCATGCCTGCGTCCTGTGGGCAGGCTCTCGCCGTAGTGTGCGTTGAGTGCCTTGACAATGGCCAGTTCGCGCTTGTCCAGCTCCGTTGGCGGCTCGTCGGCGGCATGGGGCATAGCGGGCGAGGCCGTCTTTTGTGCGGGCGCAGTCCTTGCGGCCTTGCGGCTGCGTTCCAGCTCCATCCATCGTGGCTGGGTGGGGGCGCTCTCGCCGCGACGGTAGGCCTCGCCATAGCGTTGCTCAAATGCGGGATTCTCGTAGCCGAAGAGCTCCTGCCAGTCGATATATAATATATCGGTGTACTTGGGCAGGTAGTGGCAGTGGTCGGCATTCTTGCATTGCGAGTCGGCATGGTCGAGCACGCCCAGCTTCTCGGCCAGGGTGTAGTAGTTGTCGGCCAGGTTGCCCCATTCGGTGCGTGCCTTGAACACCACCTTCACGCCCTCGGCGCTCGGGGTGATGAATATCCACACAATGCCCAGCTCCTTGAAGTCCTCGCGCTTGAGCCATGCCTCGGCCATAGCCCTGGCATCGGGTACGTGGTCGGCATCGAGCACGCAGAGACCCGTCAGGCGGGCATGGTCTTGCACGCGCCACAGCCCTGTGCGCCCCCATCGGTCGGTACTCTCGGTGAAGGTGGCCGTGGGGATAACGGCGGGCAGACCACTTTTCATCGAACTGATATAGAGGGCCACGCGCTTTGCGTCCTCCGTGGGGATGCGCTTCTTCCTGCGATGCTCGTCCTTTTTCAGACCGTCGGCCAGCCAGTTCTGGTAGTCCTGCCGTTGCGTCACCTCGGCCACAAACTTGTCCTGTTCGTTCCGTGCCTGTGCCTCGGCCATCTGCCGACGGATCTCGCGGTAGCCGTCGGTGGCCATGTTCAATTCCTTGCTCTTGGTCCACGCCTTCAGCAGCTGCTCCGTCAGTTCCTCGATGGGACCGTCGGGTCTTGTCTGGTAAGCTCTTTTCATCGTTTGTTTCCTCCATTTTTAATTTTGTTGATTACTTTCTTGAATTTCTCCTCGCCTGGCAGCGTGCGCACCACGATCTGTAGTTGGCGCATCAGGTCGCTCTGCCAGTTGCGCGTCGCGTTAAGGTCGATGTCTCCCTGATAGGTGAGCCGTCCCCGCTTCGCGTCGAGGTACACCTGCATGCCGCCTTCGCTCACGATGCGCTGCTTTGTGGGCAGTTGCTGTTCGTCCTGCGGCTTGATGCCCAGCTTCAGCAGCTGGCCGGTGTACTCGCCCCAGGGGTCGGCTGCGTCGGCGTTGCAGCTGAGATGGGCCACCTGCTTGGGTTCGCGTTCCGATGTGGTGGTAAACACCTTGCCGCCTTTGCAGGTCTTCACGTTGAGTTGTGAGGGCGAACCCTCTTCCGTGGGCTTGAAGGTGAACTCGTCGCCCAGGTAGATGCCCGTGCCCCGCACTTTACGGGGTTTGGGTTGCATGTCGTCTGTTGTTGCCATTTCTTCTTTATTTTTAAGGCGTTCAACAAATATGTTTACCACGCGCAACCGGTATTGCGTGGGAAGGTTTACTTCCAGCCGGGCACAACAACAAAATGCGCCCCGAAGTCTGACTTCACGGCGCGAAGGTAAGGACTTTTTTTGGAAGAAAAGAAGGTCTAAGAAAGTTTGTAAGGATTGATAAGTTTCTGATTTAGAACGGATAAAACATCATCTTTTCATCTGTTTTAGATAGCAGGAGAACAACTTTGGATTGCCCCTGTACCGAACTTTAGATAGCTACAAGCCCACGTAATCCAAAATGTGGGGCAAGTTTGGATTGAGCCTACTGAGGCATGGATAAAAAAATGGATGAATCCCTGTGGAATCCATCCAAACTTTTCCGTCGATTATTCTCAGAATCTAATCTTTTTTATCAGAGTCCCTGTACGATTCTCATTATAGGGTCTTGATGCTCGTTCATGTTGGCTTCTTTGTCCTTCTCTTTAGGAAAGCTTTTTGCGAGCAGCTTCTCAAAGTTGCTTGCCAGTGTCTCGTCGGTACTGCCCATTTCTTTCAAAAACTTGCGCTTGCCGCTGATGGTGTTCCAGCCCAGAGGCTTGTACTTTCCTTTCGTGCTGTACGTCGGAACAAAATACTCTGTGTACAGTTGCTTCTCCAAACTCTCCTGCACACCGCACCATTTCAGAAACTCTACCATCACTATGCTGGAAAGGCTGTTTGCCTGTCCCTGTACGCCGTTAATCAAATCGAAGTTTTCTATCACCTTCCTCACCTTCAATGCCTTTTCGTGGTTTTCTCTCCAGAAGAAGGCTTCCTGGTCGGTAAGTCCCTTGTTGCTTGCCTCCTTAATGGATTTGATAATAAGGTATTGCTGAAATAGCCGTTTGTCAACAGAATGGTAGCTCTGTTTCAGGAAACGCTCATCATAATCCGAGCCAATCTTCTGTCGGCGCTCTTCCAGTTCGTTCTTGGGCAGTTCCTGATTAACTGTGATGAATGCCGTTGCGGTTTTTACTGCGTCAAGCAATTCGTCGCAGCTCTCTTTGTATATCTGCCGCAACAGCTCAAGGTCGTTGCGTACTTCGTTCTCTTTCTCTATCATCAGATTGCACAATCCAAGCATCGTTGTCGAAGTGGCAAAGAGTGTCTCGATGGCATAGTAGAGGTCTTGCACTTCCTTGGGAAACGACTCCAGCCTAAACATATCGGGGGTGTAGTCGCCATGACCCAAGGGTGACTTGTAGAAGACGGAGGGAGCCTCAACGCCGCTTGGCAACTGCGTGTAGGTAACGGGCGTAGTCTTGCTGAACACCGCTTTCAGGCTGGCAATGGTACTCCTGATTTTCCTGAACAGCACTTCGGCCGTGTCGAAGCACTTGTTGTTGGGAGTGGCAAACGAGCGGATAAAATTCTCCGAAAACCTCGTCAGCGCATTGGCCTCGATGTTCACCCTGTGCTGGTATATCTGCACCTGTTCCAGCGTCTGCTTAACCTCATAGATGGTACGATGCTTGCTCTTGACGCCTTCAATGAACTTTTCCTGTAGCAGTTCATCCATTGCATCAAGAACCATCTCTAATCCCGACTGGTCATGTTCAACGATTGTCTTGGGTATCATAGTAATTTAATTAACATTGTATGTGAGACAGCAAATAGCGTGCCACTATGCCATTTTGAACACTACATACTGACAACATGACAATCTGTCCTCTTTTTCTCGGTGATGATTCCTGTCTACAAGTTACTTTCCTACTTTCCCTGTGCCCCTTGTGCCTTCCATTTCCTGTCGAACCATTGACGGCTCTTCTCGTTATTATTTCGTAATTATTTGTGCTGTACGCGATTGAAAGACGCTGAAAGCGTCACCTCTCAGTAGCCGTGGGTCGGAACGACCTACGGATAGAACGTGAGAAGGTACATCGACCCCAAAGGGGTCGCCCTATAGGCGGTGTTGGGGCACTCTTTCAGAGTGCTATCCCCTCCCTTGTTTACTGTCCGCAGGTCGTACCGACCCACGGCTATTGAGAGGCGACGCTTTCAGCGTCATTATTACCATGACCTGTTATCCGAGGTCGTACCGACCCCACGGCTATTGAGAGGCGACGCTTTCAGCGTCTTTCAACCGCAGCACGAAAAACTTCTCAAAAAATTTGGTTTATATTCGAGAATTGTCTATCTTTGCAGGGTTGAATCCCACTAACCTCTGGCCGTAAGGTCAAGTTAGTGGGTTTAGTTTTTATATGCGCCTACAATATTCTTCGTAGTGCAATTTCAGTTTTTCTTTGATTTCGCACTTAGATGCCATTATATTATATTTGTTGTATGATTTATCCTTTGTATATGCAAAATTACGAAATAATCCTGACTCTGCCAAACAATTCAATGGAAAAGTAGGAAAGTAGGAAAGTAACTTGTGGACAGGAAGCATTTTTTATATTGATGATAAAGGGGTATTTAATCATTCTATACATTCTATAGATAATGAAGTAGTATATATATTATAAAGGTAAATATATATATTGTAAGTTATATAATAATAATTCTATATAAAATCTTTGATTCCCGTCCACTTCTACCCCCCAGCTCCACCCCCAACTCATTTTCATTCCTGTCCACAAGTTACTTTCCTACTTTCCTACTAACTAAACATTCCTATCCCTGTTTCATTCTCGCGCAGAGACGCAGAGGCGCAGAGTTTTCGCAGAGAGACTGGACTTGCTAAAAGACTGCATGGAGTAGGCAGAGACGGCCAGAGGCCGCCCCAACTCCGTGAACTCCATTCACAGAAAAGAAATAACCTCTGCTCAGAAATAGATAATCACCTCTGCGCAACCTCTGCGCCTCTGCGGCTCTGCGCGAGAAAAAAACAAGGATGGAACCGTCGAATCAGCAGGATGGAACGGAGCAATCCCGTGGATTGGACGGTGCAAACACTTGTTCCGTGAATAATTGTTTACACGGAGGGCGGGGGAAGAAGGGAGGAATGATGGGAGAAATATTTTACAGAATTTTCTTAAAAAAAAGAGCGGAAAATATTTGGTGGATTCGGGATTTTTTCGTAACTTTGCATCGTAAATAAAGGATAACACAAGCGGGATACGGCCACCCGGTGAAGCTGGCTGCAACAAGTGTCTAATACCATAAAAAACACAACAAAATTATGGCAAGGTTACTTTATGAACTGAGAAAGAATGAGAATCCGCAGTCGACGGTCTATGGCAAGTGGTTTGCCTACGTAAAGACGACGGAAGTGCTGAACACGCGCAAGATGGCCAACCACATCGGCGCACATGGCTCCATCTATACGCCCGACGTGGTGCTCGGCGTGCTGGAGAAGTTCCGCAACTGTCTCATTGAAATGCTCCTGGAGTCGAAGCGCGTGAAAATCGACGGGCTGGGCACCTTCTACACCACCATCGAGAACGACAGCGGCGGTGCCGACACCAAGAAGGACTTCAGCCTCGCTGAGAACGTGAGGGCCCTGCACATCCGCTTCATGCCCGAGCAGGAGCAGGAGTTGAACATCAGCTCGCGTGAGTTCATCAAGAAGGCCAACTTCATCAACGTGGAGTCGCTCCTCACGCCCGAAAAGGATGAGGAAGAGGACGGCGGCGATGATGAGGGCGGCGGCGGCAACGACGATGGCGGCAACGACCGTCCGTAGGCAGAGGCCGAGCGGAGTGTGATTCGGGGGTACGGGGTTTCCTGTACCCCCTAATCTTTCGAAAAACTACAGAAAAGGCAGATTTATTTTGCGGATATGAAAAATAATGTGTAATTTCGCAGCGCAAAACAATACTTGTATTATGGATAAGCATCATTTCGTAACCATTGCCAATTTGACGCGCGAGAAGATTCTGTATATGCTTGAACTGGCAGAAGAGTTTGAGAAGCACCCCAACCGCGAGCTGCTGAAGGGCAAGGTGGTTGCCACGCTGTTTTTCGAGCCGTCAACGCGAACACGACTGTCGTTTGAAACTGCTGCGAACCGCTTAGGCGCGCGTGTGATAGGCTTTGCCGACCCGAAGGTGACGAGCGGGACGAAGGGCGAGACGCTGAAGGACACGATACTGATGGTGGGCAACTATGCCGACGTGATCGTGATGCGCCACCATATCGAGGGTGCTGCGCAGTATGCGTCGGAGGTGAGCCGGGTGCCGATTGTGAATGCGGGCGACGGGGCGCACCAGCATCCCTCGCAATGTATGCTCGACCTGTACAGCATCTACAAGACGCAGGGAAAGCTGGAGGGGCTGAACATCTACCTGGTGGGCGACCTGAAGTATGGGCGCACGGTACACTCGCTCGTCATGGCGATGCGCCACTTTAATCCTACGTTCCATTTCGTGGCCCCGAAGGAGCTGGCCATGCCCATGGAGTACAAGCTGTACTGCGAGGAGCATGGCATCAGGTATGAGGAGCATACGGCGTTTGACGCTGAAGTGATTCGGGATGCCGACATCGTGTACATGACGCGGGTGCAGAAGGAGCGCTTCTCGGACTTGATGGAGTATGAGCGGGTGAAGAACGTGTATGTGCTGAACAACGACACGCTGAGGCTGAGCAAGCCGAACATGAAGATTCTGCATCCGCTGCCCCGCGTGAACGAGATTGCCTACGAGGTGGACGATAACCCGCATGCGTACTACATCGAGCAGGCTGGCAACGGCCTCTATGCGCGTGAAGCCATCTTCTGCGATGTGCTGGGCATCAGTCTCGAAGAGGTACGGGAGGACAAGACGATTATCTGTTAAAGCATGTAAGCGACTGGAGGTTATTCCGCAAGCGGCCCGATAAAAAACAAAATAAAACCCCAAAAACAAAATAAAACCAAGATTGTTTTTTCTTGTTTTTCCCTGTTTTATGATGTTTTTCTTAAAGGCGCGAAGCGCATACATCATACTATATTATATTAATTATTCAAATTTCATTGAAAGCGATGAACAAGAAAGAACGCCTTGTCGCGGCTATCGAGCAGGGAACGGTGATAGACCACATACCAGCAGAGAAGACTTACCAGGTGGCTCAGCTGCTGGGCCTTTTCGACCTGACAACTCCCGTCACCATCGGCATCAACTATCCCTCGCAGAAGGTGGGCAATAAGGGAATCATCAAGGTATCGGACAAGTTCTTCACCGACGACGAGATTTCACGTCTTTCGGTGGTGGCACCGAAGGTAATCCTGAACATCATCAGGGACTACGAGGTGGTGGAGAAGAAGACGGTGGAAACGCCGTCGGAGATACGCGGCATCGTGAAGTGCAAGAACCCGAAGTGCATCACGAACAACGAGCCGATGAGTACTTACTTCCACGTACACGACGGCATCCTCACCTGCCACTATTGCGAGAAGGAACAGGATATCAGTAGCGTGGAGTTGGTGCCTTAGAAAGAGCACTTAAAAAGCCTACCCAAGCCCTCCCAAAGGGAGGGATGTTTAGATAGATAAGAAGCCTACCCAAGCCCTCCCAAAGGGAGGGATGTTTAGATAGATAACTCAACTTTTAGAAGCGCAAAAAGCTCAGCCACAAAACCCTGAAAGGGCGAAAGACTATTTTGCGACGGTATTCTGTCGCCCTTTCAGGGCTTTCGCTAACGCCTGGTTTACCGGGGGTTTACACCCCCGTCTATAATCTATCAGGCCTTCGGCCTTAGCTGCGCCAGTGCTCGGCCTGTGGGACGCTTTCTTTGCGAGCAAAGCGAACAAAGTTCGAGCGGCTTGCAAAGAACTTCCGAAACTTATGTATCTAAACATCCCTCCCTTTGGGAGGGCTTGGGTAGGCTTTTTAAGTGCTTGGGTAGGCTTTCTTATTTTTCAGAAGGGCATGGGACCCATGTCGGGGGGCGGCAGCGGCTCACCGCCAAAGGGGTCGTCGAAGGCAGTGCCGGGCATGGGGGCTATGCCGCCATTGATTTTAGAACCGAGGATTTCGCCGCCATTGTCGGCATCCTGCTTGGCGGGCTTGCGCGTGAGCCGGCCGTCCTCGGGATTCTCGAAGCGGGTGAACTCGCCACGGAAGGTGAGCAACACATCGTCGGTGCGACCTTTGCGGTGCTTGGCAATGATAATCTGGGCCATGCCGCGAAGGTCGCGCCCGTTATCATCCTGATAGATGTGGTAGTACTCGGGGCGGTGGACGAAGACCACCATGTCGGCATCCTGCTCGATGGCACCCGACTCGCGGAGGTCGCTGAGCTGCGGGCGCTTGCCTTCGAGTCCCTCGCGGCTCTCTACGCCACGGTTGAGCTGGGAGAGAGCGAGGATGGGCACGTCGAGTTCCTTGGCAAGCCCTTTGAGCGAGCGGCTGATGGTGGAGACCTCCTCCTGTCGGGAAGAGAAGCGCATGCCATTGGCATTCATCAGCTGGAGATAGTCAATCATGATAATCTTGACCCCATGCTCGCGAACGAGTCGGCGTGCCTTGGTGCGCAGCTCGAAGACGGAAAGGCCGGGCGTGTCGTCGACGTAGAGTGGGGCACCGAGGAGGTTGGTGACGCGCTTGTCGAGGCGGTCCCACTCGTCGGGCTGCAGCTGTCCGTTGAGAATCTTCGACCCGGGAATCTCGCAGCAATTGGAAATGAGGCGGTCGACGAGCTGCACGTTGCTCATTTCGAGGGAGAAGAAGGCGATGGGAACTTTGTAGTCGGCTGCGATGTTCTTGGCCATAGAGAGTGCGAAGGAAGTCTTGCCCATGGCGGGGCGGCCTGCGATGATGATGAGGTCTGACGCCTGCCACCCGGAGGTAATCTCGTCGAGCTTGTGGTAGCCGGTGGGAACGCCAGTGAGTCCTCCTGTGTTGGCAGCGGCCTTGTTGATGGCTTTCAGGGCCTGGTCGACCACGGGGTCAATCTGCGTGTAGTCCTTCTTCATGTTCTTCTGCGAAAGCTCGAAGAGGGAGCCTTCGGCCTCCTGCATCAGCTCGTCGACGTCGATGGTCTCGTCGAAGGCTTTGGTCTCGATGGTTCCTGCAAAGTGGATGAGCTGTCGGGCGAGGAACTTCTGGGCAATGATGCGAGCATGGTAGTCGACGTTGGCACTGGTGGCCACCCGGCTGGAGATCTCGGCCATATAGGCGGGGCCTCCGGCCTCTTCGAGCGTACCGTTCTTGGCGAGCTGCTCGGTGACGGTGAGAACGTCGACGGGCTTTTCGGCCATCGAGAGGTCGCGTATGGCCGAGTAGATCAGCTGGTTGCGCGGCTCGTAGAAGCTCTCAGGATAGAGCATCTCGCAGACCACGGCGTAGGCATCCTTGTCGATGAGGAGGGCACCGAGGACTGCCCGCTCTATTTCGAGTGCCTGTGGCTGCAGGTGGGCGTAGGTGTTGTCGACAGGCTGCATGCGGCTGCTGCGACGGCGGTTGTTGGTTTGTTCGGGCATAACAGGTGTTTTTTGTTTAGGGGTTTATTTGCTGGGTCATTATTAGGCTCGCGGGAGAACCGCGAGGAGCGACCGGGGGGAGGCATACGTCTTACTTCTGGGGGCGGGAATCAGGTGAAGAAGTGGAGGCGGCGATACAGGGCAGGCTTGCGGGCCACAAAGTATTTCATGCCTCGGGTGAATAGAAGCAAGGTGAGGAAATAGAACACAAGGAGCGGCAGGAACAGCACGACGGAACAGAGGATGAGCGACTGCCACGTGTGGACGTGCGGGTCAATCAGCCATAGCTTGAGCATCACGCAGGGGATGAGGAAACAGGCGAAGACGGAATAGTAGGGCAGCATGCCGCGCCAATAGACCGAGACGGGCAGGCGGAATCCCTGGGTGAAGAGGAAGTAGGGCTTCCAGAACATGGCAATGAAGAAGACGCTGACAATCTTGCCGATGAGAATGCCGGGAATGCCCAAGAGCGGAGCCAGGCAGAGGGTGAGGCCAAGGTTGAGTGCCAGCTCGGTCCAGGCTGCCCAGACATCGTGGAAGAGTCCGCTGGCCGAGATATACATTTCGACCACACCACGGGAGAGCATGATGAAGACATTGGTGAGCAAGAGGTAGACCACCAAGTCGGGCAGCAGCCACTCGGCGCCCAGCCAGCAGGTGATGAACGGCTGCATGAACAGGAGGAAGCCGAAGACCACCAGCCCGACGATGAGGAAGCGGATGGCCGTGAGTTCCCAGAACACCTTCATCGTGTTCTGCTGATTGCCCTCGGCCAGCAGGTTGCCTATGCCGGCGTTCATGCCGTCGCTCAGGATGTTGACCATGACGTTGAGCTTATTGATGAGCATGGTGTAGTTGAAGTAGAAGGCTGAAAGCACGACACCCCGGAACATAGCTACGAGCAGGTCGTCGCTGCGGTAGAGCAGCAAGTCCTTGAGCCGCTGCACAAACACCTGACGGGTCTTGCGGAGGATTTCGGGGTAATCCTTCAGCTTAGCACGCCCCTGAGAGACGCTGATTTTCAGCCAGGGATACTCACGGCTGATGCGGCGATTGAACACGATGCAGCCCACCACCGTATAGAAAAGCCCTACGGCTACCCAGAGGTAGAGGTTCTGATAGAAATAGGCCAGCACAATCTGCGTGAGGCTCTGCAGGATGCCTATTGTCTGGAAATAGCCATTGACCACATACTGCTGCTGGTTGGCTGAGACGAGCAGCTGGCGGTAGTTGATGAGATAGCCAGCCATGGAGGTGGCCAGGAAGGAATAGAAGGCGAAGTAGACAAGGGGAAGCTGAATGGTGAGCCCGCCAAAGAAGAAGGGGAAGGAGAGGCTGACGAACACGCCTACGCCCCCGATGAAGAAGCCTATGCAGCGATAGAGCCAGGCCAGCACCGACATGATTTCGGTGGTCTTCGCCTTGTCGTCCTGCTGTAGCGGCTTGTAGAGGAAGAAGGTGATGCTGGTGCCTATGCCCAGCTCGGCCACGTTGAGGTAGCTCAGGATGTTTTGCAGCACGCCCGTAAGCCCCATGAACTCGGCCCCGAGGCATTTGAGGAAGATGTTGCGCGAGAAGAAGGCAAGCAAGAACGTGAGGAGGTAGAAAAACATTCCTACCTTCATGTTCATGATGCTACGACTGACACGCTTACCCATGGGCTTTATTGATTGTGAGTGGTATGTATGAAATCGGTGTTGCTGACATTGATGTGCATGACGTTGGCCAGCATGCGCCACACTAAGCGGGGCAGCAGAAGCATCTTGGAGAAGAGCGCATGCGAGCGGAGCCTGCGCGGAATGGCTATATAGAGCGACACGACGAGCAGGAACAGCAACGCCCACCACTTGGCACACCACGAGGGGAAGGCAACCGACATGAACAAAGCCATGACGGCAAGGAGCATCAGCAGCATAGAGCGCGGGATGAGAGCCTGCTGCAAGGTCTTGTCGATATAGTCGATATTGCCTGTAGCTACGGCCTTCGGCAGATAGGGCAGCATGGCGAGCAGGCATTGCACCTGAGCCGTCATCCAGCGCAGTCGCTGGTGCTGGAAGTTGTCGGTAGAGCTTACTTTCTCGTCGAAGACAAGGATGTCGTCGGCATAGTGGATATGGATGCGCTGACGCAGTAGCAGGGCTTCCAGCTCGCGGTCTTCACCTGCCGTGGTCAGTTGGCTGACGTTGTGCCTGAACCATTCGTAGCCGAAGCACATACCCGAGCCAATTAAAGCCGAAGAAAGGCCGATGCGATTGTGGGCACGACGGAATATCGTGTTGTTAATCTCCTCGCTGGCTCCGTCGAGGGCGGCAATGCCATTGTCGGTGTTCTTGGCCGTGCGGTGGCATTGGATGGCCTGATGTCCGTTGGCGCACAGGCTGTTCAGACGCCGCAGGAAGTCCGGGGCCACCATGTTGTCGGCATCCAGAATGACGGCGTAGTCAAAACCATCGGCTGTATGCGCCACGGCGTATTGCAATGCCTTGGCCTTGGAGCTTCGCTCGAAAACGGGTTGATGCACGACGATGGGCTGCTGGTGCAGCCACTCGTTGGTGGCAGCCGACATGTGGTCGGAAATGACGGCCAGCTGGAATAGTTCTCGCGGATAGTCCTGCCTGAGAAAGGCTTCAACGGAATGGCGTATCACGCTGTCTTCATGGTAGGCAGGGAAGAACACCACGAAGCGATACTGGCTGCGGCCGGTTCCCGGGGCATGCTTTTTCTTCGGGAGCAGGGAGGCGAAAGCAAAGAAGGCCACGTAGGCCACCGAGACTGCCAGGACAGCCCAGAGCGCAAACTCCAGCGTATGAACAAGGATGCTAATCATGCCTGAACTTGATGATAGGTGTTAATCTCTTGACAGTCCGCCTGAGAGAGTTCATCCTGGTGCTGACCTCTGTCTTCCCGATTCGGAAGATGTTGAAGATTCCCCAGATAGTAACTACGGGAACAAGGAGGAAGTCGGTGTCCCAGTTCTTGTCGACCAGATAGTCGGGGGTGGCGAGTGAGAATGCGAAAAGCGCCAGGGCGGCAACAGCCCACCACTTGACGGCACTCGTCATGTAGATAAATGGCAGAATGGCACACATCACCATAATGACTCCTATCATAATGGTGCGAGGAACGAGCATCCACTGGATCAGCTTGTCAAGATGGTCGTAGTGGCGACCTAAGAAAGCCTTGGGCAAGTACTTCAGGTTGCTGAACAGGGCATGAAGCTGAGCCATGGCCCATCGCTTGCGCTGGTCGTTGAACTTGCTGGTAGTACGTGCTTTCTCGTCGTAGACGTGGATGTTGTCGAAATAATCGACGAACACGCTCTCGCGCATCAGGATGGCCTCCAGCTCCTTATCTTCGCCAAAGGCATTATGAGCCTCCATGATGCTGCGCTTAAACCACTCAAACTCGAACAACATGCCGGAACCGCTGATGGCGGCCGAGAACCCCAGCACGATATGACCCCTGCGGAAAATGGCGTTGTTGATTTCCTCGAAGATGGCATCCAGCCGAGCCGCCGACGTGTCGCGGTTGCGGGACAGACGATGGGCCTGCAGGGCCTTCGTGCCCGCCTGTTCGTAGGCATTGTTCATCTGCTCAAGGAAGTCGGGCTCCACAATGTTGTCGGCATCAAGGACCACGACCGCATCGTAAATCTTGAACTGAGGAAGATTGAAGATGGCATACTGCAAGGACTTGGCCTTGGAACTCTTCTCGAAGTTGGGAGTAAGGAGCGTAATGGGCAGCTGGGCCAGCCGCATGTTGGTCATTTCGCTCTGATGGTCGGAAATAACCACCACGTCGAACATGCGTTGCGGATAGCTCTGTCCTAAGATGGAATTAACTGCCAGGAGAATGCTCTCGTCCTTCTTGTAGGACGGGATAAGCACGATTATCCTATTCAGATGCTTGGCCACAGGCAGCTCGCGCTGATGGCTGAAAAGTGAAGCCACGGCAAAGACAAACAAGTATAGCGTGGTCAATGCGACGGGGATGAACAACAACCAGTCTATGCAGAAAAATATAATCCAGAAATAAGTCATCTCACTTCATTTTTATAAAATCAACAATACCGCGAACGGCAGACTTTGCCAGATCTGTGCGGCCTTTGAGGGTATACATGGCTATGTCGCGCAGGGCAACGACAAACGTCAGATAGCAATAGGAGAGGTATTTGTAGAGTCCGCTCCCGTTGCGGCTGACGAAAAGCAGGCGGTTGCGGCTGATGTAGTAGGTGCGAAGAGGCGAGGCCTGACCTGTGGTCTGGCTTTCCTTGTGATAGATGGTACTCGCGGGCTCATACCATATCTCATAGCCTGCACGCCTGATCATGCACGACCAGTCGAGCTCCTCATAATATAGGAAGTAACATTCGGGCATCATACCAGCCTTTTCTATTACTTCACGCTTCAGCATCATCGCAGCACCGTGAGCGTAGGGGGTGGCATGGGCAGAGTCGTGCTGCCCTTTATCGTCTTCATTATAGCCCAACGCCCTGTTTCTCATCGTTACAGGGGTGAGGGGAGTGTAGCCAGCAAACTGGATGGGCGACTTGCCCCAGGCAAAGCGAATCTTAGGACATACCATCCCGATGGATGGCGAAGACTCGAGCCGGGCAATCAGCTTCTCTATATTCCATTCGCCCCGGAACTCGGTGTCGTTGTTGACAAAGTAGAGATACTTGCCACGAGCTGCCCTGATACCGAGATTATTGCCGCCTGCGAAGCCTAAGTTCTGCTCGCTCCTGACCACGCGCACCTGCGGATAACGGGCAGCAATGACCGAAACCTCATCCTGCCGGGAAGCATTGTCGACAACAATGACTTCAAGCGGGCAGCTCCCGAAAGGGATGCTGTCAAGCAGGGCGCACGTGTCCTTGACCCCATTGAAATTGATTGTGATAATCGACAATAGAATACTCATAGCCACAGACTTACGGTTAAACGCGCTTGGCACGCCTTATCTCTTCCTTGATGCGCTCACGCTCGAGTTGCTCGGCATAGCGTTTCTTCTCTAACTCAATATAGTCCTTCTCCATCCTCGGCAGATTGTAGACGATAGCCAGGCAGCCGTAGAATAGGAAGCAGTTGGGGAACTGCATGAGAACCTGGTTGCCATATCCTCCTAACTGCATGGCAACGAAAGCCGCACAAAAGCCCGCCCCTATACCTAAGTACGAGCGGTTTTTCAATCGGGTAAAGACCACCCAGAATGCACCTAACCACATCATTGCGGTAGTGATTAGGAATACGGTAATGCCAATAGGCCCGGTATGCACCCAGATGTAGACATATTCCGAGTCGGGCGGTATGGTGGCAAGTGTGCGGAACTTATTGTTAGAAGGCACGTTGGTATAGTCGACACCGATACCAATGCCCCACGGGGCATCCTTCAGGTATTTAGCCATGACGGCCTGATTCATCTTTCGCACGTTGGACGAGGCATCTTCGGGATTGAAAGCGGAACGCATGCGGCGAATCTCATTGTTTCCGTTGCCAATCGTGGTGTACTTCATAAAACCGACAAAGAGCAGGCCGCTGATAACGATGGCCGTTCCGAGCTTTACCGACTTCGACAAGACAACATACACCATAAAGCCTGCTATCAGACAGAAGAGAGCAGTACGGGTGCCGGAGGCAAACATGGTCTTTGTACAGGCCAAGGCCGTTATTAAGAAGTAGATTTTGTCGCGCTTCACCTTACTCGTAAGTGCGATGATAAAGAACATGACGGCCGAGGCAGCCATGTTGATGCCGCAGCTGGCTGCCTCGCTGAAGATGGAGAAATAGCGCGTGATACCATTGACGATGTGGGTACGGGCCGCAACTATCATGAATTGCTGCTCCGGACCGTTAAATCCGATGTTCTGTTGTTTCCAGCACCAGAACGAGGCAAACAAAGCCAAGGCTGCCCATAGGCGCAGATACTTCATGAGCTTCTCCGGCGTGTCGATATAGAGCGAACAGACCAGGAAGGCATAGAACAACTGCTGGGCAATCAGGCGAAACCCCGTGTACCACACACCCACATTCAACCCCAGCGAACAGGAATTGTTCAGGACTTCAAGCGTACAATAGGCACACCAGATGCAGAGAGCTATTCCCATGAGGTTGGCCACCTTCTCGAAACGCATGATTTCGGCATTAAGAATGCCTAAGACCAGCAACAGCATCTCCAATGCCTCGTTGGGCAGCGAGGCGGGTATGGGTAGCCAGCCCATGCGACCGAGGAAGAAGACGAAATAGTTGATGACAAACAACGCCCAGAACGTAAGCATCTGGTTGGTGAGCGTCACGGCAAAAAACAACGCCATAACTGGCAGAATGGCCAGCACAGCAGCCATGCCGATGACACCCTGAGAGGTATAGACATACAGGGAAAGCAAAAAGAGAAGAAGGAAGACGTAGACTCTTCCTCCTCCTGCATAAGGATTGCTTGAATTGCTGCTAAACCCGCTCCAACTCATCTGCACGACTATTTAGCGTGACTATTCTCCGTTGCCGTGAGTCCCAACTGCGAAATGCGATATACGAAATTGTTGAAACGGGTATAAGGCGGCAACTGTCCCACGAACTCCTCAACGGCATAGCGACTGGCCTCAGTCAGGTACATGAACAGGGTGTTCTGATCTGAAAGACGTGCCTGTAGTTCCTTTAGTGCCTTCTGGTCAACATCCTTCCAAGTGCGGTTGGCCCTTGTCACCATCAGATTGATGGTACCCGAATTAAGCAGAGAGGTGGCTATCGTGTTGTCATCCAAGTTGGGGTATTCTACAATGGCTATCTCGTCGGGCTGAATGTCAACACACAAGTCCTTGATATCTTTGGCAAGGATATAGTGGCTGTCTTCTGCCAGGAAGTCTTCGTCGTAAGTCAGACGGCGAACACGCAGGCCAATAGACGTCCAGTAGTTCTCCAGTTCCTGTGCAATATACGACTTGCCGTTGCCCGCATCGGTCGAGATAAGGTTGAGCACGTTCTGCTGGCCTTCCTTGAAATAGGGAAGAAGAGCTTTGCTGAGCTGGCGAAGAGCCATGTCGCTGATGGTCTTGTTGAACCGGCGGTAACGCAAAGTGCTCTCGCGAGGGTAGCAGCCCAGGACGGGTATCTTGGTGATTCGCTCCGAGCGCATACGGTCGCGCAGGGTACGGTCGAGCATCTCGATGGTCAGGAACCACAACGAGGTGAGGACAAACGTAGCCATAAATGCTCCCAGTAGATACATCATGCGATTGGTAGGCTGGGCATTCAACGGGAAAATAGGCGGATTGAGCACACGCAGCGTGGCGGTGGTCATCTGCAGGTTCTTCTGACGAAGACGGGCACTATTCAAAGAACTCATCATCGACATATAGTTACCCTCAATAAACGAGATATGGCGCGTCTTTCTGTCAAGCGTGGCACCAATAGGCGAATAGGTCTTGTACTGTGCGTCAAGACGCTGCTTCATCAAGTCCTGGGCTAAACGCTCTGCCTTGGTCTTCTCCAAGAGGAGCATCTGTTCCAGCCACTTCCCACTCAGATCATTGGCCTTCAGGCTGGTCTTGGGTACGTAACTGTTGGCCTCAATGGTGCCTGTAAGCTCCTGTACCCGCTTAGTAGCCGCATCTAATTTCTGCTGGGCCTTGGCCAGCTCCTGCTGGGCTTCGTAGTTGTTGCCGCCATTCTCGCTATTCATCAGGCGCAGGTTGGCTATGCGTGACTGCAATCGCGATATTTCGACCACGATATTAGTAAACTCCTGATTGGAACGAAGCACTTCGGCACGGTCGCCCATCTGCCGCTCCAGATAGTCCAGCAAGGCTCTGGTGGTCATTTCATTTTTCTCAAACTCATGCATGGCGTTCTGCTGCTGCATCTCGAGCACCGTGAGCTGCTTGGTCTGCTCACCATAGTTAATGATACCTTTCTTTGAGTTATAGAGAATCAGGTCGTCTTCGGCATCTTTCAGGATGTTATGCAGTTTCTTCACCTCTCGCTCAAAGAACTTGATGACATTATGCGTCTCACCATAGCGCAGCTGCTGATACTGCTGGGCAAAGACCTTATTCAGAATGTCGAGCGTGTTGAAACAGATTCCCGGGTCATTGGCCGAATACTCAATATGAATAATGTCGGTCGAACCAATCTGTTGGGCTTTCAGCTTGGAAATGATATTGTCGATACCGAAATAGGGATGACCGTTCAGAATGCCGAAAAGGTAGTTGGTGCTGAATCCCTTCTCATAGCCCTTCAACTTCCTGTAAGTGTCTTCCTCACTATTAGGATTGATGAGGTTCTTCACATCAGTAGGCACCGAACTGTAGAGCTGGTTAAAATGCTCTGCAGTAATATAGTTGTTGTTACGCTTGTGGTCGCCATACATCATGCAACGGGCGAAGAGCCGGAGCGAAACCTCATGAATAGTGGCATCGGTGGTAATGATGTGCAACAGGTTGAAGATGTTGGTCTGTGCGTTACCTGCAAACGAACCAGCACCTCCCTCAATGTTGTAGCCTGTAATCATACCCGTATATATAGTGGTGTCGGCAGAATATACCCGTTCCAGGTTGCGAGTGAGGAACCACGCAAGGACAAGTGAAATCGTTGGCAGAATAACTAAATACCAACGAATCTTGTACAGAAATCTGACTATATATCTGAAAATATCCATGTGATTGACTATTAACGGTTAGACCATTACTTTTTCTTCTTGGCTTTCTTGGCCTGCTTCTGTTCAGCAGCCTCCTGCTTCTTCTTCTCAGCCTCTTCTTTTTTCTTCTCAGCCTCTTCCTTCTTCTTCTCGGCGGCCTCTTCCTTCAGGTCCTTCTCGGCCTGCTCCTTGATACGCTTCTCAATAGCCTTGTTCTCACGGGCAATTTCCTTTTCCGACTTTTCAACGCTGCTGTCAAGCGTTATTTCGGTGGTCGTGTTCGTAATGATGGGCGTATGGGTAAGAATCTCCAAGGTAAGGATGTCGGTAGTAATCGTTGTCAGCAGCGACTGATAATTATTGACAGCCGACTGGCCACGCAATCCCGTATAGGCAAAGTCGCCAATCTCCATGTTGCCATGATGGAACTCTATCTCATTCAGGGCACTGGCTCCCTGATAGATGGCTGCATTCTCGCCAGCCGTCTTCAGAGCCGTGAGGTTATTGGTGATACGTACATAGAGGATGGCTATCTCCTGCTTCAGTTGGTCGAAAGCCATGTCCTTTCTCAGCTGTGCGTCTTCCACCAACAGGCGTTTGCGCTTTACCGAATGGGAAAGGTCGAGCAGGTCTTCCAAAGGCACACTAAGGTTGACACCCACATTCCAATAGGCCTGTTCAGAACCCTGGAACTGGTAAATCATCGGACTATAGGACGACGAGCCATTGCCCCACATGTCGGTCTTGCCGTAGCTGTAGCTGGCATGCCCCTGAATGTATGAGAAGATATGCTTCTTTTGCTTCACCACATCGGCCTGTGCTATTTCCTGCTGTTTCGCCAGTTGCAAAATAGTCGGATTCTGCTTGGCATTCTCTAATAGCACGGCCAGAGGCGGCAGATGGAAGTGTGAGAAGTTGATGGACTTCTCACTACTTGTATCAAAGAAGCCGGCAATAATGCCGCTCTCGTCGTTGGCCTCCTGAGCAGAGGCTCCTACACAATACAAGCCAAAAGCTGCAACAATGACTATTTTCTTATAAGCGTCCATGATTCATTTTCATCAACAATATCAAACATTATCTTTCTGCACAAAGTGGAAGAATGTACGGAAGATAATCTTCATATCAAGCATGAAATTATATGTCTGTCCATAGAGTATATCAAGCTGCTTACGCTCGTCGGCCGACATCGTGCCGCCCTTTCCACGCTCTTCCACTTGCCAAAGACCTGTGAGACCAGCAGGAGCCATGAAGCGGTCGATGCTTGAATCGGCGGTGAGCTTCTCGGCCTCGTAGAGCGGCAAGGGGCGGTTGCCCACAATCGACATGTCGCCTTTCAGGATATTGATGAGTTGGGGCAATTCGTCAATGCTGTACTTGCGGATGAAACGTCCCACCTTGGTAACACGCGGGTCATTTTCAATCTTCACGAATGCATTATTGATTTCATCTTCCTTCTTTTTGTTGAAATCACTCTCGGCAACCACAAAGTCGTCGCCCACGAGCATCACCTCCTCGTCGCTAATCATCATCTCCGACTCCATACCCATGTCGAACATTTCCTGCTCGGCCTCATCACCTAAAGGCGACGTGATGACGGTCTTCGGGGCAGGCGTTTCGTCATGCTCGGCATACTGGTTTCCGCTCTTGCTAAGTTCCTTCAGTTTCTTTTCTGCATCGGCGTACATGGAACGGAACTTCAGGAAGTCGAACACCTTATAGTTGGTTCCCACACGCTTCGACTTGAACAGCACAGGCCCTTTGCTTTCCAGCTTGATAGCGATGGCAGTAATCAGCATTACAGGCGACAAGACAATAAGGCCCAGCGTGGCAAAGACGATGTCGAACAGGCGTTTCCACATAGGAATCTTGAATCGCAGAATCCTCTTCTTAGACACCTCGGTGTCAAAGAGCTGATTCTCGCGGTCGTTGATGAACTGCAATTTCTTGTTAAGCTCAGTGACCGACGCATTCTGATCCAGCGTATCGTTAATGCCGCATTTCTGATATACCTTCCGCTCTTCCTCTGGCAGGTGAGCAGTGAGCAGTATGATGTAAATGTTCTTGCAGTTCTTGCGTAAGTAGGTGATAGCCGTCACGTCTTCCGTCTGTACGCCCTTTTCATAGAACACAATGAAATGCTTGTTGCGCACCTGAGAGTCGCAACAAGCAGCAGCTTCCTTGTAGTTCTTTGTCAAAAGAACCTGCCTGCCAGGCAAATATTTTAAGCGTTCTTCTGTATGAGGATTCTTGCCTAAATAGATGACACCTATCATTTCTTCTCGTGTTTAGTTCGGCAGAATTTTCTTTACTCTGATTTTCAACTCCATGGGGTTAAACGGTTTTACGATGTAATCCTCTGCACCAATTTCCAGCAGGCGTATGCGCTCGCTGGTGGAGTCTTCACTGGAAAGCATAATGACGGGTATATGACGGAACAGTTCGTTCTGCTTGATCCATTCCAGGAAGTCATCACCACGCATGCCCGGCATGCGGATGTCTGAAATAATCAAATCAGGCGTGTTGCCTGCCTGTAGCCACTTGACACCCTGCAAGCCGTCTGGCAGCCACTGCACATCATAGTCACTCATCAGATAAATAGAGAGAACCTTTGCAATTGTCTCTTTGTCATCAAGAATCAAGATTTTTTTCTTCATAAATATCGAAATTATTACTTTTAATAGTGTTTTCTGAAGTATAACGGCATGCAAAGGTAAAAAAAATATTTCAAACAGGCACAAAATACTTCAAAAAAAAATTATATTTTTCTTTTTATTTGAATATTTAAAAGAAAATAGTCAGCGTACCGCCATCACTCCGTGTATAGCGGCGCAGCAAGTCTTGAATGAAACGCGCATTTTCCACGACCCGGTTTTCATTGCCATCATAGCCATTGATAAGAACCACGAGATGACGGGTTGACATGGTTATCTTCGTGCGCTCATTATCGCTCGTCGGCGTTCCCACCCCGCCCACGGCATCGCGGTAGACAGGCAGGCCGGCAATGTTCAGCATGCCCCGGCCAATACCTTCGTATGGTTCTCCTTCACGCCCTATGCCCAGCGTCAGGGTGTCGCCCACGAACTTGGAGGCATCGAAGCCACCTATACTATATCCGTAGACCATCGAGGCCAGGTTAATCAGGTCGACCAGCGTGTCAATCTGATAGAGTTCTTTGCCCTGCAACACCCGACGAATCAATGCTTCGGATGCAGGACGATAACGCGAAGGATCTTTTCCACATTTTTTATATATAGCGCGCGTAGCAGCAATGCTCGTCAACTCTTTCAGGCTCTCAGTGGTCAGTTCGCGTCGGAAACGCTCTTCTATCTGATGAATCTCGTCCCAGAGTTCCTCACAATACGCCGTGTTCTCTACCTGTGCGTCGACGCATGCCCCAACAAATACGGGGCATACCTCGGCGATTTCATGTGATACAATTACATTCATACTTATTTATAAAAACGACTGAATTTGGATTGTTCATGATTCTATCATTTGAAGGAACTCCTCTTCACTGACAATCTTAATGCCAAGCTTCTCGGCTTTCAGAAGCTTTGATGGCCCCATGTTGTCGCCCGCCAGAATGAAAGAGGTCTTTCCGCTGATGCTGCCCACGTTCTTGCCGCCATTCTGCTCGATGATCAGTTTGTACTCGTCGCGCGAGTGACGGGCAAAAACGCCGCTGATGACTATCGACTGTCCCGCAAGCTTGTCGCTGGCGGCTGCTGTCTGTTCGGCCGAGAGCGCAAACTGCAGGCCGTAGCTGCGCAGGCGTTCTACTATCGTGCGGTTCTGCTCGTTATGGAAATAGCCTATAATGCTCTTCGCCATTACCTCACCAATCCCCTCAACCTCCTGCAATTCCTGGAGTCCAGCGGCCATGAGCGCGTCCATGGTCTTGAAATGACGGGCCAGAAGACGGGCAGAAGTCTCGCCCACGAAACGGATGCCCAAGGCGAAGACCACACGCTCGAAGGGCACTTCTTTCGACTTCTGAATGCCGTTGACAATCTTCTGAGCCGACTTGGTGCGGCTACCGTCGCCGTTAATCTGCTGCACTTCTATCTCGTAGAGGTCGGCCACGTTGTGGATGATTCCCCGGCGATAGTACTCATCGACCGTCTCGGGTCCTAACGAATCGATGTTCATGGCCTTGCGGGCAATGAAATGCTCGATGCGCCCCTTAATCTGCGGCCCACAAGTGGCATCGTTAGGGCAGTACCAGGCGGCCTCACCAGCATACTTTACCAATGGCGTGCCACACTCAGGACAATGCTTGATGAACTCCACGCGCTGGGCGATGATGGGACGCTCGTCAATGTTGACCCCCACAATCTTCGGGATTATCTCGCCTCCTTTCTCCACATAGACCATATCGCCGATATGCAGGTCGAACGAACGGATGAAGTCCTCATTGTTCAGCGTGGCACGCTTCACCGTAGTACCAGCCAACTGCACAGGCTCCATATTGGCCACGGGCGTCACGGCTCCCGTGCGTCCCACCTGATAGGTCACCTCCAACAGACGGGTACAAGCTCGCTCGGCCTTGAACTTATAGGCAATGGCCCAGCGAGGACTCTTGGCCGTGAAGCCCAGCACCCTCTGTTGCCGCTGTGAGTTCACCTTGAGTACGATGCCGTCGGTAGCCACAGGAAGGTTCTTGCGCTCCGTGTCCCAGTAATTGATGTAGTCGAGAATCTCCTCTACTGTGCCCACCTTCTTCATGCCCTGGCTGATCTTGAATCCCCACGAACGGGCTGCTTCCAGGTTCTCATAGTGCCCGTCGGCTGGCAAATCCTCACCTAATAAATAATATAGGTAGGCATCAAGACCTCTATTTGCCACGACGCGCGAGTCAAGACTCTTCAGCGTACCGCTGGCCGCATTGCGCGGGTTGGCGAAGAGCGGTTCCTCGGCGGCCTCACGCTCAGCGTTCAACCGCTCAAACGAAGCCCAGGGCATGAGGATCTCACCTCTAATCTCGAAAGAGGAAGGATAATTCCCTACACTATCCTCTCTCTTCTCCAAAATCAGCGGAATACTCCTGATTGTCTTCACATTCTGCGTCACGTCGTCGCCCTGCACGCCGTCGCCACGGGTCACGGCCTGCACCAACCGGCCATTCTCGTAGGTAAGTGAGATGGAAAGACCGTCGTACTTCATCTCGCAGCACACCTCAAACGGTTCGCCGCCCAGCCCCTTCTGCACACTCTCGAACCACTGTCGCACATCTGCCTCGCTATAGGTATTGGACAGCGAGAGCATAGGATACTTATGCGCCACCTGACGGAACTCCGTCTGGATGTCGCTGCCCACTCGCTGCGTAGGCGAAGTGGGGTCGGCCATCTCTGGATGACGTGCCTCCAAGTCCTGTAGTTCATGCATCAGGAAGTCGAAATCCTGATCGCCTATAGTGGGCTGGTTGAGCACATAGTAACGGTAGTTATGCTCATTGAGTTCGCGACGCAGTTGCTCTATGCGTTGCTGTTCGCTGGTAGTCTGACTGCTCATATTCAATCTTTATCTATTTGTTACTCATCACCTCGGCAGCGATGATTTCGGCCAGTCTTACGGCACCCTTGCCGTCGGGGTGTATGCCGTCGCTGAGCATCTTGTCGCCGTCATTTGCATAGAGGGTGTGCAGGTCAATGATATGCAGGCCGTACTTACGGGCCACCTCCTGCTGGATGGGAATGATGTTGTTGACAATCACCTCGTCGTTGATGTTCCATGTTGACTTGAAGGCCGGGATGGGCGTGCAGAGGAAGATCTGTGGAGAACCCTCGGGCTTCGGCTGCTTGCGGACGACCCTCCCGCGCTTCTTGGCAGCGGGCTGCGCCAGGTCGGGACGCAGGGTGAGAATCATCTGCTCCAAGTCTTGTCTGAACTCATCGCCATGCTTCCAGTTCTCGGGCTTCGAGTCGTTGGTGCCGAGCTTGATGATGACCACGTCGGGAGCAGACTGCTGTCCATCGTGATGCAGAAAAGCCAGGGCATCGCGCCAGGCCATCTCGTTCATGTAAGGATGGTCGCCCTTGTTGAGCATCGTGCGGGCGCTGACACCAAAGTTCTTCACCCAGTACTGGTCGCCTAACCGTTTCTGCAACTCGGCGGGATAGCCGTAGGCCGGAGCCATGTCGATACCGTGGCCGTCGGTGATGCTGTTGCCGATGCAGGCCACACGGATGGCATCGGGCTTGGGAGCGGGGCGGGCATCGAGCCAGGCACCAAGGTCGGCCAGCATGCGGTCGTGGTATTTGAACCAGGGGCCGAAGCCAAAGCCGTGGTCGCCTGTGGGATAGATAAACATGGCGCACTCGTTGCCGGCATTGCGCATGGCCGAATAGTACTGCACGCCGTTGGTTACGGGCGGCACGAGGCGGTCGTCGCTGGCCATGATGATGCAGGCGGGAGGCGTGAGGTGGCGTCGCACGGCGTTTTGCGTAGAGAAGTCATGCACCAGGGCAGCGTCCTTCTGTCCCTGTTCGCCAAGGAAGTTGCGGCACGACCACTTATGAGACACACGCTCGTCCATCGAGATGACGGGATAGAAAAGGATGGTAAAGTCGGGGCGCACGTCGAAGTCGGAGTGGGTGGAGATGACCGACGAGAGGTGTCCACCAGCCGAGAATCCCATGATGCCCACGTCGTGAGGGTTGATGCCCCATGCCTGGGCCGAGTCGCGGACGATGCGGATGCCCTTCTCCACGTCGCCAATGGGCTTGGTGCGGTCGCCGTCGGGCAGGCGGTAGTTCACTACGAAGTAGGCAATGCCTCGCTGGTTCATCCACTCATGGGCCAAGTAGCCCTCATGGTCGTTCGACAGCATTGAGTAGCCGCCGCCGGGCACGCCTACAATAGCCCTGCCCGAAGGTTGTAGCGGCAGGTAGCACACCATCTGTGCTTTGCCGTCATCGGTCAGGTTGAGTGTAAACTTCCTTGCCGTCTGTCCCTGCATACCTGCCACGAACAGTAGCATCAACAGGGTTAGTGATTGCCGTAAAAAACTTTTTACTCTTGCTCTTTCTTGTGTCATCGCTTGATGCTGGTTTTTAGAGAATAATTCGGTTTTCAGCATGCAAACTTACAAATAATCTTTGAATTACACAAAAATAACTTAATATTTTACACAAACATACCGATGGTACTGCGATAATTTGTAATTTTGTAACCTAATTGATACTAAAAGCCTAAAAAGACAATGACAAAACGTAATCTTCTTATTTCTTTACTTGCCTTGCTGCCGCAGTTGCTCGTGGCCCGCGAGGCAAAGGTTGGTTCGCCCAACGGTCAGCTCGTAGTAACCATCAGCGATGAAGGCGGACGCGCCACCTACAGCGTGCAGCTCGACGGCCAGCAGGTGTTGCTGCCCTCGCAACTGGGTTTCATGGCCGACATGGGCGACTTCACGACGGGACTTTCCATCAAAGGCGAACAGACGGAGCGCATCAGCAAAAGCTACGACTTATGGCAGGCCAAGCAGAAACATATACGCTATGAGGCCAGCCAGCTGAGGCTCAGTTTCGAGAACGCTAAGGGGCAGAAGATGGCGGTGGTCTTCAACGTGTCGGATAATAACATCGCCTTCCGCTATGAGATTCCCCGCCAGAAGGATGATAATCCCAAGTGCGCTATCATCACCAAGGAAGCCACCGCATTCCGTATGCCCGAGACGACCACCACGTTCCTCACACCGCAGATAGACCCCATGAAGGGGTGGGAGCGTACCAAGCCCAGTTATGAAGAGGAGTACAAGGCCGACGCTCCGATGAATGTGCGTTCGCAGTACGGCCAGGGCTATACGTTCCCCTGCCTGTTCAAGGTAGGTAGGGGATTTGAAATCCCCTACAACAGACAAAGTGATGGGTTGGGGGAGAGTCTTTGGGTGCTGGTCAGCGAGACGGGTGTCAATAGTCTGTATTGTGGAAGCCACTTGAACGACTATAAGGACGGGGCTTATACCATTGCCTACCCACAGGTTGGCGAGAACAACGGCTTTGGCTCGGTCACGGCTTCGATTCCGCTGCCCGGCGTGACCCCTTGGCGCACCATCACCGTAGGAGCCTCGCTGAAGCCCATCGTCGAGACCACGATAGCCTACGACGTGGTGGAGCCACTCTACGAACCGAGTATAGAATACAAAGGTGGACGCTACACCTGGTCGTGGCTTATCTGGCAGGACAACAGCATCAACTACGACGATCAGGTGAAGTTCATCGACCTTGCTGCTGCTATGGGCTATGAATACTGCCTTGTGGATAACTGGTGGGACCAGAACATCGGCCGTGAGCGCATTGCCGAGTTGTCGAAGTACGCTCAGTCTAAAGGAGTGTCGCTCCTGCTGTGGTATAACTCCAACGGTCACTGGAACGATGCCCCGCAGACCCCCCGCAACTGTATGGACACTCCGATGGCCCGCGACCGCGAGATGGCGTGGATGAAGTCCATTGGCGTGAAGGGTATCAAGGTGGACTTTTTCGCCGGCGACAAGCAGGAGACGATGAAACTCTATGAGGATATTCTTTATGATGCCAACCGCTACGGCATTGCCTGTGTGTTCCACGGCTGCACCATCCCCCGGGGCTGGGAGCGCATGTACCCCAACTACGTCGCATCAGAGGCCGTGCTGGCCTCGGAGAACGTGTTCTTCGGCGAGCATGCGGCCATTCAGGAGCCATTCGAACTGACCTTGCACCCCTTCTGCCGCAATGCCGTGGGTACGATGGACTGGGGCGGCGTCATCATGAACAAGTACCTGTCGCCCGACAACAAGAGCCGTCACACCCGCAAGACCACCGACCTCTTCGAGATTGCTACCGCCTTTACCAACCAGACCGCCGTGCAATGTATTGCCATGCAGCCCAACAACCTCGACGAACTGCCACAGGTGGAACTTGACTTCCTGAAAGGTATTCCCACCACCTGGGACGAGACACGCTTCATCGACGGCTACCCCGGTAAGTATGTGGTACTGGCCCGCCGTCACGGCACGCAGTGGTATGTGGCAGGTCTCAATGCCCAGAAGGAACCGCTCAGTCTGACGCTCGACCTCTCGCAGTTCAACGTCAAGACACAGTTTACCGACCAGACCGACAAGCGCAAGAACGTTGTCGGCGTGCAGATGCTCCCCCTGAAGGCCGACAAGAAAGGATTCAGCAAAATCACCATGCAGCCCAACGGCGGCATCGTATTATTCTAACACCCATTACCCCATGAGATATACAGAATTAGGAAAAACGGGAATGAAAATTTCCCATCTGAGCTTCGGCGCATCGTCGCTGGGCAGTGTCTTTCGCGAGACCAACGAGAAAGAGAGCTTTGAGGCCGTTGAGACGGCTATCGAAGGAGGTATCAACTTTATCGACGTGAGCCCCTACTACGGTCACTACAAGGCTGAGACCGTATTAGGCAAGGCCCTGCGCAACATTCCACGCGACAAGTACTACCTGAGTACTAAGGTGGGACGTTACGGGAAAGATGGCAAGAACACGTGGGACTACTCGGCCAAGCGCGTCACCGACAGCGTCTATGAGAGTATGGAGCGCTTAGGCATCGACCACATCGACCTGATCAACGTTCACGACATCGAGTTTCAGGCTGCCTTGCCGGGCGGACTGCAAAAGGTGGTCGACGAGACGCTGCCCGCTCTCTTCAAACTGCGCGACAAGGGCATTGTGGGCCATGTAGGTATCACCGACCTGCAGTTGGACAACCTGAAATGGGTCATAGAACAGTTTGAGAAGAGTGTCGGGGATTTCAAATCCCCTTCAACAGAGAATGGAGCGAGGAGAGTGGAGAGCATCCTGAACTTCTGCCACTACACGCTGAACGACGATGCCTTAGTCGACTACCTCGACTTCTTCGAACAGCATGGCGTGGGTATTATCAACGCCTCGCCGCTGTCGATGGGGCTGCTGAGCCAGCGTGGTGTTCCAGCATGGCATCCGGCTCCGAAACCGCTCATCGAAGTTTGCGAGCGTGCCGCCGCCCATTGCCAGGCCAAAGGTTATCCCATTGAGAAACTGGCCGTGCAGTACTCCGTCAGCAATCCACGCATTGCCTCGACGCTGTTCTCGTCGGCCAATCCCGCCAACGTGCGCCGCAACATCGAGTGGGCCAACGAGGAACCCGACTGGCAGTTAGTGCAGGAGGTGAAGGACATCATTGGCAACCAGCAGCGCGTCACCTGGGCCAACTCATAACAGTCACTCTTCACTCTTCACTCTTCACTCTTCACTCTTCACTCGAAGATTCTTCACTCTTCACTCTTCACTCTTCACTATTAACTCCCATGATTGAGAAGAAATATTTAGTAACCTTCATCCTCGTTACGACGTTATTCGCGTTGTGGGGCTTTGCCAACGACATCACCAACCCCATGGTGGCGGCCTTCCAGACGCTGATGGAGCTATCGGCCTCCAAGGCTTCGATGGTGCAATTTGCTTTCTATGGCGGCTATGCCACGATGGCCATCCCTGCAGCCCTGTTCATCCGCCGCTACAGCTACAAGAGCGGCATCCTGCTCGGCCTGGCACTCTATGCCACGGGAGCCTTCCTCTTCATCCCTGCAGCAGCACAGCAGAGCTTCACGTTCTTCTGCCTGTCGCTCTACATCCTGACGTTCGGCCTCGCATTCTTGGAGACCACGGCCAATCCGTTCATCCTCTCGTTGGGTTCGAAGGAAACCAGCACGCGCCGACTGAACATGGCGCAGGCTTTCAATCCGATGGGTTCGCTCTGCGGCATGAGCGTGGCCTCGCTCATCGTGCTGCCTCAGCTGTGGAGCGACCGTCGCGACGCAGCCGGACAGATTATCTTCGGTACGCTCTCCGAAGCTGAGAAAGCCAACATCCGTGTACACGACTTGGAGGTCATCCGCAACCCCTACGTCACTATCGGTCTTGTCGTGGTGTTTATGTTCATTGTCATCGCGCTCACCAGGATGCCCCATACTCAGAGCGAGGATTTGAAAGAGCAAGGTTTTGCCCATTCCACCCGTCAGACGCTCAGCAACCTCTGGCACAACACCATCTACCGTGAGGGCGTGCTGACCCAGATGTTCTACGTGGCTGCCCAGATTATGACGTGGACGTTCATCATCCAGTATGCCGACAACCTTGGCATCAATAAGGCCACGGCCCAGACCTATAACATAGCCGCCATGTCGCTCTTCCTGTGCAGCCGTTTCATCTCCACCCTGCTGATGAAGTATGTCAACAGCCGCCGCCTGCTGGCCATCTTCGGTTGCGGTGCGGTCCTCTGCTGCATAGGAGCCATCTCTATTGTCGGCATCATGGGATTGTACTGTCTGGTAGGCATTAGTTTCTTTATGTCGCTGATGTTCCCCACCATCTACGGCATTGCCTTGGAGGATGTCGACCCGCAGGATTCCACCCTGGGAGCAGCATTCCTGGTAATGGCCATCGTGGGTGGTGCTCTCATGCCGCCGTTGCAGGGTGCCATTATCGACCAGCAGACCATTCTGGGCCATCCAGCCGTCAACGTCTCGTTTGTCCTGCCCTTCATCTGCTTCCTCTTCATCATCGCCTACGGATATCGTTCCTACCGGGCTCGCGCTTAAAAGGTATATGATTGAATTAAAAGCGGGATTGGTAGTCATGCGATTTCTGATTTTTATGTGCATGTCAGAATTCATTTTTTGAAAATAATCTTGAAAAATGGCTCTAACCGTCACCTTTCATGCTAATATGTTGTAGATAAGATGTTTAGAGGGTGATGGTTGATACTTTTAACCATCACCCTACCGTCACCTCTCCGTCGCGAGAGAAAGGTGGATGGCCTTTTTCTTCCAACCTTACATGCAATAATCTACTTATTATTAAATGGTTACAAAATGAAATGAAAGAGTAAACCATCGGTTTACATATTGATTACCTATCGGTATACAATATGTATACCACCAGTTTCCTCTAAGAAAACTATTCTATTGCACGGAGCATGCGATGTGCAAGTTACGTCTGGATAGCTCTTCTGCTTTGAGATGAATGTCAAGATATTTACGCAAAATGATGGTAGGGTGACGGTAGGGTGATGGTTAAGGGTATCAACCATCACCCCTTAGATGCTTGTAAATAAGATAGATAAGTCGAAAGGTGACGGTTGGAGCCATTTTTCAATATTTTTTATGGAAATTTGCGAAATGACTAACGTTTCATTGCACCCAGTCGAAACGTTCCGTCACACCCTGACGAAACATTCCTTACACCTTGATGAATCATTCATCACACCCTGATGAATCACTAATCACACTGTGATGAATGATGCATCAGGGTGTGATTTTTCAAAAAAACGCCTTTTTTTCATCATCACATAATAGTAAATTTTTGTAAATCACGATGTGTTTTCATAATTAATTGTTACCTTTGCAGCCAAATTTGCAAATTTATTAATAGAATTATGGCACAAGAAGATGTATTTAAAAAAATCGTAAGCCACTGCAAGGAGTACGGATTTGTGTTCCCTTCGAGTGAGATTTACGATGGTCTGGGCGCCGTCTACGACTATGGTCAGATGGGCGTGGAGTTGAAGAACAACATTAAGCAGTACTGGTGGAAGGCCATGACAATGCTGCACGAGAACATCGTGGGTATCGACTCGGCTATCTTCATGCACCCCACCATCTGGAAGGCCTCGGGACACGTGGATGCTTTCAATGACCCTCTCATAGACAACCGCGACTCGAAGAAGCGCTATCGCGCCGACGTGCTCATTGAGGACCAGATTGCAAAATACGACGAGAAGATCCTGAAAGAGGTGGAGAAGGCCCGCAAGCGCTTCAAGGAGGCTTTCAACGAGGAGCAGTACTTAGCCACCTCGCCCCGCGTATTAGAGATTAAGGAGAAGCGCGATGCCCTGCACGCCCGCTATGCCGCTGCTATGCAAGGCCCCGATCTGGAGGAACTGAAGCAGATTATCCTGGACGAAGAGATTGTATGCCCCATCAGCGGCACCAAGAACTGGACCGACGTGCGCCAGTTCAACCTGATGTTCTCTACTGAAATGGGCTCGACGGCCG
This sequence comes from uncultured Prevotellaceae bacterium, assembly GCA_900318815.1. Lineage (GTDB taxonomy): Bacteria > Bacteroidota > Bacteroidia > Bacteroidales > Bacteroidaceae > Prevotella. The sequence goes on from ONMA01000001.1 coordinate 136,290, forward strand.
ACGGCTCGATGAAAATCTATCTGCGCCCCGAGACGGCTCAGGGTATCTTCGTGAACTACTTGAACGTGCAGAAGACGGGCCGCATGAAGATTCCCTTCGGCATCGCCCAGATTGGCAAGGCCTTCCGCAACGAGATTGTGGCTCGTCAGTTCATCTTCCGCATGAGGGAGTTTGAGCAGATGGAGATGCAGTTCTTCGTGAAGCCCGGCACAGAATTGGAGTGGTTTGCCAAGTGGAAGGAGACGCGCATGAAGTGGCACCAGAACTTAGGCTTCGGAGCAGAGAACTACCGTTTCCACGACCACGACAAGCTGGCTCACTATGCCAACGCCGCTACTGACATCGAGTTCCACATGCCGTTTGGTTTCAAGGAGGTGGAAGGCATCCACAGCCGCACTAACTTCGACCTGAGCCAGCATGAGAAGTACTCTGGCAAGAGCATTAAGTACTTCGACCCAGCTACCAACGAGAGCTATACGCCGTTTGTCATCGAGACCTCTATCGGTGTCGACCGCATGTTCCTTTCTATTATGTGTCACGCTTTCGACGAGGAGAAACTCGAGAATGGCGAGACCCGCACGGTGCTGAAGCTGCCCGCTGCCTTGGCTCCCGTGAAACTGGCCGTGCTGCCGTTGGTGAAGAAGGACGGACTGCCCGAGAAGGCCCGCGAGATTATCGACGACCTGAAGTATCACTTCACCTGCCAGTACGATGAGAAGGACTCCATCGGCAAGCGCTATCGCCGCCAGGATGCTATCGGCACGCCTTACTGCGTCACCGTGGACCACGACACGCTTGTGGACGGCTGCGTCACCCTGCGTTTCCGCGACACGATGGAACAGGAGCGCGTGAAGATCAGCGAGCTGAACAGCATCATCGAGGACAAGGTGAGCATCACCAGCCTGCTGAAGAAACTCTAAGCCTCAGCCCCCTCTTTCTCGCGCAGAGTCGTAGAGTCGCAGAGTTTCGCAGAGAGAACTCCTTTAACGCAGAAGATAAAATCCTCTGCGAAACCTCTGCGCCTCTGTGTGAGAAAGAAAAAGGGTGTGGGAGACTTCAATTAAATTACCATAAAAAGGATGAAGAACTATCAAAGTAATCATGTAACCAAACACCCCTCCCTTTGGGAGGGCCTGGGTGGGCTTTTTGCCTTTCTCCTCCCCCTCCTTTTCACAGCTTGTTCGGAGTCTGCGTCGGATGATGACGAGTATGCCAACTGGCAGGCGCGCAACGACCAGTACTTTGCATCGCTGCAAGACTCGCTGACCAGAGGCGGAGCCAGCTGGACGCGGCTGAAGAAATACTCGCTCGACCCGTCAACGGAAGGCCAGCAGACCGACTATGTCTACGTGCATAAAATAGAGGAGGGGAGTGTCGTCCTGGATTCATCAGACGGCACGCAGCTTTCATCAACCAGTTCTCCGCTTTCAACCCCCATGTTCACCGACTCGGTGCGCGTGAGCTATCAGGGGCGGCTCATCCCCACGACAACCCACCCCGAGGGTTATGTATTCGACGGCACGGTGTTCGGCAAGTATAGCATCGGCACCACGTCGACGGCCAAGTTCTTGGCCTCGGCACTTGTCGACGGCTTTACCACGGCCCTGCTCCACATGCACCGTGGCGACCGTTGGCGCGTCTACATCCCCTATCAGTTAGGCTACAACGCAACTGTGCAGACGGGTGTTCCTGCCTACAGCACGCTCATCTTCGACATCACACTTATCGACTTCTCCCATGCCGGCGAGGTAATGCCCGTGTGGAAGGCTCGATTGAAGTGAATTCGTTTTTATTTCCTATCTTTGCGGAAAACTTACAACTATGCAGAAATACGCAGACTATATCAAGAAGATAGAGATAGACTCGCTCTGGAGCGGCAAGAAGCACATTGTGTGGGAACTGGACCGCCACGTGAACATCCTGAGCGGCATCAACGGGGTAGGCAAGAGCACGATACTCAACAAGGTGGTGAAGGGCCTGTCGGCAGGCGGCGAGTTTCCTTCGCACATGCTCAAGGGCGTGCGTCTTGAGGTGGAGCCAGCCGACGCGAAGTGGCTACGCTATGACATGATTCGCTCGCTGGACAGTCCGCTACAGGCCGAAACCCTCAAAGCCCCCTATTCAGACCCATTCTCCCTTCTCGATGTCCAGCTATACAACTTGCAACGCAAGTACCTGGACTATCAGGTGAACATAGGCAACCGCATCATTGCCGAGCTGCAGGCGGGCAATGCCGAGGCTGCCCAACAGCTCTCGCAGAAGAAGAAGCGCTTCCAGGACATGTTGGACGAGCTGTTCGCCGAGACGGGGAAGCGCATTATCCGGACGGAGAACGAGATACGCTTCACGCAGATTGGCGAGATGCTCATGCCCTACCAGCTGTCGAGCGGCGAGAAGCAACTGCTCATCATCCTGCTTACCGTGCTTGTGGAGGACGACCTGCCCTACATCCTCTTCATGGACGAGCCGGAGGTGTCGCTCCATATAGAGTGGCAGAAGCAGCTCATCGACCTGGTTCGCGAGCTGAACCCCAACGTGCAAATCATTATGACCACCCATTCGCCCGCCGTCATTATGAACGGCTGGATCAGCTGCGTAACAGAAGTATCGGACATTACCGTTTAACGTATGGCAAGCAGGATAGAGGACAACATCAGCAGCCAGTATTTCGAGGCGGCCAACGCCATGAAGTCGAAGCGGGCGCGGCGCAGGATAGTAGCCTACGTCGAGAGCTACGACGACATCTACTTCTGGCGCACGGTGCTGGGGCCTTTCGAGAACGAGCAACGCTACTTCGAGGTGATGCTGCCCTCGAAGGTGCAGCTGCTGCGAGGCAAGAAATCGGTGCTGATGAACTTCATCGGCGAGCACGTTGGCCCCGACATGATTGCCTGCGTCGATGCCGACTACGACTTCCTGCTGCAAGGGAGTACTCCCACCTCCAAGCAGGTTCTTGCCAGCCCCTACGTCTTCCATACATACGTCTATGCCATCGAGAACTACCAATGCTATGCGTCGTCGCTTCACGACGTATGCGTGGCTGTGACGCTCAACGACCACCACATCTTCGATTTCGAGGACTACTTCCGACGGTTCTCCGAGATTTGCTTCCCCCTCTTCGTCTGGTCGGTGTGGGCCTACCGCACAGGCAATTACCCCCGCTTCTCGCTGTCCGATTTCAACCGCGTCACCGAGCCAGGCGGCTTTACCATGCAGGATCCGGAGGCCTCGCTACAGCACCTACGGCGAAAGGTGCAGACCAAGCTTCACGACCTGCAACGCAAGTTCCCCGGCAACAAGGACGCTTACCTGAAGCTCAAGGACGAAATCAAGGCTTTAGGGGTGACGCCACAGACCACCTATTTATATATGCAGGGGCATCACATTTTTGATGTGGTCGTGGCTCCCATCTTGGGCAAGGTGTGCCGCATGCTGCAACAGGAACGCCAGGGCGAAATCTATCAGGCTCAGGCGCACTCGACCCAGAAGCGTAACGAGATGTCGTGCTACGAGAACTCACGTCAGGACATCAAGGTGATGCTCAAGAAACACACGGGTTACATGGGCTCTGCTCCCTTCCGTCGGCTGTTGGCCGACGTGCAGCGTTATTTCGACAGCATATCCCCCCCTGCTTGATATTGTATTGTAATCTTGTCCCGTGCATTTCGTGTACAACATTTTCATTTGCTCAATTCATATTCAATGATATAATGACATGATAACGATAGCCAATCCGATATACGATGTAGTGTTCAAGTACCTCATGGACGATGCGCGCATAGCCCGCACTATTCTCTCAGCCCTGCTGAAGAAGGATATTGTTAGCGTGGAGATGCGCCCTCATGAGTACGTCAACCAGAAAGTTGAAGGCATCGCCGTGCAGCGCATTGACTTCGGGGCCGTTGTCCGTGAGAATGGTGAGGAGAAGCTTATACTCATTGAGTTGCAAAAGTCGTGGCTCAACACGGAATTGCTGCGTTTCCGCCAGTATATGGCTCGTCAGTACAACGACCCGAAGAACATGACTATTGGTCCGAAGCAGCAGTATGCCCTGCCGATGGTGATGGTCTATCTGCTTGGCCACAAGGTGGGCGACATTGAGGAGCCTGTAGTCTATGTGCGCCATGATGTGTTCGACTACAATGACCAGGTCGTAACCCGTGGCATTCCAGACCCCTTCGTAGACAGTCTTACACACGAGAGCATTATTGTGCAGATACCCCGTCTGCGCGGACAGGTAAACACTCGTCTCGACCAGGTGCTGAGTGTATTCGACCAGTCGCGTCAGGATCAGGGCAACAGCAAGCTGCTGAACATCGATGACTCGCTCTACGACCCCGATGATGCTGAGATGCAGCGCATATTGCTGCGCCTCACGGGTGCTGCCGCTGACGACGAGTTCCGGCGTCAGATGAACTTGGAGGACGAGATTTTCATGGAAATCAAGAACCGTGATGCCGAGATTCTTCAGCGTGACTATGCCATTGCCCAGCAGAAAGAGCAGCTGGAACAGAAAGATGCCCAGTTGCGTAAGTCTATCGCATTGCTCCGCCAAGCAAACCTTTCTCCAGAGGCCATTGCCGACAGTTTAGGCATTGACATTGCCGATATTGAAAAGTAAATAAAAGTACTCAAACCAACACTTTAACTTCTTTTGGGTAATTATGGTGGTGTTGTCACTCTGTTTGGGCTTTGCTGCTGCGGATAAGGTTCTTTATACTTCCAACTCTCTAAGCAGGTCGTTGAGGATGTATTCGTCACTCTGTAGCAGCAAGCCGCTATCAGGGTTAGACAGCAGGAAAAAGGTACGCGAGTTATAGAGGATGTCGAGTGCGCGCTCGACGTCGATGTCGAGGCGCTTAGCCAGCAGGGCTACGATGCGGCCCTCCTTGCGCCATAGTACCTGGTCTCTCATCGCTGGCCTCCTTCCTTTGCGTCCCAGTTCTTCAGAGCCTGCTCCACGTTCCACACCACGCCGTCGATGCTTTCGGTGTGCAGCGTGTCATCATCTTAAACTATCTTATTTAAGCATTTTTCTTTGGTTGTTTGCTAAGATTGACTAAATTTGCACCAAGTTTAACGAAATACTGTATGCCAATGGACAGATAAAAGGCTATAGGACATAAGACTGCGCTCGACCTTTGGTCGCTTTGCACAGCAAAGAACGTCCACTTTTGATTCTTGTTGTTCGATAATTGGGGAATTAGACAACAATCACCAAGAACTGAAGTAGATTGTTCACGCCGCTCGGCATGGGCATTTACTCGTTTAAGGTGATAGGCTATCCCCAATGCCTCGGAAAATGTAAGCGAAGTAGATTGCTCATGTTTTAATAATTGTATATAAACGGGTATAAACAAGCAAGAATATCTAGAAATTGAAGCCGTCTACATATACAATAACCTTCTGCTTGTCCATATCTTGTTTGCTTCAGTCCGTTAAAAAAATAAGCCCACCTTTTTAGGGGCGGGCGGGCCTCGGTATTTTCCACCCGAGGGGGATTTCGTGGTGCAAAGATAGGCATATTATTCCGAACCTCCAAACATTTCGGAAACTTTTTTCGTTTATGGGGAAAAAAGCGATTATTTAGGAAATCGATGCGGATTAGGTTCTCTCATCGCGCGCCTCCTTCCTTTGCGTCCCAGTTCTTCAGGGCTTCCTCCACGTTCCACACCACGCCGTCGATGCTCTCGGTGTGCAGCGTGTCGTAGCAGTCGAGCAGCAGTCGGCGCACCAGTCCGTGGCGCTTCAGGCGGTTGTGCAGCTCGGTGGCGGTGATGCCCATGTGCCGTGCTGTGGCCCCGATGGTCAGGGTGGCGAATTGCGTCTGTAGATTATTAATTCTATTCATATATCTTTCATAATGCTGCTGTAGTTGAAATTATGCTTGCAAAATTAACCATTTTATTCCAAAACACAATGCAATATCATCTTAAACTATCTTATTTAAGCGTTTTTCTTTGGTTGTTTGCTAAAGATTGACTAAATTTGCAGCATGTATAATAAAAATTGTATGCCAATGGACAGATAAAAGACTATAGAACATAAGACTGCGCTCGACCTTAGGTCGCTTTGCACAGCAAAGAACGTCCACTTTAGATTTTTGTTTTCCGACAATATTCAATGACAAAGTAGATGGTCTACGCCGCTCAGTGTGGGGGCATTTACTCGTTTAATATAGAGCGGTTATCCCAATACCTCAGAATGTTTAAACATAGTTAATCGTCCAAGTTTTCTTTTTGTATTTTATTCAAGCAACAATATATGGCGAAGATATATCATTATACGACTATCGACACTTTTGCATTAATAATGCAGAATAAGACAATCCGATTCAATCGTCTTGATCACGTTGATGATAAAGAAGAGACGATTTATGGATCAGGACCATTAGGTATGAAAGTCTGTAGATATGCGTTTGTATCTTGCTGGACCAGAAACCAGGAGGAGAATCAAGACCTTTGGCAAAAGTACGCTAACAATGGAAAAGGAATCCGTATATCCATAGATGAAGATATGTTTCAGACTTATCAAATCAGTGACCGTTTCAAGTCTTTTTTCCATGAAATGTTCACAACAATAAACGATTGTGTGTTTGCTCTCCCCCTAAATCAAGCAAAGCTATATGATGTCAAATATGTGGTAGATAATGAAGAACACATCAAGCATGCTGTAACACAAGAGGGGGCCTACACAAACATCAATCACAACGAGATAGGTATATATAAACGCAAAGATGTCTGGGAAAAACAAGGAGAAAGTAGGTTTAAGCTATTTGCTTTACCCTCAAATCTTAGGGCCTCAGAATACATTAACTCCAAGGATGTTAACAAGACGTTTAGTGCCGTCGACATTTTCAATACTCTTTTGATGTCAAACCATAAAGTAAGTACCAATTACGTTGATATGCCATTAAAACGACATGCGTTAGATGGCATTGAGGTGATGATGGGACCCAAAACTACGAGTGAGGATAAGTTGAAAGTTCGTCAGATACTATACCCCTGCTGGATAAATCGCATCTTCTCTAAGAGGAAGATAGTGAATAGCTGTTTGAACTATCACTGAAAATAGAATATAGAACTAAAACGATATACGATTATATAGAAACAACAGGTACAAAGACTATATGATAACCGCCCACCAGCTTGACTCATGGAATACCCCCTACAATCAATAATATAGCAAGCTACAGAAGAATCGAAGTCCTTTGATAAAGGGCTGGCGTAAGCGTGGGATACCATATAATATAAGGTTTGAATTGCTCAATTTAGCTAAATTTTTGTACATTTTTGTAAATTGAGAGCAATATGTGGAAAGAATGTAGTATCTTTGCGCTCAATATGATGTCAAAAAGAATGTGGAACAATACTATTTCATCGCATAGGTGTTTTACCTTACCCATTTTGGTGTGTCTGTTTTTTTCGTGTCTTTCTTGCACAACGAAATCACCAATAGAGAAATGGCATGAGATGTATGATAAGGAATGGGCACAATCCCAGCTTGATAGCATACTGTCCCCCTATTTTCACATGAACTGGGACGAGACATCGTTAACAATAACTTTTAGCGATGTAGTTCCTCCTATCATCAAAGAATATGGAACATGCAAAGAATACGGTAATGAAAAATTAGAAGTCTATTCTGTTTGGAGTTTGCCTTTTGATAATGCAGACGATGCTTATCCCATGTCATTGTATGTTAGACATGGGGATGTTACTATTTTGTCTAAGGCAAGTGATGGCACTATTAATATAGAGTTGGATAGTATTGAATTTGAAAATGCTGTTAGAGAATTTAGACAAACTCGGCAGGCAGAAGCGGAAGAGAAAAAGATGGCACTTGCAGAACGTAAAAATGCTGTTAACTTGGCCAATAAAAATAAAACAAGAGTTCATTTTGGTATGTCATCAAAAGATTATTACGATTGCAACAAGTTGTTTCTTGAGAATTTTGTAAATGGTTTAATAGGAGATGGTGCTTTCAACTCCCATTTTGAACCCTATATTGCTAAAGGAAAATTTGTAGGTTTCGAAGTTACAAGTACAAACTTTGATAATATGATTCTTAATTCCGAAGAAATCTATTGTAATGTGTACAATCAAAGTCATAGATATACAATGATTATATCGAAACATATTTCCGATTTGTACAATGCGAGCGTTACCAAAACCATAACCAAAGGAACGATGAATAACAGCCCCACAATAAATATAAAAATGTGGTGGAATGGATATGCTAAAATTTATACAAGATGATAACATCGCTATAGAAAAATGGGAAATACAAAAACTGGAATTTGCGCTTTAACCAATAAAGAATGTGAACTACAACTTTCTCATATTCTTCCAAAATTTGTCTGGAGATACCAAAAATCCAATGGCTCAAACTATTGGCGTGACAACATTAATCCTAATAAGGCTATGCAAGATGGCCCAAAAGAATATTTATTGGGCAGATATGCAGAGCAGGAATTTAGTAAAAGAGAAACATGGTTCGCAAATAATATATTCTATCCATTTTGTAAAGACCAATTGAAAACCGCAAAAGTTGCGTATAAAGAAGAACTCTATTATTTTTGCATTTCGGTGTTATGGCGTATATTATTATCTACCAAAGACTACATAGCCGATCCCAAACTTAAAGCAAAATGTATTATTGCACTGGAAGAATGGCGTGCTTTCCTAAATGGAGGTGATGTCCCTCCTCTATATAATCAGATATATATGATGCCAATTAATAGGGAACTATATAATACATTATTATTGCCCATTCCAGAGCATATTTACAAAGAAATATATTGGTATATTTTACGAGACACAGATAATGAGATTTATTGCGAGAAGCCAAACAATCGGGCTCTATTTTGTAAAATTCCACGTTTCTTCTTTTGGGCTGTCATAGAACGTGATGATACGGCTTTGAACTATGGCCTTAGAATATCTCCAGATGGAGGTAAAATCGATTTTAAACGGTATAATATAGGTAAAGGTGGAATAAAGACATTTATATATCAAAGGGTGATCAATAGAATGAATGAAGAAGAAAAAGCAAGAAAAAAAATTACGAGTACACAAAGAGATTTAATTGAACAAAGGACTCTTCATGACGAACATCTACTCAATTCTGAATTAGGTCTATTGTTGAGACAATGTGGCAAATTATAATTTTGTGTTGATTGCGGGGGCGGTTCTGTTGATTTTGATTGCGGGGTTGGTTCTATTGATCATTTAGAGAGTAAAGTTTTATCTCATGGTCTAAAGCTTTGAGAAGACGAGACGGAATGTAGTCGTCACTGAATAAGCAGTGCTGTTTTACGATAAAAAACGAAAACCAGTAATTCCTGTAATTATTTCGGCTATTTATGAGTTACCCACTAATTACTTTATGGTTACCCACTAACTCAAAACCACCCTCTATGGACATCTCTCGGGCAATGTATTTGGAGTTAGGTATTATGGCTAAGGTTAAGTATTATGCCAAAGAAAAAACGAATATTGGAACCCACAACTGGTATGCTGTCCCAGTGCCGAATGGTACGCTGACTTTTGATGAGCTTTGTCTGGAAGCGTATGAAAACACGAGCATCGAGCCCTCGCTGAAGCGGGCTATGGTGACGGAGTACATGAAGGTTGTGAAGCGGAACGTGCTGAAAGGTTTCCGCGTTCCTGTGGGAGAGCAGTCCCTAATGGTGTACCCGAACTTGAATGCTTCAGTGAAGGACACGAAGAATCCCGACGGAACGGTGAAGGATGTGGCCACGGCCAAGATGGTGAACGTCATGAAAGGCAAGAGCTACATGGTAGGATGTGATGGTTATTATAGAATGCTCTTTCTTTTCCGTCAAGATGGAAAAATCAGGTGTTCTTGAGGGAGGCTCAGACGCTGCACCAGAGCCTCGTGAAGGAGGACGAGGCGTGGAAGAAGTCGGTGCCGAGGCTGACAAGATTCTTCAGATGGTTCTAATCATAGTCTTTGTAAGTTGCAAGTATGATGTGTGCGATATGTAAGTATGGTGTTTCCGATAGGCAAGCATGTTGTTTCCGGTGGTAGAACTTAGGTAGAACTAAAGTAGAGGATAAGTAGAGGATAAGTAGAACTTAAATTGGTAGTTAATATATTGATATAAAGAGATTTATGCTTAATTGAGTAGAGGTTGAGGTAAATATACCATTGAATTGCATGGTGAACGGCCTCTCCGAGAACTGTTTGTGCGAGAAGTGAGAGGAATTAGTAATACAATTTTTGTGCGAATGTTGCATTTGTTTGAGTTTTTATTTGTACCTTTGCAGCAAAATTTCACTGTATAAGTGCAAATAATTCACCAATAACGAACAGTAAAAGTTGAAATAATTTCTGAGATATGGATAAACAGGTCATCAAAAACATCATTATGGAGCGACATCGTGAGGTGCGTGAAAGACAGCTCGTAGAGCGTCCACAGTTGTTTGAGCCCAGGATGAACTATGTGCTGGTAGGCATCCGCAGGGCCGGCAAGTCGTGCCTGATGATTCAGGACATGCAGCAACGCATTGCCACAGGGGAAATTGTTTTGGAAGATTGTCTATATATCAACTTTGAAGATGAGCGCATTCGCTATATGCCAGCTACAGAGTTAGGAGTTATCCTCGACTGCTATGCCGAGATGTTCGGTGACCATAAGCCCTTGATATACCTCGATGAGATACAGGTTATCGAGGGATGGGAGCAGTTTGTGCGCCGTCTTGCCGACCAGCAATACCGTGTCATGGTGACGGGGAGCAATGCCAAGATACTCAGTAGCGAGATAGCCACCACGCTGGGCGGTCGTTTTGTCATTCGTGAAGTCTGGCCTTTCTCCTTCCTGGAGTACCTTTCCTATCGCGGAGTAACACTACGAAATAACTGGCAATACGACTCCATACAGTTACACGAGATTGCCCGTCGCATGGATGACTATTTCTATTACGGTGGCTTCCCTGAGTCATTCGACCTCCTTGACAAGCGTGAGTGGATCAACAGTCTTTACCAGAAGATTCTCTTAGGCGACATTGTTGCCCGTCACGGCATCCGCAACACTCGCTCCGTCCGTCTGCTGGCAAAGAAGATGGCCGACAGCGTGATGCAGCCGACAGCCTTGACACGCCTACAGCATATTGTCAAATCGACAGGCGAGAAGATAGGCTTGGCCACAGTCAAGGATTATTTAGAGTATTTTGAAGAGAGCTATCTGACTTTCTCCCTCTCCAATTTCGTGTCACCCGTCACGGATCAGGAGACGATAAAGAAACGTTATTACTCTGACAATGGCATTCTGAATAACTTCCTTTTCAATGGCGAGACCAAACTGTTAGAGAACCTATGTGCAGTCCACCTGATGAAGCAGTTCAGCAATACAGATGAACCACGCTTGTTCTATTACAATCGTAACATTGAGGTCGATTTCTACGTCCCCGAAGCAGGGCTTGCCGTACAGGCGTCCTTCGACATCAACGACGAGGAAACTCGTCGTCGTGAAGTATCCGACCTCGTGTCTCTTCACAAGGCCTTCCCTCTGCAAAGAGCCCTCATCGTCACTCGTGACCACGAGGAGCAGATAACAGAAGGCGGACTCACCATTGAGGTTATCCCTGTTTGGAAGTGGCTTCTTAAACCGTCGCGTTGAGACTGAAAGGGAACCTGTAAAACTGAAAGATACTAATAATTCAGAGTAAAACGAGCAAAAAAAGTTGCAATTTATTTGTTTGTTTGGGTGAAAAAGTGTAATTTTGTCGCCCAAACGGATTTTAAGGTAAAAAAAGATGAGTGACAGATTGTTTGTATTCGACACGACGCTTCGCGACGGCGAGCAGGTGCCCGGTTGCCAACTGAATACGATAGAGAAGATTCAGGTGGCCAAGGCACTTGAGCAGTTGGGTGTCGATGTGATTGAGGCAGGATTTCCGATTAGTTCGCCAGGCGACTTCAACAGCGTGATAGAGATTTCGAAGGCGGTAACTTGGCCCACTGTCTGTGCGCTGACCCGTGCGGTGGAACGCGACATTGACGTGGCAGCCGAGGCGCTGAAGTATGCCAAGCGCAAGCGCATCCATACGGGTATAGGCACGAGCGACTTGCACATACACTATAAATTTAATAGTACGCGCGAGGAAATCATCGAGCGTGCCGTGCGTGCCGTGAAGTATGCCAGGAGATATGTGGAAGATGTGGAGTTCTACGCCGAGGATGCGGGACGCACAGAGAACGAATATTTAGCACAGGTGGTTGAGGCCGTGATTGAAGCCGGAGCGACGGTGGTGAACATCCCCGACACCACGGGCTATTGTTTGCCCGATGAGTTCGGGGGGAAGATACGCTACCTGATGGAGCATGTAGATAACATCGACAAGGCCATCATTTCGACCCATTGCCATAACGACTTGGGTATGGCTACGGCCAACACCTTGGAAGGCGTGCTGAACGGAGCCCGCCAGGTAGAGGTGACTATCAACGGCATTGGCGAGCGTGCCGGCAACACCTCGTTAGAGGAGATTGCCATGATTCTGAAGTGTCATAAAGGCATCAACATCGACACCAACATCAACACCACGAAGATATATCCCACGTCGCGATTAGTGTCGTCGCTGATGAACATGCCCGTGCAGCCCAACAAGGCGGTGGTGGGCCGCAATGCGTTTGCCCATAGCAGCGGCATTCATCAGGACGGCGTGCTGAAGAATGTTCAGACCTACGAGATTATGGATCCGAAGGATGTGGGCATCGATGACAACAGCATCGTGCTGACCGCTCGCAGCGGACGTGCTGCCCTGAAGCACCGTCTGCATGCCAACGGCGTGGAACTTTCGGAAGAGAAACTGGATAAGATATACGAGAAGTTCCTTGCACTGGCCGACCAGAAGAAGGAGGTGACCGATGCCGACGTGTTGATGCTGGCAGGAGCCGACACAGCCGACCAGCATGCCGTGCGTTTGGATTTCCTGCAGGTGACCACGGGCAAGGGTGTCAAGTCGGTGGCCTCGATAGGTCTGGACATCAGCGGACAGAAGTTCGAGGCGGCATCGAGCGGCAACGGCCCCGTGGATGCGGCCATCAAGGCGTTGAAGTGCATCATCCGAAAGACGATGACGCTGAAAGAGTTTACCATTCAGGCCATATCGAAAGGCTCGGACGACGTGGGTAAGGTACACATGCAGGTGGAGTATGACGGTTCGTTGTACTACGGCTTCGGTGCCAATACCGACATTGTGACTGCCAGTGTCGAGGCCTATATTGACTGTATCAACAAGTTCAAGAAATCATGAACACATTATTCGATAAGATTTGGGACAAGCACGTCGTGCAGATGGTGGACGACGGCCCCACACAGCTTTACATTGACAGGCTCTATTGTCATGAGGTGACGTCGCCCCAGGCATTCGAAGGCATGCGCCGTAGGGGCCTGAAATGCTTTCGCCCCGACTATATCTACTGTATGCCCGACCACAACACGCCGACGCACGACCAAGACAAACCCATAGAAGACCCCGTGTCGAAGAAGCAGGTGGAGATGCTGGAGCGCAATGCCCGTGACTTCGGTGTGGCCCATTTCGGCATGATGTCGCCCGACAATGGCATCATCCATGTGGTGGGCCCCGAGAAAGGACTCTCGTTGCCGGGCATGACCATCGTCTGTGGCGACTCGCACACGTCGACCCACGGAGCGATGGGGGCCGTAGCCTTCGGCATAGGCACCAGCGAGGTGGAAATGGTGATGGCCTCGCAATGTATCCTGCAGCAGAAGCCCCGGTCGATGCGTATCAACATCGAGGGACAGTTAGGCCCTGGAGTGACGGCCAAGGACATGGCCCTTTACCTCATAGCGCAGTTGACCACCAGCGGAGCTACGGGGTATTTTGTGGAATATGCAGGCGAGGCCGTGAGGACCCTCTCGATGGAAGGGCGCCTGACGCTGTGCAACCTGTCGATAGAGATGGGTGCCCGTGGCGGATTCATCGCCCCTGACGAGACCACCTTTAATTATATAAAGGGACGTGAGTATGCTCCGAAGGGCGAGGCGTGGGACAAGGCACTCAGTTACTGGAAGACCCTACGTAGCGACGATGACGCTGTGTTTGACAAGGAACTGACCTTCAACGCAGCAGACATCGAGCCGCGCATTACCTACGGAACCAATCCTGGCATGGGCATTGGGATAACGGAATTGATACCGAATGCCTCGCCTATGGAGGCTAAGTCTTTGGCCTATATGGGATTGAAGGCGGGCGAATGCCTGTTGGGCAAACAGGTAGACTATGTATTCCTCGGAGCCTGTACCAACGGACGCATTGAGGACTTCCGTGCCTTCGCTTCCATTGCCAAGGGACGCAAGAAGGCAGCGAACGTTACGGCTTGGCTCGTGCCCGGTTCGTGGGCAGTTGACCGCCAGATACGTGAGGAAGGTCTCGACAAGATATTGGAGGAGGCAGGCTTCGCAATTCGTCAGCCAGGCTGTTCGGCCTGTCTGGCCATGAATGATGATAAGGTTCCTGCAGGCAAGCTCTGCGTCTCTACCTCTAACCGCAACTTCGAAGGTCGTCAGGGACCTGGTGCGCGTACCATTCTCTGCTCGCCCCTTGTGGCCGCTGCCGCTGCTGTGACTGGAGTTATCACTGACCCGAGGGATTTGGCCTCCCCAAGCCCCTCCAATGGAGGGGATGTCTGAATACATAAATGCCAGATGCTATAAAGATGAAACAGAAATTCAATATTATTATTTCTACCTGCGTTCCCCTTCCGTTGGAGAACGTAGATACCGACCAGATTATCCCTGCCCGTTTCCTCAAGGCCACCGACAAGGAAGGCTTTGGCGACAACCTTTTCCGTGACTGGCGCTTCGACAAGGATGGCAACCCGGTGAAGGACTTCGTGCTCAACAATCCCCTGTATGGTGGCTGCATCCTTGTGGCTGGTAGGAACTTCGGTTCGGGCAGCAGTCGCGAGCATGCCGCCTGGGCCATTGCGGGCTACGGCTTCCGCGTAGTCATCAGTTCGTTTTTTGCCGATATTCACAAGAACAACGAGCTGAACAACTTCGTGCTGCCCGTACAGGTGAGCGAGGCGTTCCTGCAGGAACTCTTCGACAGCATAGCCCACGACCCGAAGACGCAAGTCGAGGTAGACCTTCCCCGGCAGACCGTGACCAACAAGGCAACAGGCCACAGCGAGCATTTCGACATCAACGGCTACAAGAAACATTGTCTGATGGAGGGTCTCGACGACATTGACTTCCTGGTTGAGAACCAGCAGAAGACCATAGAATGGGAGAAAGCCAACGCCTAAATCGACAAGAGAGAAGATGGGAACTGCAGAACAAGTAAACCAGGTGCGTGGCTTCCAGCCGTTCATCGAGATTATGGACTCCACGTTGCGCGATGGCGAGCAGACCACCGGCGTGAGCTTTCTTCCACACGAAAAGCTGATGATAGCGCGCAAGCTGTTGCGCGAACTCAATGTAGACCGTATTGAGGTTGGTTCGGCCCGCGTAAGCGAAGGCGAGAAAGACGCGGTGAAGGCCATCTGTCGCTATGCGCGTCAGATTAACCGCTTGGAAAGTGTGGAAGTCTTAGGTTTTGTCGACGGCCATGCGTCGGTCGACTGGATTAAGGATGCAGGTGGCTGTACGATGAACCTGCTGGCCAAAGGTTCGCTGAAGCATTGTAGCGAGCAGCTGAAGAAGACGCCCGAAGAACATATCGCCGATATTATAGAGGTGGTGGACTATGCCCGGCAGCAGGGCATTGCCGTAAACCTTTATTTAGAGGACTGGTCGAGCGGGATGAAGGACTCCCGCGAGTACGTCTATCAGCTGATGGATGCCCTCGTCGACAAGCACATACGCCGTTTCATGCTGCCCGACACGCTGGGTATAATGAATCCCTTACAGGTCATTGAGTACTTTCGCAAGATGATGAAGCGCTATCCCGATGCCCACTTCGACTTCCATGCCCATAACGACTATGACCTTGCCGTTTCCAACTCGTTGGCGGCTGCGCTGAGTGGTGTACGCGGCTTGCATGTCACGGTGAACGGTCTGGGCGAGCGTTGTGGCAATGCCCCGCTGTCGAGCGTGCAGGTGATTCTGAAGGACCAGTTTAATGCCAAGACCAGCATTCGCGAGGATAAGCTCAACGACATCAGCCGTCTGGTGGAGAGCTACAGCGGCATCAGCATTGCCCCCAACCAGCCTATCATCGGCGACTATGTGTTTACGCAAGTGGCTGGCGTTCATGCCGATGGCGACAACAAGGGCGGTCTCTATCACAATCCGTTGGTGCCCGAACGCTTCGGACGCAAGCGCGAGTATGCCATGGGCAAGACCAGTGGCCGGGCCAACATAGCGCGTAACCTGCAGGAGTTGGGCTTGGAACTGACGCCCGAACAGACCCAGCGCGTGACGAAGCGCGTCACCGAGCTGGGCGACCGCAAGGAAGTGGTGACGCTGGACGACCTTCCCTTCATCGTGAGCGACGTGCTGAAGCACGATGTGGCTGAGGAGAAGGTGAAGCTCGTGAGCTATCAGGTGTCGCTGGCCTACGGCTTGAAGCCGCTTGCCAATGTAAAGATTGAGATTAACGGCGTGCAGTACGAGGGGCATTCGTCGGGCGACGGACAGTATGATGCCTTTGTGAAGGCCATGCGGAAAATCTACAGGGAGTATCTCGACCGCACCTTCCCGTTGTTGGAGAACTATGCCGTCAGCATTCCGCCAGGCGGTCGCACCGATGCCTTGGTGCAGACGGTCATCACTTGGCGGCGCGATGACGGACGCTTGTTCCGCACCCGTGGCCTCGATGCCGACCAGACGGAAGCTGCTATCAAGGCCACCATCAAGATGCTGAACATGGTGGAGTGAAGTGTTTTAAACAGCCATCAGCTCGCTCATCACCATGTTGCTGACGAAGAGTCCGCGGCGTGTAAGTACGAGGTGATTGTCGCGTAGTGTTAGCAGGCCATCGGTGATGAACCGACTGGCCTGTTCTGTGCAATAGGATTGATGTTCGGGCGTGAGGATGCTGAGGTCGAGTCCTTCGCAGGTGCGGAGAGCCGTCATCACCATGTCGTTGTAGCGGGTGTCGGTATCGAGTTCTTCCCGTTCGAAATCGGGTTCCCCCTGTTCTATTCCCCGAATATACAGGTCGATGTCGCTTACGTTCCATTGTCGGCTGTTGCCGTCGAACGAGTGGGCGGCAGCACCTATGCCGAGGTAAGGCGTCTGGTTCCAGTAGCTACTGTTATGGCGTGAGCGGTAGCCAGCCTTGGCAAAGTTGCTGATTTCATAGTGTTCGTAGCCGTTTTGGCAGAGGCGGTCTATCAGGTCGCTGTACATCTGTAGGCTCAGCTCCTCGTCCACCTCATGAACCTTGCCCTGTTCGAGAAGTTGGTAGAGTGGGGTACACTCCTCATACATCAGACTGTAGGCCGAGATATGCTCTACGTTGAGTGCCAATGCCAGGTCGATGTCACGGTGCCAGTCGTCGATGGTCTCTTCGGGAAAGCCATACATCAGGTCGATGCTGATGTTGCGGATGCCTACTTGGCGTAGCAGCCTCACAGCCTCCAGCACCTGCGAGGCCGAATGCCGACGCCGGAGAAAGCGCAACCGCTCGTTGCTGAATGTCTGCGCACCCATGCTGACGCGGTTGACGGGGAGCTGCCCCAATGCCTCCACATACTGGGGCGTGAGGTCATCGGGGTTGCACTCAATGGTTACTTCCTCGGCGTGGGTGGTGTCGAGGGCCTGGAACAGCTGTTGCATTTGTGC
The DNA here is from genome assembly GCA_900318815.1 of uncultured Prevotellaceae bacterium. Classification (GTDB taxonomy): domain Bacteria; phylum Bacteroidota; class Bacteroidia; order Bacteroidales; family Bacteroidaceae; genus Prevotella. The sequence continues at coordinate 154,069 of ONMA01000001.1, forward strand.
GGGCGAGAGTTGCGAAGGCGTTCCCCCACCTATATATATAGTATGTACGGGCTCTTTTTTAAGATAATCGCCACGCATTTGCAGCTCCCGACAGAGCGCATCGACGTATCGCTGACGCAGCTCAGAGCGGGTGGTGGAGTAGAAGCCGCAATAGATGCAACGGCTCTTACAAAATGGAATATGTATGTATATACCAGCCATAGTGACGGCAAAATTACTAATTTTGTTTAATATTTGAAAGATTTTCTTGGTGTTTTACAAAAAAATGAGTAATTTCGGCACCCAAAATTGAATACATATAACCTAAAATTATAAACGACATGAAAGTTTATCAGACAAACGAGATTAAAAACATTGCACTCCTTGGCAGTGCGGGTAGCGGCAAGACCACTCTTGCCGAGGCTATGGTCTATGAGGCCGGCATCATTAAGCGTCGTGGCACCGTAGAGGGAAAGAACACGATGAGCGACTACTTCCCCGTGGAGCAGGAGTATGGCTATTCGGTCTTCTCCACCGTGTTCCATACCGAATGGAACGGCAAGAAACTGAACATCATTGACTGCCCGGGCAGCGACGACTTCGTGGGTGGTGCCATCACCGCTCTGAACGTCACCGATCAGGCAGTTATTCTTGTCAACGGCCAGTACGGACCAGAGGTGGGCACGATGAATGCCTTCCGCAATACCGACAAACTGAAGAAGCCCGTCATCTTCTTGGTGAACCAGCTGGATCGCGACAACTGCGACTTTGACCAGATTCTGGGTCAGTTGCGCGAAGTCTATGGTCCGAACTGCGTTCCCGTGCAGTATCCTATTGCCACGGGTGCAGGCTTCAATGCCGTGATTGACGTGCTGCTGATGAAGAAATACTCCTGGAAGCCCGAGGGTGGTGCTCCTATCATCGAGGACATTCCAGCCGACCAGTTGGAGAAAGCCAAGGAGTTGAAGGCAGCCTTAGTGGAAGCCGCTGCCGCAGGCGACGACGCGCTGATGGAGAAGTTCTTCGAGGAGGAAGACCTGACTGAGGACGAGATGCGTGAGGGCATACGCAAGGGCCTTATTACGCGCAGCGTGTTTCCCGTGTTCTGCGTCTGCGCAGGCAAGGACATGGGCGTGCGCCGTCTGATGGAGTTCCTCGGCAACGTGGTTCCCTTCGTGAGCGAGATGCCGAAGGTCGAGAACACAGCCGGACAGGAGATTGCTCCCGATGCCTCTGCTCCCACTTCGCTCTACTTCTTCAAGACGGGTATTGAACCCCATATCGGTGAGGTGAGCTACTTCAAGGTGATGAGCGGTACGGTGAAGAGCGGCGATGACCTGACGAATGCCGACCGTGGCTCAAAGGAGCGCATTGGTACGCTGTATGCCTGCGCCGGTGCCAACCGCGTACAGGTAGACCAGCTTGTGGCCGGTGACATCGGCTGCACCGTGAAGCTGAAGGACGTGAAGACGGGCAACACGCTCAATGGCAAGGACAATGCCGACTGGCGTTTCGACTTCATTAAATATCCTAACTCCAAGTTCTCGCGTGCCATCAAGGCCGTGAACGAGAGCGAGACCGAGAAGATGATGGCAGCTCTGAACAAGATGCGCCAGGAAGACCCGACATGGGTGGTCGAGCAGTCGAAGGAGTTGCGTCAGATTATCGTGCATGGTCAGGGTGAGTTCCACCTGCGCACGTTGAAGTGGCGTATGGAGAACAACGAGAAGATTCAGGTGGAATATCAGGAGCCGAAGATTCCTTATCGTGAGACGATCTCGAAGATGGCACGTGCTGACTATCGTCATAAGAAGCAGTCGGGCGGTTCGGGTCAGTTCGGCGAGGTACACCTCATCATCGAGCCTTACACCGAGGGCATGGAGGATCCCGTCAGCTTCACCATCAATGGCCAGGAGTTCAAGATGAACATCAAGGGCAAGGAAGAAATCGACTTGGAGTGGGGCGGCAAGCTCGTCTTCATCAACAGCGTGGTGGGTGGTGCCATTGACATGCGCTTCATGCCCGCCATCCTGAAGGGCATCATGCAGCGCATGGAGCAGGGTCCGCTTACGGGTTCTTACGCTCGCGACGTGCGCGTCATCGTCTACGACGGAAAGATGCACCCGGTTGACTCCAACGAACTCTCGTTCATGCTGGCCGGACGTAATGCCTTCTCTCTGGCCTTCAAGGAGGCTGGTCCCAAGGTGCTTGAGCCTATCTACGACCTCGAGGTACTCGTGCCTGGCGACTACATGGGCGACGTGATGAGCGACCTGCAGGGACGCCGTGCCATCATCATGGGCATGGACTCTGAGGCTGGTTATCAGAAGCTGAATGCCAAGATACCTCTCAAGGAACTGGCTAACTACTCTATCGCCCTGAGTTCCATCACTGGTGGACGTGCCTCGTTCTCAACGAAGTTTGCCAGCTACGAGCTTGTGCCGAACGACATCCAGCAGGCTCTCATCAAGGCTCACGAGGCTGAGATGAAGGAGGAAGATTAAGCTCATTGATAAAACAATAGGGAAGGCCGGGAAATGTCTGTTTTCCGGCCTTCTTTGTTATATTTTGTGTCGAATGACGATGGTTAAGTTTGGGTCAAAAGGTTAATCTTCTCAAATAGTGCTTTGTTATTCGTTTTTTTTTACTACCTTTGCCCCCGCAATGGAGAAATAAGGGCCGATGAACCCTGTTTTCAACGTTGATATAATAAAATAAATAGGTAATATGGACTTAATGGGACTGCCCTTATGGGCTTGGATTGTTTTTTATGTTTTGGTATTTGTGATGCTCATTGCCGACCTGAAGATGTTTGCCAAGAAAGGCGAGCACGAGGTGAGTGTGGGTGAGGCACTGAAGATGACAGGTGTGTGGATAGGCGTTTCGCTGCTGTTCTGTGCCGGCATCTACTTCTTCTATCCTGTTGAGGCGCATGAGAAGGCAACGGAGTTTTTGGCAGGCTATCTGATTGAGAAGTCGCTGTCGATGGATAATCTCTTTGTGTTCCTCATGCTGTTCTCTTTCTTCGGTGTGGAGCGTAAGTATCAGCATGAAGTACTCTTTTGGGGAATCTTCGGGGCATTGGTGCTGCGCAGTATCTTCATCTTTGCCGGTGCGGCTATGGTCGAACGCTTCGAGTGGGTGCTTGGATTGTTTGGTCTGTTCCTGCTCTATACGGGAGCGAAGATGTTCAAGCACGATGACGAGGCGCAGAGCGACCCGTCGCAGAACATCATCGTGAAGGTGTTTAAGAAGTTCTTCCCTGTGACCGATAAGATGCACGAGGATAAGTTCTTCGTGAAGGAGGCTGGTGGAAAGGGACGCTGGCTGGCTACGCCGCTGTTTATCACGCTGCTGGTCATCGAGACCACCGACGTGGCTTTTGCCGTTGACTCCATCCCTGCCGTGTTCTCCGTCAGCCGTGATCCGTTCATTGTGCTCACATCCAACATCTTTGCCATCCTGGGCTTGCGTGCGCTCTACTTCGCCTTGGCAGCTGTGGCAAAGTATTTCACCTACCTGAAATACGGATTGGGCATCATTCTCATCTTCGTGGGTGTGAAGATGCTGCTCGCCATGAACGAGTATGTCAACGCACTTGGGGCGATGGTAGGCTTGTCGCTGAACATGCCGCATATCGAAGTGCCCACGATGTGGTCGCTGGCCTTCATCTTCGGTGTGCTTGTGCTGTCGATGGGACTGTCGGTGGTCGTGTCGCGCAAGGACGTGTCGAATCATTTAGGAACCAAATAATTGCTTAACCATGGATAGAATCAATATTGCGGTGTTTGTGTCGGGCAGTGGCTCCAATTGTGAGAACCTGATACGCTATTTCAAGTCATCGGAACGGATGGGCGTTTCGCTTGTCGTCAGCAACAAGGCTGATGCCTACGCGCTGGTGCGCAGTGAGCGGCTTGGCGTGCCTACTGCCGTGGTGAGCAAATCCGAACTGAATGATGACTCGGTGATGCTGCCGCTCCTGCGCAAGTATGAAATAGGGTTTATCGTGTTGGCAGGCTTCCTTCCCTTAGTACCCAACTTCCTGATAGAGGCATTCCCGCGCCGTATTGTCAATTTGCATCCGGCATTGCTGCCCAAGTTTGGCGGCAAAGGCATGTGGGGCCATCACGTGCATGAGGCAGTGAAGGCTGCGGGTGAAAAGGAGACGGGTATGACCGTTCATTGGGTGACGCCCGTCTGTGACAGCGGAGAGATTATTGCACAGTATCGTGTGGCTTTGAGTCCAGATGACAGTGCCGACGATATTGCCGAGAAGGAACACCAATTGGAAATGAAGTATTTCCCCTCAGTGGTGGAGCAGGTTGTTTCCGAAATCTTAGCCATTGATGGCGTCAAGTTGTAATAGACGTTATAGAAGAGGAACTTAAAGGTTAAAAAAAATTAAGCTATAAAGATTTGTCAATGGTTTAATCTTTGTTTCACAATATTTTTTATACCTTTGCACCCTGTTTGGAGTAAGTAAGTATTTAAAGACTTAAAAGAAGTAGATAGCAATGTCTAAAGTTTGTCAAATCACAGGAAAGAAGGCACAGGTAGGTAACAATGTGTCTCACTCGAAGCACCGCACAAAGCGCACCTTCGACGTGAACCTGTTCAGCAAGAAGTTCTACTATGTTGAGGAGAACTGCTGGATTCAGTTGAAGATTAGCGCAGCTGGTCTTCGCATGATTAATAAAGTGGGTCTGGACGCCGCTCTGAAGCAGGCTGTGGCCAATGGCTTCGTGGATTGGAAGGACATTAAAGTAATAGGAGACTAACAACCATGGCAAGCAAGAAAGCAAAGGGCAATCGCATTCAGGTCATTCTGGAATGCACAGAGATGAAGAACAGCGGTCTTCCTGGCACCAGCCGTTACATTACGACGAAGAATCGTAAGAATACGCCTGAGCGTATGGAACTGATGAAGTATAACCCCATCCTGAAGAAGATGACTCTTCATAAGGAGATAAAGTAATTGTAAGACAGTATGGCAAAGAAAACCGTTGCTACCCTCCATGAAGGTTCAAAGGATGGTCGCGCATACTCGAAGGTTATTCGTATGGTGAAGAGCCCCAAGACGGGTGCTTACATCTTCGACGAGCAGATGGTTCCCAACGAGGCCGTTAAGGACTTCTTCAAGTAAATCGATGGAGTCGCTTGGCTCGTTCAAGAACTGAGTATCGTCATTGGGAGAAATCCAGATACTTAAAAAAATAATACTGGTTGAAATGCCATTCCTGCCAAGCAGGGATGGCATTTTTATAGTTGTTGATAGAACGTTTCGTATTGACGGGCTACCTTGATGTAATCATGGTGCCGATTAATATATTCAATACTCTGGCGTTTTAGTTCGGGCAGATGTTCGGGGTGAAGCACGAGCTGCTCCAACTCGTGACGGACGCTCTCATAGTTAGGTTGTACATTGATGATGGGCTGCAACTCTTTTTCTCCGATAATCTCATAGTTTTCCGGTTCGCCACCGCCTATGCAGACGATGCCTTTCGACATGGCCAGCAGTGCGTTCATGGCGGGGGTGTAGCTATAGAGCTGGTCCATGATGGCATCGCTGTTGTCCATTAGATGCTGGTATTGGGCGAAGGGCACGCCTTCGGCCTTGATGAGTTGCAGTTGGGTGGGGTACAGCTTTTGTACGTCTTCAGCTGCTCGGAGCATGATGTCAGTGCCTTTGTAGATGCTGCGGCCTTTGCTGATTCCGATGAAGACCTTTAGGGGTGAGGTGGGAGCCGGGGATTTCAAATCCCCTCCAACAGCAGGAGAATATAGAGGCGTGGGATTCGGGACAATAGGCAGGGGGATAAAACGCAGTTTCTCAGGGAAGTAAGGTTCGTAACATACATAATCCTCGTAGAGTACAGCGACAATTCCGTCGCAATCATTGGCTATCTGCTGGTTCAGTTGTCCTTTCGGTGTGCCAAGCCAGTCGAGCTGGTCTTTTACGGCCACAGCATCGGTGCGCACTTGGTCGCCTATATTGAAGTCGCTGTAACGTAACGGCTTGCGATAGGTACATTCATGCACCCAGTACCAGTCCATGCCCATAGCACCAAGCACGATTCGCCTGTTGTGTTTCTTTAGATAATGATAGATGTGGAAGAGCCGTTCGGCTTTCAGGTCGATGAAGATGGGGTTGATGAGTTGCACCACATCGTAGTCTCGCCAGCGGGGCAGCAGTGAGTAGACTTTGGCTAATAGCCTCATGCCGCCTAATTTGCCGGGGCGACGGGCAAGGTCGATGTCGCGTGGATAGTCTTTCCAGAAGTCGCCGCCCGAGGCCACCGTGACCTCGTGTCCTAACTGTCGAAGTCCTGCGGCCAGCGTGTTGTGTACGTTGCTGTATTCTCCAAGCAGTAGTATCCTCATCTTTCTTTCTCCATTATGGGTAACAGACGCATGAGCATTCTGCGGCCAATCTCCGAGTTTGTCATGCGGCGGAACCATTTATATTTCGTGGTATAGTCGCGGTCGGGCAGGGGAAACAGTCCCTTGCTGCGTAGTTCTTCTATCCGTTGGTTCAGGCACTGGCGGTCGCGGGTGAGGCGGATGGTGTTGTAGATGTAGTCCATCGTGAGCTGGGCCACACGGCGTTCCAGTGCGTTGCGGTCGTCAGCGGGCAGCGAGTCAAGTTGCCTGCTCAGTCGGAAGATGACCTGTTTGTTGTCGTCAAGTCGCTGCAGATGCTTGTCGGCTCCTTCGGCGTGGATGGCCGATGTGTTGCGTTCGCGGTAATAATAGGCCTTGGCCGTAGTGTGGCGTACATATTCTGCCCGCAGCAACAGCTGTGCGGTAAACTCTTCATCCTCGCCGTAGGCCACTCCCGGCGTAAATCGCAAGGTGCCTAACAGACTGCGCCTGAACAGGTATCCCCAGGTAGCTCCGTGTATGTTGTTGCGGTGCATCAGTTCCGTGCCACTGACGCAAGGGCTGTCTTTGTAGTTGTTGTCGGCGTGGGCAGTTTCTGAGAAGTCGAACATCACCATGTCGCAGTTCTTGGTCTGTGCCAGTCGCAGTACGTGCTCGTATGTGGAGGTCAACAGCAGATCATCGCCGTCGATGAACTGCACAAACTCTCCCTGTGCCATACGGAGTCCTGTGTTGCGGGCTTCCGACACTCCGTTGTTGGCAGTGCGGATGTAAATGAGTTGCTGGCTTAGCTCCTTCAGATCGCCGATGGGACTGTTATCCGAGCCGTCGTCCACGAGAATGATTTCCCGCTCCGATGGATGCAGGTTAAGGGCCAGTATGCTTTCGATGCATTCGTGTAGCATACTGACAGGGATGTTGTAGACGGGTATGATAAACGTTATGAACGGCGTCCTATCAGTTTGTGTAGAGTTTTGTTGATATGGCATATTCCTTTGATTCCAAATAGGTTGAGTACAACGGCTTTAGCTTTTTGTAGGCCGCTGAGACCAGTGCAGAAAGGATTGATATGTCGTCGGGGCATGATAGGCTTGTCGCCCGTCATCTCGCAGACATCCATCTGTGTGTTCAGCACGTGCATATAGTATTCATCGTCGCACCATCTGCTCATGGCCTCCAGATGACTTTCCAGCAGCATCCTGAGTTGTTGCCCGGTGGCGGTGCTCGTAATGCCTTGACTGTTCAGGCAGTAGTAGTAGCATCCTTGTGAGGTGGTTCGTACACGTGTAGCCTTTCCGAGGAGTATGGGCAATGTGGCTACGTCCTCGAACACGCGGTTCTCCGGGAAACGCACATCACTGAACAGTTTGCGACGGTAAATCTTGTTGCAAGCGTAGGTATGGGCGTAGGCCTTGCCCCGCAGCCAGTAGTCCTGCATGTTGGTATATAGCTGATTACCAAACGTCAGCAATTCCTGTTCCTTTGCCCCATAGTGCCAGTAGATGGCATACTCCACGATGTCGGCCTGCGCCGTCAGGGGCATCACCTGTTCGTAGGTATCGGCTGTGAGGAAGTCGTCGCTGTCGACGAAGGTCACCCATTCGCCTTGTGCCATGTCGAGTCCCGCATTGCGGGCACTGCTCAGTCCGCCGTTTTTCTTATGAAGCACGTGCAGCCGATGGTCACGCCTTGCCCATTCGTCGCATAGCTGTGGGCAGCGGTCGGGCGATCCGTCATCGACCAGAATCACCTCTATGTCGGTAAACGTCTGCCCTAAGACACTCTCCACGCAGCGGTCGAGCGTGTCTTCCACACGGAAAACTGGAATGATGATACTTAGTTTCATCGGCACAAAATTACATAAAAATAACGTAAAATCAAAATAAATGTTGTACTTTTGCGTTTTCTTTTTATACATGAGAAAAGAAGAACGCGAAGACAGCTACGGTCACGTGCTGAAATACACTGGCATCTTTGGCGGGGTACAGGGCCTGAACATCCTCATCGGCCTTGTGCGCAACAAGATTGTTGCCTCGCTCTTAGGCCCGGAAGGCATGGGTCTGGCTTCGCTGTTCAACACGGCGGTCAACTTTATTTCTCAGGCCACCAACTTCGGAATCTCATTCAGTGCCGTGCGACATGTGTCGGAGCTTTTCGACGCGGGCGATGAAGCTCGCATACAGCATTTTGTCAAGGTGGTGCGTGCGTGGTCTCTGCTTACTGCACTTTTAGGTATGCTGGTGTGCATCGTGGCCGGCCCATTCCTGAGCGACTATACATTCTCCTGGGGCGACCACACCCTTCATTTCATCTTACTGGCACCTGCCGTAGGGCTGATGGCCATCACGGGTGGCGAGACGGCCATCCTGAAGGGTGCCCGTCAGCTTCGCGCCCTGGCCGTTATTCAGATATGGAATATATTCCTTGCCTTGCTGGTTGCTGTTCCTCTCTATTATTTCTTCTGGCAGAAAGCCATTGTGCCCGTCATTGTGCTGATGGCTTTGTCGGCCATGCTGCTCACCATCCGCCATTCCTACCGGCTCTATCCTTTGCAGATGGGAGGGACAAAAGGCGTTCTTGGCGAGGGAATGGGCATGATTCGCCTGGGCGTTGCCTTCGTCCTCGCCGGAATCCTTGGCAGTGGTGCCGAGATGCTGGTGCGCTCCTACCTGAACGTGGCAGGCAATCTGGACATCGTGGGACTCTACAATGCAGGCTTCATGCTGACGATTACCTACGGCGGCATGGTGTTCTCGGCTATGGAGACCGACTACTTTCCCCGAATCTCGGCCGTGAGTCGTCACAGGAAGAAGATGCGCGACACGGTGAACCGCCAGATAGAGGTGTCGCTGCTCATCGTCTCGCCCATGCTGGTAGGCCTCATGGTCTTCATGCCGATTGTCATCCCCCTGCTTTTCACGGTAGACTTCCTGCCTGTTGTGGCCATGGCTCAGGTGGCTGTGTTCTCTATGTATGTCAAGGCGTTGTCGCTGCCCATCTCTTATCTGACGCTGGCTCGTGGCGACTCCCTGGCTTTCCTCCTCATTGAGGCTGTCGACGACGTGCTTCTGGTCGTGTTTATGATCATCGGCTATAAGCAGTGGGGACTGTTTGGTACAGGTGTCGCCCTCACCGCGTCCTATGTCGTTGATGCCATCATCATCTATTTCTACACCTTCCTGCGCTATGGTTATCAGTTCTCGGCCCCTGTGCTGCAGATCATAGCCATCCAGTTGCCGATAGGCATCGTTGCCTATATGGCTGCTTTCAATGCCAGCACCTTTGCCTACTGGTTGTCGGGCAGTCTGCTCTGCCTGGCCAGTTTGGGCATATCCGTCTATATACTCCGCCAGAAGACTTCGCTTTGGAGCAAGCTGAAGGAGAAGTACCTTTCAAGATTCATCCGCCATGACTAAGGTTACCGTTCTTGTTGCCGTCTATAATGCATCGCGCTATCTGCCAGCCTGTCTCGATTCGTTGGCTCGACAGACGCTGCATGACATTCAGGTGGTCTGTGTCGACGATGCTTCTACCGACGACTCACTCTCTATCCTGCAGTCGTATGCTGCGGTCGATGAACGTTTCGTGGTGCTTCATCTGGAACAGAACCAGGGTCAGGCCTTTGCCCGTAACATGGCTCTACAGCAGGCACGGGGAGAGCTTGTCTGCTTTCTCGATGCCGATGACTGGTTCGAACCCGGTGCTTTGGCCTGTGCAGTCGAGGCGTTTGAGGCAAATGAAGGAACAGATGCCGTACTCTTCGACGTGTCGATGGACTATGCCGACCACACCGAGACCTATACTATGCCCGCTTTCGAGGTGCTGTCTGGGGATGAGGCATTCCGCATGAGCCTCACCTGGCAGATACATGGCGTCTATATGGTGCGCACGTCTATCCATCTGCGTTATCCTTACGACACTACCTGCAAGGCCTATAGCGACGACAATTCCACCCGACTGCATTTCCTTGCCTCTCGACAGGTGCGTCGCTGTGCGGGTGTCTATCATTATAGGCAGCACGCTTCGTCGGTGACCCATGCCGTCAGCGTGCGTCGCTATGACTATCTGCGAGCCAATGAGTCCATGAAATGCTCGTTGCAAGAGTTGGATGTCGGTGAGGATATTCTGGCAGCGTATGAGAATCACCGTTGGCTGAACTTGGTCGATGTCTACATGTTCCATTTTGTCCACGGTGCTCAGTTGTCGGCCCGCGACCGTCAGTATGGGCTTAGTGAGCTTCGGCGCGTGTGGCAAGGCATCGACCGCAGTCTTCTCTCGCCCCACATCACCCGCAAGCTGGGCTATCGGCCCATGCCCACCTGGTGGCTGTTCCGTGTGGAAGAGTGGCTCTATTTCAGCCTGCGTGCCATCCTTGGCAAGAATCATTAACAGGGGCGTATGTTCTGCGCCCAAACAAAAACCAATACAATATGATTAAAGACTTTAATTTCTACGCCCCAACTCGCGTAGTGTTCGGGAAAAAATCGGAAGAGCAGCTTCCGCAGTTGATAAAGGCTAATGGCGGCACGCGCGTGCTTGTTCATTATGGTGGAGGCTCGGCCCGTCGTTCAGGATTGCTCGACAAGGTAGAGCAGATGCTTAATGAGGCCGGTATCTACTTTGTAGAACTGGGCGGTGTAGTGCCCAACCCACTTCTCTCGAAGGTCGAGGAGGGTATTGCCCTGTGCCGTCAGGAGCAGGTGGACTTCATCCTGGCCGTGGGTGGCGGTAGTGTCATCGACTCGGCCAAGGCCATTGGCTATGGGGTAGGGTATGCAGGCGATGTGTGGGATTTTTGGGAAGGGAAAGCCGTTCCAGCGCAATGCCTGCCCATCGGCGTGATGCTCACCATCCCTGCCGCAGGCAGCGAGATGTCGAGTTCGTGTGTCATTACCAAGGATGAGGGTCTGCTGAAGCGTGGCATCAACAGCGACCTGTGCCGCTGCCGCTTCTGTATTATGAACCCGGAGCGCACCTACACGCTACCCGCCTATCAGACGGCTGCTGGTGCCACTGACATCATGATGCACACGATGGAGCGTTACTTCTCGAAGTATGAGGACATGACGCTGACCGACGCCATAGCCGAAGCCCTGCTGCGCACGGTGAAGGACTGTGCGCTTGAGGTGCTGAAGAATCCAGAGGACTATCGCCTTCGTGCCCAAATTATGTGGGCTGGCTCGCTGGCACACAACGACCTGACTGAGTGCGGTACGGAGAAAGACTTTGCCACTCACCGCCTGGAGCATGAACTGAGTGCCCTCTTTGGCGTGACGCACGGTGCCGGCCTGGCCGCTCTCTGGGGTTCCTGGGCCCGCTATGTGCTGCCTCAGCACGTGAGCCGCTTCGTTCGGTTTGCCGTCAATGTGATGGGTGTCGAGAATGATTTCGCTCATCCCGTAGAGACGGCCATCAAGGGTATAGAGTCCATAGAGCGTTTTTATCGTGCCATCGGCATGCCCACCAGCATTCCTGAACTGATAGGCCGCTCTGCCACTGACGAGGAAATCGAGGTAATGGTCGATAAGGCTTCGCGCGGACATACCATTACGCTGGGTGCCATGCAGGTACTGAATACCGACGATATGGCTGCTATCTATCGCATGGCAAATCAATAAACGGAGTTTCTGCCTGAGTGTAAGGAGGCATCCGTCATTGTTTGAGGAATGACAATAAGTTGACGACGTAGGGGCGTTCCCAGTCGCGCAGGTGATGACGCTGGTCGTCGTACTGCAGGAGGTCGAGGTCGATGCGCACGATTCCTTGTTGGCGTTCTTCGCGGGTGCGCCCCATCTGTTGCTCCGTCGCTTTAAGCCATTGCTCTATCTCGCTCTTGCTTAGGGCAGTATGACCTTGGCAGAGTTGGTTCAGGTAGAGGTCGGAACGATGGGTGCCTACAGGCTTCGTCCACAGTTCGTGGGTGAAGGTGAAAGAAGAAAGAATCTGGGCGAGACGCCTACGCGCCTCGCTCAGATTCTTTTCATGGTTGCAGTTGGCAGCCAAGGATATGATGACGTGATGCATTTACTTCTGCTGACTGGCAATACGGCTCTTGATCTTGTCGACGTAGGCATCGATAGATGCTATAGCCACGATGTTGACCACGTCGCGCACGCTGGCGCCAAAGTCGATGAAATGAATGGCTTTGTTGAGTCCCATCTGTATCGGGCCGATGATTTCTACGTCGGCATCGAGCATCTGCAGCATCTTGTAGCTGGAGCGTGCCGAGGTGAGGTTGGGGAAGACGAGGGTATTCACGTCCCTGTCCTTGAGGCGGGTGAAGGGGTATTGCTCGTCGCGCAGCTCGCGGTCGAGGGCAAATCCTATCTGCATTTCGCCGTCAATGGGGAGGTCGGGATAGAGCTGTTGCATCTTCTCCACCGCATACTTCACCTTGTGGGCACCATCGCTGGTAGAGCTGCCGAAGTTGGAGTGGGAAATCATGGAGATGACAGGCTTCTCGTTGAAGAAGCGCACAGCCGTGGCTGCGAGCTTGGCAATGTCGACGAGGGTGTCGGTGTCGGGATTCTCGTTGACCAGTGTGTCGGCGATGTAGAGCGTGCCCTTGGGTGAATTGATGATGTGCATGGCCCCGAAGTGCTTGTATTCAGGCCGTATGCCGATGACTTCCTTGACCACCTTCACGGTGTTGGAGTACTTGGTGTAGAGACCCGTGATGAATGCGTCGGCCTCGCCCGTCTCTACCATCATCATTCCGAAGTAGTTGCGCTCAAACATCTTGTCGTTGGCCTCCTGGAAGGTATAGCCCTCGCGCTGACGCTTCTCTGTGAGAATGCGTGCGTAGCGCTCGCGGCGTTCCTGTTCCGACGGATGGCGCAGGTTGACGATCTCAATGCCCTCGATGTTGAGGTCGAGCTTCTTGGCCAGCTTCTCGATAACCTCTTCGTTGCCTAAGAGGATGGGCTGGCAGATGCCTTCGGACTTGGCCTGGGCGGCGGCCTTCAGCATGGTGGGGTGGATGGCTTCGGCAAACACCACGCGCTGCGGATGGGCCGAGGCAGTGGCATAAAGCTTCTGGGTGAGCTTGGTCTCCTGTCCGAGCAGCACACTCAACGAGTTCTTGTACTCGTCCCAGTCGGCGATGGTCTTGCGGGCCACGCCGCTGTCGATGGCGGCCTTGGCCACAGCGGCAGAGACTTCGGTAATGAGACGCGGGTCTACAGGCTTGGGAATGAAGTACTCACGTCCAAAGGTCAGGTTGTTTACTTTATATACGTCGTTTACCACGTCGGGCACAGGCTGCTTGGCCAGGTCGGCAATGGCAAGCACGGCAGCCATCTTCATTTCCTCGTTGATGGCCGTGGCATGCACGTCGAGCGCCCCACGGAAGATGTAGGGGAAGCCAATGACGTTGTTGATTTGGTTGGGATAGTCGGTGCGTCCGGTAGACATGAGTACGTCTGGGCGTGCAGCCATGGCATCTTCGTAGGAGATTTCGGGCACGGGATTGGCCAGTGCAAAGATGATGGGGTTCTCGGCCATAGAGCGAACCATGTCCTGCGAGAGTACGTTGCCCTTCGACAGTCCTACGAACACGTCGGCTCCCGCCACGGCCTCGGCCAGTGTGTGAACGTCGGTGCGGTCGGTGGCAAAGAACTTCTTCTGGTCGTTCAGTCCTGGGCGGTCGCTGGTGATGACGCCCTTCGAGTCGAGCATCATAATGTTCTTCTTCTGTGCGCCGAGGGCCATGTAGAGCTTAGTGCAGGAGATGGCAGCTGCGCCGGCACCGTTGACCACGATGCGCACCTTGCTGATGTCCTTGCCAATGACTTCGAGCGCGTTTTTCAGTCCTGCAGCCGAGATGATGGCCGTGCCGTGCTGGTCGTCGTGCATTACAGGGATGTTGAGTGTGCGCTTCAGGCGTTCCTCAATATAAAAGCATTCGGGAGCCTTGATGTCCTCCAGGTTGATGCCACCAAAGGTGGGTGCAATACGTTCAACAGCCTCGCAGAACTTCTCGGGGTCTTTTTCGTCGACTTCAATGTCGAACACGTCAATTCCACCATAGATCTTAAATAGCAGACCTTTGCCTTCCATGACGGGCTTGCCGCTCATGGCTCCGATGTCGCCAAGACCGAGGACGGCTGTTCCGTTGGAGATGACTGCGACCAGATTACCCTTGTCGGTGTATTTGTAAGCATCGTCGGGGTTGGCTTGAATTTCAAGACAGGGGTAGGCCACACCGGGCGAATATGCCAGCGAAAGGTCTGTCTGGGTACGGTAGGGCTTGGTGGGTTTAACTTCAATTTTGCCAGGGCGACCGCTCTCGTGATACTCCAATGCGGCCTCTTTTGTGATTTTTACCATATAGTAGACTTGTTTTAAATAATTATTTTCGGTGCAAAATTAATAAATCTCGTTGAAAATGTGCTATTATTTTAATCTTTTTAGTATCTTTGCACGCAAAATTATAAGAAATGCAAGAAAATAGGAATCTTACTGCATATAGACAACAATTATACGACCGCATTTTGGACACTGCCATGAGTGCTTTTACTAAAAAAGGCATCAAGGCCGTGAAGATGGACGACATAGCTCAGCAACTCGTTATATCAAAGCGTACACTGTATGAAATCTTTGAGAATAAGGAGGTTTTGTTGTATGAGGGCGTAAGGAAGAGTAAGCGTCAGCGCAATGAATTGCTGAAACAAATGGTATCGGAATGCTCCAATGTGATGGATCTGATATTGCTGTTCTACCATAAGAAGGTGGAGGAGTTCAAGCTCGTTAATCCTCAGTTTTATGAGGATTTGGTGCGCTACCCCCGTGTACTCGATTTCCTGGAAGAAGAGAAAGACGCAAACCACCAGCAGTTTATGACCTTCCTGATGCGTGGCGTCAGTGAAGGTTATTTTCGGAGCGATATTGACTATGAGGTGGTGACATGGTCGTTCAGCATTATGAGTCAGAACATCATGTCGTCGCAACTCTATAATAAATATAGTATGGAGCACATCATGTACAACCTGATTTTCGTGTCGCTGCGTGGCTTCTGTACGCAGAAAGGCATTGAAGTGCTCGATGGCTTTATGAAAACCTTAGAAATTAGTAACATTAATAAAATTAATATGGATTTAAAAACTGTATGAGACACACAAAAATGAACAAGATTGCACGAACTTTCGTATTAGTAGGAGTACTGGTGTGTATCTTACTGGCATTTCATTTACTGCCAAAAGTTGTATTGGATGACACAGAATTACGCAAGGTAAGCATATTGAGCGACATCCTGCCAGAAGCCGAGGACCGCGATGATTCCGGCGAACCGGTTGTGGCTGAGATAGTGGACAGCCTTGATGAGGGTGAAGACGATGGGGCTGACGAGAGTAGCGAGCTTGTTGCCAAGAATGAAGAAAGCCCGAAGAAGGGCGCAGAAGCCCCCAAGGCTGAGACCAAGGAGGAGGAAGGATCTGCGGTTGTGGAAATCAGCGAAGAGGAAATTTCCGAAGAGAAGAGCAGTGCCGACAAGAGCAGTGCCGACAAGAATCACCCGGTGGTGAGTACCGCCTTGCTGAAGGACTTCTCCAATGGTGCGGAGGGTGGTATGTACCATTTCTTTAATAGCTTGAAGAATAACGCAAAGAAACGCCCGGTGAGAATTGCCTATTTCGGCGATTCATTTATTGAGGGCGACATTATGACCTGTGACTTGCGCGAGATGCTGCAGTCGAAGTTTGGCGGAAGTGGTGTAGGCTGGGTGGACTGCAAGGACCGGCTGAACGGCTTCCGGAAGACCGTGAAGCAGAAGAGCAGCGGTGTCACCGAATACGCAAACGGCTTGAAAGCCTACAACAAAGCCTTGGTTGGCATTAACCAGCGATATTTCGTTCCCACTAACAGTGCGCAGACCTGGGTAGGTGCCTCGAAAGAAAAGAAGCACCTGGACCAGTGGCAGCGTAGCAGCATCTACTTGAAGACGGCCAATGGCGTGTCGGTTTCGACAACGACCAACAAGGAAAAGATAGGGCCAAAGGCCATTAAGGGCAGCAGTCAGGTGCAGGTGGTCAACCATGATGGCAACGGTGTCTCTGAAGTGGGATTCCAGTTCAGCAACGTCTCGGCCAATACCTATCTTTATGGCATGGCCTTGGAGTCGAAGAACGGCGTCATCCTCGATAACTTCAGCTTTCGTGGCTCGTCGGGTGTTCCCCTTGGACAGATACCAGAGGAGACGCTCAGTGACTTCGCCAAACTGCGTCCCTACGACCTGATAGTGCTTCACTACGGATTGAACATGACCAGCGACAAGGCTCCGCTCTCAGTTTACCAATCTTACACCAAGCGCATGGTGAGGGTGATTAATCATCTGAGAGAGGCCTATCCGCATACCTCTATACTGGTTGTCAGCATTCCCGACCGCTGCCAGCGCACGGGTGGAGTGATCAAGTCGCTGAAGAGTGTAGAGACCATGGTGAAACAGCAACAGGCTATGGCCAGCAACGGCCATGTGGCTTTCTTCAACCTCTACAGTGCCATGGGCGGCAAAGACAGCATGAAGAGCATGGTGAGCAAGGGTATGGCTGGTAAGGACTATACGCATATTACCTTCGCAGGCGGCAAGCAGATGGCACAGTACCTCTACAACGGTCTGATGGAAGGCTACGATAAATACGAGAAAGGACAGAAGTAAGTAAGGCATCATGGACAGAATCATAGAGCGACTTGTTTATCAATTGACCTATCATTCCGACGAACCACTGATATTCTCCAGTGGTTTGTTCCTGATGCTGTTCCTTGGATTTACGTTTGTATACATGCTGTTGCAGCACACGCGCACGTTGCGCCTCATCTTTGTGACGGCATTTTCATACTATTTCTATTATAAATCAAGTGGCTTCTTTTTCTGGTTGCTGGCCGTTGTCACCGTGAGTGACTTCCTGATTGCCCGTGTACTCGTTCATTACCGCTCGCGCGCCTTAGTGGCTTTGTCTCTGATCATAGATCTTGGCTTCCTTGGTTATTTCAAGTACACCAACTTCTTCTGTGGCCTTTGGGCCGACCTGATAGGCAATAACTTCCAGCCATACGACATCTTCCTGCCGGTGGGCATATCGTTCTTCACGTTCCAGAGCATGAGCTATGTCATCGATGTCTATCGTGGACATTTCAAGCCGCTCAACTCTCTGCTCGACTACGCATTCTATGTGTCCTTCTTCCCGCAGTTGGTGGCCGGTCCTATTGTGCGTGCCCGCGACTTTGCCCCGCAGATACGCAAGCCGCTGGTGGTTACCGACGACATGTTTGCCCGTGGTGTCTATCTGGTTATGATAGGTCTATTCAAGAAGGCGGTCATCAGCGACTATATCTCGCTGAACTATGTCGACCGTATCTTCGACAACCCTGCTGCCTATACGGGCGTTGAGAACCTTCTTGGTGTCTATGGCTACGCGCTGCAGATTTATTGTGACTTCTCCGGCTATAGTGATATGGCCATAGGTCTCGCTCTTCTGTTGGGCTTCCAGTTTCCCATGAACTTCAATGCGCCTTATCGAGCACAGAGCATTAGCGACTTCTGGCATCGCTGGCATATCTCTTTGTCGTCATGGATACGCGAGTATGTCTATTTCTCATTAGGGGGAAACAAGAAAGGACGCGCGCGTACCTATTTTAATATTATAGTAACGATGCTGTTAGGCGGTCTGTGGCATGGTGCAAGCCTTACCTTCATTATGTGGGGTGGAATGCATGGCGTGGCTCTTGCCGTGCATAAGTGGCTGCGTTTGGAAGTGTTCAAACATGGGAAGAACTATGAGAGCCACGGCATTCGCAAGTTCTTAGCGGCTGTGCTGACCTTCCATTTCGTTGCGTTCTGCTGGATTTTCTTCCGCAGTCAGAGCTTTTCCGATGCGTGGATGCTCCTTGGGCGCATCTTCACCGATTTCCATTCGGAGCTTTTCTGGAATGTAGTCAATGGTTACAACGTGGTGTTCGCATTGATTGTGCTGGGCTACGTAGGGCATTTCATGCCCAAAGTCGGTCGAGAATGGCTCATTGGCGTGCTCAAGCAGAAAGGAGTCCTCTTCTGTGCCTTTGCCCTTGCGGTAGTAGTCTATTTTGTGGTTCAGGTAAAAACATCGGAGATTCAGCCCTTCATCTATTTCCAGTTCTGAGCACATAGACAAAGAATCCCTTTCGGAATTACTCCAAAAGGGATTCTTTGTTTGTGACTGTTAATCCGTGAGATTCGTTGTCTCTGCAAGAGCTATACGGGAATCTTGTCGATGCGTTTCTGGTGGCGTCCACCCTCAAATTCGGTGGCGAAGTATTCGTCCATAATCTTGCGTGCCATGTCCTCATCGATGAATCGGCCAGGCATTACCAACACGTTGGCATTGTTGTGTTGACGGATAAGATGAGCAATTTCAGGAATCCAGCATAGTCCGGCACGGATACTCTGGTGCTTGTTCAGCGTCATGTTGATACCTTCGCCGCTGCCGCAGATGGCAATGCCGGGGAACACCTCGCCTGCCTCAATGCCACGGGCCAGTGCATGGCCAAAGTCGCTATAGTCGCACGAGTCCTCCGTGTATGTGCCATAGTCCTTGTACTCGTATCCCTTCTCTTCGAGATACTTCTTCACAAACTGTTTTAATGCATAGCCGGCGTGGTCGCTGGCCAGTCCGATGGTCTTTATTTCCATAGTCATATAAATTTATGATTAAACATATCTGTGTGCAAAGATACACTTTTTTTTTCAATTACAAAGAATGATTGCTGAAAATTTCCGTACACTACGAAACGTTTCCGAATATACAAGAAAAAGATATAAAAGTCATAAAAGTGTCACTTTTCAATATAACTATCTAATATCCAGAACAATAAACGTAGTGACAGGTCATTTCAATCTGTCACTTTCTGTCACTCTCAAGGCACATTCTCCAAACGTCTGTATCCAATACCTCCTATAGACGATAACCTCTGGGCAAACTTTGCGACTCCACTATTCTGAGCATGATAGAGGGAGGCAATTGTCAATTACTAATTCAACTTTCCCACCCTTGTTTTTTCTCGCGCAGAGTCGCAGAGTCGCAGAGTCTGCGACTCTGCGCGAGAAAGAGGGGGTGGGAAACTTCAATTACTAACCTGCAATTCCCCGTTTTGCTGGGGAGTAAAGCTGCTTCGTAGTACACAGAATAGATAAAGGATTGGTTATCGGAGTGGAAGAAATCTCATCTCATAAAGCAAAACAAGTTGTTTTGGTATCGCAAAGATAGCATTTACAAAGGCAAAAGACGGCATTTTGGAAAGCAAAACAAGTTGTTTTGTTATGAGTGATAGTAGTGACAGATAAAAAAGAAGTGTCACTTCAAATAACTACCTGACAACGAATAGGTTAGGACTAAAAGTGACAGATAAAAGAAAAATGATCAAAAAAAAATCAGTTGATGATAGACCGCTTTGCAATTATATGTGTTTTCAACCGTCAGAAGAAACCGTCCATCTGTCTACCCGTCAGAAGAAATCCGTCCATCTGTCTACCCGTCAGAAGAAAGCCGTCCATCCGTCTACCCGTCAGAAGAAAGCCGTCCATCCGTCTACCCGTCAGAAGAAAGCCGTCCATCCGTCTACCCGCCGTCTACACGTCAGAAGAAGCCGTCCATCCGTCTACCCGTCAGAAGAAAGCCGTCCATCCGTCTACCCGTCAAAAGAAAGCCGTCCATCCGTCTAACCGTCAAAAAAACGTCTATCCGTCTCTCCTGAGTTCCTCCCAAAAACGATATATGTCAGTTATTGGCCATAAAATGCTTACTTCTGTTTGTAAAAATTTGGTCGGATGCAAATAATTCATTATATTTGCAGGCCGAAATTAAAAACGGCTGAAATTAAAAACGTATCTATTGTAAAAGAACAATATATAAATGACATGAAAAAAAAGGTATTTATCTTACTTTTTAACCTCATTTTCAGCTGCGGACTGGCCAGCGCACAGGACGCAGAAAAGAGCAACCTGCAGTTTCGTGCAGAGAACGAAGAACAATATGGAAATCTTGATAGTGCCCGTTCACTCTATATCCGAGCATACGAAGACTACTTTAGGAAGGGAAATCTGAAGGCGGGCGTTGCGTGCGGCGTGAAGGCCACTGCCCTCTATTACAAGGATCATTCCTATCAGGAGGCTTTCGATTTGGCACGTACCATCGATCAGGCAATCTATCAAGACGGTCCCAAGTCGGCCAGCGCACAGGCTGCCCTGCACTATTATGTGACCAAGGAGCGACTACAGATGTATATGAGACTGAAGAAGGGCGACCGAGCACGCGACCAGCTGAAGACGATGGAGACGCAGGTGAACACTGCCAGCGACGAGACACTGGCCAACGACCTGCTCTATAGCAAGGCTATCTACTACTACACCTTCGGTCACAACGAGAAAGGTAATGCCGTCTTCAAGGAAATGGCCACTAAGCTTACTGCACAGAAGGAGTATGACAAGGTGGACGAGGTGTACCAGACGCTTATCTCGAATGGACGCAAGAGCAACAATGCCCATTTGGTAGCTCAGTCGTACAGCAGCTATATGGTGTGGAAGGACTCCGTGAACGCCCTGAAATCAGCCGATGCAATAGGAAAGCTACAGAAGAAAATCGACGAGGATGAAGCGACGATTGCCGAGAAGGACAGTTCGCTGTCTACCCGCTGGATGATTATCATCGGCCTTTGTGTGCTCCTCGCCTTGTTGGCTGGTGCCCTGGTGGTGGGAGCCGTGGTGCTGATGCGCTATATCTTGCTGACACGCAGGCAGAAGAAGACCATCAAGATGGAAATGGAGAACAATGCCTTGAAGGCTAAGTTCATCAAGAACATCTCGGCACAATTGAATCCGTCGCTGAAGAAGCTCGACAGCCGTCAGCCAGAGGTGAAGGCCTTGCAGGGTTTCTCTGACCATATTCAGACGCTGGCCAATCTGGAAAGTGCTACCGATGAGAAAGTTGAAATGGTGGAGACGCAGATTCCGCAGTTCTGCGAAAACATCGCCGACAGCATTCGCGACAAGGTGAAGAGCAACGTCACGCTGACGGTCGATGCTCCGAAGATGAGCGTCAATCTCAATAAGGAGTATGCTACCCACATCCTCACCTACCTGTTGGAGAATGCTGCTGAGGTGACTCCCGAGGGTGGTCATATCACTTTTGAATTTAAGAAACGTGGTGCTCACAAGCATCAGTTCCGTGTGTCGGATACAGGAACACCCATCCCTGAGAATAAGCATGAAGATGTCTTTAAGCCGTTCCTTGAAATACGCGACCTCGCCGAGGGTGACGGCCTTGAGCTTCCTATCTGCAAGCAGATGGCGCTGAAAATGAATGGCGACCTCGAAATAGATTCGAGCTATACCAAGGGCACTCGCTTCCTGCTCGACCTTTACTCATGAGTGAGAGAGTGAAGAGCTTATAGTGTAGAGTGAAGAGTGAAGACCCCACTCTTCACTCTTCACTCTTCACTCTATTCCTCAATATCCGTGAAAGATCGGGTGAGCGAATGGATGAAGTTCGTTGTGCATTCGGATGGGTAATAGGGGAAATAGCGGACGGAATGGAGCAACTGCCATTTCATTGTCGATGTGTTAGTGGCGCGTACAAAGATGCTCGAACCCTGACGCATGCTGAATGGCTGAGTGGGATGCTGGCTGAAAAGTTCGTTGACCACCAGCGTTACGCCGCTGCCTTTCTTTTGCTGCATGAAAGGAATCTCATCCTTGGAAAATGCGAAAAGCTCAACCAGTAAGTGTCCTGCCAGTTGCGCAACACGACGTAAATGCAACTGGTCAATCCAGCCTTGTAGCTTCACGTAGTCGACCTTATCTCCCTCCTTGCGCAGGAATACTCCAAGGTCGCAAAGCCACAGAAGCAACATGTTATTGGCCGTGAGTAGGTGGCAGGCAACCCCCGAAAGAATGTGAAGCAATTGCAGGGTGGGCGGCAGAAACTCGATGGTGGTGCCGTTGAGGTTGATTGTGTTGGGGGGGCACTCGCGGAACTCCTTTTCCACGATGTTTTGCAGGGCATTGTCGTTCTTGCCGTTGCTGAAACTGGCAATGCGGTGCAAGTGGTTCACTTGTACATCCTGCCACCGATAGCTCATGGTGGAGTGGGAGTTGCCCGTGGCCGATTCACCATGACAAACGGCCCATCGGTCGGCTTTCATGCGCTGGGTTATGAATGGATAGAAGATGTCGATGCTTCCAAAGGCCCTGTGCGATGGCATGTCGTAGAGCAAGGCAGAGGCATGGGCGTGTACCAAGATGGGGCGCACCTGCATGGAGCCGCCTAAGATTGACAGCAACTCTGTGAGTGTACGGTTGGTCTGTTGGCTGTTCTGTCTGAATTCTTCTGTAGACTGCTTCCACTGGTCAGCAAGCGAGGGAGGTATCTGCAGGAAGAACTGGTTTCTGCACCGATCAATGCCGTCATAGAGTAAAGACGCGACACCGTGCATCGTGGCGAAATGGAACACCTGATACCATTTCCAGGCCGACATGGGCTCAATCTGTTCACTATCATTGAAGACTCCTATTCGGAGCAGACGGAAGAAGTTACGTTTAGTGATGTCCATTTTACGAGTGTGTATGTCCTATGAATAGCGATGAGGATAGCGCAGAAGGATGGCCAGCAGGGCAGCAATGCCCGTGGCCAGTGGGTAGTAGAGGTAGGGAACGATGCTCGCGGGGTTGAGCGAGGCAAGTCCGGCCGCCATGAGTAGCTGGGCACCGTAGGGGATGGAGCCTTGTACGGCACAGGAGAACGTGTCGAGCAAAGAGGCGCATTTGCGCGGGTCGAGCTGGAACCGTTCTCCTATGCGTCGCGCAATGCCTCCCACGGTGATGATGGCCACGGTGTTGTTGGCCGTACACACATCCACCACGCTCACCAACGCACCAATGGAAAGCTCGGCTCCCCGCTTGCCGCTCACATGGCGCGTCAGCAGTTCTATCAGGTAGTCAATGCCCCCGTTGTGCTTGATAATCTCCAGCAGGCCACCTGCCAGCATGGTAATGATGATGAGTTCGCCCATGCCTACAATGCCGTTTCCCATAGACTGGAACCAGCCGTAGATGTCGAAAGCTCCCGTCAGAAGACCGATGATGCCCGTGAGCAGAAGGCCCAGAGTGAGTACGGCCATGACGTTGAGTCCGCAGATGGCCGTGACAAGTACTACTAAGTAGGGCACTACCTTGATGTGTTCCGTATGCGGCACACTGGCAGGCGAGCTGATGTACTGCCCCATGAACAGATAGATACACAGGATGACGATGGCGGCAGGCACCACGATGAAGAAATTGACGCGGAACTTATCGCTGAGTTTGCATCCTTGCGTCTGCGTGGCTACAATCGTCGTATCGCTGATGAACGAGAGGTTGTCACCGAAAAGAGAACCGCCCACGACCACCGCTACCACGAGGGGCACGGCTGTTCCTGTCTGCGAGGCAACGCCAGCGGCAATAGGTGTAAGGGCAACGATGGTGCCCACGCTGGTGCCTATGCTGAGCGAGATGAAGCATGCTGCTATAAACAGTCCTGCCAACAACATCTGGCCTGGCAGCAGGGAGAGCGTCAGGTTTACCGTCGCGTCAATAGAACCCATGTCCTTGGCCGAGTGGGCAAAAGCACCAGCCAGCACAAAAATCCATATCATGAGCATCATCTGCGGGGCACCGGCACCACGGCTGAATACGTTCACACGTCGTGCCAGTTTCCCACGGGTGATGGCTATGGCATAGATACTGCTTGCTACAAAAGCCACGGTGATGGGCACTTTATAGAAGTCGCGGGCAATGATACTCGTGACCAAGTAAAGCACGATGAACACCGCAAGTGGTGACAGAGCAAGCAGTCCTCGTCTCATCGGTTCTTGTTACTCGCTTATTCTGAGGTTGTTACAGGGTTACTCCGTTCTTGAAGATGGAAATCTCACGGTAGTCGTTCTCCTCGTTGCGGGCAAGCTGTCCGCTGGCTACGGCCAGCACCTTGTCGATAAACTCAGGAACGAGCTCCTCCATCGTGCGTCCCTCGACGAGCTGTCCTGCCGAGAAATCCACCCAGTTGGGCTTGCGGCGTGCAAGAGTGGGATTAGTGGCAATCTTCATCGTGGGAACAAAGGTGCCGAAAGGCGTTCCTCGGCCCGTGGTGAAGAGTACCAAATGACAGCCGCAGGAAGCCAGAGCAGTAGCGGCCACAAGGTCGTTGCCGGGTGCCGAGAGCAGGTTCAGGCCTATTGACTGTAGGCGGTCGCCATACTCCATCACACCAGAAACGGGCGCACGTCCGCACTTCTGCGTACATCCAAGCGCCTTGTCTTCAAGGGTAGAGATACCGCCAGCCTTGTTGCCCGGTGAGGGATTCTCGCCCACAGGCTCTCCGTGGCTCAGGAAGTAATTCTTGAAATTGTTAATCATGGAAACGGTCTTCTCGAAGAGTTCGGGAGTCTCGCAACGGTTCATCAGGATGGTCTCGGCACCGAACATCTCGGGTACCTCGGTCAGTACGCTGGTACCGCCCTGAGCAACGAGCCAGTCGCTGAACTCTCCTACGAGCGGATTGGCGGTAATGCCGCTGAAACCGTCGCTGCCACCGCACTTCAGACCCACGCGCAGTTTGCTGACGGGTACGTCCTGACGCTTGTCTTCCTTGGCTATGTCGTAGAGTTCACGTAATACCTGCATGCCAGCCTCCACCTCGTCGCCCTCTACTTTCTGGGTGATGAGCAGGCGGATGCGGTTCTTGTCGTAGTCGCCCAAGGTCTCCATGAAGGCATCGGGCTGGTTGTTCTCGCACCCCAGGGCGAGTACCAGCACGGCACCAGCATTGGGATGCAGCACGATGTCGCGCAACACCTTGCGGGTGTTCTCATGGTCGCCCGAAAGCTGGGAGCAGCCGAAGTTATGATGCCAGGCATAGATGCTGTCCACGCCCTCGCCATTCGTCTCCTTACGCAATTGCTGGGCAAGCCGTTCGGCTATGCCGTTGACGCATCCCACGGTGGGCACAATCCAAATCTCGTTGCGCACGCCAACGTCGCCGTTCTTACGCACATAGCCCTTAAAGGTGCGGTTCTCTTTCTTGATATTAAGCTGTTCTCCTACAGGGTTATACGTGTATTCAAGGGTTCCAGACAGGTTGGTCTTCAGATTGTTTTCGTTGATCCACTCGCCAGCCTTTAAGTCTTTTCGGGCATGGCCGATGGGATAGCCGTACTTAATGATGTTCTCGCCCTCTTTCACGTCGCGCAAGAGTACCTTGTGCCCTGCAGGCACGTCTTCGGCAAGCGTCACTTGCAGGTCGCCCACTTCGATGATGTCACCTTTTTTCTTTTCTACTAAACAGACAACCACAGAGTCTGCCGGATTGATTCTAAGATAAGTTTTAAGTTCCATAAATAAGTTTTTAAATAGTTATGTTTTTTATCCGTTGTATGTCCTGCGATAGAATGCCACATTCTCCTTGGTGAGCAGTTCGATGGGCATGTAGTTCACGGGGTTCACCTCTTTCTTTAAAACGACTGCCTCGAAAAGAGACTCCACGCAGGAGAATCCTTGGCGGTAGGCATGCTGGGCGATGAGGAAGGAGATGCTGCCCTGCTTGACGCACTCCTCATTCTTGGGCACCATGTCGTAGCCCATGATCTGTACGTTACGCCGGTTGGTTCGAAGCAGGAAGTCGCCCACTAAATGAGCCTTCGAGTTGAACGTAATGCAATGGTGTACCTGTGGGTGTGTGGTGAAGAACTCCTCAAGCAGATGGTCGTACTTTTCACGTTTCTCGTCGAGCGGCAAGTTAAACTCGGTGATGGCGATGTCGGGGAAGTGGTCGTGCATGTAGTGACGGAATCCCGTTTCCCTGTTCGACTGCTGTTTAGAGCCTATATGTCCGTTCTTCAGTTGCTTCATAATCATGATTTCCTTCTCCTTCGAGGCGATGAGCATCAGCATGCGGGCTGCGAAATAACCGCTCTGGAACGAGTCCTGACCGTAGAAGGACAGCGGTTTCAGGTCGGGCAGATAAGAGTCCAAGAGGATGAAGGGAACGTTCGTCTCCTGCAACTGTGAGGCGAAGCGGGTGGTGACATCGAGCTTGCCGGGTACCATGATGACGCCGTCGGGGTTTTCTTTCAGGCATTCGTTTGCGGTACGCACAAACGAAGGGGGGTTGAACCGTTCGTAATAGAGCAGCTTCAGCGTTATTCCGAAGTCGCGCCTGCGCTCAGTGGCAGCGTGTGCGCCCTGTTCAATCTCATCCCAGTAGGCCTCACTCTCATGCTTAGGGATAATCAGGTAGAAGGTGTATGACTTGTTGTAGGCTAACGCCGAGGCATACATGTTGGGCTGATAGTCCATCTCTTCAAGTGCCTTGCTCACTTTCTCGAGTGCTTTTTGAGAAACATTAGGACGGTTGTGCAACACTCTGTCCACGGTGCCCACGCTGACGCCAGCCCGTTCTGCTATATCTTTGATTCTTATTATGTCTTTCGCCATGCGGTCTTTTTATGTGTATATCCTTTGTTTTTGTGATGCAAAATTATAAATAAAATGTGAAACAGCCAAATATAATGAAGTTTTTTCGGCCTAAGTCTTGCACAAATGAAAAAAAGTAAGTAACTTTGCCGTGCAAACGAAAAAACAAGTAAATCTATCAAATCAAAAAAGCTAAAAACAATGGCAAAGATTGTAACACTTGGCGAGATTATGCTCCGCCTGTCGCCCCAGGGCAACGACCGTTTCATTCAGAGTGAATCATTCCGCATCATCCCTGGCGGTGGTGAGGCTAACGTGGCTATCTCGGTGGCCAACTATGGCCATGAGGCCTATTTTGTGACTAAGCTGCCGAAGCACGAGATTGGTCAGATTGCCGTGAATGCCATGCGTCGTTATGGCGTTGACACCCGCTTCATCGCCCGTGGCGGCGACCGTGTAGGACTCTACTATGCCGAGACTGGTGCCTCGATGCGTCCTTCAAAGGTTATCTACGACCGTGCCCATAGTGCTATTGCCGAGGCCAATCCTTCTGATTTTGACTTTGATGCCATCATGGAAGGTGCTGCCTGGTTCCACTGGAGCGGCATTACCCCTGCTATCAGCGACAAGGCTGCCGAGCTTACCAAGCTGGCTTGTGAGGCTGCCAAGCGTCATGGGGTGACTGTTTCTGTCGACCTGAACTTCCGCAAGAAGCTGTGGACTTCGGAGAAGGCCATCTCTATTATGCGCCCGCTGATGAAATATGTAGATGTCTGCATTGGCAATGAGGAAGATGCCGAGCTTTGTCTTGGCTTCAAGCCCGACGCAGACGTGGAGGGTGGCCAGACGGATGCCGCCGGTTACGAGGGCATCTTCAAGCAGATGAAGCAGGAGTTTGGCTTCAAGTATGTCGTTTCTACGCTTCGCGAGAGCTTTAGTGCCACGTTCAACGGCTGGAAGGCCTTGATTTACGATGGCAATGAGTTCTATCAGTCAAAGCGTTACGAGATTAATCCTATCATCGACCGCGTGGGTGGCGGCGACTCATTCTCGGGTGGTCTTATTCATGGCCTGCTGACCAAGCCGACACAGGGTGAGGCCCTGGAGTTTGCTGTAGCAGCATCGGCCCTGAAGCACACCATTAATGGTGACTTCAACCTGGTGAGCACCGAGGAGGTGGAAGCTCTGGCAGGTGGCAACGCAAACGGTCGTGTACAACGCTAATATTTATAAACGATGAAGCATTTCGAGTATAAAGTGATTTCTTCGGTGATAGGAACCGAGAAGAAACTGAACAAGTTAGGCTTTGAGGGCTGGGAGCTTGTAGCGGTATTTGACTGTCGCTTGTATTTGAAACGCGAATATAATGATTGATTATGGCAAAGTTTGATAAAATAGCCGTTTTAAAGAAGATTGGTGAAACGGGTATGGTGCCCGTGTTCTATCACAAAGACTTGGAGACCTGTAAGAATGTGGTGAAAGCTTGCTACGAGGGCGGTGTTCGCGCATTCGAGTTTACTAACCGTGGCGATTTTGCTCATGAAATCTTCGGCGAACTGGTGAAGTGGGCCGACAAGGAGTGCCCTGAGCTGGCATTAGGTATTGGCTCGGTGGTCGACGCTCCCACGGCAGGTCTCTATCTGCAGCTGGGTGCCAACTTCGTGGTGGGGCCGCTGTTCAATCCCGAGATTGCTCCTGTGTGTAACCGCCGTCTCGTTCCCTATTGCCCGGGATGCATGACTGTGTCGGAAATCGGCAAGGCTCAGGAACTGGGTTGCGACCTGACGAAGGTGTTCCCCGGCGATGTGGTAGGTCCCAACATGGTGAAAGGCCTGAAGGCTCCCATGCCTTGGTCTAAGATTATGGTGACTGGCGGTGTGGCTCCCGAGGAGGAGAACCTCACCAAGTGGTTCAAGGCTGGTGTGTTCTGCGTGGGTATGGGTTCGAAGCTCTTCCCCAGCGACAAGGTAAAGGCTGGCGACTGGCAGTATGTCACCGACAAGTGCCGTGAGGCTTTGGGCTATGTAGCCAAGGCTCGTGCATAGGATTCTATTTCTATATATTTGTAGTTGGTAAAAGGTTAGAGAGATGAGATGTCTGTTTGTTTCATTTCCT
This sequence comes from uncultured Prevotellaceae bacterium, assembly GCA_900318815.1. Taxonomy (GTDB): domain Bacteria; phylum Bacteroidota; class Bacteroidia; order Bacteroidales; family Bacteroidaceae; genus Prevotella. The sequence continues at coordinate 183,014 of ONMA01000001.1, forward strand.
AGCCTTTTATTTTTGTTTCTCCTTCTTCTTGTCGCTGCTTGTTCGCCATCGGAAGAACGTCATTTAGCTGAGGCAAACAACGTGTTTGCCTATACTAACCATTATCGTTCGCTCGACTCAACGGCATACTTTGCCCATGAAGCCATGCGACTATCTACAGGCGACGACGATATAGTGGCCGAGGCGATGAACCATCTGGCCTACGTCGACCTGGCTCGCATGCACTACGAACAGGCTAAACTGCGACTTGATTCCATTCCCGGCATTACCGATAACCAGATAGAACTGCTCGTTGCCTACGTGCAGCAGATGCGCTTATGCCAGCGCCGCAGCAACAACCGCGAGTTCTACACCTATCGCGAGCGGGCCCTCCGTGCTCTTGCCCGCATCGACGAAGAGCGTCAGCAGCTCAATCCCCATCAGCAGCGACGGCTGCTCTATGCCGAATCAGAACTTGCTATCGTTGAGAGCACCTATTTCTATTATGTGGGACTGGAACTTCAGTCCGTTCGGGCATTGCAGCAAATACCCGCTGACCTACAGGCAGATACGGCCCAATGGCTCAACTATCTTTATAACGTCGGGGCAGGAGGCATCGTTAGTGCCGCTACCCAGGAAGAGGTCGACCAGAAAGAGTTCGACCACCTGATGCGTTGCTATCTTACGTCCCTGCAAGCTGGCTATCCTTATTTTCAGGCTAATTCGCTGGAGGCCATTGCCGAACATCTGGCCGTACCCTCAACACGCGAGCGCTTAGTGGCCGACAACCTTCCAGCCATGAAGTTCCTTGTGCCGGCTTCCTGGGATTTGCCCGACAGCCAGTTGCCCATCTACTTAGCCGAACAGTCGCTCTTGCTGTTCCAGCAGTTTGGCGATGTCTATCAGGTGGCGGGTGCCTACCGCACATTGGCCACCTGTTACCGCTCGCAAGGCGACTATGAATCGGCACTCTACTACCTCGAACAGTCGCTCAGCGATAGTGCCATCTATCAGGCTCCTGACCTCATTGCCAGCATACGCGAACAACTCTCGGTGGCCTACGCGGCGGTGAACGATAAGGCTGCCAGCGATCATAATCGCAATCTATACCTCGACTTGCAAGAGCAGACACGTCAGGACAGGCAGCTTGAAGCACGAGCCGAACAGCTGGAAGACACCTCCTCGCAACTGAACCTGCTTCTCTGTGCCGTCCTTGTAGCTATTCTGCTATTAGTATTCGTACTCTGGCTCTTCAACAGGATGTATCAGCGGTACAAGTCGGCAGCGGAAACTGATGTGCAGGAACAGCTTGCCGTACATCGTCTGCACCTTGAAGCCGCCCAGCGTCTCCATCTGGAGCAGCGTGCCAAGGTGTCGCTGATGATCAGCATTACGCCTTTCATCGACCGCATGCTTGGCGAAATAAAAGGCCAGCGTCCTGGTGCGCTCGACTATATCCGTGAACTCACCGACAAAATCAACGAGCAGAACGATGTGCTTACTGACTGGATTCAACTGCGCAAAGGCGAACTGAACATCAAGATTGAGTCTTTCCCCTTGCAGCAACTGTTCGACATTCTGGCCAAGGGGCATGCTAATTTTTCCATGAAGGGCATTCAATTGAACATCGTTCCCACGAGTGCCACCGTGAAAGCTGACCTCGTGCTGACGCTCTTCATGCTGAACACGCTGGCCGACAATGCCCGTAAGTTTACCCCATCGGGGGGAGCTGTAGGCGTATGTGCCACCGAGGCTCCTGAATACGTGGAGATTTCCGTAACTGATACAGGTCAGGGAATGGACGAGGAACAGCTCTCCCGATTATTCCAATCGAGGATTGAGGTGAAGGATTCGAGCAAGGAGGAGTCTCACGGATTTGGATTGCTCAATTGTAAGGGCATTATCGATAAGTATCGTAAAACCAGCAAGATATTCTCCGAATGCTTAATTTCTGCTGAGAGTCGGGTGGGGCAGGGCAGTCGCTTCTTCTTCCGCCTGCCCAAGGGCGTAGTGCGCATGTTGTTGCCCTTGCTTCTCTTCTTCTCAGGTCTTCAAGCCTATTCTCATGAACAATTAGACCTTGCCAAGACCTATGCTGATTCGGCTTATTTCTCGAATGTCAGAGGCTCCTATCTCCAGTCGCTGTTGTATGTGGACTCTTGTCGCCATTGCCTGAACAACTATTACCGAGAACTCACAGCGGGCAACGATACGATGCTGCTTATAGGCGATCCCTCGGTCATGTCAAACGAGGTGCGTTGGTTCCACGACAGCGTAAAGATAAACTATGGCATCATCCTCGACATCCGCAATGAGGCTGCTGTGGCAGCCCTTGCCTTGCACGAGTGGGGGCTGTATGCCTATAATAACCGCATTTACACCCAGCTGTTCAAGGAGACTTCGGCCGATACGTCGCTCTCTGAGTATTGTCGCACTATGGAGCAGTCGCAGGCCAACAAGAGCATAGCCATTGCCCTGTTAGTGCTTGTCTTGTTGGCCGTGGTTCCTGCCTACTTCTTCTTGTATTACCGTCGGCGCAAGTTGCTGGGCGACGTGGAGCAGATGACCGAGCAGCTACAGGCGGTTGAGATGGAGGAGAGTGTGCTCCACGTGAGTAATGCCGTCCTCGACAACTGTCTCTCTGCGCTGAAGCACGAGACGATGTTCTTCCCCAGCCGCATCCGCCAGCTTGTCGACCGTGGCGAGGTGGCTGCCTTGCCCGAGGTGGCACAGTACTATCGCGAACTTTACGGCCAGCTCAGTATGCAGGCCATGCACCAGGTGAGGGGAGCCAAGCTCCATCTTAAGCCTCTCGACCACGAAATCCTGGGCGACGAAGTGCTTGTCGACTATCTTTTCAGCATCCTGCGCAAGCAGTCTGGTGAGAAAAAACTCAATATAGAATACCGTCCATACGACGAGCATTTCGTGGAACTTCGCGTGCCAATGCCCCATCTGCACCTGACGGAAGAGCAGGCTTGCCATCTTTTCGAACCCCATCGGAGTACGATTCCCTACCTTCTTTGCCGTCAGATTGTGCGTGAGCATGGCGAAGCCATCCATCGTAGCGACTTCGGCATCAAGGCCGAGACCGACAAGAACCAAATAGTAACCATCATCATGAAATTACCCAGACAGATATGCAAAAGTTCAAAGTAATCATCGTCGAGGACGTGCCCCTCGAACTGAAAGGCACGCTGCGCATCATCGAGAGCGACATCCCGGAAGCCGAGGTCATTGGTACTGCCGACAACGAGGCGGCCTACTGGAAACTGATTAAGCAGCAACAACCCGACCTGCTGTTGCTTGACTTGGGCCTGGGAGGCTTCACCTCTATCGGTGTCGAGATATGCCGCCAGACCAAAGAGTTATATCCCAGCGTGCGAGTACTCATTTTCACGGGCGAGATATACAACGAGAAACTATGGGTCGACACGCTCGATGCGGGTGCCGACGGCATCATTCTGAAGACGGGCGAACTGCTTACCCGCCACGACGTGGTGGCCGTGATGGACGGCAAGCAGTTAGTGTTCAATGAGCCTATCCTGAAGAAAATCGTCGACCATTTCAAGCATAGTGTCGGCTCGGCCTTGGCAAAGCAGGAAGCTGTGGTGGGTTATGAGATTGACGAGTACGACGAACGATTCCTGCGCCACTTGGCCTTGGGCTACACGAAAGACCAGATAGCTCAGTTAAGGGGTATGCCTTTTGGCGTGAAGAGTTTGGAGAAACGCCAGAACGAACTGGTACAGAAACTCTTCCCGGATGGCAACCGTGGTCAGAGTGTCAATGCCACCCGACTGGTGGTCAGGGCACTGGAATTGCGTATTCTCGATATCGACAACCTGGAACCCGACGACGAATAGACTCATGATCACGTTGCGACGCATAGTGGGAAGCCTTAGCTTGGTGCTCATCCTGGCGCAGGTATTGCTGATCCTGGTGTCGTGGCTGCTGTCGGCCACGATGATGCCGGGTGTCCGCTCCCTGCTTTCGCCCGAAGGACTGCGCTGGTATGCAGGGCAGTTCACCCATTTGTTGCTCACGCCTTTGCTTTCCTGGCTGTTGTTGCTTTCCATGTCGGCTGGCTGTTTTCTGCGTAGCGGACTCTGCGACGTGCTGCGCTCGCCTGCCACCTACCGTGAACGACTGGCCTTGCGCGTAGTCCTTGTACTCCTTATATTATATATAGGTGTAATAGTGCTGCTGGTGGCTGCGCCCCATGCCGTGTTGCTTTCGGCCACGGGCAGGCTCTGGCCCTCGCCTTTCAGCATGGCGCTGGTGCCTATTGGAGCGTTTGGCGTGGTGTTGGTGTCAGCGGTCTATGGCGTTCTGAGTAATCATTTTGGTGGATTCTCCGATGTCATTGGTTCGCTCATTGATGGTCTGCAGGCATCGGCTCCGCTCCTTTTCCTCTATTTGCTCGCCGTGCAGTTCTATGCGTCGTTGATGTATGTGCTGATGAGGTAATCTGAAACAAATTGTAAAAATAAAATATGGATGTAAAGAGAATGCTTGACTTCCTGAAGGAAGTGACAATGAATAATAACCGTCCTTGGTTCATGGAGCATAAGAGTGAGTATGAGGCCGTGAAGGCAGAGTGGGAGAGGGGCGTGGCTCAGGCTTTGGAGCGCATAGGCTCGTTCGACCCTTCTGTTCTCTCGCAGCAGGTGAAGGACTGTACCTATCGTTTCTATCGCGACACGCGCTTCAGCGAGGACAAGTCGCCTTACAAGAATCATCTCGGAGCCTACATCAATGCCCACGGCAAGAAAGCCCTTCGCGGTGGGTACTACATTCACATGGAGCCTGGCCACTGCTTGTTAGCAGTGGGCAATTACTGGTTACCCACCAATATCCTTACTTCTTGCCGCAATGAGCTGATGGCCAATGAGGAGGAGTGGTTGCGCTGTGTAGAGTCGAAAGCCTTCAAGAAGTACTTCGATGCTCCCGAGGATGCCTCATGGGATAGTCCGCAGGGGTTCGGGATGGCCAAGTTGAAGACTTGTCCGTCGGGCTTTCCCCGTGACTATGAGCATCTTCGCTATCTTCGGCTAAAGGATTACTGTGCCTGGCACCACGTGTCCGATGACTTCTTTGAGGGCGACGACTGGCTCAACGAGATGGAACGGATATTCCTTGCAGCCAAGCCGATGATGGATTTCGTCAACGCGGTGATAGACGACTATGAGTAGTATCACTCATCCCCTTTCACTGCAATACACTCCATTTCCACCAGCCATTTGGGACGGCATACCTCGGCCAGCGTAAGTATGTGGGGTGTATCGGGATGCTGTTCGTTGAGTATTTCCTCCACGTCGTGAGCGTCGGCCAGGTCGCGCAGATAGACGATGAAGTACTTCACGTCCTGCATCGTTGCGCCCCCGTTGTGCAGCAGGGCTTCGATGTTCTCCAAAAGCCGGCGTGTCTGTTGTTTCACATCACCCACATGCATCACCTCTCCACGATGATTAATACTGGCCGTACCAGATACGAGGAACTGCTGCTTGCCCGATGGGAAACTAATCCGCGTTGCCCGCTCGAAGGCCACGCCGTATTCGTGTGTGGGGTTCAGGTGGTCCAGAGCCTGCAAGTAGGTCTTCTGTTCTTCTTTGATGTCAGGGTAGGTCAGGAAGTCCATGGCCACGAGTACGTTGCTTTCGCCCGTGCGTCCGCCAATGCCAGTCGAGGCAATGAAGTGGGTGTCTATGGTAAGGCCGTGCTGACGGAACACGTCATTACGTGCCCTTACCACGCCCGCATAGTTGGCGTCGATGTCGCGCACATAGAGCCAGGTCCTCACACAGTGGGTCTTCAGGTTGGTGCCCATCTGTTTGGCTGCAGCAATATATTTGTCGAAGAGCATCACCGTTTGCACATAGCTGCTTAGATGGGCAGCTTCCTCATCGGTCAGTCGGATGGCATGCAGGCAGAAATTGTCGGCCTCGTCGCTGGTCTTTAACAGCAGGGCAATCTTGGTTCCACCAATAGGCGGTTGTTGTATCACGGTGAAGGCCGCACGCCGTAGTTGTTCCTGCATTAAGGGCGACTGACTCAGTTCCGTCTCCTGATTTGCTGCGTCGCTCAGGAATACCTTGGTGTATTGCAAGTGGCGTCCTGCTTGCTGCTCGGCAACAAGAAAATGGTCAACGCTAGCGTGCAGATGTGCAAGTCTTTGAGAGAAAGTCCCGCTGTTGGGGGCTGATATGATTGTATATTTGTCCATATTTGATGAAAACTTCATGCAAAGGTACTAAAATATTTATTATTCATAATTCATTATTCATAATTATTTTTTATCTTTGCACAAAATTACCTAATAATAATTACCTAAACAATCAATTCATGCTAAAGAAACTTGTTTTATCATTCGTCTGTCTGGCTTCTATCGAAGCCTTGGCCGACGTGAAGCCGTACTGGATGGATCCAGCGGTGAACCAGGTGAACCGTGAGGCACGACGTGCTGCCTTCTTCGCCTTTGAGAGTGCCGACATGGCCCGTGCGAACGACAAGACCAAGTCGTCGCGTTATCTGTCGATGGAGGGTAAGTGGCGTTTCAACTTTGTGAAGGACCATAATCTTGCCCCGAAGGACTTCTTCTCGCTGAAGTTCGACGACTCAAAGTGGGTGGACTTCCCCGTGCCCGGACTCTTCGAGATTGAGGGCTATGGCGACAAGATCTACAGGAACGTGGGATATTCTTGGGCAACCACGTTCGACAGTAATCCGCCTTACATCAGCGAGACCAACAACTACACGGGTTCCTATCGTCGCACGTTTGACCTGCCAGCCGACTGGAATGGTCAGGATGTCTATTTCCATGTGGGTTCAGCCACCAGTAACCTCTATGTATGGGTCAACGGTAAGTTCGTGGGCTATAGTGAGGACTCGAAGGTCGCTGCTGAGTTCAACATTACCAAGTACTTGAAGAAGGGTCAGAACCTCATTGCCATGCAAGTGATGCGCTGGTGCGACGGCTCCTATCTTGAAGACCAGGACTTCTGGCGCTTTACGGGTATTGCCCGCGAGGTGTATCTCTATGCCCGCCCGAAAGTGCATATCAAGGACATCACCATCGAGCAGGACTACGACCTGGACACGAAGCTGGCCCAGATAGGCTATACCATCGACATGCAGAACCCCTCCGGCTGTAGCATCGAGGTGGAACTGAAGGCTCCCGATGGCAAGACCGTCTTCAAGCACGATGGCCACAAGTGGCCTTATTATCAGCATGAGAACTTTGCACTCGACAAAGACATCAAGCTGTGGACGGCAGAGACCCCAAATCTCTATGACCTGTACGTGACGGTGAAGAAGGGCGGTCAGGTGCTTGAGGTTGTCCGCCAACGTATCGGCTTCCGTAATATTACTATCAAGGATGCTCAGCTGCTCATCAACGGACAGCCCGTCCTGATTAAAGGTGCCGACCGTCATGAGTTGGATCCCGATGGGGGTTACATTGTATCTGTGGAGCGCATGATTGAGGACATCAAGATTATGAAGCAGCTGAATATCAATGCTGTGCGCACCTGCCACTATCCCGATGATCCCCGTTGGTACGACCTTTGCGACGAGTACGGCATCTACCTTACTGCCGAGGCCAACCTCGAAAGCCACGGCATGGGTTATGGGGACCGCACGCTGGCCAAGAACGCTTCTTTCGAGAAGATGCACTTGGAGCGCAATGAGGCCAATGTTCTGTCGTTTAAGAACCATCCCTCCATTATCGTGTGGTCGCTGGGTAACGAGGCCGGCTACGGTCCCAACTTCGAGAAAGCCTACGACTGGGTGAAAGCTACCGACAAGACCCGTCCCTGCCAGTTCGAGCAGGCAGGACAGAACGGCAAGACCGACATCTTCTGCCCCATGTACTACGGCTATGAGGGTTGCGAGGCTTACTCGAAGAACGACAATCCCCGGCCGCTGATCCAGTGCGAGTATGCTCATGCCATGGGTAACTCGATGGGGGGCTTCAAGGAGTACTGGGACCTCATCCGCAAGTACCCCAAGTATCAGGGTGGCTATATTTGGGATTTTGTCGACCAGGGCATGCGCGACAAGAGTCCCGTCACGGGTCGCGAAATCTTCACCTACGGTGGTGACTACGGTAAATATCCTGCTTCTGACTATAATTTTAACTGTAATGGTATCATCGCCCCAGACCGCCGTCTGAATCCACATGCATACGAGGTGGGCTATTACTATCAGAATGTCTGGGTGAAGGACATTGACCTTAAAGCAGGAAAGTTTGAAATTTACAATGAGAACTTTTTCAAGGACCTTGATGACTTGCAGCTCGAATGGTTCGTGGGTGGCGCAGCAGGCAAGGCGCATGAGAGCGAGACCCGTCCTGCCGGCATGACCTTCGGACATGGAGGCATCATAAACATAAACGGCATTCAGCCTCAGCAGCGCAAGGTCATTACCGACGATAAGATGCAGCAGACCATCGCCCGAGTGCTTGGTCATCATGGCGACCAGGAAATCTTTGTGTCTTTCTACTTCAAGTCGAAAAACGGCGCACCTCTCATCGACAAGGGCCAGGTGCTGGCTAAGCAGCAGTTCTGCATCAATGAGTATAAGTTCCCCGAGCTGAAGACTGCCGAGGGTGTCAGCGTGACGAAGGAAGAGACCAACAGCTATGTGAAGCTGTCTGCCGCAGGTACAGACCTCTATGTGGGTAAATGGACGGGCTGGATTGATTATCTCACCGTCGACGGCAAGGAGATGCTGCAGAACCGTGAGTCCATCGTGCCCGAGTTCTGGCGTGCTCCCACCGATAATGACTATGGTGCAAGTTTGCAGCGTCACTTCCGTACCTGGCACAATCCGCAGATGAAGCTGAAGAAGGTGGAGGCCGTGGGTAATGCCGTGCTTGTCAGCTTCGATATGCCCGATCAGAAGGCTCAGCTGTCCATGACCTATACGCTTTCGCCCGAGGGAGAAGTCATCGTGCGTGAGCAACTCACTACGGAGAAGGAGGCCAAGGTGAGCGAGCTCTTCCGTTTTGGCATGGCCATCCAGATGCCCAGGACTTTCAATCGCATACTGTATTATGGCCGTGGCCCTGTAGAGAACTATATCGATCGCAAGGATTCTGAGTTCTTAGGTATCTATGCCAATGAGGTGCAGAAAGAGTACTTTGATTACATCCGTCCGCAGGAGAGCGGCAACCACACCGACGTGCGCTGGTTCTCTGTGCTCGACAAGGAGGGCAAGGGCCTCTGCTTCTATTCTAATGCTCCGATGGAGGCTTCGGCACTGCCTTACACCACCGCTCAGCTCGATGACGGTATGCGCAAGGAAAAGGCTTGGGGACACCATAGTGGCGACTTGATACCTTCTGGTATGACCTCTGTACACATACAAAAGCGCCAGATTGGTCTCGCCTGTGTCAACTCATGGGGTGCCTGGCCGCGCAAGGAGTATCGCATGCCCTATCAGGACTATGACTTCACCTTTGCCATCAAGCCAGTGAAGTAAGTTCGACCTGCGATTGAAAGACGCTGAAAGCGTCACCTCTTGATAGCCGTAGGTCGGAACGACCTGCGGACAAGTAGACAAGGGAGGGGACAGCACCCAGAAGGGGTGCCCCAACATCGCGTATTGGGCGACCCGTACCATTTCACGTTCTATCCGCAGGTCTTTCGGACACTACGGCTATCGAGAGGTGACGCTTTCAGCGTCAAAGTACATTTTTCTCTTTCCGTCATCCGTAGGTCGTCCGACCTACGGCTATTGAGAGGTGACGCTTTCAGCGTCTTTCAATCGCAACAGTTCGAGTAAGGAACGAATAACATTATTCATAATAAAGCGGCGCACCCGAAAGGATGCGCCGCTTTTACGAATAACAGGGTTGGTTTATGCCAGCAGTTTCTTTACCTGCTCATAAACGTTCTGACCGGTGAAGCCGAGCTTCTCGTCGAGCACCTTGTAAGGAGCTGAGAAACCGAAGCTCTCGAGACCCCAGACAGTGCCGTCGGCACCAACAAGACCTTCGAGGTTGACGGGCAGACCAGCGGTCAGGCCGAACTTCTTCTTGCCTGCGGGCAGCACGCTCTGCTGATACTCCTTCGGCTGTGAGCGGAAGAGACCCTCAGAAGGAACGCTGACGATGCGAGTCTTGATGCCGTCGGCGGCAAGCAGCTTGGCACCTGCCTCGAGCGTCGAGACCTCAGAACCGGAGGCGAGCAGGATGACGTCATAGTCCTCGTCGCTGCCTGCAACCACGTATGCACCCTTGGTGGCCTGATTGTAGTCATTGCCCTCGGGAAGCATCTCGATATTCTGGCGAGAGAAGATCAGAGCGGTCGGGGTGTCGACATTCTCCATAGCCATGCGCCAGCAGACGGTGGTCTCCTCGGCATCGGCGGGACGTACCACGAGCACGCTGTTCTTTCCGTGGTGGTTCTTCAGCTTCTCCATCAGGCGAATCTGAGCTTCCTGCTCAACGGGCTCATGGGTAGGACCATCCTCACCCACGCGGAAGGCATCGTGCGTCCAGATGAACTTCACGGGCAGCTCCATCAGGGCAGCCATACGAACGGCGGGCTTCATGTAGTCGGAGAATACGAAGAACGTACCGCAAGCGGGGATGACGCCACCGTGCAGGGCCATACCGATGCAGCAGCAGGCCATGGTAAGCTCAGCCACGCCAGCCTCGAAGAAGGCACCGCTGAAGTCGCCGCGAACAATGTCGTGGGTCTTCTTCAGGAAGCCGTTGGTATTGTCGGAGTTCGACAGGTCGGCAGAAGCGCAAATCATGTTGGGCACCTGCTCGGCGAGCTGACCAAGAACGGCGGCACTGGCGCTACGGGTAGCCGAACCTGCCTTCTGCTGCACCTTGCTCCAGTCAATCTTCGGAGCCTTGCCGCTGAACCACTCTTCCAGCTGGGCAGCCTTTTCGGGATTAGCCTTGGCCCACTCGGCCTTGGCAGCATAGCGCTCAGCCACAATCTTCTTCAGCTCCTCGGCACGCTTAGCATAAAGCTCCTGCACCTCGGGGAAGATCTGGAAGGGATTCTCGGGATCGGCACCGAGGTTCTTCATGGTGTTGATGTAGGCGTCGCCACCGAGAGGAGCACCGTGGGTAGCGCAGTTGCTCTCGTAGCTCGAACCGTCGGCCTTGCGGGCACCCTTGCCCATGACGCAGTGACCGATGATGAGCGATGGACGCTCTTTCTCGGCCTGAGCCTTCTTGATGGCCTCACGAATCTGATCCACGTCATTGCCGTCAATCTTCTGCACATACCATCCCCAAGCCTCATACTTCTTAGCGGTATCTTCGCAGGTCACCACCTCGGTCTTCGTTGAGAGCTGGATATCGTTGGCATCGTAGAACATGATGAGGTTGTCAAGCCCCAGGTTACCGGCAATACGGCCAGCACCCTGTGAGATTTCCTCCTGCACGCCACCATCCGAGATGTAAGCATAGATGGTCTGGTTCATCACCTCGCCTAAGCGAGCCTTCAGGAACTTGGCGGCAATAGCGGCACCCACGGCAAAGGTGTGGCCCTGTCCGAGAGGTCCGGAAGTGTTCTCAATGCCGCGAACCAGCTCGCGCTCGGGGTGACCGGGTGTCACTGAACCCCACTGACGCAGGTTCTTCAGGTCTTCCAGGGTGTACTTGCCGATGAGAGCCAGCTGCGAGTAGAGCATCGGAGCCATGTGACCGGGGTCAAGGAAGAAGCGGTCGCGTCCTTCCCACTCGGGATTCTCCGGGTCATAGACGAGGAACTCACTGTACAGCGTGTTGATGAAATCAGCACCACCCATGGCACCGCCGGGGTGTCCCGACTTAGCCTTTTCAACCATCGATGCAGCCAGGATACGGATGTTGTCGGCTGCAAGATTCATAATTTTGTTGTCGTTCATAATATAACTTTGGTAAGTAAATATAACTTTAGGTCAAAATTTGATGCAAAAATACAAAAAAAATATTATACTTGATTCTTTTTTCCTATTTTTTTATCATTAATCCTATTTTTTTTGTTTTTTAATCGTTATATATAAGGAATTTTTCAAAATAGGGTGACAGGGTGACAGAATGCCGATAAACAGGGCGTTTGCACCCTTTTTCGAGGGTGACAAGGGTGACAGAAGGGTGACAGAAAAATGACAGGCTAACAGAGAAAGTAAGTCGAATACAGATAAATTCTCGAGAGAATTGAGCAGTAAGAATGCCATTTAGCAAAGGTAAAGATGTTCTTTACGCCCCAATTCTCTCGAGAATTCAAGTGCAGGCAGGCTTGATTCTTACTGGAAGTATCGTGGATGTCGAAAGAGAGGATAAAGGTGCTATGTAATGATTAAATAACATTACCTTGTTCAAATCAATTATTTTTTGTGATTTTGCATGGTTGAGAATTTGATTCAAAATCAGGTAAAATGAGGACGGATGTAAAAAATTATAAGAAATTATTCAGCCGTTTGCGTATATTTTTGTGTCTTTGCGGCTGAATAATTTTTATTGATATGAAGAATCTGATTATCGCAAGAGAAAGAGAAAAGGCTGAGCTTGAGCGGCTTATGAACGAGCCAACGGCACAGATGCTGGCTGTGTATGGCAGGAGAAGAACTGGAAAAACGTTCCCTTATTGGCATGACAACCAGAACAGCCCTCGCGTGAACTCGTGGCGGGGGCGGGCTTTTGAGGATGTGTGCTTTGTGCATCAGCAGCAGGTGAAGCGGGCTGTGGGTATAGACGGTGTGCAGGCGGAGGTATATCCGTGGCACGCTACGGGTGATGCCGCCAGCCCTGGCGCTCAGATAGACATGCTGATAGACAGGGCTGACAGGGTGATGAACCTGTGCGAGATGAAGTTTACGCAGAGCGACTATGTGATTTCGAAGGACTATGACGAGCGGCTTCGGAACAAGATTGCGGCCCTGCAGGAGATGACCCGCAGCAAGCGGAACGTGCAGGTGGTGCTGGTGACGACCTACGGGCTGAAGCAGAACATGTACAGCGGAAGGGTACAGCGTGTGGTGACGCTGGAGGATCTGTTTGGGTGAGAAATCGTTAATTTTCAACTTTATATAGTATGAGACAAAGACAAAAATGAATATGTCCATCAGGTGTAATTGTTAATCTGTATTAAATGATTGCCGAAAAATGGTAAAATCTATCTTTAAATGAAAAAAAATAATTATCTTTGCAATGTGTTTTTCATGGTATTAGATTATTAAGGTTAATTAGAGAATCCAATGTCGTGAGACAGAGAATTTTCGTACCACTTGCAGACATAAGGATTTGTTGCAAATGGAATAAAAAAGGGAGCCTGCGAAGGTTCCCTTTTTTCTGTCCATCCTCATCGGTTTCCAATGGATGATTTGGGGTTGTTCGCAGAGCGGTAAACGGGACTCGAACCCGCGACCCTCGGCTTGGGAAGCCAATGCTCTACCAACTGAGCTATTACCGCATTCTGCTTTGAAACAAAAAAGAGGTATCATTTTACCTCTTTGATACTTTTTTGAGCCGACACCCGGACTCGAACCGGGGACCTACGCATTACGAATGCGTTGCTCTACCAACTGAGCCATGTCGGCTTGCGAATCATTTTGTACACCCGCAGGGGCTCGAACCCTGGACACCCTGATTAAGAGTCAGGTGCTCTACCAACTGAGCTACGGGTGCATCGCTTAGCACTAACCCTTTCTTGTTTCTTGTACACCCGCAGGGGCTCGAACCCTGGACACCCTGATTAAGAGTCAGGTGCTCTACCAACTGAGCTACGGGTGCATCGCTTTTCGTTTTGCGGGTGCAAAGGTATAGATAATTTTTGAACTGACCAAATTTTTCTTTCTCTTTTTTCTGAAATAATGTCAATAAAACAGGAATGGGCCTCATTTCCTTGGCTTATATACATTATTTTAATAGTTTTCTGAACCAATGAAAAGCACCCAATCTCACGATTAGGTGCTTCCCTGCTAAAGCTTATATAATAATACACGTACAAAATTCTCTATAGAATAGTTCCAATACATCGTACACGCACACCGCCCCGGTGTCCACTCGATGATGAGATGAATGTTAAAGTACCGTTCTGAGCTTACACCGAGCGTCAGTCGGGCGTGGCATCCTCAAGGCAGGTCTTCTGACTTTGTTCCATTCCCAAACGCCTTCCCGCCCAAAGAGGCAGTGGACTCTGTTTAGGACTTATAAAGGAACTCACAGCTGCGGGACAGTCGGAGATTCTCACTCACATTCCCTTTTGATCGCGATTAAGCGAACCTTGATTCAGTTGCAAAGATACTACTTTTACATGTAAAGTAGGCTATATACAGATGAAGATTAATACATTTTAACGTATAAACTGCAAGCACATCCAGTCGCTCGTCGTTTGCTCGGCTGTCAGCGTGAGGCCTAGCTTGCCTGCTTGTTCTGTTAGCAGGGGCTTGTCCGTCGTATAGAATCCGCTCAATAGCAGGATGCTTCCCGGGCTCATTTTACGGGCAAACCGTGGCATGTCGGCCAGCAGGATATTGCGATTGATGTTGGCCAACACCACGTCGAAGGTTCCTTCAACGTGGTCGAGGAGGGAGGCATCGCCCAGTAAGGAAGTAAACCGGCTGTCCACTCGGTTGATGACTGCATTATGACGGGCATTGTCGGTGCTCCATTCGTCAATGTCGTAGCCTACGGCTTCGCGGGCACCAGCCATCAGGGCTGCTATGCCTAAGATGCCTGTGCCGCAACCACAGTCGAGTACGCGCTTGCCCTCAAGATTCAAGTTGAGCAGAGCCGACAGCATCATGCGGGTGGTCTCGTGGGTGCCTGTGCCGAAGGCCAGGTGGGTATCAATTTCAATGGACAGCAGACTGCCCTCAGCAGGCAGGCCGTCTATGTGCCGACCGTCGTGAACGACGCATAGCCCGTCGATGACGATGGGCTGAAAGCCTTCCTGTTCCCATTGTTCGTTCCAGTCGCGATCCTCGGCCTCGGCCACTTGGTAGCTTACTTTCACGTCGTCCATCGGGAAGAAAGCCAGCGTCTCATCCAGCGTCGGCTGGCTGAACAGGGCCTGCTGCACGTAGCCGGTCACTCCCTCTTCGGTCTCTTCAAAAGTCTCAAAACCAGCCTCCCCTGCCATGGCGGTCAGGATGTCGCGGGCATCTTGCATCATGTCTGCCGGCCCGCTGATGTGGAACTTCACCTCGTAGTATTTCATAATAATGTTTTAAATTTGCCGCAAAATTACAAAAAATAGGGAAAAACCTATTACGTTTTAGGGTTTTTCCGTATCTTTGCACATAAATTCAAGTTAATTTTGCAACGTGACATTATAACTAAAAGAAAAGTAGAGATATGAAAAAGTGGATTCTCTTATCGGCCATGCTGGGGGCAATGCCTTTCACCATGCAGGCTCAGGACGACGTTTACTTCGTTCCGAAGAAGAAAACCGCGAGCGAAGTGGAATCGGCATATAGCAATGCCTATACTCATCGAAGGGAAAGGGCGGCCTCCTATCATAGTGGTTCGTCGCGCTCGGTCGATGAGTATAACCGTCGTGGTGGCAGCTATTATGAAGTGCTGCCCGGCGACTCGTCGGACATCATCAATTTCGACGGTCAGGAAGGTGTCTATCCCGACTCGCTCGACGAGTACCGTTACACCAAGCGGATGGCGCGTTTCGATGAGTACACTCCCACCGATGCCTACTGGGAGGGCTACTCGGAAGGTCAGCGCGACTCCTGGTCGCTGTGGCATTCGCCCTGGTACTATTCGAACTACTATCCTTGGTACGACTCCTGGTACTATGATCCCTGGTATTACAGTCGCTGGGGATGGTCGTGGCACTGGGGCTACTATGATCCCTGGTACTACGGATGGTACTACCCGCACTATTACAGCAGCTGGTACTCACCATATTATTATGGTGGCGGTGGCGGGTATGCACGCCATCGCAGCTATCCGGGTACGCAGCACCACGGACGCATCAGCGGCTCTGGCGCGCGTGGCGTGACGTCGAGTCGTGGCACGTCCTACTCGCACGGCACCTTCGGAAGCAGCCGCTCGCTGGGCAGCCGCTCGTCGATAGGTAGCGGAAGCCGTTCTGCTACGCTCTCGCGCACCACCACTCCGTCAAGTGGCAACCGCAGTTCGTACAACGGCGGTGGCTCTACCTACACGCCTTCACGCTCTTCTTCCTCTTCGTCGAGTGGCGGTTCGTTCGGCGGCGGCGGTTCGTTTGGCAGCGGCGGCAGCCGTTCCAGCGGTGGCTCGTTCAGTGGTGGCGGTGGCAGTCGTTCGGGCGGTGGCTCGTTCGGCGGTGGCGGCAGTCGCTCGCGCCGATAGGCAATTGAGAACAGATAATTGAGAATAGATAATTAATCATTATTTCAATGCGATGAAGATTTCATTTTACATGGCAGCATTGGCCACGGTGATGGCCGTGCCTGCACTGGCACAGGAGACATACGAGAATGCCAAGATAGCAACAGAAGACCTGAACGGAACGGCCCGCTATGTGGGCATGGGTGGAGCGATGGACGCTCTGGGGGCTGACATTTCGACCATCGGCACCAACCCCGCAGGCATAGGCCTCTTCAGGAAGTCCAATATCAGTCTTTCGGCCGGTATGGTTTCGCAACGGGATGCCAAGAACTTCGGTGGCGGTCACACCACCAACGTGAGTTTCGACCAGGTGGGCTTCGTATGGACCAATCAGACCTCGTCGACCAACTTTGTGAACTTTGCCTTCAACTACCACAAGAGCCGTAACTTCAACCAGATTCTGGAGGCAGCCGACGCGCTGGATCACGCCTCGCAAAACAAGCTTACCTACGCCAAGGACAAGAACGACCTGCTGTTCAAGTACGACAACAAAGACCGTCCTGACCTGGAAAATCCCTACGTGCAGTGCAACCAGCTCGATGACATGTACTACCGCAACATGATCTATCAGCCGGGACATCCTATGGGCGACTGGGGCTACTACGAGGGCGATGCCTATACGATGAACCGTAGCCATACGGGTTACATATCGGAGTTCGACTTCAACCTGAGCGGAAACTCCAAGAATACGCTCTACTGGGGCCTTACGCTGGGCTTCCACGACGTGCATTACAAGCATTATGGCGAGTACGCAGAACATCTGATTGGCGATGATGTGACGTTCCCGAAGTCGTTTGATCTCACCGTAGGCGACGATCGAAGCATCACGGGCTATGGCTTCGACGTGAAGTTAGGTGTCATCGTGCGGCCTATTGAGGAGTCGCCCTTTCGCTTCGGTATCACGGTGGCCACGCCTACATGGTACGACCTGAAGACCAGCAACTACACGACGATGGCCTGCTATGGTCAGAACTTCTCCAACGGCTCAGCCTATAAGGGCGGCTCGGTAAGTGCCAACGAATCCTATAAGTTCAGGGTCAACACCCCGTGGAAGTTCGGAATCTCGGCCGGACACACCATCGGTACTGAACTGGCAATGGGCATTGGCTACGAGTTCAGCGACTACAGCAAGCTCGATTCCCGCTACAAGACAGAAGGCAGATACGACTGGTACTACGACACGTACAGCGAGAGTAGTGAGAGCGACGAGGCGATGAACCGCCACACCTCGAAGACGCTCAAAGGCGTTTCTACGCTAAAGGTCGGCTTCGAGTATAAGCCCGATCCTGCCGTGGCCATTCGCTTGGGCTACAACTACGTTTCGCCCATGTATAGTAAGGATGGCTTCAAGGATGGCACGATTGCCTCGGAAGGCTCCTACTACAGCTCGGCTACCGACTATACCAACTGGGATTCTACCGAGCGACTGACCTGCGGTATTGGCATTCAGATGGACAAGTGGAACTTTGCAGCTGCCTATCAGTACTCTACGCAGAAGGGAAACTTCTCGCCCTTCATGGCCTACGAGGACAACACCTCCCGTGCCGACGACAATATTGCCCGTGAAGTGAGTGTGAAGAACCAGCGTCACCAACTGCTCTTCACCGTTGGCTACACCTTCTGATTCTTAAAACAACGGATTACACGGATTAAACGGATTTTTTAAGTCCTGCTGGTAATTAGCAACTTAGAAAATCCGTTTAATCCGTTGTAGTTAATGATGACGCGCCGCGTTTAATCCGTTTAATCCGTGTAATCCGTTGTGGTTAAAAATCTTAGTCCTTCTTGTCGAGGACGCTGTACTGTGAGTTGTTCGAGATATATTCAGGAACGATCTCCTTCATTTTCTGCACCGTGGCCATGTCGTCATAGCGCTTGCTGATTTCCATCAGCTCGTCAATTTCCTTGCATACATCCTCGTAGTCGTACTCGCGCACGGTAGCAATGCGAATTTTCTTGTGGAACGAGGGCTTCGTGTTCTCCTCGTGGCTCAGCACTTCCTCGTAGAGCTTCTCGCCTTCGCGCAGGCCGGTGTACTCAATCTTGATGTTCGGCACTCCGCTCAGCTTAATCATGCGCGTGGCCAGGTCGGCGATACGCACGGGCTTGCCCATGTCGAACACGAATATCTCGCCGCCATTGCCCTTCGTGCCAGCTTCAAGCACCAGCTTACAGGCCTCGGGAATGAGCATGAAGAAACGGATGATGTCGGGATGGGTGACGGTGACGGGGCCTCCCTTCTTAATCTGTTCCTGGAACAGGGGAATCACCGAACCGTTGGAACCGAGCACATTGCCGAAGCGGGTTGTAACAAACTGCGTGTCGACAATCTTGTTGAGCGATTGCACGTAAATCTCGCAGATGCGCTTCGAGCATCCCATGACGTTGGTAGGATTGACGGCCTTGTCGGTAGACACCATGACAAACTTCTTCACTCCGTATTTGGCACTGAGGTCGGCAATGACTTTCGTGCCCCACACATTGTTCTGCACGCTCTCGCTGGGGTTGTCCTCCATCATCGGCACGTGCTTGTAGGCAGCGGCGTGGAATACGTAGTCGGGCTTGAATGAGGAGAAGATGGCCTCCATTCGCTTTTGCTTGCAGATGCTGGTGACCACGGTCTCGCAGGGTATGTCGGGCCATTGCTGGGCCATCATCAGTCGTATGTCGTGCTGGGGAGTCTCAGCCTGGTCGATGAGCATCATGGCTGCGGGCTTGTAGATGGCAATCTGGCGCACCATCTCGCTGCCGATGGAGCCTGCGCTGCCCGTGATGAGGATGCGACGACCCGTGAGCTGGTCGCCCACAGACTTCATGTCGACGATGATTTCCTCGCGGGGCAACAGGTCTTCCACGCTCACTTCCTTCATCTGGGCAACCTTCTGGGTAGGTGCATTGACATCCCACTCCTTCACGTTCTCCATCATATAGATTTTCACGCCCGAATTGATGAGAAAGTCCTGCAAAGTCTGGTTGTTGCGGAACTCATCGTTGCGCAGGGGCGAAATGAGCACTGCCTGTATGCGTAGCTTTTCAATGACTTTTGGCAGGTCGTCGTTCACCTCATAGACCCGTTCGCCCATGAGGATGTGATGCTTGTATCCCTTGTCGTGCGAGATGAAGCCTTTCAGCAGGAAGCGTGCAGGCTTCTGCATGCGTATGTTCTTGGCCAGGCCTACGCCGCCCTCGTTCACGCCGTATATCAGCGTGCGCTTGGCGCGCTTGTCCGATGTGGTAACGTCGTGCAGCAGCTTCACCAGCACGCGCATGCCCCACATGAGCAGGGTGGCAATGAGGAAGAGCAGAACCAGCTGCGTGTTGTTCAGATGCACCATGACGGTCTCTGGAACCATAGCATCAAAGAAATAACTGGCGAGATTTACGAGAATCAGCGACACGAAGTTGGCCACGCCCACCCGCTGCAGGTCAACGAACGACGAGTAGCGAATGATACCCGAATAGGTGCGGAAGAGGCGGAAGCCTATGAAACTGATGGCTATACACAGGAATAGCGCACAGCTCAGGGGAATGAATTGCTGGAATATGCTGTCGCTACGGAAATAGGCCCAATAGGTAATGAGACCTGAAAAATATATAATGAAACTGTCAAGAAGAAGTATACACCAGTAGGGTAGGGAGTTCTTCGTGAAATACCAGTTCAACAGCTTGTCTATTAAATTCATCATAAATATTAGTTCTCTGTCACCATGTTGATTTTGAAATTATTATCTC
Source organism: uncultured Prevotellaceae bacterium (assembly GCA_900318815.1). Taxonomy (GTDB): domain Bacteria; phylum Bacteroidota; class Bacteroidia; order Bacteroidales; family Bacteroidaceae; genus Prevotella. Next base: position 203,061 of record ONMA01000001.1, read on the forward strand.
TTTCTCAATTACCGTGCAAAAGTAAGCATAAAAAATGAATAAAGCAAATTATTTCCATTCTTTTTATCGGATTATTTGTTTTTTGTAACGAAAATCAAGAAAGGCTCTTTCTTGCGAAAAATAGTAAAGAATTATTTTGTTGGTGTCGGGTGTAAAAAAGTGTTGGATTTCTTGCGTAGTTTATTGGAAATTCTTACCTTTGCACTCGATTAAACAATTAAATTGTAATTATCATGAAAAAAGTAATGATTGTTTGCGCTATGGTCGTTGCAGGTCTGATGGGTTCGCTCAACGTGAATGCGCAGGACGTAGTGACGGCTGCCGATGCAGCCCAGATGAGTGCCAAGGAACTGAAGAAAGCCGCCAAGGTGCAGAAGGACAAAGAGAACGCTGTCAAGGACGTGGCAAAGACCAGAAAGGCCGCTGAAAAGGCTGCGAAGAAGGCTGAAAACTTGAAGAAAAAGGCTTCGGACTTCGCCAAGAAGGCTGAAAACGCTGAGAAGGATGCCAAGAAAGCTGCCGAGAAGGCTGAAAAGGCCGAGCAGAAACTGTCGAAGATGACGAGTACACCTGAGAAATAAGCCATTGGGACTTGTCTGAAACAGGAGAGTGTGTCAAAACACACGATTTATTTTAAACAACGGATTTCACGGATTACACGGATTTAAGCCCAACTGATAATCAGTAACTTATAAAAATCCGTATAATCCGTGAAATCCGTTGTTTTTAATAATGACACACCCTCTGTTTGTTTACCCCTCGATGAGTGCCAGTTCAATGTTGTGCTGCTTGGCCATGCGTCGCAGGTTGATGATGGCATAGCGCATGCGGCCAAGTGCCGTGTTGATGCTCACATTCGTGAGTTCGGCAATCTCCTTGAACGACAGCTGCTGGTAAAAGCGCATAAACACCACCTCGCGCTGGCTGGCAGGCAGGTTGTTCACCATCTTCTTCACGTCGAGCAGCACCTGTTCGTTGATAATCTCACTCTCGCGGTACGTGTCGAGCACCGAAGCCCCCTTGAGGTTGGTCAGGTCGTTGTTCTCCGTGGGTTCCACGATGTGCTCGTTTTGATGGGCACGATACCAGTCCATGATCACGTTGTGGGCAATGCGGGTGAGCCAGAAGGAGAACTTACCTGAGTCGACGTACTGCTTCTGCTGTAGCTTTGTGATGACTTTGACAAAGGTCTCCTGGAATATATCGTCGGCAATGTCATGCTCGCGTACAACGAACATGATGTATGTAAACAACTTCTCCTGATTGCGCGCCAATAACTCATCGAACGCACGATTGTCTCCATCGGAATAAAGTAAGGCCAACTTCTCGTCAGTCAGACTTTCGTAATACTTCATAGACTTTATTTTTTATTAATGAAGTAAAGTTTTCTCGATAGGCAATAAATGTTTTATTTGTGAGTTATTAATAGAATATCGAGTGCAAAAGTAAGTAAATAATTCCAAATCGCCAAAAAAAATGATGGAAAAATGTATTTTTCATGGCTATAGGCATTCATTTTCAATAAAAATCCGTATATTTGCAACCGTTTGACATTCATCTAAAATCTAAAACTATTAAGGACTATGAACATAAAGGGACATATTGTCGACGTGGTGCGCCGGGAGATTTATGACGGCGAGCTGGTCGTTGAAGGAGAGAGAATCGTCGAGGTGAGACGCTGCGAGCTGGGCGACGGTGTGTGGTCGTACCTCTTGCCGGGCTTCATCGATAGCCACGTACACATTGAGAGCAGCATGATGGTGCCGCGCAAGTTTGCCCGCATCGCTGCGATTCATGGCACCACGGGCGTCATTGCCGACCCGCACGAGATTGGCAACGTGCTCGGAGTGGAGGGCGTGGACTACATGATTCGGTCGGGGCGCGAGGCGCAGTTCAACTTCTGCTTTGGTGCGCCCAGCTGTGTGCCTGCCGTCGGCGGCGACATTGAGACCAGCGGTGCCGTCATCGGTGCCGACGACATCGAGAAGCTGATGGAGCGCGACGACATCGGCTACTTAGCCGAGATGATGAACTACCCCGGCGTACTCAGCGGCGACAAGGAGGTGATGCGCAAGATAGAGGCTGCTCGCCGCAACGGCAAGCCTGTCGACGGCCATGCGCCGGGACTCACTGGAAGACAACGCGATATGTACACCGCCACGGGCATCTCTACCGACCATGAGTGCTCCACGATTGAGGAGGGACGCTCGTGCATCAACGCCGGCATGAAGGTCATCATCCGTGAGGGCAGTGCCGCCAAGGACTACGAGCGCCTGAGTCCGCTCATCGGCGAGAGCCCCAACATGGTGATGCTCTGCACCGACGACTGCCACCCCGACGACTTCGTGCGGGGACATATCAACAGCATCGTGAAGCGGGCCATTGCCGATGGCTACGACCTGTGGGACATCCTGCAGGTGGCATGCGTCAATCCGCAGAAGCACTACAACCAGCACTGGGGACTGCTACAGGCTGGCGACCCCGCTACATATATTATGGTGGACAGCCTCAATCAGCACTTCCGCGTGGAGAGTACGGTCATCAGGGGACAGGAAGTGTTCAACTATAACGCCAGCCTGCCTTCGGAAATCTCCCCGAAAGGCGATGAGGACGTGTACACTCAGTTCCCCAACCGATTCATGGCCAAGCCGATTACCGCTGCCGACATCTCCATCGACATCAAGAGTGGCGATACTGTCCATGTGATTCTTGCCTCAGACGGTAGCCTGCTGACGCAGCATGAGAAGATCCTGCTGACGGGAAATCCGCTCACCGACATGCGCTATCCTTGGAACGAGGTGCAGAAGATTGTGGTGTACAACCGTTATGAGCCAGATGCCAAGCCCGTGGTGGGACTGATCCGGGGATTCGGCATTAAGTGCGGAGCCATTGCCGGCTCTGTGGCTCACGATTGTCATAACATCGTGGCCGTTGGCTCCAGCGACGAGTATCTGGTGCGTGCCATCAACCGCGTGGTCGAGATGAAGGGTGGACAGGTGGTTGTCGGCCCCGACGAGATGCTCGACATCCCCCTGCCTATCGCAGGACTGATGGCACCCATGAGCGGGCATGAGATAGCCTTCCGCACCCTGCTGCTCCACGAGATGGTGCGCACCATCGGCTGTCCGATGAAGTCGCCTTTCATCACCATGGCCTTCATGTGCCTGCCTGTCATCCCGGAAATAAAGATAACCGACAAGCATCTGATGGACACAAAGACCATGTCAGTCATATAAATACGTCAGATACTGAAAACAAATGACCGTATTTTTCTTCGGAAACGAATTATCCTAACATTTTTTTTCTGGAAACGAATTTCCTTCGCTCGACCTTTGGTCGCTTTGCTTGCAAAGAATTGACCGTAATTTTATCCACGAATTTTTCTTAATTTTTCTTCAGCTAAGATAGAGATAATTAAGAAAAATTCGTGGATAAAATTAAAATGAAATTAGGAAAATTCGTTTCTAAAAAGAAAAAACAATCAGGACAATTCGTTTTAAAACTCGTTTCTTTGCAGCATCATTCTGCTTTGCTGACGTTGGTCAGCAGATTAACTGACGTTCGTCGGCTGATTTGCTGACCAACGTCGGCAAAGCAAAGGAATATTCCTTTCAACTGCAAAATCCTATTCATTCACCCGGCATTACCTATTCATTCACCCAGCATTACCTATTCATTCACCTTGCATTACCTATTCATTCACCCGGCATTACCTATTCATCTAACCCTGTCACCCTTCTGTCACCCTTGTCACCCTTCAAAAAGGGTGCAAACGCCCTGTTTATCGGCATTCTGTCACCCTGTCACCCTTAATTAAGAAAAACCCTATATATATGTTCTCTATATGGATTTGGGACCACTAATCCGTATAATCCGTGCAATCCGTTGTTGAAAATACCATGAGAGTTTTTTTAAAATTATTGTTAAAGTTTTCCAGAACATTGACATGTATTTCGAAAATTATTTGTAATTTTGCAGCCGAAACAAAAACCGAAGGGTAATAGAACTGATGATGAGAGTGTTAAACTTTAATAACGGAGCGAAAATAATGGCCGATTTATTTGGTCATTATAGAATTTTGTATACTCTCTCTCTCTCTCTCTCTCTCTCCATGTAGGCACTACCGCCCAAAAACATTATTTTGCGTGCATACGCGCGGTGAGCTGTGCGGCTTTCCATTGCTATAGGCAAGGGGAGCCGATGCTCTTTTTATAGATGTTTCCCATAGCTTAGCAACCATAAAAGATATATGAATCGATTACTGACCTCAATGATAGCATTCGTGTTTGGTGTGTTCCTCACGGGTGGTTCAGCGCAGGCCGCTGCGCGCGATACCATAGTGAACGTTTTCTTTGCCAACGACCGCTACGGGCTGGGCAAAGAGTCCCTCAAGATGGACTCCGTGGCGCGTCTGCTGATGGGCGATGCCTCCGACAGCAAAGTAACCTTGTATGGCTATGCCTCCAACTGTGGTACGGTGCAGTATAACCGGCGCTTGGTAGAACTCCGCCTGCTGACGGTGAAGCATGCCCTCATGCGCCGTGGCGTGGATGAAAGTCGCATTCAGCTCATTGTCAACAATGGTATCGACAGGACTAAAGCCGCCAAGTATGCCAGGCGCGTTGAGTTAGCGTTCACCCTCCCCGGAGCCAAAGAGCCTGCCGACACGCCCGTCCCCGACGTGCCCACTCCCGACACCCTTGTAACCGACATACCCATAGACGATACACCCGTAACCGACTCGAACGTAACGGAAGTGGACGTAACAGACAGCGTAGCAGATTCTTGCGTCCCTTCGGTAGCAAGCGACCAGAGGTCGAGCGCTTCACTCTTCACTCTTCACTCTTCACTCGAAGACTCTTCACTCCAAGACTCTTCACTCCCTTGCCTTGCTCTGCGCACCAACCTGCTCTACGACCTTGCCGTGGTGCCCAACGTCGGTGTGGAGTGGTTTGCCGATGAGCATTGGTCGGTGGCAGCCAACGTGATGTACATCTGGATGAAGAATGACATGCGTCACCGCTACTGGCGCCTGTTCTCTACCGACGTAGAGGGTCGCTACTGGCTCACCCCGCAGACCTGCGACGTGCGCACGGGCCATCACTTCGGCCTGTATGCCGGCTTCTACCGCTACGACTTCGAGTTCGGCCACCGTGGCTGGATGGGCGACGCTAACTACGGCGGCGGCCTGAGCTACGGCTACGCCATGCGCCTGTTCCCGAAGAGTAAGGAGCGCTTCACCCTCGACATGAGCCTTGGCTTCGGCTACCTGGGCGGCACGCACAAGGAGTATATCCCCGACGATGGCTGCTACGTGTGGCAGCGCACCGTGCGCCATCATCTCTTCATTCCCACCAAGGCCGAGCTCTCCCTCGTCTGGTATCCCCGCTGGCCATTCTTTAACAGGAAAGGAACTGCCCAATGAAACAGATGATGAACTTCTTGCGCCTCCTTTATCTATATACTCCCCTCTCCTCTGCGAGAGGGGTTGGGGGTGAGGCTTCTTTTCTCCTCTTCCTCCTCCTCACCTCCTGCCAGAAGGATCTCTGCTACAACCATCCTCACGGCAGCGATGAGACCCACGGTCGCCTGCACGTGGCCTTCGACTGGAGCGAGACGCAGAACCCCACCGCTTCCAGTATGCGCCTTGTGGCCTTCGCCGGTGGCCGCAATGCCGTGGGCTATCCCCTCGCGGGCATGTCGGGCGGCGACGTGTCGCTCTGGGGCGGACAGTACTGGTTCGTGGCCTACAACAGCGACACCGAGACCACGCAGACGCGCGGCAGCGACTACGCCGACTTCGAGGTGTGCGGCGTGGAGCGCGACCTCTCCCGCTACCTCACCAACTTCCATAACCGTGCCGAGAGCTTCACCCGCTTCGGTGCCCGCTCCCAGGACGGCTCGCGTTCCATCATCTACACGCGAAGCGGGGTCAGCGTCCCTGCCGCCACGGACAGCATCGAAGGCTCCGACCTCCGCTTCATCTGGGAGCCAGAGCGCGTATGGGTGAGTACCGCACAGGCCTTCACCGTGGAGCCTGCCACGGAGCAGACGCTCGCCATGAAGATGTGGGCCGCCACCTACCAGTACACCTTCCTCATACGCAACGTGGCCAACCTCGGCCGCGTCAGTTCCATCAGCGCCACCCTCTCCGGCCTGGCCAGTGGCTACAGCCCGGCGCGACACTGCCCCGTGGACTTCACTGTGGCCGAGATCTTCGCCTTCCACAAGGCCGACTCCACCAGCATACGCGGCTCCCTCCGCGTCTTCGGACACTCGCCCGACGAGGAGCAGTCGGAAGACTCCGGCAGTCTGCCCATTGGTCAGGTCAGGCTCGACAACCTGCTTACGCTCTACGTCACCATGGACAACGGCACGCAGTACGGTTTCGAGTTCGAGGTGACGGAGGACATGCAGCACCCGGAGGCCACCAGCATCGACCTGCAGACGGGCGAAATCGTCATCGACATCCAGATTGACGACATTCCCATCCCCGACCAGCCCTCCACCACCAGCCCCTTCGACGTCGACATCGATGACTTCGAGACTGAGGAGTGGGACGTGTTCCCCAAAACAGCGAATGAAATATGAAACCACTAATTACGAGATTTCGGAGGTACGAGGGTACGAGGGTACGGAGGTACGAGGATAGACTCTTCGCGGAAGACTGGGCGTGCAGACTATTCTCGTACCCCCGAACCTCCGTACCCCCGCACCCCCGAATCCCCGTTCCCCCCGCCCCCCCTCGATTCAATTTTTATAGTTCACCTTTTTATAAATTCTTAAAAACCAAAACAGGTATGAAAACAATCAAGTTTCTAACCATGGCAGCAGCGGCGCTGATGATGGCCGCCTGCTCCAGCGACGAACTGGAGTCCGTCGCAAAGAAGGCCGGGGGCATGGTGCCCCTGGAAATTGTGCCCGACGTGAGCAACCAGACCCGCGCCGCGCAGATCACAGCCGAAAACCTCGATGCCTTCACCGTCGATGTCACCGGCACGTTCGTCGATGCCGGCGGCACCGAGTACACCAACCCCGTGCTCTCGATGACGAAGAGCGGCGGCGACTGGAGCTACTCCTACACGGACGCTACCCACGCCACGCCCGCCGACGGCACGCTCTACTGGCCCCTCGAAGGCCAGACGGCCACCTTCTCGGCCCACATCGTGGATGCCAGTGCCACCGTCGACGAAAAGGCTGCACAGCAGGACGTGGTGGGCGCCTACGCCTCGAAGACCTTCGACGGCACGGACAACCCCGGCGCCGTGTCGCTCACCTTCAAGCACGCCGTGGCCAAGATGCAGTTCAAGGCCCGCGTCGAGGCTGCAAGCGGCACCGTGCAGGCTACCATCGACATCAAGCAGGTGGCCGTGCGCCATACGCTGTACTCGGGTACCTACGCCATCCCCACCTCCACTAACGAGACGGGCGTGCTGACCGCAGGCACCGACAAGGACGACCTCTTCACCGACATGCGCACCGGCACCGCCTTCCTCTCCAAGGACGACGCCGCCGCCACCGACCTCGGCTCCGTCTTCATGCTGCCGCAGAGCGTCACCGCCGACGCCCTCGGCACCACTCCCTGGAACGACGCCTACATCGCCGTGCTGGCCCAGGTGCGCATCAAGGACGGCTCTGCCGACGAGACGATGCTCTTCCCCAACGTGGGCGCCGTGAACACCACCGATTACGCCTGGTTAGCCGTGCCCATGCCTGCCGAGTTCACCGCCATGGAGGCCCACCACAAGTACGTCTTCACCCTGCACTTCAGCGCCGACGCCCTGGGCAAGATCGACCCCACGCAGGATCCCTACGCCCCCGACCCCAACAACCCGGACGAGACCATCGACCCCGATGACCCCAACGACCCCAATGGCGGCTTCATCAACCCTGACGACGAGGGCCAGGACATCGTGCCCGAGGGCAAGAGCGCCAACCCCGTCACCGTCACCGTGCAGAACATCTATGACTTCGAGGAGGACGGAAACAATGTGTTCGACGTGAACAAGACCGCCGCCACCGTCACCGCCGTCCCTGCGGCCACGACGGGCGACATCGTGGCCGGCACCACCACCCCGCTCATCACGGCCGGCGAGGCCACGGACGGCACGATGATGTATGCCGTGACCGCCACCAACACGAAGCCCGCTTCGACCGAGGGCTTCAGCGCCACGGTGCCCACGGCTGAAAGCATTGCCGAGGGCGGCACCTACTACGTGTGGTACTACGTGAAGGGCGACGACGCGCACAACGACAGCGAGATTTCGGCTGAGGCCATCCCCGTGACCGTGCAGTCGCCCGCCGCCACCGTCACCACCAGCCCTGCGGCCACGACGGGCGACATCGTGGCTGGCACCACCACCCCGCTCATCACGGCCGGCGTGGCCACGGGCGGCACGATGATGTATGCCGTGACCTCCACCAACACGAAGCCGACAACGACCGAGGGCTTCAGCGCCACGGTGCCCACGGCTGAAAGCATTGCCGTGGCTGGCACCTACTACGTGTGGTACTACGTGAAGGGCGACGACTCGCACAACGACAGCGAGATTTCGGCTGTGGCCATCCCCGTGACCGTCCAGCCGGCCGGCGTCGACCTCTCGATGGTGGACTGCGTCGGCAACGCCCGCGCCAGCATGTGGACGGCCAACTGCTACATGGTGCATACGGCTGGCAACTACAAACTGCCACTGGTCTATGGCAACGCCATCAAGAACGGCGCAGCCAACACGGTGGCCTATAATCCTGGCGGTTCGACATCCACTACCTATTGTGCAAACTTCGTCAACCACGCAGGCAATGCCATTAACGCCCCGTGGATTACGAAGAGCACCAGCGGCACGGGCGTGAACAAGGGCATGGGCATCAACGTGACCCAGGCCGAGCTGCTCTGGCAGGATGCGCAGGGGCTGATTACTAAGGTTGGCATCAGCGGCGACTATCTGACGCTGACCGTGGGCAAGAATGCCACCACGCAGGAGGGCAACGCCGTGATTGCCGTCAAGGCAGGCAACACCATCGTCTGGTCGTGGCACATCTGGGTGACGAAGCAGACCTTCGCCACGCTGACCACCATCACTGCCAGTGGCTACGGATATAAGGTGACGCCCGTGAACCTCGGCTGGGTGGGTGATGCCACCAGTGCCATAGGGGGGTACAACACCTACTACCAGTGGGGCCGCAAGGATGCCTTCATTCCCTCCAATCCCATCCCTTCCACGGGAACGGACAATACCAACCATACCGTCTATAACATCAGCAACGCGACAGTGACAGGTATCACTCATACCGATGACAACAGCATGACCATTAGCGGCAACATCCAGCATCCGACGGTGCATTATCAGAACACCTCGACTTACGGTCCCTGCGACAGCCGGTATTATAATATGTGGGACGCACAGCAGACGAGCACTGGCATTGCCGCTGCCGCTACGAAAAAGACGGTTTACGACCCGTGTCCTCCCGGCTTCTGCGTACCTACCAGTGGGTTGTACAATTATATCGCAAGTCAGACCGTACCTGCGTTCAACAAAGGCTGCACATATAGTGGTGTGTTCTTCCCCGCCTCGGGTTTTCGCTTCTACAATAGTGGCGATCTCATCAGTGTTGGCACCTACGACTACTATTGGTCGGCCACGCCCTACAGTGGCGCCCATGGCCGTAACTTCGACTTCAGTTCCAGCGGCTGGTATCTGAGCAGCAACTATCGCGCTAATGGTTTCCCCGTCCGGGCGGTCGCAGAATAGATTGGAGATTGAACCCGTTCAGTCGGATTTCTTGGACAAGCCAAGCGAACAAGTTCGTAACCGAATCCGACTGCTGCGAGTATAAGCATTTGTAATGCGCTCTCTCGCGCTACTATATAGCGCAAATCGTTCTTTGACATACTGAGACAAACGGATATTTATCCGGGGAAAGATATTTTTTCTAAGGATTTAAGGATTCAAGGAGTCTCGGCGCGGTGCGCCGCAAGGAAAATCCCGAAATCCCAGAATCCTTAGAATAAAAAAGTGCCCTCCTTAGCGGGAATGTCGGGAATTTGTTGTACCTTTGCAGGCGTAACGTATAAACAACGACGATTATGGAAGCAATCACTTTCACTCCGGCACAAGTACAGGTATTCAACTTGGTTTCCCACATCAAGACCGCCACAGGACTGGAACAGCTACGGAAACAACTGGCAGCGTTCTATGCCAAGCAGATAGACGACGAGATGGACGCGCTCTGGGAGAGCGGCCAGTTCGACGAGAAGCGCATGAAAGAGCTGCGAGGCTCGCATTTCCGCACACCCTATAATAAATAGGCGAACGATGAACCCCGTAGTGATTGACACGAACTGCCTGCTGCAGATTATTTCCCGTAAGAGTCCCTATCGCCCGATATGGGACGCATTCCTCGCCGGGCGCTATACGCTCTGCGCGTCGAATGAGATTCTGGACGAGTATCAGGAGATTCTGGAGCAGCAGATTTCGCCGACGGTGGCCGAGAACGTGGTGATGCTGATCACGCTCGACGAGTTCCTCGCTACGAGACTCATTCAGGAACAGTAGTTTCAGACTTCCCCCGAGAATAAATATCCGCCGAGACATCCCCACTGGATGCCCCGGCGGTTTCCGTCTATCCACTCCCCTCCCTACAGGGAGGGGCTGGGGGTGGGTCTGTATCCGTTTTGTCTCAGTATCGTCATCGGACAAAGAATGAAGGGTCGCTACGCTCAAAATTTTAAAAAATTGAATCAAAAAATTGTATCAACAATGAAAGCAACAAGATTTCTTGCAATGGCAGCCGCCGCGCTGACCCTTGCAGCCTGCTCGAGCGACGAGCTGGCATCCGTGGAGCAGCAGCCCGCCGCCCGCGGCATGAAACCCGTGGAGTTTGCCACGGCAGTGAACCACCAGACCCGCAGCCAGATTACGGAACTCACCACCTACTGGGTGCAGACCACCGGCACGTTCTACAAGGCCGATGGCACAGCAGTCACCGACCCCACGCTGACCGTAGGCAATGACGGCACCTACAAGGTGGACGACGACGCCGAGGCCTCCGTGCTCTATTGGCCCCTTGATGGCACCGACGCCACCTTCAGCGCCTGGTATTATGAGGGCGGCGCCGAGAAGGGCGCCCTCGACAACCGCTCTGCCGCGCTCGATGCCGTGGGAGCCTACGCCACGCACGCCAAGGAGAGCGACGCCACCAGCGTGGGCCTCGACTTCAAACACGCCGTGTCGAAGGCCGTGTTCAAGGCCAAGATGCACGAGGCCGCCACGGGCACCAAGAAGGTGAAAATCGACATCAAGGGCGTGGCCCTGCGTAGCATGAAGTATGCTGCCACCGCCTACACTGCCCCCTCTGCCGACCCGACGATGGGCGCCTTCACCGTGGGCACTGACAAGCGCGACCTCATCGGCCCCGCCAGCATCGACCTCACCGCCGATGCCGCCTGGATTACGGAGAGCGCCCCCGCAGCCACCGACCTGCAGATGCCCATGTTCGTCATGCCGCAGGCCATCGCCGCCTCCGACATCCAGGACCTCAGCGCCGACGGTGACTGGACGGGTGCCTACATCAGCGTGCTCGCCCAGATTCGCCTCGACGACACCGACGACGTGGTCATCTTCCCCCGTGGCACAGGCACCGACAAGTATGCCTGGATAGCCCTGCCTCTGCCGAGCGACTTCACCGGCTTCACCGCCCACAAGAAGTATGTCTTCACCCTGAACTTCCGCAACGACGCCCTGGGCGTGGTGGACAAGGACCAGAACCCCAACAATGGTGATGATCCCAGCGGCCCCGACACCAGCGACGAGATTGACAACGAGACGCCCGGCGGCGGCATCACCCCGCCTAATCACAGCGGCTTCGCCCTCAGTGTCACTGTTGAGACCGTGGAGGACTTCGACGGCACCGGCAATGAGTTCGACGTGAACGATGTGAATCCCTAAACTTTAACTGTTAAGACGAAGCGTTTGAAATGCGCTAAACCCCGAGGAGGGCGGCTCTTCTGCCAAGTCAGAAGCTGCCGCCCTCCTTCATTCCGTTCGGTCGGATTTCTTTATGATTCCGTGTCCATCTGCGGCCATCCGTGCCTTTTATTCATGTTTTCTTTTTGGCACGGATGGACACGGATGGACGCGGATTTAAGGCTACGGCCTCGAAGAACTCAGCGCTCGGCATAGCCCAAGCAAGCTTGGCTCTGCTCTCGCTAAATCGCATCTTTCTTGGGAAAGATATTTTTTCTAAGGATTTAAGGATTCAAGGATGGGCGGCGCGGTGCGCCGAAGGGAAAATCCCGAAATCCCAGAATCCTTAGAATAAAAATCACCCTCCTTAGCGCGAATGTCGGGAATTTGTTGTACCTTTGCAGGCGTAACGTATAAACAACGACGATAATGGAAGCAGAGACAACTTACAAGCAGCGCACTCGCGAAGAAGTGATGGCCTGGCTGCAAAGGGCCAGGGAGCGCAAGCAGGCATGGGAGGAACAAACCCAACTGGAACTGAAGGTCATGGCAGAGGAAGCTCGCCGGGCCAAGGAGTCGCACTACTTTGATTTCGCAGGATAAGATGAATGCACTGAATCTTGAAATGGTGAACTCGCACGCCGAGTACTCGGTGTTCCTGAGTCAGACGGGCAAGTACGTGTTCAAGACCGACTTCGACATCCTGTATGCCGTGGACTTCGAGTTGGACAGCAACCCCTACTACACGGCCTACTGGTTCAACCACCCCGAACATGCGAATTCGCCGGGCGACGTGAAGATTGCCCAGACGGTGGTCTGCATCATCGAGGAGTTCTTCCGACTGAACCCCGAAGTGCTGCTCTATATGTGCAGCACGGACAAAGGGCAGCAGGCCGTGCGCAACCGTCTGTTCCTGCGCTGGTTCAACGGCTATGAGCAGCAGAAGCGCTACCTCATCCGCTCGACTGAGGTCAGGGGTGTAGACCCCGACAATAAGCCGATAAAGGAGTATGTGGCGCTCATCGTCCAGCGAGAGCATCCACTGCTCGACGAAATCGTCAGCCGCTTCGACAGCGAGATAGCGATGTTCAACGAGCTGAAGCCGTAGGCAACATATCCCCCATCCATAAAGAAAATATCCGCCGAGACATCCTTCGTGATGCCCCGGCGGTTTCCGTCTATCCACTCCCCTCTCCTATAACTGAGACAAACGGATATTTCTCCTCCAAAGCTTTGGAGGATTGGGGAAATTATTGTACCTTTGCAGTTGAAACGTATAAACAACGAGAATTATGGAAGCAAAGAAAGTGCAATTTACCTACCCAGTTGGTTCCTTCAGGGATGCCATGCGACGGCAACTTGCCTATCAGCGAGAGAAGCGTGAGCGCATTGCCCGTGAAGAGGAGTATTGGCAGCAGGAGGTAGAGCGCGCCAAGGCCGATCCATTCTATCAGATTGGTTCCTACGACAGCATGACGGCTTGTGAACCTGCACCCATCCAAGAGCCTGAGTTCAAGCCCGGTAGCTTTGCCAAAGCCATTCGCTCATATCGAAGATACCGCGAGGAGAAACTGAAAGCAGTGGAAACTAATCTTGTTGGTCACGCATGAAAGCACTTGAACTGAACATCCTCAACCGGCTTGCCCCATACGAAGTGGTGCTGAGAGACGGAGAGTATTACTTCCATACCGACTTCAACATCGAGTATTCAGTAGAGTTCAAGTATGAGCCAGCTTTCGGCGGTTCCCCCGCCTATTGGTTTGACCTGATGAACCGTAGCGGAAAGGCTTCGCCCAACGACCCGAAGGTGCGCGAGACAGTAATACGTATCATCGTGGAGTTCTTCCGCGCCAACCCCGACATCATGCTCTATATGTGTGACAGTGCCAACGACCAGCAGGCCATGCGTAATCGCTTGTTCCTGCGTTGGTTTACTGGAGCCGAGCAGAGCAAGCTTTTTTTCTTCAAAAGCGAAATGGTGGTCGACGAGGGCATGGAGAATTTCATCGCCATCATTGTGCCGCGTAGCCATCCCTACCTGGACGACATCATAGAGCATTTCGATTCGGAGATTACCATGTTTCGCAGCAACAAGCCGTAGGTAACATCGGGGACGATGTGCCTTTAGTGTGCGTCGTCCCCGACATGATTCTCTTTCTTCTTTCTTCCAAAGAAGTTGAGAAGTCCGTTGAAGTCTCTTTTCAGGATCAGTCCTATGCCCTGGGTGTTCAGGCTGGAGTGAGTGAAATAGCGGTCGTTGGTCTGGTTGTACATCTTCAAGGCCAGGTTGCCATTGGGCTGAAGCAGGTAACGGATGTCAAAGTCGCCAATGAACGAGGGAGTTGCTTTCGTGGCATTGTCGCGATAGCCAAACTGTCCGTTGATAAGCAGACGGTTGTTGAGCATACTTCCGCTCACCACGCCCTCATATTCGGCGTTGTGCCATCCCTCGTTGCCTGTGGAGATGTTGGCTCCGAAGTTCCAGTTGTTCGTCTTCAGCACCTGCGAAAGCACCTCATTGATCTGCGTGGAGAGCGTGCCTGACAGGAAACTCTGCATGGCCAGTTCCGACTGGCCATATTGCTGCTGCGAACTGGCATTGTTGGCTCCCTGTGTGTAGAAACGTCCTATGCCGAGGAGATAGAGCACCTGCTGATTCATCTCCTGCTCGCTGGTGATGACAGAACGTATCATCTGCTTCTCCTCACTATTCACGGTGGGCATGTCAAGGTCGAACTCTACCTGTGGCGCTCCTGCCTGTCCGCTGATGTTCATCAGGCAGTTTACGCGCACCGTGTTGCCGGTGAAAGAGTTGCCGATGCTGAGGTCGGAGAGCGAGACACCATTGACGGTATAGACCGCCTGAAGGTTGAGGTTGGCATCAAAGGGGGCTCCGCCGAATACAAGCGTTCCCCCTGGGTTGAACGTGAAGTTCTTCTTGATGATGTTCTGGATGGTTATTCCGTAAGTGCCTTTTTCTACGGTATAGGTTCCGAACATCTGGAAGGCTCCATTATTATGATAGGTGGCACGGATGACACCGCTGCCGCACAGCGTGATGTAGTCGTTGGTCTTGCTGTCCATCAGCAGTCGCAGTGTGGCATCGGGTGTCGTGTTCACCAGGAAGTTGATGCGCAGGTCGCTGGGAACGGAAGAAGAAGCCGATGCCACCGAAGTCACCCCTACAGTAGCCTCGGGGGCAGTAGGAGTGGCATCGGGCGTTTTTGTACCCCATGTGATGAAGCGCTGGTCGCTGATTGCTTCGGGATTGGCGGCGTTATAGGTGAAGACTGTACCCGGCAAGGGGGTGGCGTTACAGTTGATGCGTACCTCGCCAGGCAGTCCTTTCAGGCTGACATCGCCCGAGGCAAAGACCGTGCCATAGAATGGCTCGATGAGCGTCTCTGGTAAATCGTAGGCGAGAAGCTTGTCGGTCTTGATGTTCAGGTCGAATGTAAGGTTGGAAAGGTTCTCATGGTGTATGCCGCCGTTCACGAGCGCCTGGTTGCCGAAGCGGTCGGTAGCCGTGTTGTCTTGAAGCAAGATGTCGTCGTGGACGAAGACCACCGTGTCCTGATGTAGCTGATAAGTGGTGCCGAGTGCGGTGACCGTTGCCTGGGCATCGACCACCAGCGTGCCCAGCAAGTCCATCGCGCCGAGAGGCCCTACGAGTCGCACGTCGCCCGTGGCGTGGCCCGTGACGTGATCGAGGAAGCTGGCAGAGTAGGTGTGTAGGAAGTCGATATAGGTTCCGCGCCCTTTGATAGCCAGATCTATACAGTCGCGTGAGGGCGAGACAAAACCATCGATATAGGTCATTGCCTCCGGGCCGTCGTCGGCAATGGCGTGTATGTCTATTTGCTTCTCGGTCTTGTTCCAGTCGGCATGGGCATTCAGTATGCCCATGCGTCCACCCTCAAACTCGAAGTGCCTTACCAGCAGGTCGGCATGGGCATCGGGGGCATCCAAGGCATGGGAGACAACGGCCTTGCCCGTGGCCTGACCGCTAAAGCTCACCGAGGTAAAGCCCACCAAGTCGAGGATATAGGCCACCTCGATGCTGTTCAGGTCGACGATGACCGAGTCCTCGGGCTGTGCAGAGGCTACGCCTTCTACGATGATATGCTGCAGGTCGTGGGCGATGGCCAGGTGGTCTATGGCCACCTTCTCCGCATTATAGATGATTTCGCCAGGCTGTACCTCCCACTGGGCTTCGCCAACCTTGGACTTGGAGGGCAGGATGGAAACCTTTGCCTCGGAAAGACCGGCCTCGTTGACGTATAGCGATGTGCGAGCATTCAGTTCTCCTTGCAGGATGGTCTCGGCTTGGTGGTTGTCCCAGCTCAATGATGTATAGAGGTTGTTGTCGGCTGCGATGGCATGCAAGCCGAAGTCCATAAGTCGCTCGTTCTGTGAGATGCGTGTGGCCGAAATCTCGCATATCATACTGTCGCCGGGCGAAGTGATGTCGATGTTGCCCGCCTCGTAGTGTCCTTCATTAAATTCAAATTCCGGCATGCGACCTTTCACGTTGATGATGTGTTGCTTGTCGCTGACCAGCGCCTGTAGTTGTAGGGGCTGTAGCAATTCGAGGTGAATGTTGAGGAGGTGACGCATCCAGTAGGAATCTTGCAGATGAAGCCGGATTTCAAACTCATTGTCGGCCGCATCCACCTTCTTGGGCAAGCCTGGAAGTGTGGGTAGCTTTGAAGCCACATAGCTGATGAAGGTCTGGGGTAGGGTAGCCCAGTCGAAATGTCCGTTGAGTTCTGCTTCTCCCATGTCGCCTTTCAGTTTCAGGTAATGGACATCACCTTCGTAACCCGAACTGACGTGCAAGTTGTCGAACCCATACAGCAAGGTAGAGTCGCGCATGAGAAAGTCCTCCACGTCGAGCGTGCCGTTGGCATCGTTGAGTGTGGTGGCCGTGAAGTCGGCATTGATGGTTGTGCTAAAGCAGGCATCGCCCCATTGGTCGGAGAGGTTCAGGGCCTTGGGAGAGAGCTTGTCGACATCGGCTGTCAGGCGAACCACGTAGGGTTTGCGGTCGAGGAACAGTCCGTTGATGGTGGTTGTCAGATTAGGGTCGTTGACTTCCAGTTTGCCGGAGAAATCGCCGTGCTTGTAAGTTCCGTCAAGGTTGATGTCGTGATAGACGTAGTCATTGTACTCGAAACGCGAGACTTGTCCCCGGGCCTTCAGGTCGTTGACCTTACCACTTATATCAATCTTCGTGGCCAGCAGGCCGAAGTGCTTGTCGTCGAGCAGATGGCCCAACTGGAGGCTGTCGGTGACTAAATGGCCTGAGAACATCTTTTCGCGACTGATGTTGCCTATGAAGTTGACGTGTCCCACTCCCGATGCTATATGGCAGTTCATATCGACAACACCATCGCCGTGACCGCTGGCCTCCGCCTTGATAGCCACGTTGCCCATGCGCTCTATCGGCTGCGGGATGTCGTTGCCCTGTTCCCTCATCATGCTGAAGAACTCGTTTGTGGCCTGCATACGGCGTAGGCTCACCTGCCAGGAGGGAGTCTCGTTCCAGTCGTGAACCCATCCGTCAGCGTTCAGGAGCAGGTTGCCGTCGCCCGATGTCATGCTGAATTGCTCTACGTCGATTCCCCGGGCGGTGCCGTTGAAGGTGGCTACCACGTTGACGGGTGTCTTCAGTCGTGACAGTCCTGGCGAGAGGAACGCAAAGTCGGTAGGTGTGATGCTGAGGTCGGAGATGGCACCTTGATACCTCAATGTCTGCTCCGGATGGTTGATGTCGACCGTGGCCTCTATCTTGTCAATGCTCATGCTCGACCTGGGCAACTGCAGGAAAAAATCCTGCAACCGCACCCTGTCGTAATGTCGCGTAAGAAGCAAGGACATCCTGCTTAGTACAAGTCCGGAATGCTCCTTGAAGGCAAGGCGCTTCACATTGAGATACAGCGAATCCTCGGTTAAAGTCTTTAGTAAGATATGCGCACTGACATCGTTAATTTTCAGGTGCTTACTATTGAGTATTCTGGGGGTCTCTGGCGCGTCGAACTCGTCGTAGACCACACCCGAACGACGGATGATGAACGAGTTGACTGACAAGTTCAAAGGGGTGTTGCTGGTCGTGTCGCGTGAAGCAAGCGAATCGAGCACGAACTGGAAGTTGAGCGGCGATGCAGCGTTCTCGCGGTAAAGGCTGGCGTGGGCGTTGAAAAGCTGTGCAGAGGTGATGACGATGCGTCCTTTCAACAGGGGAAGATAGTCGACCTTCACCGACATGCGCCCTACGCGGAACATCGGTTTGCGTTGCTGGTCGACAATCTGTACGCCGTCGATCACCAGACGGTTCAGCAAGCCAAGGTCAATACGCTCCAGCGTAACCGCCGTGCCTAACTTCTGGCTGAGTGCAGCAGTCACCTTCTCCCCCAGCCATTGCTGGCAAGGCGGTATATGTGTGAGGGCCATGAGCAGCGAAAAAAACGCTACCGCACTCCAGATAACAACGATTACGATGTGCTTAAATGTATTCATCTGTCAGTTCTGCTTGTCAATTTTTGCCCGTCAGACGTAGTATCGACGTGCAAAATTACAAAAAAAATGCCAATTATCAACTTTTTAATGCTCAATTCTCGTTATTATACATAATTTTTATTAATTTTGCAAACTGTGAGTAAACACTAATTTGTTATTATATGTCATTCAATCAAGTAGTTCATTTACGAAAAGGCTTGGACATCCGCTTGAAAGGACGTGCAGAGGAGACAAAAATCCAACTAAAGTCTAACGGGAAGTTTGCTTTATGTCCCGATGACTTTGAGGGAGTGACTCCGAAGGTCGTCGTGAAAGAGGGTACACAGGTCAAGGCGGGCGACATCTTGTTCGTGAACAAGCAGTACCCGCAGGTGGGCTTTGCCTCTCCCGTCAGCGGAAAGGTTACAGCCATTGAGCGAGGAGAACGCCGCAAGGTGCTCGCAGTGAAGATTGATGCCGATGCCCAGCAGAGCTATCGCGAACTGGGAAGCAAGGATGTGGCCAAGATGGACGGGAAAGCCGTTGTCGAGGCACTACTTGAAGGCGGTATCTTTGGGTATATTAATCAGTTGCCTTACGCAGTCTCAACCAACCCTGAGACTATGCCAAAGGCAATTTTTGTGTCTGCCCTGCGCGACAAGCCTCTGGCCTTGAGCTTCGAGTACGAAGTGAAAGGACAGGAAAATGACTTCCAGACGGGTCTCACCGCTCTCTCGAAGATTGCCAAGACCTATCTTGGCGTAGGCAAAGACTCGGCTCTCGCCGACATGAAGGACGTGGAGGTGAATGCCTTTGTGGGTCCCTGCCCTGCAGGAAACGTTGGCGTGCAGGTGAATCATCTTGACCCGGTGAACAAGGGCGAGGTGGTTTGGACTATTGGTGATCCCTCCGTTGTGCTCTTCATTGGCCGACTCTTTAATTCGGGCAAGGTGAACCTGACCCGGACGGTGGCCCTCTGTGGTAGCGAGGTGAAGAAACCCGTATGTGTCGACATGCTGGTGGGTGAAGAGCTGGCCACGCTTCTCAGCAACAGTTACGATGCCAGCCATCACGTTCGCATCATCAACGGCAACGTGCTTACGGGTCGGCAGACCACGAAGGACGGCTATCTGGGTGCCCATACGTCGGAAATCACCGTGATTCCCGAGGGCGATCAGGCCGACGAGATGTTAGGATGGATTATGCCGCGATTCGGTCAGTTCTCCGTCAACCGCAGCTACTTCTCCTGGCTGATGGGCAAGAAGGACTATGCGCTTGACGCACGTGTGAAAGGCGGCGAGCGTCATATCATTATGAGTGGCGAATACGACAAGGTGCTGCCTATGGATATCTACGGTGAATATCTCATCAAGGCTATCATCACGGGCGACATTGACCGTCAGGAAGCTTTAGGCATCTATGAGGTTTCTCCCGAAGACTTCGCCTTAGCAGAGTTCGTGGACAGCTCGAAGTTAGAGCTGCAACGCATTGTTCGCGAGGGACTTAACATATTACGTAAGGAGAATAATTAAACACAACAAATGACATGAGTGCATTAAGAAATTATCTCAATAAGATAAAGCCGAACTTCGAGGAAGGTGGCAAGTTGCATGCCTTCCGCTCGCTGTTCGACGGCTTTGAGACGTTCCTTTACGTGCCTAACGACACGGCAAGGACGGGCGTTCACATTCACGACGCCATCGACTCGAAGCGCATCATGAGTATGGTGGTCCTCGCACTGATGCCGGCAATGCTGTTCGGCATGTACAACGTGGGCTATCAGAACTATCTGGCTGCCGGCACGCTGGCTTCGGCTTCGTTCTGCGAAATCTTCTGCTTCGGCTTCCTGGCCGTTCTGCCTAAGATTCTTGTCTCTTACATCGTGGGTCTGGGCATTGAGTTTGCCTGGGCACAGTGGAAGGGCGAGGAGATTCAGGAGGGTTTCCTCGTTTCGGGTATTCTCATCCCGCTGATTATCCCCGTCAATTGTCCGCTGTGGATTCTGGCCATTGCCGTTGCCTTCGCCGTGATTATCGGCAAGGAAATCTTCGGCGGCACGGGCATGAACATCTTCAACCCGGCATTGCTCTGCCGTGCATTCCTGTTCTTCGCCTATCCCACCAAGATGAGCGGCGACCAGGTTTGGGTGGCCAACGATTCTATCTTCGGCTTCGGCAACGTGCTGCCCGACGGCTTCACGATGGCTACTCCGCTTGGCGAGATTGGTCAGGGCGCACCTGTGACGGCTTCGCTGAACGACATGATTATTGGATTTATCCCCGGTTCCATCGGTGAAACCAGCGTTATTGCTATCGCCTTGGGTGCCATCCTGCTGCTTTGGACGGGCATTGCCTCGTGGAAGACGATGCTGAGCGTATTCGTGGGCGGTGGCCTGATGGCTTGCTGCTTCGAGAGTCTTGGCATGACTCCCATTGCCTGGTACGAGCATCTGGTGCTGGGCGGCTTCTGCTTTGGTGCCGTGTTTATGGCAACCGACCCTGTCACCTCTTGCCGCACCGAATGTGGTAAGTGGATCTATGGCTTCATCATAGGTGCTATGGCCGTCATCATCCGCGTGATGAACCCCGGCTATCCCGAGGGTATGATGCTTGCCATCCTGCTGATGAACATGTTTGCTCCTACTATCGACCACTTCGTAGTGGAGCGTAATATTTCGAAACGAATGAAGAGAGGAGGTTCCAAATGAAACTGAATACTAAC
This sequence comes from uncultured Prevotellaceae bacterium, assembly GCA_900318815.1. Lineage (GTDB taxonomy): Bacteria > Bacteroidota > Bacteroidia > Bacteroidales > Bacteroidaceae > Prevotella. Next base: position 224,243 of record ONMA01000001.1, read on the forward strand.
AACAACGCGTACATTATAATATATAGCGCGATACTTGTCATCATCGTGGCCTTCCTGTTGGCTTTCGTGTTCAAGGCACTGAAGCCCATGCAGGATGCCAACGTGGCACTCGACATTAAGAAGCAGATACTCTATTCGTTGAACATTCGTAACCTTGATGGTGCAGAGGCCGAGGCCAAGTATGCCGAGGTAGTGAAAAACGAAGGCGAGATTGACGGCCAGAAGTACTATGCGTGCGAGATTGATGGCGAAGACATTCTCGTGGTATCCCTGAAAGGTATGGGACTTTGGGGCGGTATCAGCGGCTACATCTCCATTCATGGCGACGAGGTGCCCGTGGTCTATGGTGCCTACTTCAATCATGAGAGCGAGACAGCAGGTCTGGGTGCAGAGATCAAGGACTCTCAGGCTTGGCAGGAGAAGTTCATCGGCAAGAAAGTCTTCGTTGACCCCGCTGACGGTAGTGAAGTGGCCCTTGGTGTAGTGAAGAAGGTGGATGACCCTGAGACGCAGGTTGACTGCGTGACAGGTGCTACGCTGACCTCTAATGGTGTGAACGATATGATTAAGGCAGGTCTGAAGGATGCAGGCAAGCGCTATGTAGAGCTGTTCGTCAAGGTGCAATGCAGCAAGGACGAGCCTGTCGATTCAGCTGCTGTTGAAGAACCTAAAGTAGTGGAGGAATAAACTATGGCACTATTCAGTAAACAAAATAAGGAGGTTTTTACTAACCCGTTGAACCTCGACCACCCGATACTCGGACAGGTGTTGGGTATCTGCTCGGCACTGGCCGTGACCTCACAGTTGAAGCCTGCCATCGTGATGGGACTCGCCGTGACCGTCATCACCGCCTTTGCCAATGTGATTATCTCTATCATCCGCAACACCATTCCCAACCGCATCCGTATCGTGGTGCAGCTGGTAGTTGTGGCTGCGCTGGTGACTATCGTGAGCCAGGTGCTGAAGGCCTACGTCTACGACGTGAGCGTGCAGCTCTCTGTCTATGTTGGTCTGATTATTACCAACTGTATTCTGATGGGCCGTCTGGAGGCTTTTGCCATGCAGAACAAGCCCTGGCCTTCGTTCCTCGACGGCGTGGGCAACGGTCTTGGCTATGCCATGATTCTGGTCATCGTCGGTGCCGTGCGTGAGTTCCTGGGCCGTGGTTCGCTGTTAGGCTTCCAGATTATCCCTGACGGAGCCTACGACCTTGGCTACATCAACAACGGTATGATGACCATGCCTGCCATGGCGCTCATCCTCGTGGGCATTGTGATTTGGGTACATCGTGCATATTTTTATAAGGAGAAGTAAATTATGGATCATATCATTAGTTTATTCTTTAGGTCGATATTCGTCGACAACATGATATTCGCCTTCTTCCTTGGCATGTGCTCTTATCTGGCCGTGTCGAAGACGGTGAAGACATCTTTGGGGCTGGGAATGGCCGTTACCTTCGTGCTCACGGTGACGGTGCCTGTGAACTATCTCTTGCAGACCAAGGTATTGGGTGATGGGTGTCTGGTAGAAGGTGTTGACCTGAGCTATCTCTCGTTCATCCTCTTCATCGGCGTGATTGCCGGCATGGTGCAGCTGGTGGAGATGACGGTTGAGAAATACTCTCCTTCGCTCTATGCCGCCCTCGGCATCTTCCTGCCGCTCATCGCCGTGAACTGTGCCATTATGGGTGCCTCGCTCTTCATGCAGCAGCGCATCCTCATGGATCCGTCGAACACGCAGGCCATCACCTCCGTGTGGGATGCTATGGTTTATGGCTTCGGCTCTGGCATTGGCTGGACGCTGGCCATCGTCTCTCTCGGTGCCATCCGTGAGAAGATGCAGTATGGCGACGTGCCCCGTCCGCTGCAGGGACTTGGTATTACGTTTATTGTGGTAGGCCTCATGGCTATGGCTATGATGTGCTTCAGTGGTCTTAATATATAATAAGGTATATGGCACAGTTTATAGCATATAGCATCGGAGTATTCCTCATCGTAATCCTCCTGTTAGTGATTATCCTCCTGGTGGCAAAGAAATATTTGTCGCCCAGTGGAAACGTGAATATTGAAATCAACGGGCAGAACACCATCAACGTGCCGCAGGGTTCTTCCCTGATGGCTACGCTCAATGAGAACGGCATCTTCCTGCCTTCTGCTTGTGGCGGTAAGGCATCTTGCGGACAGTGCAAGGTGCAGGTTCTGGAAGGCGGTGGCGAGATTCTCGACTCAGAGAAGCCCCACTTCAGCCGCAAGGAGATTAAGGCTGGCTGGCGCTTAGGTTGCCAGTGCAAGGTGAAAGGCGACTTGAAGATTCATGTCGACGAGTCGATTCTTGGCGTTAAGGAATATGGGTGTACCGTCATTTCCAACAAGAACGTGGCTACGTTCATCAAGGAGTTCAAGGTGCAGTTGCCCGCAGGTGCCCACATGGACTTCCTGCCCGGCTCGTATGCACAGATTAAGATTCCTGCCTTCGACTGCATCGACTATGACAAGGACTTCGACAAGTCGCTGATTGGTGCCGAGTATCTGCCGTCGTGGGAGAAGTTCGGACTCTTCCCGCTGAAGTGTAAGAACCCCGAGCCCACCATCCGTGCCTACTCGATGGCCAACTATCCTGCTGAGGGCGACGTGTTCATGCTTACCGTTCGTATTGCCACACCGCCGTTTAAGCCCGATCGCAGCGGTTTCATGGAGGTGAATCCCGGTATCGCCTCGTCGTATATCTTCTCGCTGAAGCCCGGCGACAAGGTGATTATGAGTGGCCCTTACGGTGACTTCCATCCGCACTTCGACTCGAAGAAGGAGATGATTTGGGTTGGTGGTGGTGCCGGTATGGCTCCGCTGCGTGCGCAAATCATGCACATGACGAAGACGCTGCATACCAAGGATCGTGAGATGCACTACTTCTATGGTGCCCGTGCGCTGAACGAGGTGTTCTATCTTGACGACTTCCTCGGCTTGGAGAAGGAATATCCTAACTTCCATTTCCATCTGGCTCTCGACCGTCCTGATCCTGCAGCCGACGCAGCAGGCGTGAAGTACACCCCAGGCTTTGTGCATCAGGTAATGCTCAATACCTATCTGAAGGATCATGAGGCTCCCGAGGATATAGAGTACTACATGTGCGGCCCCGGCCCCATGTCGAAGGCTGTTGTCTCAATGCTCGACTCGCTCGGCGTAGAACCAGAGTCTATCATGTATGATAACTTCGGTGGATAAATTGACAGTTTTCTGCATCCCTGAATAAGGAAGAATCCCCTCCTACTGCATCGTGTGTAGTAAGAGGGGATTTGTTTTGTGTTTCTATTTGTTTAAAGCCAGAAAAGACAAATGAGACAAATAGAAAAGTAAATGATACGTGAATGTTATAGGTCGTTCGTATAGAAAAGTCATTCGTACAAATACAAATGCGCGTGTTGTAAATAATAGCTAATTTTGCGATTTGAAAAAATTATCTTAAAAATCAATAAATTTAAATTCAAACAATCAAGCAAACGTATGAAAACCGAAAGACTGCTGAACCCTGAAGGGTTGCATGCAAAAAGATTTTGGATGCGAGGCCGGCATTGGAAAATGTGGGTTGTCGCAATGGCGTTGGCTGGTGGCGGGCTGGCGAGTTCATGTTCGCAGTACGACTTGGATGAACGCACTCCTGATGGATGGGGTGAGAGCATCTACAGTTGGCTCGATGATCAAGGCAACTACACCACCACAGTGCAAATGATTAATGATCTTGGCTACAGTGAAGTGTTGTCCAAGACAGGTTCCAAAACACTGTTCGTAGCCGACGATGCTGCTTACGAGCGCTTCTTCCGCAACAATGCGTGGGGCGTGAGTAGCTACGGCCAGCTCAGTACTTCACAGAAGAAGCTGTTGCTCTTTGGCAGCATGATGGATAATTCCATGCAGATTAGTAGTCTGCCAAGCGTCGAAGGCAATCCGCCTCGTGAGGGTGAGGCCATGCGTCGCTATGCTTCCAGTACTCCGTATGATTCAGTGGCTGTGCTTTCTGCCAGCCAAATGCCCAACAACCCTTATTGGCGTCGTTATCGTGAGTCGGGCAAGCCTATGGTTTGCATGCTGGACAATTCCACTGTGCCTTTGGTGCAGTTCATTGAAAAGCAGTTGGTGAATAAGCGTATCACCAACGACGACTATGATTTCATCTATAACATGACCACCCATCGTCAGCCTGGCGATGCCAGCATCAATGGCGTACAGGTCGAAGAACCGAATATCAAGTGTTCTAATGGATTCATCCACAAGATGGCCGACGTGGTTATGCCGTTGCCCAATATGGCCGAGCTGTTGCGTCGCAAGCCGAATGTGAGTCTGTTCAATGGTCTTTTAGAGCGCTATTGCGCCCCCTATCCACTGGATGAGGCTACGACAACGCAGTATAATTACCTGTATAACACCCAGGTTGATACGGTTTTCCAGAAGCGTTTCTTCTCCTTGAAGTCGCAGGATGGCGATGCAGTTGATCACACTCCCGATAATGCAGCCGTCAACGGACAGCTGAAGTTCGACCCCGAGTGGAATGCCTATTATGCAGGTCTGAACGATCAGGGCGGCAACATTGTGATGCAGCGCGACATGGCCGTGATGATGGTGCCCAGCAACGAGGCTCTTGAGAAGTATTGGAACGAGGGAGCCGGCAAGGTGCTGCGCGACTACTATGGCTCCTGGGACAACGTGCCCGATGACGTGGTGGCCAAGTTGATTAACAACAACATGCTCAGCTCGTTTATCAGTTCTGTACCTTCGAAGTTCCAGAATATCCTGAACGATGCCAACGACCCTATGGGTGTGGAGAAGACTGCCATCGATTCTGTGTGGCTTGGCTGCAATGGTGCCGTCTATCTTACGAACACGGTCTATTCGCCCACGGCATACGTGAGTGTGTCGTTCCCCGCACTGATTAATGAGACCATGCGTATCATGTACTGGGGTATTGAGGAGTTGCAGTACAACGTCTATCTGAACTCGCTCAATTCCTACTATAGCTTCTTCATCCCTACCAATGAATCCCTGTTGCAATATGTTGATCCCTGTTCGTATGGCAAGGGACAGACGCAGCTGATGCGTTTCCACTATGATGCCTCGAAGGTGAAAAAGCAGGAGCGTGTCTGGGCCAGTATCTGGAACTATAACCCTGAGACGGGCGAGATTGGCGACAGCATTGATAAGGTGACTGACTATTATGTCATCAGGAACCGTCTGAAGGATATTCTCGACACGCATATCGTTATCGGCAATGTGGAAGATGGCCATACCTTCTACCGCACAAAGGGCGGCACCGAGATTCGTGTGCGCAATGCACAGGCTGGTGCTGGCGGCATGACAGTAGAGGGCAGCTATCAGATGAACGAGGGCAAGCCCATCAACGTGTCCTACATCTACGACCAGACCGATGGCGGTAACGGTAAGAGCTATATATTGAGGTCTGAGCCTATCTTGGGAACCCGTCAGACTGTGCGCGACGTGCTGGCCAGCCATGAAGAGTTTTCGAAGTTCCTGGAGCTGATGGATGGTAGCGGCCTCTTCGAGATGATTCACAACAAGCGCAATGCTACTGCCGGTCAGAACATCTCCACGTTCAATACCTACCATTACACGGTGTATGTTCCCTCCAACGAGAGCATCGAGGCTTTGCAGCGTGCAGGCAAACTGTCGTCGTGGGAGATTGTCGACCGCTTTGAAGAAGAAGGTAACCTGACGGCGAAGTCAAGAGACTCCCTGCAGATTATGAACTTCCTGAAATATCACATACAGGATAATGCCCTCTACATTGGTGCTGAAGGCGAGAGTGGTGACTTCGAGACCGCCGTGGTCGACCCGAAGACCGAACGCTTCTATCGTGTCAATGCTGTGCTCGGAGCCGATGGCATCACGCTGCGCGACCATGCAGGCAACACCCGTAGGGTGGTTACCTCCGACGAACGCCTGTACAACCTCGTGGCCCGTGAGTTCCAGTACAATACGACCGATGCCATGCAGGCCACTCAGATAGAGACATCGTCATCGGCAGTGATACATCTTATTAATGAGCCATTGATGATTGAAAATTGATAATTGAGCATTGAAAACTGAAGATTTATGAATACCAAGACAAGCAAAAGACTCTTGATAGGTTTATCATTTATCATTTGTCATACATCATTAAGCTATGCGCAGAAGGCTGGCGATATTATCAGCGGAACGGTGACCGACGCTTTCGGCCCCGTGATGATGGCCAATGTCGTGGAGCTTGATGCTTCCAATCGTATTGTGGCCTCGGCTGTGACCGACATGAGCGGAAACTTCTCGTTCCGCCTGAAGAATCCAAAGGATAAGCTGCGCATCACATACGTGGGTTATAAGACGGTGACCCTGCCTTTCAACAAGACGAAGTTCACGGTGCAAATGCAGGATGCCACCCAGATTAAGGAGGTGACTGTTACCTCCAAGAAACGTTCTGCCGGTTCAGGCCTCTCTATTCCTGTCGACGAGATCTCCACTGCTCAGCAAAGCATCAACATGTCTGAGTTCGCTGGTCTCTCTATGACCACCGTCGACGAGGCCCTGCAAGGACGTATTGCCGGACTTGACATTGTGGCCAACTCGGGTAACTTAGGTAGTGGCACGTCTATGCGCCTGCGCGGTGTGTCGAGTATCAATGGCAGCAGCGAGCCGCTCATTGTTGTCGATGGCAACGTCTGGGAAACCAACGCCAACGACTTTGACTTCTCCTCGGCCAATGAAGAGAAATTCGCAGAGCTGCTCAATGTGAACCCCGAGGATATTGAGAGCATCTCGGTGTTGAAAGATGCCGCTGCTACGGCCATCTGGGGTTCACAGGGTTCGAACGGTGTTATCGAGATCAAGACCAAGCGCGGCGCACGCGGTAAGACGAGCGTCAACTACAGCTTCCGTCTGACGGGTACTTATCAGCCGGAAGGCTACAAGATGCTGAATGGTGACGAGTACACCATGTTGCTGAAGGAGGAATACTTCAATCCTACGATGAGCGATGTGGCCAGCGATATTCCAGAACTGAGCTATAATCCCAGTTTCCCGGAGTATGAGATGTACAACAACAACACCGACTGGCTGAAGGAAGTCAAGAAGACCGGCTGGCGTCAGAACCATTATCTGGCTCTGAGTGGTGGTGGTGAGAAGGCCCACTTCCGCGTGGGTGCAGGCTACGACCATGAGACCGGTTCTATCATTCAGCAGCAGCTCGATCGCTTCACGTCGCGTGTCAACCTGGACTATTTCGTTTCCGACCGTATTAAGATTGAGACGAATATTGCCCTGACCTACACGAAGAACAAGAAGAACAACGGCGACCTGCTCGCTATCGCCTACGTGCGCATGCCTAACCTTTCTATATATGAACAGGACAAGGAAGGTAACGACCAGGGTGATTTCTATTCTATGTTGCCAACCGTGAGCAGCCAGCTGCGCGATCAGCTCAAGTACAAGAACCCCGTCGCCCTGGCAAAGGAGGCTAAGAACAACGACACCAGTTACAACATCACGCCGGAGTTCAAGCTGCGCTATAACCTGCTGGGACTTGATGAGGAGCATACACGTCTGAACTATGAGGGCAAGGTGGTCTTTAACATCTTTAACCAGTATGGCTATCAATTCATGCCGCTCTCGCTGAGTTCCATAGGTTGGTACGACACGCAGAACAAGCAGAGCAACCGCACGACATCAAGTTCATCGAAGAGCTTAGGTGTGACCACTACCCATACGCTGACCTTCACGCCTGCCTTCCGCAACAAAGACCACTCGCTTACGATGATGCTGCGCGGTCAGCTCACCAGTGGTACTTCGTCGTCGCAGACCACCACCACATGGGGCCTGCCTTCGGGAACCATCCAGAGCACCGCTGCCGAGGGTATCATTGATGGCATGGGTACTGGTAGCGGCCAGTGGCGAAGCATCTACTTCACTTACTCTACCCACTATGCCTATAAGGGACGCTATATGGCCGACTTCTCCGTGCGTCGTGACGGTTCTACCAAGTTCGGTAGCGACCAGCGCTGGGGTAACTTCCCTGCTTTGTCATTGCGCTGGAACGTCAGCAAGGAGCCTTGGTTCAAGGAAGGGCTGCCTTTCGTTTCCATGCTTTCTATCCGTCCAGGTTGGGGTATCGTAGGCCGTCAGCCGGGTGCCGAGGGTCTCTACTTCAGTAAGTACCGCAATGGTTCTGGCTATCTGGGGCAGGGTAGTGTGTATCCGCAGAACATCCAGCTGAAGAACCTGAAATGGGAACAGAAGGAAACTTATAACATTGGTGCTGACTTCGGCTTCTTTGACGAGCGCATCACGGGTAATGTCGAGTTCTACTGGCAGTACACCACCGACCTGCTGATGGCAAGACGTGGTATTCCGACTTCATCGGGCTATTCTACCTTGGATTATCAGAACGTGGGTGACATGAAGAACGTTGGCTGGGAGTTCAACCTCAATGGTAATCGCATCATCAAGTTAGGTAAGTTCAGCTTCGACTTCAATACGACCTTTGCCAACAACAAGAACCAGATTACGGCAATGGACGAGACCTGTCTGGCTTCTCTCAACAATGAGTTCAACCGTTCGAATGGTTCTTATCTGACTCGCGTTGAGCTGAACACGGCCTTGGGTAGCATTTACGGCTTCCGTTACAAGGGTGTCTATCAGTACAGCGACTACTCGGCCGAGGAGGTGAAGGGCGTCAGTGGCCCGAATGCACCTGTTGCCCGTGACAAGGACGGTGTGGTGATTCTCGATGAGAACCAGATGACCAAGCCTGTGCTGTTCTGCGCCGGTTCCGTGAACTATGAGTTCCGTGGTGGTGACGCTATCTACGAGGATATCAACCATGACGGACAAATCAACGAACTTGACATTGTCTACCTGGGCTCCTCACTGCCTAAGTTCACTGGCGGTTTCGGCTTCAAGCTGAACTTCGGTCGTCTGACATGGAACAACCAGTTTAACTTCCGTTATGGCAACAAGATTATCAACCAGGCACGTATGGAAGTGGAGAAGATGTACGACAACAACAACCAGAGCCGTGCCGTGAACTGGCGTTGGCGTGTTGAGGGCGACATCACCGAGATTCCGCGTGCCCTGCGTCAGACGGGTTATAACTATCTGGGTTCTGACCGTTTTGTTGAAGATGGCTCATTCATTCGCCTGAACTACACGCAGTTGAGCTATTCGCTCGACCCGAAAATCATTAAGAAGTGGGGATTGAGACAGCTTAGCCTCTATGTCTCGGCCAATAACCTGTTCTGTCTGACCAAGTATTCGGGTGCTGACCCGGAAGTTGGCTATGGCACACTGGGTATTGTGACCGATGGTGCCAAGACTCCGCGTGCCAAGTCGTTCACGGGTGGCGTCACCATTCAGTTCTAATGAATCATTAATCACTGAAAATAGACTATTATGATTACCAGAAATATCAAGAATATAATCCTCCCGTTGGCAGTAGGCTGTGGCTTGGCCACCGCCACCACCAGCTGTTCCGACTTCCTGGACATTCTGCCTATGAACGACGTGGTGCTGGAGAACTACTGGACGGAGAAGGCCGACGTCACCAGTGTGATGAACAGCTGCTACGAGACGCTTGAACACAGCGATGCGCTGGTACGCTTTTGTGTATGGGGTGAGTTGCGCAGTGACGACATTCGTTTAGGAGCCAACGTTCCCAACGAGATCAATGAGATTCTGAAGGAGAACCTGCTACCTTCAAATCCCTTCTGCAACTGGTCCAAGTTCTATGAGTGCATCAACCGCTGCAACATCGTTTGCCATTATGCGCCCATCGTGCAGTCTATCGACCCGAACTATACCGAGGACGAGATGCTGGCTAATGTGGCCGAGGCCACCACGCTGCGCTCCTTGTGCTACTTCTACCTGATACGTACTTTCCGCGATGTGCCTTACACGACCGAACCCAGCATTGACGACACGCAGAACTATATCCTGCCTGCCACTCCTTTTGATGCTGTGGTCGACTCGTTGATTACCAGTCTGGAGCAAGTCAAGGGTAACGCCGTCCGTCGCTACTTTACTGACGAGAGTGCCAGTGCCTATCAGAACTCATGCAAGATTACCCGTTGGGCCGTCTACGCCCTGCTGGCCGACCTGTATCTGTGGAAGGGCGACTGGGACAATGCCATCCGTTATTGTGACCTTGTTATTGACTACAAGCGCCAGCAGTATAAGGAAATGCTGGAGCGTGAAGGAAGTGTGAACAATATCGCCCTTGTCGACAGCATTCCTATGCTTCTGACAAAGCCTGTGGGCAGTACCGTCTGTGGAAGTGCATATACCAGCATCTTCGGTGATGGCAATAGCTTTGAAAGTATTTTTGAACTCTATTTTGCCGCCAACCAAAGCCAACAGAACGTGCTGGTCAACTCCTATTATAGCTACAATGGCAATATTATGGGTCGTCTCAGTGCTCCTGACTTCCTGTTCAAGGAAGTGTCACAGGGCAACAATTCCATTTTCAAACGTACCGACGGTCGTGCATACGAGGCTGTGGAAATGACCAATTCGAGTTACGCCATTTCCAAGTATGCGTTTACAAGAGTCTCATACTCCACCCAGAACGTTACTTCCGATAAGGACTTGCATCTTTCTACCTCGCGTCGCAGCGGCGGTACGGCCAACTGGATTTTCTATCGTCTTAGCGATATGATTCTCATCAAGGCTGAGGCCCTGATTGAACGTAACTTGGAAGGCGACTTTGAGAAGGCTTTCGCCTTGATTGACATCGTCAACAAGCGTTCCAACGATGCTGTTCCCGGTGGTCTGCATACGAGTACGCTGAAGTTCTCCGACTACGCCGACTCGAAGGCTGCTATGGAAGACCTTGTCATGGAAGAGCGTCAGCGTGAGTTTGTCTTTGAGGGCAAACGCTGGTTCGACCTGGTTCGCCTGGCTCGTCGCGATGGAATCAACGACCGTCTGGTCTCGCTGGTTTCGCGTAAGTATATAGAAAACGTGAATGCCCTCAAGATTAAGCTGGCCGATCCTAATATTATCTACTTCCCCTACGCCAAGAGTGAGCTGAAGGTTAATCCGCTGCTCAAGCAGAATCCTGCCTATACAAGTGGCGAAGAATCGGAGCTGACCAAGTGATTCATTATTGATGTTCTTAAAATTCACAATTGAAAATTATGATTACCAAAAGCATAAAAACATACATCCTCACCTTCTGCGTAGGCTGCGGTTTCGCCGCAGTCCTGGCCGCCTGCGTCGACAACGACGATGACGTGCCCATGAACTACTATAGCTCAACCAAGATGACGGCTGCTGAATTTCTTGAGGATCGTCCTGAGATGTTCAGCGAGTTCATTGGCATATTGAAGCGCACGCCTTACTTCTCCATGCTCTCGACCTACGGTACATACAATACTGCGGGACTGCTGAAGTACACGCTCTTTGCTCCCACCAACGAGGGTATAGACCGCTACCTGAAGAGCATGGGCTATAGTAGCATCGACCAGATACCTGTCGCTACCTGCGATACCTTGGCCCGTACTCATATCATTAAGAAGGGTGCCTTCTTTACGACCGACTTGTCAGAGGGCGCATTGCCCGAGTTGAACATGGCCGACTCGTATATCGTGTTGTCGTCAGACTCGGACGTGACCAACGAGAACAAGCTCATCTATTATATTAATAAGAACTCGCGCGTGGTAGAGTATAATGACTCTGTCACCAATGGCGTGGTTCATGTGCTGAACAATGTCATCTCGTCAAGCAGTCTGTTGCTGGCCGACAAGATTGCTGAAGATCCGACGCTGACGCTCTTCAACGAGGCATTGCACCTGACTGGCATGGCCGACTCTCTGGTGAAATACATCGACGAGACCTACTCTTGCGGCGATGATTCGGTGCATACGGGTGTCATGGTGCGCTGTACATCAGGTTCTGCCCTTTACACCCGTTCTTTTTGGCCAGAGAAGCGTTACTTCAAATACACCGCCTTTGTTGAGCCGGATTCGGTCTATCGCGTTCATGGCATCAACAATATTGACGACCTGAAGGCCTACGCCAAGCGCATCTATGATGAGACCTTCCCGGAGGATGCTGGTCTCTATGATGAAGACTTCAGGCACCGCAAGAACCCGCTCAACCGCTTCGTCAGCTACCATCTCCTGCCCCGTATCGGTCAGTATAACAGCTGGGTGGTGTCAGGCGACTTGCGCGAGCACTGCTGGTACACTTCACTGAGTGATCCCGAAGAGTTCTATGAGACGATGTGCCCGGGCACTATCATGCGTTTTGCCGGTCCTTCGGCAGGTCTGTTCATCAATCGCAAAGGCTTGCAGAACAAGTTCTCTGTGCGTGGTGTCAAGGTTCTTTCGCCGTCAGAGTCTGGCTCCATCGACCAGAATGCGCTGAATGGCGTCTATCATTATCTGGACGACATCCTGGCTTATACCACCGAGGTACGCGACAAAGTGCTTAACTGCCGTATTCGCGTTGACGCTACGGTGCTTAGCCCTGACTTCATGAACTGTAATGGTCGTGGCCGTTATGGCGAGGACATCCTGACGGGCTTCAAGAATCAGTATATTACTGACTGGAAGGTGAGCGATGAGACCTACGTTGGCGTTCACTCCGACGTGGGCTACTGGAACTCGTATCAGGCTAATGCCGTTTGTATCAGTGGTGTGTTCGACGTGGCCTTCAAGTTGCTGCCCGTTCCGTCGGGCACCTACGAGATTCGTCTGGGCTATACCGTAGGCGAAGAGCGTGGTGTGGTGCAGGTTTACCTGAACAACGAGCCTTGCGGCATTCCCGTTGACCTTCGCGTCTACGGCCCCGACCCTGTAATCGGCTGGGTGGAAGATACCGACGATGCAGAGGAGAACATTGCCAACGACAAGGCTATGCATAACCGTGGCTACATGAAAGGCATGGACAGCTACCGTCCTTGGGATGCTGATAACCCCTTGCGCAGCAACAACTGGAACCTTCGCCGCGTGCTGGCCACGAAGTACCTGGATTCCAATCAGACCTACTATCTGCGCTTCCGTCAGGTACTCGACGATCCCGATCGCTACTGGTCGTTCGACTACATTGAGCTTTGTCCCAAGAGTGTCTATGGCAGTCCAGAGGGCGAGGATACGCACTAAGATTGTTAATTGAAAATTGAAGACTGAAAAAAAATTATTATGATTACCAAAAGCATAAAAACATACATCTTCACCTTCTGCGTAGGCTGCGGTTTCGCCGCAGCTCTGACCGCCTGCTCCGAATGGGATGACCACTACGATGCAGACAAGGCGGCCGAAGGTGCAGGTAACACTTTGTGGCAGCAGTTGAAGGCCAATCCGCAGTTGAGCGACTTCTGTCGGGTACTGGATGAGACCAAGGTGTTCCGCATGCATAAGAAGACGTCGGTCAGCTATGCCCAGCTGCTTCATTCGGGACAGGCTTTCACGGTGGTGGCTCCTGTCAACGGAACGTTCAATTGCGATTCGCTTCTGGATCTGGTGAAGACCCATCAAGGCGACTCTGTCGTTGAGAAGCTATTCGTGTTTAATCATTTGTCGCGCTCATTGAGTTCTCTGACGGATGTGGAACGTTCGGTCTTGATGCTCAATTCAAAACATGCCATGATGAGCAGCAGCCAGATTGAGGGGGTCAGGATTATCGATTCTAACCGTCACGCCAAGAATGGCATACTGCATGTGGTCGAGCGTCCTCTTCCCTACGAGTACAATCTCTATGAGGCACTATGCAACATCCCTGAGTTGCAGGGCATTGGTGCTTTCCTGCGTCAGTACGAACAGGACTACTTCGATGCCGAGGCTTCTGTGTCGAGTGGCATTGTCGAGGGCGTGCCTGTCTATGTAGACTCTGTGGTTGTGGAGCGTAACCGGATGCTTAATCAGATTGGTCTGATTAACTCTGAGGACTCTACCTACTGGGTTGTGGCTCCTACGGCAGCCGGTTGGGAGCGTGCTTGGGAGCAGGCCTCACAGTATTTTGTCTATGATGAGCAGGTCTTAAAGCGTGACTCCATTCAGCAATACTGGACCAATCGCGCTTTGATGGACGATGCCGTCTTCAACATGACCGACCAGCGTTCCGTTCAGGACTCGCTCATCTCCGTGCCTTATCTCAATTGGCGAAAAGGCTATGTTACAGGCAAGCCCGTCTATCATGTCTTCTATCGTCCTTTTGCCGCAAGCGGCTTACTTGATGGTGCCACGCCTATCCAATGCAGCAATGGTATGCTGTATCAGGTAGCCGAGTGGCCCTTCACGCCCGAGCAGACGTATTTCAAGGAGCTATGGTCTGAGGGCGAAAGCAATGGGCTTATTATCGCAGAGAAGGATTGCTCGTATAACATTCGCCGTCAGGTGGCCGACAGTATTTCTGAGAATTCTTATCTGCAGATTCTGCCACGTTCTGCTACCTCCAACTGGGAGCTGACCTATCGTGTCAACAATACGCTTTCGGGCGATTATGACATCTGTGCCATCGTACTGCCCAAGACGGTGGTGCCCGGTCAGCAGAATCCTGACATGAAGCCCTGCAAGTTCAAGGCTACCATCAACTATGTGGATGAGACGGGTGCAGCCAAGACCTTCAACTGTAACAACACGCAGTTCCAGACTGATCCGGAGAAGGTCGACACCGTAGTCCTGGCAGAGGCATTCCACTTCCCCACTAGCAATTATGATCAGAGCAGTATCAAGGTCAGTGTGAAGATTCAATGCTCAATCCTGGCTCGTGAGACATCTAAGTTTGCCCGCGAGATGTATCTTGATTGCATCTATCTCCGTCCCCGAACCTCTAAATCCGAATAGCAATGAAAAGACATATTTTATCTGCAATGTTGCTGCTGGCTGCAACTTCGCTGGCAGCACAGGAAAATACGAAGACCGTGACAGGCCACGTGGTCGATGCTGCCACTGGTCAGCCCCTTGCCGGTGTCATCGTCTCTGCCTACGGCAACCAGCGGCAGACCACCATGACCGACGAGCAAGGCTACTATGAACTGAAGGTTCCCGCCTACATCAGTTCGGTATTGATGAACGTGGATGGCTATAACCTTCAGCAGAAGGCCATTGCCAATGACAAGGCCGATGGCAAGTTGTTCCGCGATGTCTTCCGCGAGAGCTACAACCGTACCACTGACGCTGTCATCAGCGCACAGGCCAATCAGTTCGACAACAATTCTGAGTTAAGCATTGACCCGTTGGTGGCTCAGCAGTTGGGTGCCGATATGCGCACCGTGAGCCGGGGCGGCATTCCTGGCATGGGCAACACGATGCTCATTGAGGGTATCAATTCGCTCAATTCCAGTGCCCAGCCGTTGGTCGTTATCGACGACGTGGTGATGGACATGCTCTACAACCGCGAAATGCTGCATGACGGCTATTTCAACAACCTGCTGGCTAACCTGAATGTCGGTGACATTGAGAGTGTGCAGGTGCTGAAGAACGGAACGGCTCTCTATGGTGCCAAGGGTGCCAATGGCGTGCTTCTCATCAAGACCAAGCGCAACAAGTCGATGGCCACCAAGATTGATGTCACCATCAATGGCCGTTTCGAACTGGTGCCCCGTCTGCCGCAGATGATGGATGCTGAGGACTATCGCCTCTACGCTACTGAGTTGCTCATGGGTACTACCAACCCCAACCAGTTGGCCAAGATGAAGTTCCTGAACAACGAGCCTAATTACTATTATTACAACCAGTATCATAACGAGACAGACTGGACCGATGAGGTGTACAAGAATGCCTTCTCGCAGAACTACGGCATCAACGTGCAGGGTGGTGACGATGTGGCTTCCTACAATCTCTCGGTGGGCTACTCGCTGGGAAATAGCACGCTGAAGGAGAATAACTATTCGCGCTTTAACATGCGCTTGAACACCGACATCATCGTGGCTAAGGGTCTTGATGTCCGTTTCGATGCTTCTTATAGCGACGTGGATCGCAGCCTGCGCGACGACGGTGCCCCGTTGGATCCCCTGAATGGCTCGGTCATTACTTCGCCAGGTTTCATCGGACTGGCCAAGTCGCCGTTCCTGTCGCCCTACGCATACGACAAGCATGGTAACCTTAGCCACTATCTGTCAGAGGCTGATGACTATCTGGAGGGCAAGTTCCAGGGACGTGGCCGACTGGCTAATCCCGTCAGTATCCTTGAGCATGGCGATGGTAAGAACCGAAACTCGTTTGGCAACCGCTTTATCATGTTTGCCATCACTCCTAAGTATCAATTCAACCGTCATCTGACGCTGAGCGAGCATTTCACCCTCGGTCTGGTCAATACCAACGAGAACTACTACCTGCCCATTCAGGGTGTTCCTACCTTCTTTGTCGAAGGTCTTGACGAGGGAACCACTTTGGAGAACATCGTGCAGAGTCAGGCAGCCAGCCAGACGGCCATCCAGAGCGATACCCGCCTGTCGTGGCAGAAAAAATATGGTGCCCATGCCATCGGCGTGAAGGGTGGGGTGCGCTACCTGAGCAACAGCTATAGTCTCACTGCCCAGAAAGGCTACAACTCTGGTAACGACAAGACTCCTAACATGACCACCTCTCTGCGCTTCAAGAGTACCACAGGAGCCGATGACAAGACTCGCGAGATTGCCTGGTATGCATTGGCTGACTACAGCTATGCCGACCGCTTCTATGTAAACGCAGGTCTTTCGGCCCATACCTCCTCCCGCTTTGGCAAGGATGCTTCCGGGCTGAAGCTCTTTGATACCGTCTGGGGACTCTTCCCCAGCGTCGAAGGTGCCTGGGTGATCTCTAACGAGAAATGGCTGGCTGGTGTGAAGGGCATCGACTATCTGCGTCTGAACCTTGGCTTTGACGTCTCGGGTAACGATGACATCGACTTTACCGCCTCTCGCAGCTATTTCGTTTCCAAGCGTATGCTGGGCGAGTTGACCAACGGTAAGGTGATTGGCAACATCGGCAATACCGATTTGCAGTGGGAGACCACTCGTCGTCTGAGTGCCGGCCTTACTGCCAATTTCCTTGATAACCGTCTGAGCGTTCGTCTGAACCTGTTCAAGAGCTGGACGTCGAATCTCCTTTCTCTGCGTCAGTTGGCATGGACCAGTGGCTTGCAGAACAACTGGAGCAACGACGGCAAGTTGGAGAATGCCGGTTTCGACGTGAATGTGAACGCTAAGGTGCTTGCTTTGAAGAACTTCAGTTGGGAGCTGGGTGCATCGGCTGGCCATTATAATAATAAGGTGACAGCCCTGCCCGACAACGACAGTCAGATAGAGACCAGCATCTATGGTGCTACCATCCTGACTCAGGTGGGTCAGCCTGTTGGCGTGTTCTATGGCTATAAGGCCAACGGTGTCTATCAGACCTCTGCCGAGGCAAAGGCCGACGGTCACTATATCCTGAAGCAGAATGGCGACTACAGCTATTTTGAGGCGGGCGACGTGCGCTTTACCGATTTTGACAACAATGGTCTGATAGATGAGGCCGACCGTACTGTTATCGGCGACCCCAATCCCGACATCTACGGAAACATCTTTACCACGCTGTCCTACAAGAATCTTACCTTGCAGGCCGTTATGAACTACTCTCTCGGCAACGATGTCTTCAACTATCAGCGTTCATTGCTTGAAGGTGGCAGCCTGTTCCTCAATCAGACAACGGCTATGCAGAACCGTTGGACTACCGAGGGACAACAGACCGACATCCCGCGTGCGGCCTATACCGACCCGATGGGCAATTCACGCTTCAGCAACCGATGGATTGAAGACGGTTCCTATCTGCGCCTGAGCAGTGTCACTCTTTCGTGGCATTTGCCTATCCAGAGCACCTATCTGCAGGGTCTTACCATCTGGGGCAATGCAACGAACCTCTTCACTATTACCCGTTATCTGGGTAGCGACCCCGACTGCGCTCTTGGCTCTGCTATCCTTTCACAGGGTATAGACCGTGGTTTGCTTTCGGCAGGCCGTTCCTTCTCACTTGGTGTCAACATCAACTTGTAAAAATTAGAAAATTAAAGAATCTAAAAATTAAAGAATTATGAAACTGCAAAATATTTTAATCTTTTCATTTTTTAATCTTTTAATTTTGAGTAGTTGCTCTGACATGCTCGAAACCGATAGCGAACTCGTTGAGTTTGAGCAGGACAACACGCTGAATCATCCCACCGACTCCGTCTATAGTGTGCTGGGTATCATTAACCGCATGCAGATCATAGCCGACCGTACAGTGCTTCTTGGTGAAGTGCGTGGCGATCTGGTGGAGGTTACCGAGGCCGCTTCGTCCGACCTGAAGCGCTTGGCTGCTTTCGACTTCTCGCAGCCCAATAAGTACAATCAGGTGAGTGACTACTATGCCGTTATCAATAACTGTAACTACTTCCTGGCTCATGTCGATACTGCCATGCAGCGTCGTGGCCGTAAGCTCTTTGCCTACGAGTATGCTGCCGTGAAAGCCTTCCGTGCCTGGACCTACCTGCAAATGGTTCAGGCCTACGGACAGGTGCCTCTCGTCACCATGCCCATCATGACCGAGCGCGAGGCCGAGGAGGCTCGTCAGCAGGCTCCTTCCGACATCGTGCAGGTGTGCAATTTCTTTATCGACGACCTTACACCGTATGCATTGGTCGACGTGCCTAAGTGGGGAACCGTCTCTGGCTACGATTCGGAGCATTTCTTCGTTCCCATGCGCGTATTGCTGGGCGACCTCTGCCTTTGGGCCGGACGCTATGAAGAGGCTGCTCGCTGGTATAACAGCTATTTGAACGACAAGAAGCACCCTGTCCCGATGAATTATACTAATCGCATTCAGTGGACCGATCCCTCCGAGTTCCTGCGTAGACAAGACAGCTATAATGCGCTTTATTCCAATGAGGTTCTCAGCTATATCCCCATGGAAGAACGTGTGTTTGATGGAATCGTAAGCGATTTGTCCAATGTCTACGAGTCGACGAATGAGAACCGTTACTATTTCCAGCTGACCCCTTCAGCCGGTATGCGCCGTCTCTCAGCCGAGCAGATTTACTGTATGGAGTACAAGACAGGTACGCAGACCGATACCATCTATGTGCCTCGAACTGGCATGTCGGATGGCTTGTTCGTGGGCGACTTGCGCCTGTCATCGAACTTCAGACAGACTTCCGTAGGTGGTCAGGATGCTTATTCAGAGTATTCTTCGCTCTATCAGAGTATCAATAAGTTGTCAAGCTTGTATATTCCCACTTATCGTGTGAGTCTGGTTTACCTGCACTACGCCGAGGCGTTGAACCGCGCCGGACTTCCCCAGTCGGCTATGACCGTGCTGAAGTATGGACTCTGCTCAGAGAATATCGCTTTACATGTGGATAGCGTGGAACGTGCCAACGCAGGTACGCTCATTGCCTTCGACGAGAATGTTTTCACCAAGGAGAATACGATAGGCATACACTCGATAGGTTCTGGCGACTCTCATTGCAACGCTTACTATGACCTTCCCCAGCCTGTCAGCGCACTGGGTTCGCGTCAGGACACCGTCAACTACCAGATTCCCCTGGTTGAGGATATGATTGTCAACGAGTTGGCATTGGAAGGAGCATTCGAAGGCTATCGCTTCTACGACCTCATGCGTGTAGCCTTGCGACGTAACGATCCAGCCTACTTGGCAAAGCCCGTTTCACGCCGTGCTTCTACTGACAGTGAGACGCTCTACATGATGCTCATGGATAAGAATAACTGGTATCTGCCCTTGAAATAAAGGGCAGAACCAGTTGCGTTCACAAATACGAAATACTGTGATACGAAAAGAAAAGCCATTCTCCGTAATGAGTTATAATTTTGCATCGTCATTTAAACGACTCGATTTTTTATTCTTATTTCATATTAACTAACTAATTAATTGTATTAAAATCTTTACACAATGAAGAAAACTTACAAAATGTTTCTTGCGCTGATTCTTGGTTTGTTCAGTGCAATGAATGTAAGTGCAGGCGAGATCATCTCCCTTCAGGAGGTTCCTTTCTGCACATGGGATGGCTGGGGTGTTGACGCCCAGTCGACGGGCGATGCCGAGTGCGCTTGGGTCGTCGGTTCGCCGACAGGTTTGCCCTACGGTGACAGCAATGTGAACAACTATGCCGACCTGTCGCTTTTCTCTAAGCTCATTATCACGGTGACCGAAGGAACACCCCGCTTTCTCCTTAACCGTGATGTGGTCGAGGGTCAGTGGAATGAGAATGAGGCAGAGTCCCATCTTATTGACAACACCCGGGGCGGTTGGTCGTCGAAGTATTTCTCTCAGGACGGAAATACCTATATCGTAGACCTGAAACTGTTGGTGAAGGAGAAGGGCTTTGCCCATCTGCACGCCATCAAGGGAGCCAACTGGGCAGACGTTAACGTCGAGAGCATGGAAGTTGAGCGTCAGGGCAAGGCCCAGCAGGTAGGCTGGACCGACCTGATCAACAACGGCAACATGGAAGGCGACGACGTGAGCAGTTTCTTCACCAAGTTGAACATTGGCGACAATGCCGCTAAGGTGGTCAACTCCGAGATTACCGACGGTGTGGGTGTCGACGGCTCGCGCGGTATTATGATTACTACTGGCGACAAGACGGCCAATGACTATGACAACCAGTTCTGGTTCCGCTTCAATGAACCTGTACCCGCAGGAACAAAGTATCGTGTAAGCTTCAGCTATCGTGCTGAGGAGGATGCCACAGTTTCTTCTCAGGCACACGCCGAGCCCAGCGACTACATCCACTATCAGATGTTGGATGCCCTGAACTTCACGCCCGAATGGCAGGTCTACAACAAGGAGGGTGAGGTAACAGCCGACCAGTCGAAGGATGACAAGCAGTTGCTCTCTGTTGCCTTCAATCTGAACCCCGACTCTCATGTTGCAGCCAATACCTACTATTTCGATAACATCAAGTTTGAGGTCTACAAGTATGGTACGGTTGCCGAGTTCTTGAGCGACATCGTGCAGATTGACTTTGGCTTCGAGACCAACATTCCCGAGCTGGTCAAGGCAGTCAACAAGCCTCGTCTGATGTTCCCCTTGGATTGTGCCCAGGTGAAGGTTAATGGTGAGAATGCTGCCATCATGTCGATAGAAGGCTTTGCCGACGGTCGCTTCTACATCTTCATGGAGGAAGCTATCAACGATGACGACAATGTGGAAGTTACCTTTACCAATCCCACTGATGCTGCTTATCACCTTATCTACACCAGTGGCCCCGGTGGTGACGTGAGCAACTATGCTGGTCCTGCTGATTACAATGATGAAGTCGGTGTTGACGATGCCTACGCTTATATCTTCGTAAGACCCACCGTTGTGGACACCGATCCCGAGGATGGTTCGTTCAACCTTCCCAACAGCATCAAGGAGTTCAAGGTATTCTTCGACAAAAATGCCGATTGCGCCCGTCTGAAGGCTACTATCAATGGCAAGGCTCTTGCTATTTCTCCCGCCGAAGGTTTTGCTGAGGTGGTGACGCTGGTTCGCGATGGTGCCGACCTGACTACAGGCGAATATACCATTGAGATAGACAACATTCTTGCTGAGATGCCGCTCGACGACTCTGATTACGGCACATACAGCTTCACCGTTGGTATTGGTAAGGTCGAGGCTGATCCCGATGACCAGCCCAAGGCCATGATTCCCGACTACTTTGCTACGACGAATGCCGGTGGTATTCCCGAGGGCTATATCGTACAGTTCCAGCAGGAGACACGTACCTCTGAGGCTGGTGGTTATGGTTCCGGCCCCCGTATGTTTGACTTTGCCGATGGTGGCGACTTCACCAAGGGCTTGTATTTCCGTGAGGGTTATGTGGAGTACGGAAGCGCAGAGGGCCACGAACTGGCTCTTGAGGCTGGCAAGAAGTACAACATCCACTTCAACACCGCTATGTGGAAGAGCAATGGTACTAAGACCCGCTTCCAGATTTTCAACGAGGCCGACGAGGCTGTGCTCACTCAGATGATTGACAACAAACCCGACGTAAATGGTAATACGAGCAGTGCCGTGAACGGTTCTACCTCTACCGACATCAAGTTCATTCCTGAGACCAGTGGTAACTATCGTCTCAAGTGGACTTCCTCTACTTCAGAGTCGGGCGATCCTGAATGGCTTGAGATTGTGCTGGCTAATGTGAGTATGATGTATGTGCCCAATGCAATGGGTATTGAGGAGATTCAGCTGCTGAACACCGCTCTTGAGAATGCCAAGACTGTACGCGACGGCAACCTGGAAGACCGCTATTCTGGCCCCGCCTTCGACGCTCTCGTGGCCGCTATCAACAAGTATGAGGCCGAGAAGGATGGTTACACCGCTCCCTCTGCCTACAGAAATGCTGCCGCTGCTCTCGACGCTGCTGCACAGGCCGTGAAGGATCACCGCGCACTCTGCGACACTTACGATCCCCTGCCCGAGCAGGCTCAGAACATCATCGATGCCAATGCCGAAAAGAAGTTCGTCAACCATCCTTACTATGCTGAGCTGGTGGCTGTTGCTGCCAAGTATGTGCAGAAGGTGAACACCACGAAGGTCGATCCCGAGACAGGTCTTGAGTATGAGGTGGAAGAGCTGAATGTACTCGTGATTAAGGACGACGCTGAGTTGAATGCTGCTATTGCCGAGCTGAAGGGTCTGGTTGAAATGACTGGTCTCCTCTTCACCGAGGGCGAGTCGAAGACCTCCGACACTGGTGTGAAGGTGCTTGCCGAGCGTCTGCGCCTTGGTGCCGAGACCCTGAAGTCGCTGGGCGTTGCCGAGGATGACACCTGGGTAGTTGCAGCTTATAACACCCTGACCGATGACGACGAGCTGGTAGAGAACATCAAGCGTCGTGTGAAGGAAGAACTCTATGGCAAGCTGAAGGAAGCCGACAACACGCTGTTCCAGCCCGTTCTCGATGAGAATACCTACGAGGAGGTTACTCCTACCTACGACATGACCGTGTTCGTGAAGAACCCGAACATCTACAAGCTGAGCGACAATATGGACTTCACCGAAGAGAGTATTTCTGGCTGGACTACTCCCGAGGGTTACAACAAGCCTGGCGTGTCTTGCGGATGGGGTGCTTCTCGCGGTACTTCCAAGATTGCCGAGGACTGCATGTTCCAGACATGGGGTGCCAGCTACCGTGTTGAGCAGACTATTACCGACCTGCCCGTGGGTGTCTACACCGTGAAGTTCGGCTTCGGCGAGCGTAACAACGACGTGGAGGAGAACTTTGTCGACAGCTATGTCTACGCTATGGGTTCCGACGGCTTAGAGTCGCAGGGCACCTGCCCGGGCATCGGCCAGTCCTTCCCATACGCTAACGCTCCTATTGAGCAGACCATCACCGTTACCGACGGTATCCTGACAATCGGTGTCAATGGCGGTCCTTCGTCTCACACCTTCTTCAGCGATGTTCGCGTGCTGCTCGCAGGTGCTGTTCCTGGCTATGACTACGGTACGGCTTACACCGAGGGTATCGACGGTACGGTTGCCCAGCCTGCAGCTGTTCGTTCCGTTGAACTCTTCGACCTGAACGGTCGCCGCCTGCTCACCGCTCCTCGTGGTGTGGCTGTGGTGAAGAAGTACATGAGCGACGGAACCATCCGCACGGAGAAAGTGGTGAAGAAGTAATCTGATTACATCTTTTCAAAAACAAACTATTTGCGGGCAAGTGTGCGACGAGCGCATTTGCCCGCATTTGTTATAAACAAGGTGTCTTATGAAACGAATCTTCCTTATCCTGGCAGCTGTTGTCTGCCAATTGGTGCCAGTCTCGGCACAGAGTGCCATCCAGAACCCCATGCTCTGGGCCGACGTGCCCGACCCTGACGTCATTCGCGTTGGCGATACTTTCTACATGGTTTCCACCACGATGCACCTCATGCCGGGTGCCCCGGTGATGCAGTCGAAGGACTTGAAGAACTGGGAGACGGTGGGCTATATCTTCGATAAGCTTACCGACTCGCCCAAGTATGACCTGCA
Organism: uncultured Prevotellaceae bacterium; assembly: GCA_900318815.1. Lineage (GTDB taxonomy): Bacteria > Bacteroidota > Bacteroidia > Bacteroidales > Bacteroidaceae > Prevotella. The sequence continues at coordinate 248,193 of ONMA01000001.1, forward strand.
AGAAGGAACCGTCTATGGCCGAGGCCAGTGGGCCACTTCGTTAAAATATCACAAAGGAAAGTTCTATGCGCTCTTCGCTCCCAACGAGGGTGGTCCCATGGGACAGACCTATATCTGTACCGCCCCGAAGGCCGAGGGGCCTTGGACAATACACTCGCGCATGCGCCATTTCCACGATGCTACGCTCTTCTTCGACGATGACGACCGTGTCTATGTGTTCTATGGCACGGGCGAGATGATTGAGCTGAAGTCCGACCTCTCCGATGTTATCGAGGGTACTCACCGCAAGGTGTTCGAGCGTGAGGCCGACGAGACGGGGCTCTTGGAAGGTAGCCGCGTCATCAAGCATAATGGACGTTACTATCTGCTTATGATTAGTCATGTCTTTGCCCCGGGTCGTCATCGCCGTGAGGTGTGCTACCGTACCGACAACCTTCAGGGACCTTGGGAGAAGACGGTTATCTTGGAGAGCGATTTTGGTGGATTCCCCTACGTGGGACAGGGCACCATCGTCGATAGTGAGGATGGCGACTGGTATGGCATCATCTTCCAGGATCGTGGTGGGGTAGGGCGCGTACTTACAGTCTCGCCCGTGCGCTGGATCGACGGCTGGCCTATGATTGGCGATGAAAATGGCAAGGTGCCCGAGACCATGCGCCCCTATAAGAGCAATCAGCCCGAGACAGCCATTGTCAAACGAGATGACTTCACAGACGCCAAACTGGGGCTGCACTGGCAATGGAACCATAATCCCATTGACAACGCATGGAGCCTCACGGAGCGTCCTGGCTTCCTGCGCCTGAAGACCAACCGCGTGGTGCCCAACCTCTATCTGGCTCCCAACACGCTGACGCAGCGCATGGAAGGCCCTACGTGCATGGGTACTGTGTGCATCGATTATTCCCACATGAAGGACGGCGACTGCGCCGGCTTTGCCGCCTTCAACGGCGACTCTGGCATGCTCACCCTGAAGCGCAACGGCAAGAAGGTGAGTCTTGAGATGAGTGAACAGGCTGTGCAGCTCACAGAGCGCGAAAAGGCCGTGACCAATGTCGATGAGAAAGTGATTGAGAGCGTGTCTCTTTCTACCATCGCCCCGCGTGCTACCAAGGTCTATCTGCGCATCGATGCCGACTTCAATGTGCGCAAGGACGTTGCCAACTTCTACTACAGCCTCGACGGTCAGGAGTGGACGAAGATTGGAACTACCGATTATAAAATGGTATTCGACTATCGCCGCTTCTTCATGGGTTCCAAGTTTGCCATCTTCAACTATGCCACCAAGCGTCCAGGCGGCTATGTTGATGTAGACTGCTTCGAGTATAACAAATAGTATCTTATTATTTAACCTCAAACAACAATACAGGAATGAAAAAGAGTTTTTCAAAGTTTCTGCTGCTGGCAGCCCTCACGCTGAACGGCAGTTCCTCGCTTTGGGCCACGGAAAAGCAGTTCACCAGTCCCGACGGCAACCTGAGTGTGCTGGTCAGCGACAAGGATGGCAAGCCTGTCTATCAGGTCTGTCTCAATAAGGTCAGTGTCCTGGCAGAGTCCCCTCTGGGACTGAAGGCCAACTATGTTGACCTCTCTCAGGGGCTTGTGCTGAAAGAGTGTACTGTCACCAAGGTACACGACGAGTACAGTCTGAAGACCATTAAGCAGAGTAATATGGCCTACGAGGCCACTCAGGCCATTTGCCAGTTTGAAAAAGATGGTACTCATCTGCTTGATGTCATCTTCCAGGTCAGCAACCGCGACGTGGCTTTCAGCTACAGACTCTATCCCAAGGGCGACACCCGCGTGGCTGTGATAGAGAGCGAGGCCACAGGTTTTGTGCTGCCCGACGGCACCACCACTTTCCTTTGTCCGCAGGCCAAGCCCATGAACGGCTTTGCCCGCACCTCGCCCAGCTACGAGACTAACTACACCCTCGACGACCCGACAGGTAAGAATGGCTGGGGCGAGGGCTACACCTTCCCCTGCCTGTTCAAGACCCCCATTGAGTCTCAGAATCCCCAGAAATCTAAGAAGGCCCAGAAGTCCCAGGAGCCCCAGCCCGTCTGGCTTCTTATCTCCGAGACTGGTACCGACGGTAACTACGTGGGATGTCGTCTGCTCAACGAGGGTGGTTCTCGCTATCGCATCGGTTTCCCCCAGCCGGGCGAGATGAACGGAGTGGGTTCTACTACGCCTGCTGTCTCATTGCCTTGCCAGACTCCTTGGCGCACCATCACCGTGGGCGAGACGCTGAAGAACATTGTGGAGACTACTGTGCCTTGGGACGTGGTGAAACCTAAGTACGAGGCTAAGCATGACTACACTTACGGCAAGGGCACCTGGTCGTGGATTATCGGTATGGACTCCAGCTGTAATTTCGACGAGCAGAAGCGCTACATCGACTTTGCCGCTGCTATGGGCTATCGCTCCGTGCTCATCGATGCCTTCTGGGATGTGCAGATTGGCTATGAGCGCATGGCCGAGCTGGCACGCTATGGCAAGAGCAAGGGCGTGGGCATTTTCCTCTGGTACAACTCTAACGGCACCTGGAACGACGCTCCCCAGACTCCTATTGGCAAGATGGATCGTTCGGCAGCCCGTCGTCAGGAGATGAAGTGGATGCAGCAGACGGGCATTCTGGGCATCAAGGTCGACTTCTTCGGCGGCGACAAGCAGCCCATGATGCAGCTCTATGAGGACATCCTCACCGATGCCAACGAGTTTGGCATTCAGGTCATCTTCCACGGCTGCACCCTGCCCCGTGGATGGGAGCGCATGTATCCTAACTACGTAGCTTCCGAGGCCGTTCTGGCCAGTGAGAACCTGCACTTCGGTCAGGGTGCATGCGATGCCGAGGCACAGAATGCCTGCATCCATGCGTTCATCCGTAACGTGGTGGGTTCTATGGACTTCGGTGGTTCTACGCTCAACAAATACTACAATGCCGACAATAAGCGTGGCACCGTTCGCCGCACCAGCGATGTCTATGCCTTGGCCACGGCAGTCCTCTTCCAGAGTAGTGTGCAGCATTTCGCTATGGCTCCCAACAACCTCAACGACGCTCCCGCATGGGCCATCGACTTCATGAAGCAGGTGCCCACAACGTGGGACGAGGTGAAGTTCATCGACGGTTATCCTGGCCGCTACGTCATCCTGGCCCGTCGTTCGGGCAGTAAGTGGTATGTGGTGGGCATCAATGCACAGGATGCGCCACTGAAGACCACCATCACCCTGCCCATGTTCGACCAGACGGCTCCGCTTACCGTCTATAGCGACGACGACCAGCTCAATGGCAGCGTGAAGTCTGTGAAGCAGAACCGCAAGCAGCAATTCGCCGTCACCATCCCCAAGAATGGCGGTCTGGTCATCCTCCAGGATTGATTGCTGTGTTGTGAAGAACTATCGAGTAGGAAGTGAACACGAAAAGAGGTGAATATCTCTGATTAGTGTTCACTTCCTAAGTTTCTCTGCCAAAGAGGGATTTATCGACCATTTATCGACCATTTTCTGTCGTAACGCCTGTTTATCGACCATTTCCACCTCCGTCGCCGTTGACCTTCGATGGCCGTCGAGTGCGTAATGATGAAGTACAGATAGAACTTCTGGTAGTCTATATGTTCTGATATGCCCAGTTCCTTATGTCGCTGGAGCAATCGTAACAATATGTCTTTATACTTTTGATTGAGATAAATCGCTTCTATACTCTTCTTTGCTTAAAGAGAAAATCGTTTCATCACCACATATATTGCGAATCTTCAGGCGCAAGGGCTTTCTGTCATCAAGAGTGCGGATGGTGCCGTCCCAATAGTTTTGACTCTTTTCACCATTATTATAGCGCACATGGCTGTCAGTTTCTATCTTCAGTTCCACATTGCTGTGCCACTCGTCTTGTCCCTCTGCCGATGTGCAGTCGAGGCTTAGCCATTCAATGGTTTCAAGACCCTCTGGACTGATCTTGATGAGATTGAGGGGTTTCCTTTTCCGCTCATCGTCTGTGGCATTCTGCCATTGCTCCTGAGTCTTCAGATTATATTCTTCTATCTTCTTTATCACACGATCACAGAAGTAACTATCAATGCTGACCTGCCAAACGTCGAACATTCCTTCTTTTACCTCTGTGAGTTTCCAGCGGGCATCATCGGCCATGATGAAATTGTCGAGTTTTGGTTTTAGATCATGCAGGTCTATCTTGATGAGATGATAGTTCTCTGTTTCGATAAACTGCTGAATTTCTTGCAGATTCTCCACATCAATATAATATACTGTCACTCGCTTCACGCCATCAGGCAGTTCTGGCATACCGGTATGAATAATGCGGCTGATAAGTTTTTTGGTCAGTATGCGTGTAGTGGAGTCTGCAAAGTCTGGAACATAGACAGGCACAATACCGTCTTTTGAGTCATGCAGACAACCGAACCAGATTGATGGTAGTAAAACATCATGAGAGAGTCCCTTTATAACTTTGCTAATATTCTCCTTTGTCTGAACTGGATTACGGTAGAGTGTCACGCCATCTTTAATTTCAACAACATCAAAGTTGGCACCCAAGTTCTTCAAACGGTCACGAGTGGTCTCAATGCTGTTTATGCCAATATCACCAGCAATGAATCTCCTGTTTAATTTATGAGCTACTGCTGCTGTTGTACCACTACCACTAAAGAAATCTGCGACAAGCATACCTTCATTGCTACTGGCATTAATAACTCTTTCGAGCAAGGCTTCTGGTTTTTGAGTCGAGTAGTCTACAGGCTCTTTGGTATCAGCTGGTTGCAGCATCGACATCCGCCATACATCGTCGATTGTTTTTTCATCTGTTTCTATGTAAATCACTTTTCCATTCTCGTCTTTTGCATTAACTAATCTTTGAGTTGTTTTATCCCATACTCGTTTTATTTGTTTTGTCTTTTCTTCTCTTTTTTCCTTTATTGGCTGGAAACAATAAGAATCAGACATCTTATAGACAAATATAGCATCATGATTAGAAGCAAAGCGGTTTACATTTCCTTGCATTTTATTATAATAGTGCCATACAATCTCATTCATGAAATTTGCTTCTCCAAATATTTCATCCATGAGAATCTTGACATAGTGACCAATATGCCAATCTAAATGTACATAGATACTGGCTTGCTCACTCATTACGCTTTTGATAGCCAATAAGTTTTGGTACATCCAATCAAGGTAGCGTTCTTTCTCCCATTTGTCGCCATACATTTTCTCTTCGAAAGTACGAAGTTCTTCAAAATCAGGCATCGTTTTCTCTGCGTCAAAGATTGCCTCTGCTACTTTGGGATTCTTTCTTAAATATACTTTCTTTGAATAGTTTGCCTCACTATCGAATGGTGGATCTATATACACCAAGTCCACTTTGATGCCTTTCTCTTTCAGATAGGCACAGACGGAGATGCACTCGCCACGAAATAACAAGCTTTCTGATGAGCCTCCGTTTACAGGTTCTGTACGGCTGACCTCGTAAAGCGGCATGCCGCGCTCGATATGTGCCTCTAACTCGTTATCTCCCTGATAGCGCAACATGCGGCGCGTGCGGCGAAAACAGTTGAGTACCGCCTGACCTTGCAGAGGCTGTGGGTCGTATGAAATATATTTGATAGCCATATCGTCTTTTATATGTTTAATCTTTAAAATATTCGTTTATTTTACGGACGGTCTCGTCCAGCAGATAGTTAGGATGGCTCTTAGTTATTTGCGACTCACGGAGATAAAGGAATTCAAAGCGACCGCTGTTGTCCTTTTTGAATTTCTCCATAAATGCCTCCTTATCCTTGAAAGCATCCTCATAAATCTTATCTTTTGTCTCAATGATAAGCACACGATGGGCTTGGCCGTCATTACCGCGCTGAAGCATCAGGAAGTCAGGGTAATACTTCTGTATGCGCCGCCAATGACCATTCACCTCTTTGTAACACTCTATGCCAAAGCCGCTGATGGTATCGTCACCGTTGAAATATACTTCCAGATGTTTGTCCTTGAAATCATTGCCTTTCAGAAGTTTAAGTAGCCGTGTGGAGAAATATCCATGCTCCAAGCTGCTGTCGAAATGATAAGGCAGATAGTGGTAGGTGTAATTTCGATCAACATATTGATTCGATCGCAGTTTCTCAAACGTATCCTTCATGTTGGGGCAGCAGCAATGGCCTTATCTATCTCTTCATTCTGCATGTCTTCTGCAAGAATGTTCTGCACTTTCTCGTCATTGGGATAATATATGCTTGATACGCTGACCTCTTTTGGCTTCTCCAAGTCTTCTATTTCAATAGCCATCAGCAGAGCCTCACGCAATTCGATGCGTTCTGTGGATTTCTCAGAGCATACAGGCGCAAATGCCTGGCGAATGCGGTTGCGGATGTGTTGCTGGCGATAAGAAGCGTCGAACATCGGCGTGCCATCCACGGTCATAGTGATGGCTGTAAACACATCGCGCAACTGTTGTTCATAGACCATAAGTTCTGGCACAGTAAGCGTGCGGAAACTCTCGCGTTCAATCTCGTAAAGCCACGCCATGAAGTCGGCTTCTTCTGTGCTTTGGTAGTTGTGAGTACTGATCGCCTCTTCCTGCGAGAAGCCTGTACTACTGCTTATATAACGAACGTCGCGCTTCATGCCATTTAACAATCTCTCCGTCTGCAACAACTCTTCTGTATGTGGATTCTCTCTCTGTAGCTCGTATTCCACACAAAGCTGCATGTATTCTATCTTTGGCAGGTTGATACGATTCATGCGTGAATATTGTTGCACGATGCGGGTCTGCTTCTGTCGCTTTTGGTTCAGTTCATCGATATTGGTTTCTTGGAATTTCTTCAACTGCTCATTCAGCAACTTGGCGTTCTGACTATTTAGCCATATAAGAGCAGTCTCATCCTGTAAGTCTACTTGTCGCAGACAGCGGCAAGAGGTCTGCATCACCTTATTCTGGGCGCACGATCCCTTCATGGGGAGAATAACGCCAGTAAGGCTGCGACAATCCCAGCCTTCCTTTCCGATTTCCACCAAGAGAACTACGCGTACTTTTGATATTTCGCTGTCCAAAGCATAAAATTCTTCCTTTGCCCCCTTTGGCAACTTATATTTGCTGTTTTGGTCGTTGTAGAACTTTAGAATGGCTGTGTTTGTATCGAGTCCCTGCTCTGCCACAAGTAATGACACTTGCGGCAGGACTATTTCTTCAAGAGTCTTGATATTAGGACAATAGATAGCCAACTTGGCCTTCGTGCCGTTCTTATAGAACGTTTCTTTATAGCGATTAAAGAAATCTCTGACGCCACTCTCTATAATCGTTTCCATATCAGCATTCTCATGCATGACGTGGGGATTTTTCAGGAAGTTACCTATACCATCCACCAACTGATAGTGGCACACCACGTTTGAGAGATTCTGATTCTTCATCTCCAAGGTTTCAGAAATGGGAATTTTATCGGCCGACTCCAAAAAAGGTGTACCTGAGAATCCCAGCATATAGGCGAAGTTCTGGCAGGCAGTCCATTCGTTAATGACTTTTCGCAGTTTGATGTCGCTATCAGCCACATGATGCACCTCGTCAACAAATATTCCTAAGCGCGGAATGCTACCAATAACGCGGCGTAACTCCTTACTCTTCTTAATCATGTTTCTTTCGTCCTCACTGAAAAGGTTCAGTTCTTCATCAGTCAGGTGGTCGTTTTCCACACGGTCAAGAATCACTTTCTCAGCGTTCGTAATGGCTACCAGTCCAAAGGTGTCGCCATTGAGCAAGTGAATATTGATTTTCTGAGCATTGGGATTTTTGATGATGTTCGACCCTTTAGCAGAACTGGCCTCATCAAGCACTTCAAATTTGATTTGCTGTCTAAGCTGCGTGGCAGCTTCTACAGGAAGGATCCAAGTTGGGTCAAATTTCATAATATTCTTCAGACTGGGCAGAATAGACGACTTTAGTCCTGATGGGGCAAATATCATGAAGTTATGTGCAAAGACGGGATTATCCATCTCGTTTTGGGCAAAGAAGAGATCCAGATAAATAAACGCCGCCATCAGAAAGGTCTTGCCAGCTCCCATAGGTAGGCTATACAGATAATCGGGGTAGTCAACATCGTAAAAAATCTTTCTGATAATTTCTTCATAGTTTAATTCGTCTGAATGCGCCTTGATATATTCTTCAAGTTTTGGAGATAACTGCTCGCCGTTTTTCTTCTTCAGTTTGGAATATTCGTATAGCGCAGCGGCTGTAGGGTCTTGTAGCTTTATCCGAGCTTTTTCACTCAGAGGTTCCTCACTAATGTTGAGCGTGTTAAAGAATCCTCTGGTGAAGAGACTTCTTAGCGACTCGTTGCCACAGACAATTTTAAGATATAGAAAGGTTTTGATTGCATCTAACTGGGCATCTCGCATCTTTCCTTTCTGCTCAATATATCGTATCACGTCCTTAACAGTACAATCAGGTGAATTGTACCATTCATCACGTTTCTTTTCTATGAGTTTATAAAACATTTTTAATTAATTAGTGCTGCAAAGATACATAATTTATTTGCTTGAACCAAATTTCCCATTTAAATAGTTTATAAAAGCTGAGCATAATCAAATTGACGAGGATAGATATATATTTTAAAACAATTATATATAGCGTTTTTAATCTCAGGTGTTATCCTCTCAATGATAATAGCATCTGAAACTTTTACATATTTATATCTTTCGGAAAATAAACTCATAACTAAATTAATTACTTACTATCTTACTCTTACCTAATCTCATCTATTACATTTCGGTTATACGAAAAATACTATGCACCTTGATATGCACCGAAATAATACTATCTAATGTCTATTGTCCCGCAAATGCAAAGCCCATATGACCGACTGCCTTACTTATCCAGTCCTTCCCAGAGCGGTCTTTTAACTCAACAAAGAAAACATTTCGCTTTTCTCCGTAATGAATCATGCCGTCACATGTACTTTCCATTTCGCCATTATTGCGCCGTATAACGATATTGTTATCAATAGGGACGAACTGATATTGGATGCCCAAGGGATTCTTGACAGTTACTTCCGCACGATTTCCTTTCTCTAAAGTCGAATAGGCAGGCTGACCATCTATCAGATACGCCTCGGCATCAGTTCGCGCAGGCTCTGTCAGATTGGCTTCCGCAAAGAAATCCACATCGTTTATTTTGTATTCTGGCATTCCTCTTCTATGTCTAATAGTTGGTTGAACTGCTCGTTGCTTTCCTCCAGCATATTGTTAAGCATATTGTCATCAGACGGCATCTCGTCGTATTTAGGCAGCATACTGACGGTTCCATCTTCATTGACCTGATAGATGGTCACTTTGCTGCCATCGACCATAGAATCAGTTGGTACGACCTTGTCCAGTTCTGGCATTGCCGTACTATATTTCTTCGAGATGTTATAGGCTTTGATAGCCAAAGCAATGTAGTTGATGATGTATGGGCTATGCGTCGTGATTACCAATTGGTCGTTTTCTCCTTTGTGCAAAGCAAGAAGTTTGAAAAGGACATCACGTTGTGACTTTGGATATTGGTTCTGTTCTGGCTCTTCCACTATGCTTAACAAGAATTTATTGGTTACGTCGGAGGCTTGCTTGATAAGCATCTGCCGCTGCATAGGAGTCAACGTATCGTCTTTAAGCAGTTCTGCTATCCGGTTGTCAATAATTTCTTTCTCACGGTTGCTTTGCTTCTGATAGATTACTTCTGCCGCTGTCATCATCATCTGCTGGCTAAGATAATGCAGCGTTACATACATAGGTGAAAGGGACTGCAAACCGCTTGATGCTTCTGTAATGCGGATACTGCATGTGTCGTCAGCAATGTAAGCAGTTTTTCCAGCATTGTCATAATAGAATCTGTACCCATTGACAGGCAGTTTCAATTCTCCTTTAAGGGATTTGCATGCCTTGCCGTAAACGCTCAGTAATGATGACAGCGATTGGGGCAAGTCTTTTACATTCTCGGCATTTTCAAGTACGGCTAAAAGGTTTCTCTCTGCTGGGACATATATAATTTGTGGACGCAGATAGTCTAGATTGTCAAGTGCTTTGACGTTCAAAGCTCCGTTGATATAGTGCATCTCGAAGGCTGTACCTTTGTAATGCAATTCTGTTTCAGATCTGAAATAGTTCTGCATCTGGTGAAATGCACAGAACAGATGGAATTGACCTGTGACATAATCTATTTTGTATTCGCCTTTTACCATTGCTTTCTCGAGCCAGGAGAATGTTGAGAACAACTTTGCCACACAACTTTTTCCTGTTGCTTGGGGGCCACAGAAGAAAACATATTTTGAAAATGGCATAAAGCCGTCGTTCCCGCTGTAACCATTTTTTATAGGACCAAAATTCCTAATCTTCAAATATTTTTCTTTCCACATATAAACATTGTTTAAACTTGATTGCAAAGATACACAATTTTTATGATATTATCTTCATTTCTTTCAAAAAGTTATTTAATTTGGCTTTTTCCCGTCAAGATGGAAAAAGTTTGCTGAAACGAATGTGTTTTCATTTTTACCTCTACCAAAATCGGTGTTTCTACAAGCTCTACCTCATAACCATTCAATCAAATATATTCTGCTTGGTGAAATGTTAGAGAAAAGGATGACAGATGGGGGAGAAGTGAAGAGTTTCAACGGAAGAAACCGATGGTATATTGGTAAGTAACCGATGGTTTATTCCGATGAAACCGATAATTTAAAGAATCATAGAAGACGAGAGCCGGGTTGCAGATGATGCAGCCCGGCTCTCGTCGTTATGGAAAGGCATGGTTTTTATACCAGTCCCTGAGCCATCATGGCCTTAGCTACCTTCATGAAACCAGCCACGTTGGCACCCTTCACGTAGTTGATGTAGCCATCAGGCTGTGTGCCGTACTTCACGCAGTTCTCGTGAATGTCGTTCATGATGCGCTTCAGGTAGTCGTCGACCTCCTTGGCCGTCCAGCTCAGACGCTCCGAGTTCTGGCTCATCTCCAGACCAGAGACCGACACGCCGCCAGCGTTGGAAGCCTTACCCGGCGAGTAGAGAATCTTGGCATCCTGGAAAATCTTGATAGCCTCGGGCAGCGAAGGCATGTTGGCACCCTCAGCTACGGCAATCACGCCGTTGTTTACGAGAGCCTGAGCCTGTTCGCCGTTGATTTCGTTCTGCGTAGCGCAGGGCAGGGCGATGTCGGCCTTCTCGTTCCAAGGGCGCATGCCCTCATGGTAGACAGCCGTGGGATATTCCTCCACATACTCCTTGATACGTCCGCGCTCCACGTTCTTCAGTTCCATGATGTAGTCGAGCTTGGCGCGATCGATGCCATCGGGGTCGTAGATGTAGCCGTCGGAGTCGCTCATGGTGAGAACCTTGGCACCCAGCTGCAGGCACTTCTCGGCAGCATACTGAGCCACGTTGCCGGCACCCGAAATCAGCACGCTCTTGCCTTCCAACTTCTCGCCGCGAGTGGCCAGCATGGAGCAGAGGAAGTAGACGGTGCCATAGCCGGTAGCCTCGGGACGGATGAGCGAGCCGCCGAAGGGGATTCCCTTGCCCGTGAGTACGCCCTGGAACTGGTGAGTGAGCTTCTTGTACTGTCCGAACAGATAGCCTACCTCGCGGCCACCCACGCCGATGTCGCCAGCGGGAACGTCCTCATCGGGACCGATGTGACGATAAAGCTCGTTCATGAAGGCCTGGCAGAAGCGCATTACCTCAGCGTCGCTCTTGCCACGGGGCGAGAAGTCGGAGCCGCCCTTTGCACCGCCCATAGGCAGCGTGGTCAGCGAGTTCTTGAAGGTCTGCTCGAAGGCAAGGAACTTCAGGATACCGAGGTTTACACTCTTGTGATAACGGAGACCGCCTTTGTACGGGCCAATGGCGTTGTTGTGCTGTATGCGATAACCCATGTTGGTCTGCACGTTGCCCTTGTCGTCCACCCACGTCACACGGAACTCGATGATGCGGTCGGGGATGCACAGACGCTCAATCAGGTTTGACTTTTCAAACTCAGGATGCTTGTTGTACTCTTCCTCGATGGTGGGAAGAACTTGGCTCACTGCCTGGATGTACTCCGGCTCATTGGGAAATCTCACTTTGAGATCTTCTACAACTTTTGCTGCATTCATAATCTTTTTTTCCTTTTAAAGAGTTTAACTATTGTTTGTTTTGACTTTTATATCGTTTTTTTGTGTTTGCGTTTTTTTTGTTCGCTCATCGAAAGATTTGCTTTCGGGCGGCAAAGTTACACAAAATCTCGGAATCTACAAACAAATCATCAACTTTTTTGCGGAAAAACTTTCATTTTGACACAAAAACGGTCTTATTTGTTTGCTTTTTGACATAAATCAAGCCGTTTTTCTTTCCTACCCATTAAACCCGAATGTAAATCGGTCGGAATCTAAACATGTGTCAAGGAAACGAATTTCCTTAATTACCCTTAATTTTTACCACAAATTTTTTTAATGAATACAAAACAAAGAGTAGTTAGAAAAACCACTAATTTCACTAATTAAACTAATTCCATGCGGATAATAAGTTATTTCACTAATGGTCTTGCATCTTTAGATGCATTCGTGAAATACCGGCCTGCAAAGAAAAAATTAGTTTAATTAGTGAAATTAGTGGTTAAAAAGAAAAGGTGGGATAGTTGAACTGGTTACTGGTGCTGCTCGCGCAGAAGGTCATTGACCGTCTTCACGGGATTGAAGGTTCCCAGAGGCACTTCCACGAAGATGGTGTTCCAGTCGCTCATGGCACCATTCCACAGACCGGGCAACTCAAGAGCCTTCAGCTCCTTGCCACCCTTCGACTTAGAGGAGATGAAGCCGGTGGTCTTGTCGACGAACTTAGGCAGACAGAAGGGATTGCCTTTATAGTCGCGCACGGCGCAGACGAGGTCGACGGGGTTGAAGTGAGTGCCCTGTGTGAACATCTTCATGTATTCCTCGTTGTTGGTGTCGATCTGCGAGCTTTCCAGAATCTGGAGCGAAACGGTTCCATCCTGATTGTAGGTGAGGAACGGGCCGCCGCCAGGCTCGCCCACATTCTTCACTACGCCACAGACGCGCATGGGGCGGTTGAGCTTCTTGCGCAGATAGTCGGCATCGACCTTGTTGTCCTTCGGACGGCAGCAGAGGCACTTCTCCACAAACTCGGCTATCTCGGCAATCTGCTCGTCGGTAGGTGTGCCGTCGAGAACGCGCAGATACTCGAAAGCCTTCTTCTGCAGGGTGACGAGCACGCCGGCAATCACTTGCTTCCACTCCACGGTTTCGGGCTTCAGACGGTCGGGCACCACGTTGTCGATGTTCTTGATGAAGATGACATCGGCCTCGATTTCATTCAGGTTCTCTATCAGGGCACCATGACCGCCGGGACGGAACAACAGCGAACCGTCGTCGTTGCGGAAGGGCGTGTTGTCGGGATTGGCGGCCAGCGTGTCGGTGCTGGGCTTCTGTTCCGAGAAGGAGATGTCGTACTTGATGCCGTATTTCTGGGCAAATCCGTCGGCTTTCTCAGCCACCTTGGCCTTGAAGAAGTCGATGTGCTCATGGCTGACGGTGAAGTGGACGTGAGCCTCGCCATTGGATGCGGCGTAGAGTGCGCCCTCCACGAGATGCTCCTCCATAGGGGTGCGGGCTCCCTCCTCATACTTGTGGAACAGCAGCATACCCTTGGGCAGCTGGCCATAGTTCAGTCCTTCCTTCTTCAGCATGTTGGCTGCTACTGCCTTGTAGTTGCCTTCGGCCATCAGTTCCTTGATTCCCTTGCCCTCGTTCTTCTTGCAGACGGCATCGAGAGCGTCGTAGAAAGCAAACTTCTCGATGTCGGCGAAGTACTTCTTCTCAAAGTCCGTGGTAGGCACATCATAGTCGGCATCGACAAAAGCGAACATGTTCTTGAACATGCGGCTGGCTGCACCCGATGCGGGCACGAACTTGACGATGCGGCGTCCGTCGGCCTTATACTGTTCCCAGGCAGCGACGTACTGCTTTCTTTCCTCCTCGCCGGGAGCCACGATACCGTTGCCCACGGCTGCTGCGGCCTCTAAACGCAGGAAGGGAAATCCGGTTTTGAACTCATTCAGTTGTGTCTCGATTTGCTCTGCTGTGATACCCCGCAGAGCGATTTGTTTCAGGTCTTGCTCTGTTAACATAAACAATAATGGATTAAAAATTAGTTTTAGTGCCACAAAAATACGCATTTTTTTGATAAAAGACAAGGAAATAGAAAAAAAATTGTAACTTTGCCCGATATTTCGTCACATTTATGCTAAAGATATGTCCGAAAGAATGAACTTTACAGAAGAAGAGCGTGCTGAGATACGATCGCTCTATGCAGAATTAAAAGACAGGATAGCATCGTCTTTTTCAGCGGGAGACGAGAAAAAAATCAGTCACTTGCTGTTTGCGGCTGTTAGTCAGGGCGAGGTGGGCCGTGATGTCTTCGGCCTGAATCCCGTGGTGAGCAGCATGCAGACGGCCATGCTTGTTGTCGACGAGATTGGCCTGAAGCGCGACGCAGTAGTGGCTGTGATGTTGCGTCCCTGTATCGAGGCCGGTCTGCTGACCGTGGATGATGCCGGACGCGAGTATGGCTTGACGGTAGCCCGCATACTGAACGGGCTGCAGCGCATACAGGAGCTATATAAGAAGAACCCCGTCATTGAGAGCGAGAATTTCCGCAACCTGCTCCTTTCCTTTGCCGAGGACATGCGCGTCATCCTGATTATGATAGCCGACCGCGTGAACCTCATGCGCCAGATACGCGATGTCGAAAACGTGGATGCCAAGCGTGAGGTGAGCCAGGAGGCTGCCTACCTCTACGCCCCGCTGGCCCACAAGCTGGGACTCTACAAGCTGAAGAGCGAGCTGGAGGACTTGTCGCTGAAATACCTGGAGCATGATGCCTACTATCATATCAAGGAGAAGCTGAATGCCACGAAGAAAGCCCGTGATGCTTACATCAGCAACTTCATCGGCCCTGTTGAGAAGAAGCTGCAAGAGGCCGGACTGACCTTCCACATGAAGGGACGCACGAAGTCCATCCACTCCATCTGGCAGAAGATGAAGAAGCAGAAGTGCGCCTTTGAGGGCGTCTACGACCTCTTTGCCATCCGCATCATCATCGACTGTCCGCGTGAAAAGGAGAAGCAGAGCTGCTGGCAGGCATTCGCCATCATCACCGATATGTACACCTCGAACCCCAAGCGCATGCGCGACTGGCTCACGGTGCCCAAGTCGAATGGCTACGAAAGCCTGCACATCACCGTGCTCGGCCCTGGGCAGAAGTGGGTGGAAGTGCAGATAAGGACCGAGCGCATGGACGAGATTGCCGAGCGCGGCGTGGCCGCCCACTGGCGGTATAAGGGCGTGAAGGCCGAAGGCGGCATGGACGAATGGCTCGCCGAGATACGCCAGATGCTGGAGTCGTCGAGCGACAATCTCGACGCGATGGATCAGTTCCGCATGGATTTGGAGCCGCAGGAGGTCTACGTCTTCACTCCGCGAGGCGACCTGCTGAAGTTCCCCACGGGGGCCACCGTCCTCGACATGGCCTATCACATCCACTCCAAAGTGGGCAACCAATGTACGGGCGCGCGTATTAATAATAAGGTGGTGACGTTTCGGCAGCAGCTGCAGAGCGGCGACCAGGTGGAAATCCTGACGGCATCGAACCAGCATCCCCGGCAGGAGTGGCTCAACATAGTGAAGACTTCGAGGGCCAAGGCCAAGATTCGCCTGGCCCTGAAGGAGACGCAGCAGAAGGAGGCTCTCATGGTGAAGGAGATGCTGGAGCGCAAATTCAAGAACCGGAAGATAGAGCAGGACGAGAGCGTGATGATGCGCGTGGTCAAGAAACTGGGCTATAAGGAGGTGAGCGACTTCTACCGCGACATATCCGAAGGTACTCTCGACGTGGCCATCGTCATTGACAAGTACCTGGAGTTGAGTGGCGAGAAGAAGGACGAGCGTGCCGACACGCAGCCCCGTTCGGCAGAAGAGTTCGTACTCGAAGACCATTTCGCCCCCAATCAGCCGCAGAACGACGACGTGCTGGTCATCGACAAGAACCTGAAAGGCCTTGACTACCAGCTGGCCCATTGCTGCCACCCCATCTATGGCGACGATGTGTTCGGCTTCGTCACCACGGGCGGAGGCATCAAGATTCACCGTTGCGACTGCCCCAATGCGCCGGAGATGCGCCGCCGCTTCGGCTATCGCATCGTGCGGGCCAGGTGGAGCGGCAAGGGCTCCTCGCAATACAGCATCACCCTGCGCGTCATCGGCAACGACGACCTGGGTATCGTGAACAACCTCACCTCCATCATCTCCAAGGATGAGAAGCTCATTCTGCGCAGCATCAACATCGACTCCTTCGACGGACTCTTCCGTGGCAACCTCGAAGTGATGATCAACGACAACACCCGGCTGGAGTCGCTCATCAAGAAACTGCGCACGGTGAAGGGGGTGAAACAAGTGGAACGCATTTAAAATCAAATACAAAAACTATCGTGATGAAGAAACATCGAATTGTGACTTTCGGAGAATTGCTGTTGCGCTTCTCCAAACCCGATCACCTGCGACTGACGCAGGGCGACATGTTTACCAGCAAATACGGCGGCAGCGAGGCCAACGTGGCCGTGAGCCTGGCCATGCTTGGCGACGACGTGCAGTATGTAACCCGTCTGCCCGAGACGCCCGTGGGGCGTGCCGGGGCCATGATGCTCGAGCAGTTGGGCGTGGATTGCCGTCACGTGGTCTATGGCGGCCGTCGCATAGGCACCTATTATTTCGAGCCGTCGGCAGGCATGCGTGCCGCCAAGGTGATTTACGACCGCGACGGTTCGGCCTACTCGGAGCTATCTCCTGGCATGATTCCCTGGCGCGAAATCCTGAAGGATGCCAGCGTGCTCCATGTCTCGGGCATAACGGCTGCCATCTCGCAGAATGCCGCCGATGCCACCTTTGAGGCACTTGACATAGCCGACGAGCTGGGCCTCACCGTGTCGTTCGACATCAACTACCGCAAGAACCTCTGGAAGTATGGTGCCGACCCGCGCGAGACACTGAGCCGCATGCTGAGCCGATGCGACATGATGTTTGGCGATGCCATCGAGTTCGAGTGGCTCTGCCAGCGTCCGCAGCCGCCTTTCACGGCTACCAGCTCCGACTTCAAGATGCAAATGGACGAGTATCGCGAATGGTTCGACGACCTGCACCGCCAATTCCCCCGTTGCCGCAACTGGCTCATGGGCATGCGCAACATGGTGTCCTCTACCCACCACACGCTGACCGCCCTGCTCTGGACCGACGGGACGCTGCTCGAAGCCCCCATCATCGACATTCCCGACGTGGTGGATCCCATGGGCGTGGGCGATGCCTTCATGGCAGGACTGCTGCATGCTTCGGCCAAGTTCCCCGACGACAAGCAGTTACAGCTGAACTACTCGCTGGCTGCATCGGCGTTGAAGAACACCGTGCCGGGTGATTTCAACCTCTCCAACGACGAAGAAATCATGGCGGTGGTCAATCATGCACGCGACATCCATACGCTCTACAAAATCACCATCTGATATTACGCGCTCATATACACTTTTCGTATGCATGAATAACAACAACGGATTACACGGATTATACGGATTTTCTAACTCAACTTTCCCTGGGTTTTGAAACCACGAATTTCGCGAATTAAGCGAATTACCATGCGGATGATAAGGACTCGCTACGCGCTTGGCTCGTCCAAGAATTTCACAAATGGTCGTAAACGACCGACGAATTTCTCGAACTTTTGGCAGCGCAGCCAATTCTTTGCAAGCAAAGCGACTAAGGTCGAGCGCGTGGTTAAAAAGAAAAGGTGGGATAGTTGAGTTAGGAAATCCGTATAATCCGTGAAATCCGTTGTTTAAAAGAATTTGTGAAACTTAAATAAAAGTATTAGAAGATAAATGATTGTAACAGTCTCTCTGGTGATAGCAGGGATTGCCCTTGGTGTGTTGCTGGGTTGGTACGTCACTCGTTCACGCTTGCAGACTCGGTTTGCTGCCGAACGTGCCGAGCTGTCCTCCGCTCGCGACGTGTTGCAGACTCAGCTTGGCATGATGGCCTCGCAGCGCGACGATGAGCGAGTACAGCAGGAGAAACGGCTGAACGAGCTGACCAGCCTGTACGAACAGCGGTTGAAGGCGCAGGCAGAGGCGCATGCCGGGCAGATGGAGGCACTTCGCCAGCAGGCCAAGGAGCAGATGGAACAGCAGATGACGCTCATCAGGGAACAGATGAACGTTGCTTCGGAGAAGATTCTGCGTGAGCGTCAGCAGCAGTTGGCCTCGACCAACGAGCAGCAGTTGGCCTCTATCCTGAACCCGTTGCGCGAGAACATCCGCCAGATGCGTGAAGCTGTGGAGAAGAGCGACCGCGAACAGACCACGACAATGGAGCGACTCGATGCCTCCATCAAGGAAAATCTGAGGCAGGCGCAGCAAGTGGGCGAACGGGCCGACATGCTGGCCAAGGCCCTGACGTCGGAGAACAAGACCCAGGGCAACTTCGGCGAACTGCGTCTGCGCCAGCTTCTGGAGCAGATGGGACTGGAGCAAGGCGTGCAATATGAGGAGCAACGGCTGATGCGCGACGACAACGGACGTGCGCTGACCGACGAGGAGGGCCGCAAGCTGATGCCCGACGTCATCCTGCACTTTCCCGACGAGCGCGATGTCATCATCGACTCCAAGGTTTCGCTTACCGCGTTCGAAGACTATTACGCCGCCAAGACCGAGCAGGCAAAGGCCGATGCCCTGCGCCGCCACGTAGCTTCGGTGCGCAGCCACGTGCAGGAGCTGTCGCGCAAGAAGTACAGTCAGTACATCCGCGAAGGCCGGCAACGACTCGACTTCGTGCTCATGTACGTGTTCAGCGAGTCGGCTTTGCAGCTGGCCCTCGGTGCAGATGCCAAACTTTGGCGCGATGCCTACGACCAGGGGGTGGTCATCGTGGGCAGTCAGAGCTTGTTTGTCATGCTCCGGGTGCTGGAGATGTCGTGGAAACAAGTGCGTCAGGTGGAGAACCAGCAGGACATTATGCGTCAGGCCAATCTGATTATCGACCGTGTGCAGCAGTTCTACGAGCGTTTCCTCCGGGCCGACGAACAGCTGCATCGCACGCAGGATGCCTTCGAAGACCTGCGCCACTCGGTGGCTCCCAACGGGCAGAGCATCACCACGGCTGCCTCGCGACTGCTGAAATATGGGGCGCAGGAGAACCCGAAACGCCGCAACCGACTTCCCAAGTCCACCGACGATGAGGCTCCGCAGGAGGCCTTGACATAGCGAAAAGAAAGAAAAATAGCGTCAGGTGCTGTGATATTTGTCAACAGAAACGCATCTGACGCTATTTTTATGTATAATAATTAGGCTATCAGCAAAAAAATGAGTAAATTTGCACACGTTTTAACATTAACAATAAGAAATAGGAAAAAATATGAAAGCATTTGTTTTCCCCGGTCAGGGAGCCCAGTTCGTAGGAATGGGCAAGGATCTTTACGACAACAACGCTAAAGCAAAAGAATTATTCGAGAAAGCAAACGATATCCTGGGATACCGCATTACCGACGTGATGTTCGAAGGAACGGACGACGACCTGAAGCAGACGAAGGTCACACAGCCCGCCGTGTTCCTCCACTCGGTCATTTCGGCCATCTGCATGGGCGATGCCTTCGACCCGCAGATGACTGCCGGCCACTCATTAGGCGAGTTCTCGGCGCTGGTTGCCGCCGGTGCCCTCTCGTTCGAGGATGGTTTGCGTCTGGTCTATGCCCGTGCTATGGCCATGCAGAAAGCCTGCGAGGCCCAGCCTTCGACGATGGCCGCCATCATCGGACTGGCCGATGAGAAGGTGGAGGAGATTTGTGCCGAGGTGTCGAAGATGGGCAAGGGCGTAGTGGTTCCTGCCAACTACAACAACCCGGGCCAGCTTGTTATCTCGGGCAATATCGAGGCTATCGACGAGGCTTGCGCCCAGATGAAGGCTGCCGGTGCCAAGCGTGCCCTTCCCCTGAAGGTGGGTGGCGCCTTCCACTCGCCGCTGATGCAGCCTGCCAAGGACGAGCTGCAGGCTGCCATCGAGCAGACGGAGTTCCAGACCCCGAAGTGCCCCGTCTATCAGAACGTCGACGGAAAGCCCCACACGGAGCCTGCCGAAATCAAGCAGAACCTCATTGCCCAGCTGACAAGCTCGGTGCGCTGGACTCAATGTGTGCAGTCGATGATTGCCGACGGTGCCGACGACTTCACCGAATGCGGCCCCGGCAAAGCCCTGCAAGGCATGATTGCCAAGATTAATCGTGAAGTTAGTGCCCACGGAATCATGTAATTTGCTATGAAAATAGTTGTATATCAGGTTTTTACACGCCTATACGGCAACCGCAATACCACTCGCAAGCCCAATGGGACTATTGAGGAGAATGGTTGCGGAAAGCTCAACGACTTTACTCCCTCGGTCTTGAAACGACTGAGGGAGTTCGGCGTTTCTCATGTCTGGTACACGGGTGTCATCCGCCATGCCACGCAGACCGACTACACGGCCTACGGCATTCCCCGACAGCATCCCGCCGTGGTGAAGGGTAGGGCTGGCTCTCCCTACGCCATAGCCGACTATTATGACATTGACCCCGACCTGGCCGTCGATGTGAACAAACGCATGGAGGAGTTCGAGCGCTTGGTGAATCGCACCCATCGTGCGGGCTTGAAGATGATTATCGACTTCGTGCCCAACCATGTGGCCCGTCAGTACAAGAGCATCTGCAAGCCCAAGGGCGTGAAAGACCTGGGCGAGGACGATGATACTGACCGTGGTTTCGACCCGCAGAATAATTTCTACTATTGTCCAGGCGAGCGCTTCTCTCCCTATTTCGACCTCTATCATGGCGAGAAGGAGCCTTATCTTGAGATGCCGGCACGTGCCACGGGCAACGACTGCTTCCATTCGTCTCCCAGTCAGAATGAATGGTACGAGACGGTGAAGCTGAACTACGGCGTGGATTACTATGCCGGGCGAGTGGGGCATTTCGACCCCATTCCCTCAACATGGAAGAAGATGCTCGATATCCTGCTCTTCTGGGCCGCCAAAGGCGTTGACGGATTCCGTTGCGACATGGCCGAGATGGTGCCGGCGGAGTTCTGGGAGTGGGCTACCAAGCAGGTGAAGGCCAAATATCCCGAGCTGATCTTCATCGGCGAGGTGTACAATCCCAACGAGTATCGCCGCTATCTGTCGGCAGGATTTGATTATCTCTACGACAAGGTAGGCATGTACGACGTGATGCGCGACGTGATTTGCCATCGTCGCGGCAGCGATGCCATTACCTGGGCCTGGCAGATTAACGACGACATACGCGACCACATGCTCTACTTCCTTGAGAACCACGACGAGCAGCGCGTGGCCAGCGACTTCTTTGCCGCCAACGGGCGCAAGGCTGTTCCTGCCTTGATTGCGAATGTGCTGATGCAGAAGAACCCCTTCATGCTCTATGCGGGGCAGGAGTATGGCGAGCGTGGCATGGACAAGGAAGGATATAGCGGCAACGACGGGCGCACCACCATCTTCGACTACTGGTCGGTGGACACGCTGTGCAGGGCTGCTGCCAACAAACTGACCGACGAGGAACGCTATCTGGCCGAGACCTATACCAAAGTGCTGAACATAGCACGCGAGGAGAAGGCGGTGGGCGAGGGCATCGCGTTCGACCTCATGTATGTCAATGGCCAATACTTCCGCCAGTATGCTTTCTTGCGCAAGTATGAGAACGAACTCCTGCTCGTGGTGAGCAACTTCGACGACACAAAAGCCTCGGTCAGCATCTGTATTCCCGCCCATGCGTTCGACTTCCTCCATCTTGAGGAGAAGGATTACAAGGCCGTTGATCTGCTTTCGGGCGAAGAAATGGACGTGAGCCTGCGGCGCGACGGCATGGTCAAGGTGGAACTGGCTGCGCGTAACGGTGTCGTTCTGAAAATGAAAATCTGATTAATTGGTAGCTGACGATGGCCGAAGAGTATTATCTGAACGAGCATAACAAGGAAGAGTTTCCGCCTGCCCACACAGCCGAACATCTGTTGAATCAGACTATGATACAGATGTTTGGCTGCGAGCGCAGCTATAATGCCCACGTGGAACGCAAGAAGAGCAAGATGAGTTTTCATCTTGACCGCAAGCCGGGACGCAAGGACGAACAGGAGATAGAACGGCGCATGAACCAGTTGATTGCCGACGACCTGCCCGTTACCTTCGAGTTTGTCACGCGCGACAACCTGCCCGAGGGCATCAGTCAGGAGCGTCTGCCTGCCGATGTGTCCGACACTATCCGCTTGGTGCGCATCGGCGACTACGACGTGTGCCCCTGTATTGGCAAGCATGTGCGCTCCACCTCACAGATAGGACGCTTCGAGCTGCTGGGCACCAACTGGGATGAACGTGAGCGTTCGTTCCGCGTGAGGTTCAAAATCGTGTGACCTCGTACCTGCTCTGACCGCAACGCGGTCACCGCTCAATAGCCGGGGTGTGCGTAGCACCCCCGGATGAAAGATGCAAGCAACATCGACCCTGAAGGGGTCGCCCATACTCACGGACATCCCTCCCATTAGAACAGAGAGGCGACCCCTTCAGGGTCGATTTGCCTTCTTACGCTCTTTCCGCAGGTCGTTCCGACCTACGGCTATTGAGAGGCGACGCTTTCAGCGTCTTTCAACCGCAGTATCAAAAAATAGCTCTCTGAAGAATGTCTCAGAGAGCTATTTTCATGAATACCGGATGATGGTCGGAATAGCTTAGGTCTTCCTTGTAATAAGTCTGTCCCGAAAGGCTCTTGTCGTGGAAGATGTAGTCGATGCGTGCCTTCTTCAGCCCTCGGTAAGTACTCATAAAGCCGTTGCCGCACTCCTTGAAACCGTCGACCAGATTGCCCAGCATCGTGTGATAGGTATAGGAATAGGGCACGTCGTTGAAGTCGCCACACACGATGGCGGGCAGCATGCACGACTCTATGTCCTCGGCAACAATCTTGCATTGGCGAGCCCTGACCACCATACCCATCGTGTAGTTGCCGTAGATGGCCTGCACAATGGCATTCTCGGTGATGGTCTGTCCCTGCAGTTCCATCTTGGCCACCTTTCTCAGCGTGCGGTTGAAGCCCGTGGTCTCTAAGTGGACGTTGTACACACGGAAAGCCTTCTCGTTGATAATCACGTCGGCCCACATGGCACTATTGTTTGTATAGTTGCCAAACTCGATGGTGTTCGACTGGCTGATGGGGAAGCGGCTGTAGATAATCATGTCGTCCTTGCCGTAGGCATGGTAGGGGAAATACTCCCTGTAGTTGTCCGAGTTCCTGCGGTCGCCACACACGTCGGAGTACTCCTGCAGGCAAAGGATGTCCACGTTCTGCTTTTTCATCTCGCTCAGGATGTCGCCCGATTTGAAGCCGGAAGTTTCCCGTCCGAACATAGCCACGTTGTAGGTGGCTATCTTGAATCCTGCCTTCGAGGCATCGACATCTGAGGAGAACCTGAATTGATAGATGGTTCCGATGTAGGGAATGCAGCTGAGAATGGCAAAGACGGGCATAGCCGCCCATATCCATCGCTTGCGAACGACCCAGTAGATCAGCATCACTACGTTTCCGACAAAGAGGAAAGGCAATGCGTAGACCAGCATGGCCAGACCGTGATTAGTGGTAGGAGTAGTCCGGCCACCGAAGAGTCCGGCAATGGTCAGTATCATCAATGTGGCACTCATGACAAGAAACATGAACGACACATATTTGTAAATGGCGAGTTTTCCCACGATTGACTTGATTTTGAGAATTAATCGTCGATGTAGTGCTTGACGGTTTCAATAAGATCCTCCACACGGAAGGGCTTGGCAAGGAAATCGTCACAGCCGGCAGCTTTCGCCTCCTTGATGTTATCGTCGAATGCAAAGGCGCTCAGGGCAACGACTTTCCTGTTTGGATACACCTCTTTTATAATACGTGTAGCGTCGAGACCGTTCATCTCGGGCATTCTGATGTCCATGAGAATCAGGTCGGGCGACTCGTCTTCGTTCATGGTGACGGCTTCAATGCCATTGCGGGCCCGCACCAGACGGTAGCGCTTTTGCAGCACGATTCGCACCAGTTCGTAGTTGCTCTCTTCGTCTTCGGCCACGAGAATGGTCTTCATCGCTGCCCCCTCCTTGTTCTTGCCTACATCGTCCAGCGTGCTGACGGTGGTCGTGGTGCGGTGGCTTGTCGACATGCCGCCGATTTTCCCATGGAATGGCAATTCGAAAATGAAGGTGGAGCCTTGGCCAAGCTTCGACTTCACATGGATGTGTCCGCCCATTTTCTCGACGATGATGCGACACAGGGCCAGGCCGAGACCGAATCCCTTTTGCTGCTCGGCATCTTGCGAGGCGTAGGCGTTGAAAATCTGGTCTATGAAATCGGGGTCAATGCCCGAACCGGTGTCTTTTACGAAGAATTCAATCTCCTGGCCGTCGTTCTTGAAGTCGTAACCAAAGGTGATGGAACCTACGGAGGTGTGCTTGAGGGCGTTGGAGATAAGGTTCGAGAATACCTGGGTGAGCCGGTTCTCGTCGGTGTTCATAATGACGGTAGAGTCAGGTGCCGTCCAATTGAGTACGATAGATTCTGGACAGCGGAACTTGAAAAGCTGCTGGATGCTGCTCATCATCGACTTCAGGTTTGTCTCTGCTTTCTTGATGACAATCTCGCCTGATTCCACACGGCTTAGGTCAAGAATTTCATTAACAAGACTCATCAGGCGGCCGTTATTGCTTTCGATGATCTCCTGAAACTTCATTCGCTCTTCTGACGACTCGGTTACGGCAATAAGACGAGAGAACCCTTCGATGGCATTCAGCGGCGTGCGTATTTCATGAGACATGTTGGCCAGGAAGAGAGACTTCATCCTACTGGCGTTTTCTGCTTTTCGGGCCTTCTCTTCGTATTCCGTGATTTTCTTGTTTGCTATTTCCAATTGCTGATTCGCGATTGTCAGCTTGCGGTTCAGCTCGGCAAACTTCTGAAGCAACAATTCCTTTTCGTCTTGTTTCATCTTATCTTATACCTTATTATACCGTGCAAAGTTACAATTTTTTCTTCACTTATTCGACAAAAAGGGAAAAAATTTTATATTTTTTATCCTCTTCTTGCTTTTTCCCAAGTTCCACTCGACTTATGCGTGCGAAAATAGGACATTCCCTGGAACACATTCAGGTTCATGAACATGAAATAATAGGGTATGTAAAGCAACTTGTTCTTGCGTCCTGTCAGTTCGAGAACGTAGCCTGAAAGTGCTGCGACATAGAAGATAATCTGCAGGATTCCTATTAGGGTGTATATCCATCCGGCGTTCTGAACGACCAGGATGATGTTAAGGGGAATCAGGGCCAAGAGGGCAAAGGGGGTGATGCTCCAGCGCAGCACACGATGGGAGACAAACTGGAATGCGACGATGGGCGAGCGGAAGGGGTTCATCATGTCTCTGAGCCACCATACGCTCTGCAGGCCGCCCGCAGCAATCCTGCGTTTTCGCTTCGACTCCTCATGCATGGATGCCGAGCCGAACTCCATAGCGTAAGCCTTTGAGGTATAGGCTATCTTGTGTCCGTTCCTCAGAATGAGCATGGAAATCATAAAGTCGTCGAGCAATGCATTGCTCGGGGCTGGCTTGTAACAACTCATGCGCACGGCAAACAGCTCACCGGCGGCTCCCATTGCCGAGTAGAGGTCGCTGTCCCATTGTTTCAGCGTACTCTCATATTTCCAGTACATGCCCTCACCTTCGGCGGCTACCTGCCCTTCATGCCGTGCTGCCACGCGCTTTTCGCCCGACACGCAGCCTACGTCCTCATGGAGGAACAGCGTCATGATCTCTGTGATAGCCTCGGTATTGAGCATGGTGTTGGCATCGGTGAAGATGACGAACGGGGCCTTGTTCACTTCTAAGCCGTGCTGCATGGCGGCTGCCTTTCCCTTTCGTTCGGTCGAGGTGATGAGCGTGATGTCATCATACTGTGCCAACAGTTCGTTGGAATGGTCGTTGCTGCCATCCGTCACCCACATCACGCAGAGTTTGTCTTTGGGATAATTCAGCAGTCGTATGTTTTCCATCTTCTCCTTAATGATGTCTTCTTCGTTATAGGCACATATCATTAAGGTGACTTCTGGATAGGCTTCTGGGTTTTTCGGGAGTACGGGCTGCGCCTTCTTCCTGCAGAATAATTGCTTGACTTTTAATAACATATACAGCACCATCCCGTATCCGATGTATGTGTAGAATACGAGGAAGAGCAGTATCCAGAACAAGATTTCCATTGTATGAGTCATTTCAGTTGGTGCTTAATGTAATCACTTCATGGTGGAAAAGCTATAAGAAAAAAGCATCGGATCCTTTCGTTTCCGATGCTTTTTGATGGGATTCGTTGTGTTTATTCAATCACTACAAGAGCATCGTCTTCCATGACACTCTCGCCGATCTTGACACAGACGGCAGTAACCTTGCCTCCCTTTTCGGCCTGTAGGGCATTGGCCATCTTCATGGCCTCGAGTACTATGACCGTATCGCCAGCCTGTACCTCGTCGCCAACGGCTACCTTGATGTCGGTAATGACACCGGGCAGGGGGGCCTTGATGGCATTGTTCTTGTTAATGGCAGCCTTGTCGGTGGCAGGAGCGTCGTCGCTCGATGCGGCCTGTGCTGCGGGCTTTCCCAGTACGGGCTTTTTCTTCTCAGGCACCGGCTCTTTCTCCATCTCCACTTGATATTCTTCACCATTTACGACGACGGTCACGATGTTCTCGTCGATGTCGCCAACGGCTACTTCATATTTCGTGCCGTTAATTGTATATTTGTATTCTTTCATAGATTAAACTTATTTATGGGTGAGCTGTCATGGTTTGTGCATAGCCATTCCACTGAGTGGTGTGCTCAGCAATCGTGATAATGCCCGGCTCAATATCGTGGACATTATTGCCTAAGTGCTCGTGCAGGGCGAGCGCAATGGCAGCGTAGACTTCGTTTTTATTCATATCCTTAGCCCCCCTAAAGTTACATTGGTATATTTCCGTGCTTCTTGGCAGGCAGGGCATCGCGCTTGGTGGCCAGCTGAGCAAGGCCGCGGCAGATGCGGAAGCGCGTGTTGCGCGGTTCAATCACGTCGTCGATATAGCCATACTTGGCAGCCTGATAAGGATTGGCGAAGAGTTCGTTGTACTCGTCTTCCTTTTCGGCGATGAATGCCTTCACATCCTCGCCGGCCTCCTTCTTGGCCTTGGCCTCCTTGGCGTAGAGCACGGCAGCGGCACCGCTGGCACCCATCACGGCAATCTCAGCCGAAGGCCATGCGTAGTTCAGGTCGGTATGCAGCTGCTTGGAGCCCATCACGATGTGAGAACCGCCATACGACTTGCGCAGGGTGACGGTAATCTTGGGTACAGTTGCCTCGCCGTAGGCATAGAGCAGCTGTGCGCCGTGCAGGATGACGGCGTTGTACTCCTGTCCGGTGCCAGGCAGGAAGCCCGGAACGTCGACGAGCGAAACGATGGGGATGTTGAAGGCGTCGCAGAATCGAACAAAGCGGGCACCCTTGCGCGAGGCGTTCACGTCGAGCACGCCGGCGTAGCACGACGGCTGGTTGGCCACGATGCCGACGCTCTGGCCGTTGAAGCGGGCAAAGCCCACAATGATGTTCTTGGCAAACTTGGGCTGTACTTCGAAGAACTCTCCGTTGTCCACCACGGCACTAATGACCTTATACATGTCGTATGCCTCGTTGGGGTTCTCGGGGATAATCTCGTTGAGAGCGTCTTCCATGCGGTTGATGGGGTCGTCGCACTTCTTGCGCGGGGCCACCTCCATGTTGTTCGAGGGGATATAGCTCAGCAGGGTCTTCAGCATCTGTATGCCTTCCTCCTCGGTCTTGGCGGTAAAGTGGGTCACACCCGACTTCGTTGCGTGAACCGATGCGCCGCCGAGATGCTCCTGGTCGATGTCCTCGCCCGTCACGGTCTTCACCACCTTCGGGCCGGTGAGGAACATGTAGGACGTGTTCTCCATCATCAGCGTGAAGTCGGTGAGTGCGGGGCTATACACAGCACCACCGGCGCAGGGGCCGAAGATACCGGAAATCTGGGGAATCACGCCGGAAGCCAGGATGTTGCGCTCGAAAATCTCGGCGTAGCCGGCCAGGGCGTTGATGCCTTCCTGAATACGTGCGCCGCCCGAGTCGTTGATGCCGATGACGGGAGCACCCATCTTCATGGCCATGTCCATGACCTTGCATATCTTCTGGCTCATGGTTTCAGACAGCGAACCGGCATGTACGGTGAAGTCCTGGGCGAAGATGAACACCAGACGACCATCGATAGTGCCACTACCAGCCACGACACCGTCGCCGGGGAACTGCTTCTTTTCCATGCCAAAATTGTGGCAACGATGCTCCTTGAACATGTCGTATTCTTCAAACGAGCCTTCGTCCAGAAGCATTTCAATGCGCTCGCGGGCTGTGTACTTGCCGCGCTCGTGCTGTTTCTGAATTGCTTTTTCACCACCTCCGAGGCGTGCCTTTTCGCGCTTCTCTATAAGCTGCTTGATCTTGTCTAATTGCTTTGTCATTTTTCAATATGTAGCTTTTACAATTTAACAAATTACTTTCTTTCGAAAGGGATGACTTCTCTTATTCAGGATGCTCGCAGAGTTCGGTCAGGATTCCGCAGGTTGTCTTCGGGTGCAGGAAGGCGATGTTCAGTCCCTCGGCACCCTTTCGCGGAGCCTGGTCAATCAGTCGGATGCCCTTTTCGCCCACTTCTGCCAGCGCATTAGCCACGCCATCCTCCACACAGAAGGCCAGGTGGTGTATGCCCTTGTTACCTTTGTCGAGCCATTTCTGAATGGTGCTCTCGGGTGATGTGGGTTCCAGGAGTTCCAGTTTCACGTCGCCGCACTTCAGGAAGGCGGTTCTTACTTTCTGATCTTCTACGACTTCGATGTTGTAACACTTCAGGCCTAGCACGTTTTCGAAGTACGGCAGGCTTTCCTCAATGCTCTGAACGGCAATGCCCAGATGCTCAATGTGTGAGATTTTCATATTAATAAAATAAAGTTTAAACTTAAATCTGCTTGCAAAGATACAAAAGATATATGAGATAACGTTTTTTTTTTGCCTTTTTTATCACTTACTTAGTTAAATGATGGTAATTCGTTAGAACTCAACGATCACTTTACCGTTGATTTGCCTTCCTGTGAGGTAGTTGGGCACGGCCCATTGGCGGTTACTAATATCGGTCACCCAGTAGTAGCTGTTCACGTTGCTGATGCCGAAAAGGTTCAGGCAGTCCAGTCCAATCCATACGTTCTTCAGCTGCATGCGGGTGGCTCTGTCGGCCTTATAGGCCAGGTAGCTCATGCCGATGTCGGCCCGCTTATAGGCAGGAGCGCGGAAATGCTGTCCTTCCAGTCCTCGGTGGGGGGCTCCGAAGGGTAGTCCGTCGGCGTAGGCCAGCCGTAGGGTCATCTTCCATCGTTCGGTGCCGGGGAAGTAATCGGTGAAGTGCAGGTTCATGGCATAGCGCTGGTCGGTGGGCAGGGGCACCCAGAGGCCGTTCATCTTCTGCTGGGTGCGCATCACGGAGAGCGATACCCAGGAGTCCGTGCCCGGTACAAACTCGCCGTAGAGTTTCAGGTCGAGGCCGGCGGCATAGCCCGAGCAGAGGTTCTGGCCGTAGTAAGTCACCTTGACGTTCTGCACGTTGTAGGGAATCAGGTTCGACAGGGCCTTGTAATAAGCCTCGGCGGTGAACCTGTAGGGGCGGTTGTTCAGGCGGAAACGGTAGTCGAACGCGGCGATGAACTGCAGGGAGCGCTGGCTCTTGATCTTCGGATTCAGCGTGGCCACGGTCATGCTGCCCACGGTCGTGGTGTCGCGCATCTCTTTATAGAAAGGTGCCTGATAGTACAGGCCCGAGGCTAATCGCAGGGTTACGTCGTGGTTCCAGGCGGGAACAACGGAGAGTGACAGGCGTGGCGACACGATGGCCTCGTGGTTGAACGACCAATGGGCGAAGCGCAGACCATAGCAGAGGGTGTAGAAGGTCTCTCCCTCCGAGCCTGTCCAGCGGTAGGTGTCCTGTGCGTAGGCTTCAACGCGCTGTGATGAAATGTCGTTCTTCGAGGCAAGCGTGTAGATGAGGTCAAGCCTGTTGCTTGTGTGGGGGATGGAGTAGCCGCTCGAATCGCGCATTTCCCACTCGCGGCTCTGCTCCTTCACGTGTTCCCACTTGATGGTGACGCCCGTTTCCAAGTGGTGGCTCCTGTATTTCTTCTCGGCCATCAGCTTCAGGCTCTGCACGTTGGCGGTCAGGTAGTTGCGGGCATGCTCCATGTAAGTGCCCACGCCTAAGTTTTCTGCCGACTGGGTGTCGTCCAGCCAGTACTGTCCCTGTATGTCGTAGGCCTCCTGCTCCTTGGTGTGAAAGGCCGACCAGAGCAGCTTCACCTGGGTGGAGTCGCCAAAGTGGCGGGCGATACTGGCCGTGCCGAAGAGCGTGCGGAAGATGTCTTTCTCCTGTCCGTCGAAGTAGACTTTGAACGACTTCACATCCTTCATCGTGCCGAAGCTGGTCTCGCGGTCTTTCGGCTTGAAGTTGTAGTGATTCTCCGAGATGTTTCCCAAGAAGGAGAGCGTCCACCGGCTGTTGGGTTGATAGGTGATATAGGTCTGGTAGTCAAGGAAGTTGGGCTTGTATTCTCCAGTAGTCTCGAGCGAGCCTAACAGGTAGCGGTTGGTCTTATAGCGCACGCCGTGGCTCATGGAGAACTTCTTGTTGCTCATGCCCACATAACCGCTGGCACCTAAGAGCGAGGCCATCGCCGAGGCTTCGAACGCCTTGGGACGCTTGTAATTGATGTCGAGTGCCGACGACATCTTGTCGCCATACTTGGCCGAAAAGCCGCCTGAAGAGAAACTCACCTTCTCCACCATGTCGGGATTGATGACCGAGAGGCCCTCCTGCTGTCCGCTGCGGATGAGCAGGGGGCGGTAGACTTCCACATTATTTATATATACGGAGTTCTCGTCGAAAGAACCGCCTCGCACGTTGTACTGGCTCGACAGCTCATTATGGGTCGAGACGCCAGCCTGTTGCTGGATGAGCTCTTCGATGGCGTTGCCGCTGGCCGAGGGAACGGCCTTCAGGTCGGTCAGGTCTAATTGTTCCATCTGGTCGGTCTGCCGTCGTCGCTCCGTCACCACCACTTCGCTCAGTTCCTCGTTGGGGTGCATCTGAATCTGTAGCGTCTGCGTGCCGCGAGGGTTACGGAGGGTACGGGTGCGCGGCGCATAGCCCACCATGGAGAACTTGATGACCACCGAGTCTCTTGTGTTGAGTTGTAGCTGGAACTCGCCTTTCAGGTTGGTCATGGTCACCGCCGCTTGTTCCAAGCAGGACACGGTGGCCAGTTCCAGGGCGTTGCCCTCGTCGTCGGTCACCTTTCCTTTCAGCGTGAACGACTGGGCTATAGCATCGATGCCCGCCATCAGCATGGCGAGCAGGAGGATATATCGTGCAATCATCGTTTTCATTATATCTAATAACGGCCCATTACCCGTTTTATTGTGTTTACTTGCCTAAAGGTCTGAACCTGACATGCCTTTTCCGTAAACTTTTGCGAGCTGTAAGGTTGAAATTTTTTTTTTTTGATATTTACATACACTACCTACATTTTTGTGATAACTACTTCTAAGTCAATGGGATAAGAGGTGTATGCAGTGGTGTATGTAGGGTGTATATTAAATTTATCCTACACCAATAGATAAGCGTACACCTGTCTTGGTGTAGGTAGCGACGTCACATTGTGGCGTCTCAATGCCAAATATTTCGTTCAAATCTATCAATCAAAACTGGCAAGTTAGGAACTTGCGTAACATAAATTATCTTTCCTGTTTCAAAGAATAATGTTTCCTGTTTCAAAGAATAATGTTTCCTGTTTCAAAGAATAATGTTTCCTGTTTCAAAGTATTATCTTTCCTGTTTCAAAGCATTATCCTTCCGCTTTGCCGACCAACGTCAGCAAGTCTTCCGACGTAGGTCGGTAATTCTGCTGACGTTGGTCGGTAAAGCGGAAGGATAGTGTTTGCTGGTGCTATTCACGATAGAACCAGGAAAAGAGTCGGTTGATGATGCCGATGTTGGTATGGAACCATCGGTTCGTACTCGTGGGCTTGCCTCCGAAGCGGAGCAAGAACTCGCGGTAGCGGTTTCGTTTTGAGGGCAGTCCCACATCGAGGAAACAGATGTGGTCATAGCCCAGGCGATGCGAGTCCTTGATCGCATGCCATATCGTCAACTCGTCGGGGTGGAGCCAGACAAACGATTTGCGGCGGAAAGCCGCGAACCACAGGTAGGCATTATGCTGCATGTTCGCATGCGAACCGCTGTAGACTACGGCCGAACAACCGATGGCGTGTTCACGGTAGCGGGTGATGTAGAGTCGGCCCAAGCCGTTTTTCTGAATACCACTAAAGAAGTCCTCGTGCGGGATGTAGCGTTTGGGCTTCAGCCAGTTATGGTGCCTGAGCAGGCGCATGAAGGTGTGCAGGTCGCCGTCGGTAGTCACTTCCGTGGTGACGGCATCGCGCGAAATGGCCGAGTCGAGTCTTTTCTTCAGTCGGTCGCTGATGCGTTCCTCTGGCGTGTGCGAATGTACCGAGTTGTGAATGTTGATCCATTTGATGGGGAAGTAGCCGTTCTGCCTGAAAGCCTTATAGCCGAACATCTTCTGCGACAGGTTGCTCACCTCGATATAGAGCATTCGCCGGCCCAGCCGTTCGGTAACTGCTTGCAGCATCATGGCAAACAGCTCCGGTTTCTTCGTGTCTTCCTGCTGCTTACCATCGGAGTCCTGCATCGGGAACACCCCTTCGCCCATTATCCGGCAATGCATATAGAGATAGGGAGGAAACCATGACGACCTGTAGCGAACTACAGCCAGCATCTGAGCCACCACTTCGCCCTTTCCATTCTGCACCACCGTCATGTACGGTTTCATGCGCGGGGTCTGTTTGCAGAGCATGAAGAAGCGAGTTCCGTGGAAGAAATTCTCTTCCGACAGACCCTCTGGCAAGTCCTCATAGCGACTGTAAATGTTGACTGTCAATTCGTTCATCGGTACAAATTTACGAAATCTTTCTTAAATTATCAAGTATTTCGAATTTTATTATTACTTTTGCAGCAATAAATTCAACGATTATGACAGATTTTAAGGATTTAGTGCAGATGCGCCGTTCGCATCGTAAGTTCACGAAAGAAGAGATTGATGCCGATGCCGTCAAGCAGATACTGCGTGCCGGACTCATGTCGCCCACCTCAAAGAGTCTGCGTGCCTGGCATTTCGTGCTGGTGGAAGATGCCCGCGACATGGAGAAACTGGCCGACGCAAAAGACCTCGGGTCGCAGTTCCTGAAGGAAGCGCCGTTGGCCATCGTGGTGTTGGGCGACCCCATGCAGAACGACTGCTGGGTGGAAGACGGTTCGATTGCCGCCATCTCCATGCAGTATCAGGCCGAGGAACTGGGCTTAGGTTCCTGCTGGATTCAGATGCGTGGCCGCGGACTGAGCGACGGAACCTCGGCCGATACCGTGATTCGCGGGGTACTCGGCATTCCTGAGAACTATTCCGTGCTTTGCATCCTGGCCGTGGGCCATAAGGCCGACGAGCGCAAGCCGCAGAATGAAGACAAGCTGAAGTGGGAGAACGTACACGTAGATAAGTTCTGATGGATATAGTCTTGATAGGTGCAGGACGTTTGGCCACCCAGCTGGGCCTGGCTTTGCGTGGTGCCGGCCATCGGATAACGGCTGTCTTTAGCCGCACGCTGGCTTCGGCTACGATGCTGACCGAGCGGGTAGGGGGCAAGCCCACCGACTCTCTCGCCGAGTTGCCGATGGAGGCTGATGTATTCATCGTTGCGGTGAAGGACTCCGTTGTGGCCCAGCTGTTGCCTCTGTTGGCACAGGGGAGGGGAGCGTGCCCCGTATTCCATACGGCGGGTTCCTTGCCCTTGTCGGTCTTCTGTGGCACAGGCTTCACTCATTACGGCGTACTCTATCCCATGCAGACCTTCTCGAAAGAACGAACGGTAGACTTTGCGCGCGTTCCTTTTTTTATTGAAGGCAACGACGAGCTGTCGCTTTCCATCGCCCGCACGTTGGCAACCTCGGTATCGGGTGATGTGCGGGAGCTGTCGTCCGAGGCGCGCCGACACCTGCATCTGGCTGCCGTCTTCGCCTGTAACTTTGTCAATCATTGCTACGAACTCTCAGCCGATGTGCTCCAGGCGTGCCATCTGCCCTTCGACGTGATGCTGCCCCTGATAGAGGAAACGGCCGAGAAGGTGAGGACGATGCACCCCCACGAAGCACAGACTGGGCCTGCTGTGCGTTACGACGAACAGGTGATCCAGGCTCAGAGCATGCTGCTGGCCGACCGCCCCCAGCTGCGTGCAGTCTACGATTTGCTCAGTAAGAGCATTCATCAATCCCATCAACCCCAGAAATAATAAACCAATCTTATCCAATGATAAACTACGATCTCACTCGCATTCGCGCCATTATCTTCGATGTCGATGGCGTTCTCAGTCAGGAAACCATCACCTTGCCTGCCGACGGCACCCCTCTGCGTACCGTCAACATCAAGGACGGCTATGCCATCCAGTTGGCTATGAAGATGGGACTGCGCATAGTCATCATGACAGGGGCTAACGTGTCGGCCATCCGTACACGCTATACAGGGTTAGGCATGGAAGACATCTACATGGGATGCTCCGTTAAAATCAAGATATACAATGCTTTCTTGCAGAAATACGGGTTGACCCATGAGAACATCATGTACATGGGCGACGACATTCCCGACCTGGAAATCATGCGCCGCGTGGGTTGCCCGGTCTGTCCGAAGGATGCCTGCCCCGAGGTGAAGGAAGCCAGCATCTACATCAGCGACCGTAATGGCGGACAAGGATGTGCGCGTGATGTTATCGAGCAGACCCTTCGCGCTCAGGGCAAGTGGCTGATGGACGAGCGGGCTTTCGGCTGGTGAGGCCTATCGCCGTGACTTTCTCATGCTTAGAACGACAGAGCCATGCTACAGAATCTAAATAAATACCACATCATCCTGGCAAGCAACTCGCCACGTAGGCGCGAACTGATGTCAGGACTGGGCATCGACTTCGAGGTAAAAGTGCTGCCCGATATAGAGGAGTCCTATCCCTCGGAACTGCCCGTGACGGAGATAGCCCAGTACATCGCCAAGGAAAAGGCCGATGCCTACAGGCAGATGATGAAGGAGAACGACCTGATCATCACCGCCGACACCATCGTGGTACTCGACGGCGAGGTGATGGGCAAGCCCGCCGATGCTGCCGAGGCCGTCAGCATGCTGCATAAACTCAGCGGACACGTGCATCAGGTCATCACGGGCGTATGCCTGACCACCTGCGAAGGTCAACGACAGTTCTCCGTAACTACCGATGTCACCTTCAAGAAGCTCTCCGACGAAGAGATTAACTATTACGTTTCTACCTATCGTCCCTTCGACAAGGCAGGGGCATACGGCATTCAGGAATGGATAGGATATATAGGCGTAACGGGTCTTCATGGCAGCTATTTTAATGTAATGGGGCTGCCAATACAGCGAATCTATCAGGAATTGACCTCTTTTTAGGCTGTTTTTGAGGTTTTTTAAGAATTAATTTGTTGAAAAGTCTTGGAATATTCAAAATAAATTCGTAACTTTGCAGTCGATAACTAGTAATTTTAATCTATATTTATCATTTTCCAAAGTTTTTATTTATGGGAATCTGTCTGAGAAGATCGATTCCCAATTTTTTTGCATATTTCTTCCTTTAGTGAAAAATAAGTTGTATCTTTGCACGCATATTTACTACAACATTTCTAACTCAATCTTTTAACCTAATGAAGAAGAACCTTACTTTATTGTTGTTGCTGGCAGCAGTTTTGCCAGCTCTGGCGCAAACCGACGTGTCGAAGTACTATCTTGCCAACTATGGGTTTGATACCGACTTCGATTACCCGGCAAGCAGTTCTGCCAACGTTTCGCAGGAAATCAAGCAGATTAACGGGTGGACTCCCGACCTGAGTGCCGACTATACCATTACGGGAGTCTATGAGTTTGGATTCAAGGGCACCTACAACAACGCCACGGTGCCGGCAAAAGGCTATGACGACGAGCCTGGCGGCGGACTGGCTTTATCGACGGGATGGGAACAGACCTTCTGCTATTACCAGACGGTGACGCTTCCTGCGGGTAAGTACACGCTGAAAGTGCCCACTTATAACGGTAAGACGAAGAGTGCAGGCGTATCGCAGATGGCGTGGATTCCCACTTCGGGTACTGCCGTGCGCTCCACCGTCAGCAGTTATCCTTCCAAGCAATGGACGCTCGACCAGATTTCCTTTACGCTGACGAAGACCACGAAAGGCAAGATCCAGATTGGTTACAAGGCTGCGGCAGGTGGTTCGGCCAACTCGGCCAACCTGTTGATTGACTATGTTCAGCTGCTTGTCAGCGACATGGCCGTAGATAAGAGCTCGCTTCAGTCGCTGCTCACCCAGGCCAATACGCTCTATGGCGACGGGAGTGGCAACGGCGCAGCCGAACTGAAGGCGGCCATCGATGAGGCGAAGGCTGTCTTCGACAACGAGTCGGCGACGATGATCGAGGTGCTTGAGGCGGCAGAGAAGTTGCAGGCGGCCATCGACGTGTATCGCAAGCAGAACATTTCGGAGGAAAATCCCTACGACTGCACCGAGTACATAGAGAACCCGTCGTTCGAAGTGGGTGGTACGGCCAAGTGGACGGTGGTGAATCTGGTCTCGCAGTCCAATTCCTCGTTTACCCAAAAAGCCGGGGCGGTCTACATCGAGAAGTGGGTGAGCCAGGGCACCAAGGTAGGTGATGCCTCAGTGGTGCAGCGCATCCAGCTGCCAAGAGGCCAGTACAAACTGACGGTGGCCGCTCAGAACCTGAACCAGAGCAGCACTTCGCAGCGTTGTACAGGTGCCTATATCTTTGCGGGCGACCAGAAGACGACCGTCTATACGCCCAACGACTACTCTGTGAAGTTTACCAGCATCAGCGGAGAAGAGAAGATTGGCTTCATCGCACAGTCGGCTACGGGCAACTGGCTGGCCGTTGACAACTTCCGTCTGTATAAAATAGGTGAGATAAGTGCCGAGGTCGTCATCGAAGAGCTGCAACGCATCATTGCCGATGCCGAAGTGCTGCAAGCCAAGATGATGTCTACCGCCACCGCGACGGCACTTGCCACCGCTATCGCTAATGCCAAGCTCATCACAACCAGCTCTTCCGACGAGGAAATCCAGTCGGCCACGAAGAATCTGCGTGAGGCGATGGCTGCTGCCACTATCTCCATTGCCGAATATGAGGCTCTTCAGGCGGCTATAGATGAAGCCGTGGCCGTCTATGATGCCAGCAAGCAGGGTGCCGACGAGTTCCTGGCCGTGATAGAAATGGCTCAGGCATTGGTAAAGAACGGTGAGGCCACGACAGAACAGCTTGCCGATGCCATCGAACAGTTGGTTACCGCCGCGTTACTCTTCAAGGTGGCCAACGGTACGGGCACGGCTCCGCAGGTGACTACCAAGGCTTTCTATGTGCCGGCTGCTCACGGCGCACTCATACGGGCCACCTTTACGGGCGGCAGCAGCTATGTGGAGCGTGGCATTTGCTGGAGTACGGAGAAGGAACCTACCATTGCCGACCATCGCTCTACCGATTACTACACGCTCAACGGCCCTATGTTCCACATCAAGGACATGCAGCCCGCATCGGTCTATTATGCTCGTGCCTACGCCATCACCCGCACTTACGCGGTGGGTTATGGTGAAGTGGTGAAGGTGGTGACGCTGCCGCAAGGCTCTTGCGTGGGCACCTGGGACAACGGAGCTCCTACCGATGAGGCCAATGCACGCTGCAAGAAGGCCATACAGGAGACGATGGACTACCTCAACGAGTGGACTGCCATCAAGGGATTCACCCTCTCGGGACACTATGGGTCAGGGACTCCCACGGCCGACTGCTCCTACGGCGGCTGGATGCGCATTGGTCCTAATGCCGCTTATCAGGCCATCGGCACCGTGCTTCATGAGACGGGTCATGGCGTAGGCGTGGGTACGCATTGGCGTTGGTACGACTGTGCCGACACGCGCGAGAACACTACTCACGGCAAGTGGCTCGGTGCATGGGCCAACCAGACGTTGCGTTTCTTGGAGAACACCACCAGTCAGGATATGTTCGTGACGGGTGACGCCGTGCATGGATGGGGCTCGAGGGCCACATACGACTGGTTTGTCAACGGAGCCGACAAGGATACGCACACGGCCTTGCAGTACATCGGCGGCTGTGCCTTGCTCTATTCGCTCTACATCGACGGCCTTTGTCCCACGTCGGGCTATAGCAATGGCGTGCCTGGCTACACCTTCAACTACGACGAAGGCAAGAAATACTACCTCAAGAGCGAGAGTGCAAATCACGGACTTGACGACGGCTATCTCTTCGAGCGTAGCGGTTCGATGCTGCGCTGGACGAAGAGAGAGGTGGCAGAATTGAATGACTCACTCGCCTGGTACGTGGAGTTTGTGCCAAGCACGGGTCATTACCGTTTCCGCAATGCAGCTACAGGCAAGTACATATCGCGTTCGGGGAGCATGCTCCTGAAGGCCGTGACTACGCCTGGCAATACAGAGAACTTCCAGTTAATGCCTGGTCGCAACGAAGTAGTGGTGACCAGGGATGGTAAAAATATCTACAAGGCCCAGAGCTACTGGATAACGTTCAACGAGAGCGGCGACAAATCGCTGCAAGTGAACAACTTCCTGGTTTCGCAAGACTGTGGTACGGTGACAAAGACCTCATTCAACTACTCCAATGGTGCTAAGACACAGCGTTACATCATCGTCTCGGAAGACGACATAAGTGCCTTTGCCAAAGAAGAACCCGATGCCATCGTTACGGTTCGCGACAAGGAGTCGTCCACGGCAACTCCTTTCGTGGTGGGTATCTATACGATGGGCGGTGTCAAGTTGCAGGAGCCGGTGCGTGGCATGAACATCATTCGCTACTCCGACGGCACATCGCGGGTGGTGATGAAGTAAACACGACTGTGTTCTAAGGTTGTAATACGCTTCGCGTCTGATATAAAACCACAAAAAACAAAACATAACCAAATAAAACAGTTGTTTTTTCTTGTTTTGTTTGGTTTTGTTTTGTTTTTTCTTCAGACGCGAAGCGTATTTTTTGTATTAGGGAAGTATTCCTCTGCTTGCATTCAATTCTTATAGACGCTCCATCCAGTGTGATAGGAAGACATCGCTGAGAGAGTAGATTGTTCCTTCGAGAGTAACATCATCGTTAAGCAGACCTTTCTCGCAGAGAGCTTCTGCAAGGCGACGGGATACAGAAGGTGTTCCAATCTTGTGATTCTTCAAAAAGACATTGGCAGTAATCTGCTGGACGCTTCCTTCCTTGGCAACAGCAATGAGATAGCCCCATTGCTTATCTGTCAACATCTGGCGATACTGGAGATAAACCGCCTCGCCCTGTTTCATTAGCTGCTCACAGGCTATCTTTACATCTTCAATGGTGACGGTCTCGCTTCCATTGGCATATACAGTATGACAGAGTTGCTGGGTGTAATAGGTATGGCGGCGAGTCCAGTCAAGGATGAATTGCAAAGCTTCATCAGTAATGTTGCGCTGTCGCTCATTAAACAGCCGACGAATGAAAGAAGAGTAGGACTCTTCGGGTATCTTATCGAGCGAGACGAAGGTCGTACTATTATAAAATGGCTTCTTTTCATTGGCAAAAATATCAGCCATCATGTGCTTCTTACTGCCGCAGAAAATGAAAGTCAGATGATGTGTCTGCTGGATATAAGTACGTAACAGGGCTTCCATATTCTGTTCTGGGTAATCCCGTATCTGCTGGAATTCATCAATGGCTATGACAATATGTTCGTTTTGGTTATCGAGAAAATCGAAAAGTCCTTTTAGTGTGTATTCTTTTTCATGAGCAGTCTGATAGGCTATTTGCAATTGCGGATCCCCCGTGATATTATCAAATGACAGTTGTGGCCGGAGTGATTTGATGAACTTCAGCACCTTTCCTCCCATCGATGTCTTTTCAGGGAATGATTTCATGGTAGCCTCTGCCAACAGTTTGATAAAGTCATCGATGGTACGTGAAGCGAAGATATCGAAATAGATGGTTTGAATATCAGGTCTTACATCTTTCAACTCGTCAAACAGTCGTAGTATCAGTCCTGTTTTTCCCATACGTCGCTTTGAAATTAACGTCATGTCCGTACTGTTGAAGCAATTACGTAGCATCAACTGTAGTTCTTCTTCTCGGTCGCAGAACAATTCCTTTGACTCATACGACTTAATAATAAATGGGTTCATCATACCTTAATTATAAATAGTTCCACATTCTGCTGCAAAGATACAAATAAGTTTTGGTTACACAAAATGTGTAACACAAAATGTGTAATCAAGAGGTTGTAATTTCTGGATGATTCAAAACCGTCACAGTAGAGACATCTGTAGGAACTGTGGTTGTTGTTGAGCGCATCGTTCCAGCGCGAAGAAGGAGGTCTTTCACCACTTCGCCGCCCACGATGAGGCCGGCTGCTGCCGGTACAAAGGCGTTTGAGGCGGGAACGCTGCGGCGTCCTTCCTGTCCGCACGTGTCTGCTTTGGGACAAATGTTGGCGTAGCTGCACGAGACATCAGCATCGTCGAAGGGGACTAACGGCTCCTCCTCACTATACACCACCTTTACATGCAGAATGCCTTCCTTGCGCAGCTTCTTCCGGATAATCTTTGCCAGCGGGTCCATCTGTGTCTTTTGCAGGTCGGCCACGCGGAAGGCCGTAGCGTCGAGCTTGTTGGCGGCTCCCATACACGAGATGATGGGTACGTCCAGTTGGTGGCATCGGCGGATGAGTTCCAACTTGGCCGCCACGGTGTCTATGCAATCCACCACATAGTCGAAGGCTCCCAAGTCGATCGAATCGGCGTTCTCGGGCAAGTAGAACTGCCGGTATTTCGTCACCGTGCATTGTGGATTGATGTCGTGGATGCGCTCTTCGGCCACGTCGACCTTATATCTCCCGACGTTCGAGAGGAGGGCAATCAGTTGGCGGTTGATGTTGGTGGTACACACGTAGTCGCTGTCTATCAGGTCGATAGCCCCCACACCGCTGCGTGCCAGTACCTCAACGGCGTAGCCTCCCACGCCTCCCACGCCGAACACAGCCACGCGGTTGTTGGCCAGCGTCAGCATGGCGGGTTTGCCCAAAAGTAGTTCTGTCCTTGAAAATTGATTCTGCATAAGCGAGCTATAGATACGAAAAAAGACCCTTGGATGGGTCTTCTGGTAGTCGGTAAGGGAATCGAACCCTTATGCCAAGATTGAGAATCTTGTATCCTAACCGTTAGATGAACCGACCAGTTAGCTTCTTTTCCTGAAAATGAAAGGGCGCTTTGTCGACGCCCTTGAGTTGGTTGAGTAGTCGGTAAGGGAATCGAACCCTTATGCCAAGATTGAGAATCTTGTATCCTAACCGTTAGATGAACCGACCAGTTAGCGGAAGCTGGGGGATTCGAACCCCCGGTACAGTCACCCGTACGGCAGTTTAGCAAACTACTGGTTTCAGCCACTCACCCAAACTTCCTTTATTCACTTATTTTATTAACCCATTAAAACACTTGCTCTCAAATGCGGTGCAAAGGTACAATGTTTTTTTTATACTGCCAAATTTTCTGCAAACTTTTTTCCGAAAAAAGTGCTTTTTACCGCTAATTATCTATTCGGCCACTCGTAAATATGGCATTTGCGACCCGAAAGTGCCATACTTACGGGTAGTAAATGCCATACTTACTTGTAGTAAACGGCATACTTACTTGTAGTAAACGGCATACTTACGAAAGCTATCCAAAGAGGGCCCGCAGCGATTCTTCCACCTTGCGCACCGGATGCAGCTCTATCTGGAACTTCTTACGATTGAATCCCTGCAAGTTGTAGTGGGGGATGATGATGTGCTGGAATCCCAGTTTCTCGGCCTCGGCAATGCGCTGTTCAATACGACTCACGGGGCGCACCTCGCCACTTAGGCCCACTTCGCCTGCCATACACCATTGCGGGTCGATGGGCGTATCGACGTTGCTGGAGAGGATGGCCGCGATGACCGAGAGATCCATAGC
This sequence comes from uncultured Prevotellaceae bacterium, assembly GCA_900318815.1. Taxonomy (GTDB): domain Bacteria; phylum Bacteroidota; class Bacteroidia; order Bacteroidales; family Bacteroidaceae; genus Prevotella. The sequence goes on from ONMA01000001.1 coordinate 290,532, forward strand.
CATGTCGGTGACGCGGAGGCCGCCGGCAATGTTCAGGAACACGTCTTTCTGCATGAGTTTGAAGCCAACGCGCTTCTCAAGTACGGCTAACAGCATGTTCAATCGCCGCTGGTCGAAGCCCGTAGCCTGTCGTTGCGGGGTGCCGTAGGCCGCCGTGGAGACCAGCGCCTGCGTTTCTACGAGGAAGGGACGTACTCCCTCGATGGCCGAACTGATGGCTACGCCCGAGAGACCATCGTGTTCGCCTGTGAGAAGCAGCTCCGACGGGTTGCTCACCTGCCGCAGTCCATCCTGCCGCATTTCGTAGATGCCCAGTTCGGAAGTGCTGCCGAAGCGGTTTTTCATGCTTCGCAGGATGCGGTACATATAATGTTGGTCGCCCTCGAACTGGATGACCGTGTCGACGATGTGTTCCAGAATCTTCGGTCCGGCCAGCGTTCCTTCCTTCGTGATATGGCCGATGAGGATGACGGGCACGCCGCTGGTCTTGGCGAAGCGCAGCAGTTGCGACGCGCATTCGCGCACCTGGGTGATGCTGCCTGCCGACGACTCGACCTCTTCGGTGGCAATGGTCTGTATGGAGTCGATGACTACGAGGTCGGGTTTCTCGTCGCGGATGTGCTCGAAGATATTCTCGAGCGAGTTCTCGCAGAGTATCAGCAGGTGTTCGGGCGCGTTGCCGGGGCAGAGCCTTTCGGCACGCATCTTCAGCTGGTGGGCACTTTCCTCACCACTTATATATAATATACGCTTGGTGGTGAGGTGAAGCATGGTCTGCAACGAGAGGGTCGACTTGCCGATACCCGGCTCGCCGCCTAAGAGGACGATGCTGCCCGGCACCAGTCCTCCGCCCAGTACGCGGTTCAGTTCGCCGTCGTTCATGTCGATGCGCGGGTCGTCGCGCCCCTCTATCTCCGACAGTCGCATGGCCCGGTTCTTGCGCAGGGCATGTCCCGTGCTTGCAGCTGCCGGTGCTGCCAGATGCGGTTTCTCGGCTGCAATACGTATTTCCTTGAAGGTGTTCCATTGTCCGCAGGCAGGACATTTGCCTATCCATTTGGGCGATTCCTGCCCACAATTGGAGCAGACGTAAGCTGTTTTGTCTTTAGCCATCTCAAAATTTATTGTTGATGATGGCACAAAATTACGAATATTTTTCTTGCTTACAAAATTTTTTATTACTTTTGCACCGTGATTAAGGCTAATATCGCACATTAATTTAAAGGAGAAGGGTGGCCAAGCGCTTGCAGAAGCACTTGACGCCCTTTTATCTTCAATGGAAAGAAACATGAGGAAGCTATATTTGTTATTGGCTGTAGTTATGACGTTCGCCGCCTGTGGCGATGACGAACATGCCGCCAGACAGCGGGCAATGGCCCTTGATTCGGCTGCCTGGCACGTGGCTGTGATGCCCACATTGGATTGTATGCCCCTGTATGTAGCCGCCGAACGGGGCTTTTTCGACGAGGCCGGTGTTCCTGTGAGGCTCGAAATCTATCAGGCCCAGATGGATGTCGACACCGCCCTGCTGCGCAATAGGGTAGTGGGAGCCGTGACCGACCTCGCTCGGGTGGAGCATCTGCGACAGCAGGGCATGCAGCTTGAGTGTGTCTCGGCCACCGATGCCTGCTGGCAACTCATGTCGAAACGTTCGGCGCGCATCGTTAAACTGCCCCAGCTCGACGACAAGATGATGGCCATGACCCGCTATTCGGCCACCGACATGCTGTCGGACTTGGTGGTCGACACGGCGAAGCTGAAGCCCGAAAGGGTATTCCGCATCCAGGTGAACGATATAGGCGTGCGGCTCGGCATGCTGCAGGCCGACATCATGGATGCCATGTTCCTGCCCGAACCGCAGGCCACCGTGGGGCGCAACCTGAAAGGAAAGGTGCTGCTCGACACGCGGAAACTCGATCTCTGGTTGGGCACTATTGCCTTCCAGGCCGACTCGCTGAAAGGCCAGGACAAACGGCTGAAGGCATTCACCAAGGCTTACGACCGTGCGGTGGACAGTCTGAACGGCTTAGGAATGAAGAACTACCGTCAGCTGATGGAGCGTTGCCTGAACGTGAACAGTCAGGCCTTGGACTCCCTGCCAGCCGACTTCCGTTTCAGACATGCCGCCAAACCACGTCAGAAGGACGTGGAAAGTGCCAGGAAATGGTGGGAAAAACGAGTAGAATCAATGAAATATGTGGAAAGAAGATACATTCAATGAGATAGCCGGGCAACTGCTTAGCCATCGCTTAGGGAAGGCCATCAAGATGATGGACAACTTCTTGCTTTCGCATCCGGGCCATCCCGCTACAGAGCCGTTCCATCTGTACGCCTCTCATTACGAGCTGCTGAAAGGCTACTGGACATCGGGTTACGACGATCCGCAGCGCGACCAGCTCTATCAGGACCTGCTACATCGTTTCTATGTACTCATGGCGGCGATGACCCAGCATGAGTGCAACCGCAGCTCGTCCTATCGCTCGACGATACGGCGCATGGCCTTGCAGTTCAGGAAAGACTGGTCGCTGACGGCTGTCAAGGGCGAACTGGAGAACTTCGTGAGCGACATGGCCCTGCTCTCGCTGGAACCTGAGAACGTGCAGGCCGAGAAGAGCCGCACACTCTATGAACAGCACCAGCGACTACTTTGCCACCTGTTCAACTATATGCTGACTTCCGAACTCTGGCATACCGCAGATGCCGAGACCTGCATGGATATTCTGCTCTCGCCAACGGTCGACAGCATTGACCAGCAGCTCATTGTCAGCAGCATAACGCTGGCCGCGCTCAACCTCTTCGACATACATAAGTTCAAGACCTTGGTAAGAGTCTATCAGCAGTCGACCGACGAACGGGTGCGACAACGCGCGCTGGTGGGCTGGGCTTTGGTGGCCGATGCCGAGAAATCGAGCATCTATCCCGAGGTGAAGGACATCATTGCGCTGGCATGCGAGGATGAAAACTGCTGCAAGGAACTGGCCGAGCTGCAGATGCAGATGGTCTTCTGCATGGAGGCCGAGGCAGATACCCGTCGCATTCAGGACGAAATCATGCCCGATCTGCTGAAAAACAGCCACATCAAGATTACGCGCCAAGGACTCGTCGATGCCGATGAAGACACGCTGGAGGATATTCTGCATCCTGATGCAGCCGAGCAGAACATGGAAAAGATGGAAGAGAGCATGAAGAAGATGGCCGACATGCAGCAGCAGGGAGCGGACATCTACTTCGGAGGTTTCTCGCAGATGAAGCGCTTCCCCTTCTTCAACGAAGCAGGCAACTGGCTCATGCCCTTCTATCCGCAGCATCCCGGCATCAGTACGATATGGAACAAGACTAGGGGCAGGAAGTTCCTGCACCTGATCACCAAGTTAGGGGCTTTCTGCGACAGCGACAAGTACTCGTTTGTACTGGCTTTCGAGATGGTACTCGACCGTCTGCCCGCCAGCATGCTCTCGATGATAGAGCAGGGCGAGGCCGTTCCCATGCCGGTAGGGGGCGAGGTGGCACCCGAGACGCAGCACGACCCGGCATTCATCAGGCGCATCTACCTGCAGAATCTCTACCGCTTCTTCAAAATCTATCCCTCGCGCAGCGAGTTCAGGAATCCTTTCGGCACCCTGTCGGAGCCGGAGTTCCTCTTTTTCTGCAACCCGCTTTTCTGCGATACCGACCTGCAGGGCAGCTACATGAAGCTGGCTTCCTTCCTGCTGAAGCGCAAGATGCACAAGGAAGCCGCGAAGGTACTGGCCTGCTGCACGCCCGACAGCAAGTCGTTCCAATACTATATGATGATGGGACTGTTGGCCTCAAGAAATGTTATTGAACTTACCGACGACATGCCACGGGTGTCTGACTGCTACCGGCAGGCACTCTCTTTGCAGCCCGACAACGAAAAGGCGCTGGCCGGACTTGCCCGTGCGTGCTTCAATGAGCACGACTACGAGCAGTCGCTGACCTGCTACGAGCGTCTGTTGAGTCTGCATGAAGGGAGCGCGAGCCACGAACTGGGGCGTGCCGTGTGCCTGCTGAACATGAAACGTTACGAGGAGGCACTACAGAAACTCTTCCAGCTGGATTATGAACAGCCCGACAGCATGGCCGTGAAGCGGTCGCTGGCCTGGGCGCTGACCGTGAACAATAAGTTTGAACAGGCAGAGAAAATCTACGGACAACTGCTGAATGAGAACCCGGTGCAGACGGTGGACTTGCTGAACTACGGCTATTGCCTGTGGTTCCAGCACCGCCATCAGCAGGCTGCTGACATGTTCCGCCGGCTCTTATCGGGTGACGATGCCATCGATATCGTGCAGGAGTTCACGCAGGTAGAGGCAGAGCTGATTCGTGAGCGGGGCATCTCCGAGGTCGAAGTGCAGCTTATGCTCGACCTGATTTCCTCTGACTGAAAGCCTGTCTGGCCCGTTCAATCCCGTAATTAACGCTGAGGGGGATGGCAACACCCGCAAGGGCATAGAGCAGCCAGAAGCAATCGTCGGCTGAATGGTCGTGAATCACCATGTGACAGCCTATCTGCGCCCAGTCCAAGTCGTAGTACAGAATCTTGAGAATGCTCACTACCTTGTAGCTGACGATGTGGAACACGAAGACGGGTAGGGTATGGTTGCCCACATAAACTAATACATCCTTTACTTTTCCTTCATGGCGGTCTATCCAAGTGGCTATGTTGTAAGTCATTAAGAAACCGCAGATGGCTGGAATTGGCAGGGATAGAAACTGTTCGAAGGTGGAACGCCAGTTCATGTTGGCAGTTGCATAGACGGAGAAATACCAGACCGTGACGAAGAACTGCATCGTGTTCCACCAGGAAGGCTTGTATCGCTGTTGCCATTGTCGGAACAGGAAACCTACGCCATAGAAAAACAGGCCCATCAGGTCGCGGTAGCCACCCTGTACAAGGGTGTAGACCTTCAGGTTCTCGTAGGTCTTCCATCCGCTAAGCAGTAAGGCTACGACGCACACTCCGATGGGAATCCACAGCTGCAACGCCTTCTGCGTAGGGGCGGTCTTGCAGATGCACGCCCAGAGTTTCACGCCAAGCTTGAAGAATACCAGATAGAGAATGCTGGCCACTAACAGTCCCCGGAAGAACCAGAAGGCCCCGCACAGGAACTCGTCGTACCCGCCCATGGCCGACACCATGTTCCAGAGCCGCTGTTCGGCCTGATGCCAGGTGTAGGGATGGGTCACGCCTCCCGCAGCGTTGCCGTATTGCTCGTTGAGCAGTCCGATGTCGAACATCCAGTTGTGGATAATCAGGAAAAAGACAGACCACTTGAGGAAAGGCAGATAGAGTCCGCGCAGGCGCTTCTTTACGAAGGTGGCCTCGTTGCTGAGGTAGCTCAGGGAAAAGAAGTAGCCCGCCGCCATGAAGAACACCGGCATGTGGAACTCATAGAGAAAGGCCGACAGACCCGCAGGACAGTCGGCATGACCAATGACCATGAGGATGATGGCCATTGCCTTAGTGATGGATATGACGGTGTTTTGTTTCAATACAATAGATACTCGTTTCGTTCGTAAGATTCGTGGTCGTTATGGATGAATCGAAAGAGAAGTTTTCAATTTCCTCAGAGGAACGGTCTCAGCAGATGGGCGAACCATCCGCGGAACTTCTGCCACGGCGTGCGGAACTCGTCCCATACTTCCGGGGTGAGCAGGACGCTGTTGGTGATGTCGCGGTTGAACATGTCGTCGAGTTCCTTGGTGGTGCATCGGTCGATGATGACGGCATTCTCCTCATAGTCGAACCGCAGGCTCCGGGCATCCAGGTTGGTAGAGCCGACGGTGCAGAAAAGCCCGTCGACCATCATAATCTTGGAGTGGTGGAATCCCGGCTGATAGAGCCACACCTTGGCACCGCGCTTCATGAGTTTGTGGGCATTATAGAACACGCAGTCGGGTGTAAGGGGGATGTCGCTCTTCGCCGATACCATGATGTCGACCTTCACGCCCCGGAGCAATGCCTGTCGCAAGGCGCGGTTGACCGATGGGATGAGTGTGAGGTAGGGATTAATGATGCGGATGGAGTCCTGAGCGGCATGGATGGCTCCTACATAGAACTGTCGCATCACCTTGTTGGTGGTGTGCGGTTCGCGATTGACGATACCCACCAGCTTGTGTCCGGCTGTTTGGGTGGTGTCGGGCTTCAGATGCTGGAAGTCGTTGGGCTGGTAGGCCCGGAAATACTCTGGACGCCAGATGTCCTCGCCCGTGGTTTGCTGCCAGATACGCGCGAAGATGAGTTGCAGTTCGTTCACGGCTCCACCCTCGATGCGGCAATGCATGTCGCGCCATTCGCCCACCTGCTCCGTACCTTTTATATAATAGTCGGCCACGTTCATGCCGCCGGTATAGGCAATCTTCCCGTCGATGACCACAATCTTGCGGTGATCGCGAGGCCAGATATGGTTGACCCACGGGAAGCGGATGGGGTCGAACTCCCAGATGTCAATGCTGTCGGCCCGCAGACTCCTGATGTGCTTCTTCAGCAGAGGCTGGTTGTTGGAGTCATTGCCGAATCCGTCGAAGAGGGCTCTCACCTCAACGCCTTCCTTCCGCTTCTCTCGCAGGATGTCGAAGAGCAGCGAGGCGATGGAGTCGTTGCGGAAGTTGAAGTATTCCAAGTGGATGCTATGGCGGGCCTGGCGTATGGCCTTGAACATGTCGTCGAACTTTTGCTGGCCCGACATGAGTAGTGTTACCCGGTTGTTGTGTGAGAAGTTGACGCCGCAAGCCTCTAATTCGTGTCGGATGACAGAGTCGGACCTAATGGCCGTCTGCGCTTGAGCGAGAAAAGAAGTGGCGAGCGTGACGGCCATCACTCCCGCCCTGAGTTGTTCCGTTATCTTCATTTGCGATATTTCAGTCGGTATTCTGTAGGAGTAATGCCGAAGCGCTCCCTAAACGTGCTGATGAAATGATTGGCCGAGGCATAGCCTATGTTAGTGGCCAGCTCGTTCATGTTGATGTTAGTACGCTTCAGCAGGATGCAGGCGTGCTTCAGTCGCAGGTCGCGAACCAGCTCCGATGGGGTCTTGCCCGTCAGGTCGCGCACTTTCTGGAATAGTGGTCGCATGCCCATGCCCATGGCCGAGGCCATCTCTTCCAGGTTGAACTGCCCTCGGTTCATGTTGTGCTGCACGTATTGTTCGATGCTTTGTATGAGCCGTCGGTCCATGGCGTCCATCATGGAATAGCTATCGTCGTGCATTTCATCGTCAGCCTCGGCACTGGTATGTTCCTTTTCCTGCTCGTGATTTTTCAGGTGGGTCGATACCAGCCTGATTTCCTCGTCGTCTTCATCCTGTCTTCCCACTTTGTAGTCACCGTAGGTCATGGACTCGGTGGCTGTGGTCATGCTCGAGTTCCTGCCTTCGAGCATGCGTGTCTCAGCACCTTCGATGAGGTTGTCGGCAATCTCGGCCTTAATGCCCAGTGCCTTGTTGAACCTGATCAGGGCATCATGGATGTTGAATGGCTTCGACATGTAGTCGTCGGCACTCATGGTGATGTTTTGGCTCATCATGTCTTTCGAGCTGAGTTTGTTCTCGGTCATCAGGATGAACTTGATTTTGTAGAGCTTAGGATCGGTCTTGAGCTTGTTACACAGTTCGCTGCCAGTCATGTTGGGCATGTCCTGCTTGCATACCACGAGGTTCGGGAGTCCCGTCTCAATCTCGGCTGAGGCCTTGGTTGTGCTGTTGAAGACATAGAAGTCATAGACATTGCGCAGGCGGGAGAATACGAAGTTGGCAAAATCCTGGTTGTCGTCGATGAAGTACACCTTGAAGCCCGCCATGGGCGAGTTGCTTTGCTGAGGACGAATCTCATAGGAAAGCTCGTCGTGTACGGCCTGCGGCAGGTTGATCTCGCCGTGGCTGTTCATCTCGAAATGCTTGCGCACGTTCTCCTTGGCAACGTCTTCCGGGTGTTCCAGGAACGACTGCATGTCGCTCACGCGGGTGATAATCTGTAGCATCTGTGAGTGCAGGTTGTTCAGTTGCTCGCGTTCCTCCAAGGTGCTGTTCTTTTCCGAAAGGTCCATGATGATTGATGTCATGCGCGACATGGGTTGTCGCAGTTCGTCGCTGGCCGCCTTGATTTCATCGCGCTGGCGCATCAGTTCGGTAATGACGACTTTCTTCTTGGTCCAGAGTACTTTAATCTGGTCGAATCCCATTTTCCATAGATACAGCACCACTGCAATGATGACGACATAGAGCAATTGCATATACCATTTCCACCACCATGCAGGCGCAATAGTGATGACGAGTACGCTTTCCTGCGAGGGCTGTGCGCTGTTTTCCGGGCTGCTTGCCTTCACATATAGTTCGTAGGTGCCGCTGGCGAGGTCGGTAAAGGTGACGCTATGCCTGAGTGCGTCGCCGGGGACGTAAGTGTCGTTGAGACCTTTCAGCATATAGTGGAACTGCAGGCGTTCGTTCTGGTTGTAGTTGCCTGCTGCAAACTTGATGGTAAAGGTGTTCTCGTTGTGTTCCAGGTAGATAGACTGGCTCTCATTAAGTGCCTGTGGCAGGATGACACGCCCATGGAAGATGACCCCCGTATGCACTTCTTCCTCGCCGATATACAGTTGGGTGAGGATTACTTTGGGCAGCGACTCCTTCTCTTTGTCGGTCTTCGGGCGCAGGCGGCTGACGCCGTTGATGCCGCCCATGATGATGTTGCCGTCTTTCTGCTTGAGAATGCTGCCCAGGTTGAACTCGTTTCCTTGCAGTCCGTCGTTCTGGTCGTAGTTGTAAAGACCATAGTTCAGCTTACCGCCATGATGGTCGACGACGATGCGCGACACGCCATTACTCGTCGTTATCCAGATATTGCTGTGCTTATCCTCGGTGATGCCGCAGATGTTGTTGTTGCATAGCCCCTCACGCTCGGTGATATAGTCAAGTTCGTCGTTTTCCAGATTCAGCACGTTGAGACCTTCACGAGTGCCAATCCAGAGCAGCTTGCGGCTGTCCTGATAGACTTGCGTAATAAAGCTGTTGGTGAAGCGCTTCATATTGGTAGAGTTGCCTATCAGGTGCCTGGTCTCCGTGGTTGAGAGGTTCATGATGGTCAGGCCTTCCGATGTACCTATGAGCAGTTCATTGTCGCGTCCGTAGCTCAGCGAGGTGATGCTGTTGGTCTGCAAGTTGTTCTTTGCCTTGGTGTAGCTGGCAAAGGTGTTCATTCTCGGGTTGTAGTTCTGCAGACCGCCATCCGTGGCTATCCACAGGTTGCCGCTGCCGTCGGCACACATGGCATTGATATGGTTGTCTATGAGCTTATTGCCTTCGCTCGTCGTAGAGTAGAACATGGTATTGCCGTCCTTGATGCGGGTGAGTCCGTTCTGTGCCGATCCCACCCAGATGCTACCGTCCATCGTGGCGGCCATCGAAGTTACGCCGAAACTGGCAAGCCTGCCCACGTAGCCCACTACGCCTTCGTCGCTCGTGCCGTACCATACTCTGCCCGTCGAGTCCTGCACCATGGCCGTGACGTCGCCGATAGTTTCCGACAGGAACTTATAGATGTTCTCGCCCCAGTAGGCCACGCCCGACTTGGCTGTACCCACCCATAGCAGGTCGGTATTGTCGATATAGACGCTCTGGATGTTGTTGGAGTGACGGGTAATGGCCCCGTAGGAGTTCATGGCTGTGGGCTGTGCCGATTCCATCGCATGGCTGTTCACGTTCACCTTTATCAGTCCCTTGCGGTTAGTGGCTACCCAGATGTTGCCTTTGCGGTCGGCGGCAATGTCGTTCACGGTGTTGTCCACGTTGTTGCCGGTCAGTTCCAGCTGGTCGCCGATGGTGGTGTTCCATACGTTCTTCTTCTTGTCGAGCACGAAGAGCGTGCCCTGACCGTAGAGCCAGATATTGTCCATCTGGTCGGCAAATACTTTCAGCGATGTCGAGGAGCGCAGTTTCTTCTTGTAGATTTCCTCGTTTTTCCATACGATGAACTGCTGGTGCAGGGCGTCAAGGCAAATGATGCGCCCGTCGGAATAGACCATGATGGCTCCGTCCTTGCATTCGCCTATGCTGCAGATGTCGCCCGTGGGAATGCTGTTGCTGTCGTCGGCCATCAGGAAGTCAACATTGATTTGCTGCTGTGTGTTGAAGCAAACCACCTTTTTCCTGGGTATGTAGGCCCATATATTAAGATGGCTGTCTATGTAGACGATGGAGGGCATGTCGTCGATGCCCATCCGCTTGTAGTTCTGGTTCATGTCCCGCTCGAAACTCTCGGTTTGAGGGTTGTAAATGCAGTAGCCTGCCGGGGTCTGGATCCAAAGCGTTCCGTTTCGTTCTTCCTGTATGTCGTAAATATAACTGTTTGGTAATGAGGAACCATCCTGTGAATCGCTCTGGAAATGCTTAAACGAATAGCCGTCGTACCTGTAGAGACCTGCGGGAGTGCCCATCCACATGAAGCCTCGCGAGTCTTTCAAGATGGCATTGATTTGGCTGGAGGTGAGTCCGTCCTTGGCATCCAGGGTCTTGAACAGGAAACTGCTTGCTGCCATGTTGATGGCAGGCAAGGTGAGCAGGAGTATGATGAAGAATCTTTTAGTGCTATTCATTGGCGAAGTCATGATATTTATTATCTTTTTTATATCATGCAGGAGTAGTGGTCAACCACGCCGAGCAGCCGTTGTTCGTTGTCGACTACTAACACGGAGTGTACTTTATATCGTTGCATGATGTCCTGTATCTCGGTAATCTTGGTCTGTGGCGTAACCGTCTTGGGGGTTCTCGTCATGATGTCGGCCACTGTGTGGTCGAAGAACTTAGCCTGCCAGCGTTCCATTGCCCTGCGTATGTCGCCGTCGGTAATGAGTCCCACGATGCGGTGGTCCACTTCAGCCACACCAAGCCCTAATTTGCCTTTGCTCACGAGGATGATTGCCTCGCCAAGGTGCATGTCGGGTGGCAGTATGGGCATGTCGTCGCTTCGCATCACGTCCTGTGCGGTGGTCAGCAGACGTTTTCCTAATTCCCCGCCCGGATGGAACTGGGCGAAGTCTTGCGGACGGAAGTGACGTTTCTCTATCAGGGCCACGGCCAGGGCATCGCCCATAGCAAGCTGGGCCATCGTCGAACTCGTAGGCGCAAGGTTCAGCGGACACGCCTCCTTGTCTACTTGCACGTGTATATGGCAGGTGGAATACTTTGCTAACAGCGACTGGGGGTTGCCGCTCATGCCGATGATGGGCACTTGCATGTGAAGCACCATCGGGATAAAGCGCAGCAGCTCGTCGGTCTGCCCGGAATTGGAGATGGCCAGCACCACGTCATCGTGGGTGATAACGCCCAGATCGCCATGATAGACATCGAGCGGGTTGATGAAGAACGACGGGGTGCCCGTAGAAGAGAGCGTCGCGGCAATCTTGGCACCGATATGTCCGCTCTTGCCTACGCCCGTTACGATCACCTTGCCCAGACAGCCGTACATGATTTCCACGGCCTGTTCAAAATGCTCGTCAAGCTGTGCGGCCAGTCTTCTCACGGCTTCAGCCTCTTCCAGTATGCATTGTATTCCGTATTCTCTTATTGTCATAACGTTGAATCGTCGTGGGGAAGGAGTTAAAGAAGTTGCTTAATGAGACCTTCTAATTTGTCGAGTTCCAGCATGTTAGCGGCATCACTAAGTCCCTCGTCAGGGGTGGGGTGTACTTCCATGAAGTAGCCCGTGGCTCCAAATGCCTTGGCGGCCAGTGCCATCGGCTCCACAAAGCGACGGTCGCCACCCGTCTTCCCGTCCTTTGAGTCGGGACGTTGCACGCTGTGGGTACAGTCCATGATGACGGTAGGCACGATGTCGAGCATGTCGCGGATGTTCCTGAAGTCCACCACCAAGTTGCCGTAGCCCATCATGTTGCCGCGTTCCGTCAGCCACACCTCGCCTGCGCCGGCTTCCTGGGCCTTTTCAACGGGGTATTTCATGTCGCGCCCCGACAGGAACTGGGCTTTCTTGATGTTCACCGTCTTGCCCGTCCTGGCTGCGGCAACCAGCAAGTCGGTCTGCCTGCAGAGGAATGCCGGTATCTGAATGACGTCGCAAACCTCGCTTACTGGTGCAGCCTGCCAAGCCTCGTGAATGTCGGTCAGTATCTGCAGTCCGTATTTACTCTTCACGTCGGCCAGCATCTGCAGTCCTTTCTCAAGGCCGGGGCCGCGAAAGGAGTGCAGAGATGTACGGTTGGCCTTGTCGAACGAGGCCTTGAATATGATTTCAGTACCTAATTTCTTGTTGATGTCAACTAACTTCCCGGCCACTGTGTCCAACAGTTCAGCCGATTCTATCACGCAGGGGCCTGCAATAAACTTTGTTCTCATAGTTTGTTACAAAATTACGTAATCCGTATAGTTTTTGCAAAATTACGTATTATTCTTTACATACGCAAGAATATTGTATTAATTTGAGCTAAAAAGACGCGAAACGGTGGTTGACCCCGTTTCGCATCAACTCAAAATCTGCCTGCTTTCGAAGAATTGCCGGGTTTTTACGAAATAGAGCAGTACGCCGCAGCCATTGACCAAAGCCACGCTCCAGAATGCTGCCGAGTAACCGAGAAGCTCGGCAATGACACCACCTGCCAGTATGCCCAGTCCCATGCCTATGTCCCACGAAATCAGGATAGTACTGTTGGCTGTTCCTCTTTCGTTGTGGTGGGCCATGGAAATCATCATGTTCTGGAAAGCAGGCCATAGATGGCCGTTGCCTAAGCCGATGAGCAAAGCCGATGCGTAGTAGCCAAACAGGGTCAGTACCGACAGGCCAGGCAGGAAGAGATGCTCGATGGTGGGCATGAGGATGAAAAGCGTATAGCCCACTAATGAAATCACCATGCCTTCGCTGGCATTATGGGTGAGCCGTCCCTGCCGAAGTGCCTTTCCCCCTTGCAGTCGTGAAAGGATGAGTCCGATGGAGCAGAGCATGAAGTAGGTTCCCGTCCCGCCCGTAATGCCCAGCCGCTCTTTGCCGTAGATGGCCAGATAGTTGCTCAGCACCCCGAAGCAGAAACCGAAGAACACCATGTTGGCACCTAATAGCCAGCCCCGCAGCAGGAAGAAACGGTCGAGGGAGACAGACCTCCTCGGAAGGGGAGGCGAGCTTTGTTCGGGAATAGTACTGCCCTTCCCTTCAGGGGCCTTCACCGTTGCATCAACAGCCAGTCCCGTAGTGGCCACGATGAGTGCTATCCAGAAGAGCAGCGTGAAACTGCTCGTCTGATGGTAGATGAAGATGCCGATGGTGGGTGCAATGGCCATAGCCAGGTTGTTGCTCAGCCCGTAATAACCTATGCCCTCATTGCGTCTCGACGAGGGAAGCACGTCGATGGCCATTGTCGAGTTGGCCACCGTCAGCGCGCCGAACGGCCCTCCGTGCAGCGTCCTGACAATCGTAAACAGCAGGAGCGTGCTGGCTCCGAGATAGCCCGCGAAGAACACGGCAAAGAACACATAGCACAAGAGCAGCACCTTCTTGCGGGGAAACGTGTCGACCACGTAGCCGCTGAAAGGGCGGAACAGCAAGGCGGTGATGGTGTAGCCAGAGAGTACCAGCCCTATCACGTCCTTGGTGGCGTGAAAGGTCTCACTCAGGTAGAGTGGCAGCAAGGGGGTTAAAACATAAAAGGCAAAGAACAGCGCGAAGTTCGCTGTCATTACCTTTATGTAATTAGGGTTCCACAAGGCTGCTTCTTCTATGTTCTTTGGCGAGCCAGGCACAACGGGGATAAAAATTTAGGGCTTAAGCCGACTCAAATTCACGCAGGAACCGGGTGTCGTTCTCAGAGAACATGCGCAGGTCGCTCACGCGGTATTTCAGGTTGGTGATGCGCTCTACGCCCATGCCAAAAGCATAGCCGCTGTAGAGCTTCGAGTCGATGCCGCATTCTTCCAGCACGTTCGGGTCTACCATGCCGCAGCCTAAGATCTCCACCCAGCCCGTATGCTTGCAGAAACCGCATCCTTCGCCGCCGCAGATGAAGCAGGATATGTCCATCTCGGCTGAAGGCTCGGTGAAGGGGAAGTAGCTGGGACGCAGACGAATCTTCGTGTCCGGGCCGAACATCTCGCGGGCAAAGCTCAGCAGCACCTGCTTCAGGTCGGTGAACGATACGTTCTTGTCGATGTAAAGGCCCTCCACCTGATGGAAGAAACAATGGGCTCGGGCCGTGATAGCCTCGTTGCGATAGACACGTCCCGGGCAGATGACGCGGATGGGGGCCGTCAGTTTGCCATCCTCCGTGTGCATCTTCTCCATCACGCGCGCCTGTACCGATGATGTATGCGAGCGCAGAAGGATATTCTTCGTCACGTCGTCGGGATGCTGTGAGATGAAGAACGTGTCCTGCATGTCGCGTGCCGGATGGTCGGCGGCGAAGTTCATCCTGGTAAACACGTGCAGGTCGTCTTCCACCTCTGGCCCGTCGGCCAGCACGAAGCCCATGCGCGAGAAGATGTCGATAATCTCGTTGGTCACGATGGTGAGTGGATGGCGTGTGCCTAACTGGATGGGGTAGGGAGTGCGCGTCAGGTCAATGTTCTCGTCGCCTGCTTCCTGCGTCTGGCATTCTTCGCGCAGCTGGTTGATGCGCTCGGTGGCAAGCGTCTTCAATTCGTTGATTTTCATGCCGATAGTCTTCTTCTCGTCGGCGGCCACAGAGCGGAAGTCGTTCATCAGGGCAGTAATCTCGCCCTTCTTGCTCAGGTACTTCAGTCGCAGCTGCTCCACCTCTTCGGCATTCTTTGCACTCAATGTCTGTACTTCTTTCAGAAGTTGGTCTATCTTGTCAAGAATCATGATATATAATGATAAAATTGCAATTTTGGCTGCAAAGGTACAAAAATATTGTGAATATGCAGCAAATAAGCAAGCTGTTTTTGCCACTTTAAGAATATTTTTATATAATTGCCGTAATTTTTCAAGGATTCCTGCTGTCCGACACCTCCATCCGGACACTTGAATTCTCGAGAGAATTTGAGTGTAAAGAACCTCTTTGTCTTTGCTAAATAGCATACTTGCTGCTCAATTCTCTCGAGAATTTATCTGCAAATACGGCTTTTTCCCCCTCTTAACCTGTCACCCTTCTGTCACCCTTGTCACCCTTACAAAAGGGTGCAAACGCCCTGTTTATCGGCATTCTGTCACCCTGTCACCCTTTTTTGAAAAAAATGTAGTATAGGATAGCCTGTTACTCATCTATGGGAAATGTTGACAACAAAGACTTCTTGAAATTTTTCTCCATTTTTCTTTGCCGATTTCGAATTTATTCGTAATTTTGCCCCAGTGCATTTCGATGCACGTACTTTTAATTTGCTCTTCTACTAAATGAAAGACATATCACTTGAACTTGCAAAACTGCATGAGCTGACGGGTGCCGAGTTTATCCGCCAGTTGAAGTTGATTGTGTCCAGTAGTGAGTTCCATCCGGTGAAAGACGAGCAAGAAATCTATTCTGTTGGTGGTGAAAAGGGCGAAGACTACGAAAACTTGCTGAACGCGGCACGCAAAGCAGTAGGTCATGGCTATTGAGTGTATATCCTGCCAAATCCAAAAGGTATCAGAACTGCCGATTTCATCTTGGTACAGCATGGCATCCTTAAAATGTATTATTTAAAGACCATCTATGGGAAATCCTCAGTCATGAGCCGCTTGAAAGAATCGGTAGGGCAAGCCAATCATATTCTATTGAATATGGCAACAGATTATAATGCGACGGCTTTAGCACGTTGTATCAAGAAGTATTATGAGATAAATCCGAATGCTGTGGAAGTTTTTGTATTCAAAGGCAACAAATCCATTTTGCTCAAACGTAGTTCTGTTGAAAACAAAGACTTCTTGAAAACTTTCATACGAAGATATAATCAATAAAAGGGCTGCAATGCAACCCTTTTCAAAATGGAGTAGTGGCGATATGGTCTTGCTCCTCTCGGGATTCTGCCCGGATAGCCAGAACGTTTGTTCTGACAATGCAAAGATAAGAAGTTTTTCGTTTACCACCAAATTTTTCTCCACTTTTCTTTGTCGATTTCGAATTAATTCGTAATTTTGCCCCGTGCATTTCGATGCACATACTTTTAATTTACTCTTCTACTAAATGAAAGACATATCACTTGAACTTGCAAAACTGCATGAGTTGACGGGTGCCGAGTTTGTCCGCCAGTTGAAGTTGATTGTGTCCAGTAGTGAGTTCCATCCAGTGAAAGACGAGCAAGAAATCTATTCTGTTGGCGGTGAAAAAGGCGAAGACTACGAAAACTTGCTGAACGCGGCACGCAAAGCAGTAGAAATAGGGTATCGTGTATTCATTCTTCCCAATCCATCTGGTATCAGAACGGCAGATTTTATATTTGAACGCAAAGGTGTCTATAAAATGTTTGACTTAAAAACGATTATAGGAAAGGGGTCTGTAGACAATAGACTTTCTGAATCTGTTGGACAAAGTAACCGTGTTCTGTTAAACATCGCAACAGACTACAGGGCGGGATTGTTGGCACGTGCTATTCTTTCATTTTTTGAACGAAGCCATGAAGCTCGTGAAGTGGTTGTATTAAAGGGGAATAAATACATCTCTATAACAAGGCAAACTATTGTCGACAGAAATTTCATTATTTCCTTCTCAAAGAAGTACTACAAATAACAAAAGAGCCAACGATGTGGCTCTTTCAAAATGGAGTAGTGTCGATAAAGTCTTGCTCCTCTCGGAAGCTTACCGGTTAGCCAGAACGTTTGTTCTGACAATGCAAAGATAGGAATAATTTCGTTTCCCACCAAATTTTTCTCCATTTTTCTTTGCCGATTTCGAATTTATTCGTAATTTTGCCCCCGTGCATTGCGATGCATGTACATTTTTATTTGCTCATTTGTACATTGATTATTTCATGGAAAACGGCATAACTGAGGAATTGGCTAAATTAAGGACTTTACGAGGTGCAGACTTCGTGGCACGCTCCACTTCATATTATAGAATTCTCAAAAATTATTATGAACAATAAAAGCCACCCATGGTGGCTTTTAAAATAGTGGGTAGTGTCGATCAAGGCTTGCCCTCTCGGAATTCCAAGTTTATATACTTAGAAAATTTACCGGATAGTCAAAACATCAGCTTTGACATTGCAAATATACGATGTTTTTCGTTTCCCACCAAATTTTTCTCCATTTTTCTTTGCTGATTTCGATTTTATTTGTAATTTTGCCCCGTGCAATCAGATGCACATACATTTTTATATGCTCAATCGCCAGTCGAATTGGAACCTCGGAAAAGTGAACGAGCAAAAACAAGATACAGAGAAGCTTGCGCCCAAAGCGCAGGCTCTCCATAGTATCTTGTAGGTATGTTCCAAACCTCGGCTGGCGTATGGCAGAGCTTGCGCTATTCTTTTGCCCATAGGTCTGGTGCAGGTTTCCCCAAAGAGAGATTAGGAACAATTAGTATTAACCAAATAAAAATGTATAGATTATGAAAAAGTTATTCATTTCGCTCGTAGCCGCCATAGTGGCCGCTACCGCAACCTTTGCACAGAGTTCTTTAGTCGCCACGCTGAGCCATCAAGGTGAAGTTTCTGTATTTCATGGAGCCAACTCGCTGAGGCAGGCCATGGAGGCAGCAGACCATGGTGACATCATAACCCTTGCCAGCGGACGCTATAATGCCGCCAACATAGACAAGGCTATAACTTTGCGTGGGGCTGGAGTCGAAGAAGACACCATTACAGGAGCATTCCGTACACAGATTGTTGGTAACTTCAATATCAACATAGCAGACACCATCAGTGAGCATCTGACCATTGAGGGCATTTATCATGAAAGCACTATCACCTTTTATGGAACACTGAACAATGCCATGTTGCAAAAGTGCCGATTTGCCACTATTGAGAACTCTAATTTTGGCAACACTGTTAATTCGCTGACATGCATTCATTGTAATATTGTCACCAGAATTGTTTTGCCACAAAACAGTTCGGCCAGTTTCATCAGTTGTGTTGTAACTAGTCCATCTAATCAATACGGCGGTACTATGGAGTTTACAAACTGCATAATTCCGAATGATATTATCTACATTCGTAATGCTTTCTTCCAGAATTGTATTTTAAATGCTTATTATACAGGTTTTGGCAGTCAGCGACTAAGTGGTACATGTATGGCAACTTATTGTGTAGGATGGTCATACGGTGCAAGTTCTCCTTTTGAGAACATCTCGAAAACCACTAATACAGCACTTTCACAGGAGCAAGTCAATGCCCTCTTCAAGCCCAACACTTTCTATGAGTTGACTGACGAGGCGAAGAGTGAGTATGTGGGTATCGACGGCATGGAAATTGGCATCTACGGTGGAAACATTCCTTACGACACCCGTATTCTGAGCCCACAGATTACCAAGTGTAAAGTTGCCGCCAAGACTACCGCTGACGGTAAGTTGAGCGTAGATATAGAGGTGAAGGCAGCAGAGTAATTGCCCAGAAGCTTAATAAGTGTATAATACAAAGAATCTAATCGCCAAGAAAGGGTACGCCTATGCGAAAATACATGATAACGTTCATTCTGCTTTGCCTGCACGGCCTTGCAAGGGGACAGACAGAAGATTATAACTGCTATTATTGGTTCGACAACGAGCAAGGGGAGCCGTATACATCCCCTATGGTTCAGGGGGCGTTCGACGTGGACGCATCTGCCCTTGACGACGGCATTCATACTTTCCACTATTTGGTGGCGAAAAGGGATGGTAACATCTCTTCGCCAACCACCTGTTATTTCCTGAAAACCACAAGTACGGTCTCTTCAGGCCAGTCTACCTGTATTTGTATGATTGACGGGAAACAGGTATATCGGGAGTTGTTGTCTGCTGATGGGGGCACCATCCACTGGGATCTTAATGCGAGCAATCTTGATGATGGATTGCATGTGTTGCAGGTAGTAGCAATGACTGACAATGGTTCATTGTCGGGTAGCTATCACAGCTACTTTGTCAAGATGCCAGAGGCAGATACTACCATCAAGGGGTATTACTGGTTTGATGATGAAAACGACGTCCATGAGACAACGCTAATCAATGGTACGTTTGAGGTCGATGCTTCATTGCTGAGTGACGGATTCCATCGGTTCTACTATCAGGCCAAGTATAATGATGGCTCCACGTCAACACCTTCGACCAGCTACTTTTTGAAGACAGCCCAGGTGAATGTCGATGACGAACTGAATTGTATCTGCACTGTTGACGGACAGTTGCGGCACATAGAAAAGTTGTCACAACAGGGGGGTGTCATTCACTGGAACCTCGACATGCAAGACCTCACCGACGGTCTGCATCGTATACAGTTGCAGGCAGTCACACCAAGTGGGGCCTTGTCAAGCAGTTATATGTCCTATTTCATGCGTGTCACGAGCACGGATGAATTAGGCGAAATGCGTTTCATCTATGCCATTGACAACAGTCCTTTCAGTAGCGATGCCAATGTGGTGAGCAATGGTGGCAACTATCACTTCGACATTGACCTAACAAAACTTGAAGAAGGGCTACATTATATCAGTTGTATGCTTTACAACGACCACGGCACCAATACGAAGGTACAGACCCGCTTCTTCCTAAAAGTTCCTCTTGGTGGCAACGGCATCAACTGGTATCAATACTGGCTGAATGATGACGATGTAGAGCAGGCAAGAACCGTCACACTGCCAGCAGAAGTGAATCCATTACAACTCATGTCGTTGCTGCCCGTAGAGTCGCGCCCGTTCCGTAGTTCTCTGTTCCATTTCGACGTGAGTAGTGGTAAGCCGATGGTCTATGCCAGGAACACCATCCATCTGCGCTTCTATGATGTGGCTATGCGCTTTACTGATGTCGCCAAGGACTATGCCGACTATAACGTAAGTCAGGAGGTAAATGTCATTAAGACCTTGGAGTCGGGCGCAAGGGAGACAACGGCCTGGCCAGAAGAAAACAAAATCAAGTGGTATCAAGTAACGGCAGAGCGAGGCGACAGCCTTTCGTTCAAGCTCGACCTTGCCGCCACTTTGCAACTCTTCTCGCCGACGGGGCAGGAGGTATATAGTGCCTCTGGCTCTGATGTCGTGAAATGGGGTGGATGCCATGTCAAAGAGAACGGTACTTATTATGTGGCCTTGCACGATGTGGCAGCTACTCAGGGTGAGACTATTAATATCGACTACGAGCATATCGACCGCTACGCTGTTCTCCTTCAGGATGTCAGTGTCGTGGGCAATGGAGGCTTTACGACCATCACCTTCGAGGGTAACGGCTTCGACGAGCTAACATCTGTTGATTTGGTATTTGGCAACAACATCATCACTTCTACAGAGATAGGTCACGAGGGCAATGCCACCACAAGCGTCAAGTTCGATTTCAACGGAGCTATGCTCGGCGAGTACAAGGCTGTATTCCACTTTTCGGAAGGAGATCTGGTAGTGGAGAAATGTGTTAAAGTGGACGAAGCAATGGATATTGAGTTTGATACAACCGTTTCGTTCAATTCTACATTCATGAAATGGGATACGAACAAATTTGTATTCAAGATTAATAATCTGGGCAACATGACAGCATACAATGTCCCGATGAGTATATTAATCTATACTCAGGATTATTCTTATTTAGCTTATACGAAAGTGAATGGTTATGATTTGCATAAGTATTATAAGAACATCCTTAGTGATAAATACACTGAATCGCTTGCTACAGTCGTAAATAGAAACATGGCCCTTTCTGGCGACAAATATTTCTTTGTAAAAGCTGTTGATGAAGATTTTATGCCCAGCACACCCTGTATACACTGGGCTTCTATCAGCCCAGACCTTCGTCCTGGAACAAACGAAGTGACAGTAGAGGTAAAAATGGATGATACACATCGTTCTGTATCTGTGTATCTTGTTGTTCCTGACAACTGGGATAATAATGTAATACGTAATAGCGCAAGACGTTCTAGCTGGGCTGATAATTGTATTAAGAAAGAACTTCCAGCATGCAGATCTGCTTATGAAGTGAGTAAGCAATTAAATCTTAACTATATTGCAGAGGACAACAGAAAAGCTTGCATTAAAAACAAACCTGAATGTAATACAACTCATGGTGATGCATTAAGTGTTATTCCTGGCGACCCGAATGATATTTACGGTTATACCGCCGAATCAAGCAGCCATGCGATAAAAGACGGAAAAAATGAGGTGTACTACACCATTGAGTTCGAGAATGACCCAGAGATTGCTACAGCTCCAGCCCATAATATCTCTGTTGCAGACACGCTGGATGCCACGAAGTTCGACCTCTCAACATTCGCACCAACACGGGTGAGGATTGGCGAGAAGAGTGCTGAACTGACGGGTGAGAAGAACTTTGTGACCACCATCGACATGCGACCTGAGATTAATGCCATTGCGCAGGTGGAAGGGACGTTCGACGAACAGACGGGTATTGCCCGCTGGCATATATCGAGCCTCGACCCAATGACGATGGAACCGACGCAGTATGTGATGGACGGCGTGCTGCCCGTGAATACCGACGGGCAAGGTATCGGTGAAGTGATGTACGACATCCAACTGAAGCCAGGACTGGAACATGGTACGGAAGTCAATAACCGTGCGGGTATCGTTTTCGATAATAATGATGTGATCATGACTCCCACCTGGACGAACGTCATCGACCGCATCGCCCCCGTGAGCCACATTACCAGCGTGGAGCAGGTGGAAGACAGCGAGACGGCCACGGTAACCATCGAGGCGACGGACGAGCTGAGCGGCCCGTGGCGCTACGACGTGTATGTGCAGTATGGCAGCGGGGCTTGGTTCAAGGCCGCAGAGAACATGGCGGTAGGCACCGCGGCCACGGTGAAGCTCTACGAGGGCGTGGAACATCACTTCTACTGCGTGGCCACCGACATGGCGGGCAACGTGGAGCAGAAGGAGCCTGAGACGGAGGCCAGCCTCAGCGTGGGCGAGGTGACGAGGAAAGGCGACGTGAACGGAGACGGCGAGATCAATGCGCAGGATGCCTCGCTCATTCTCCAGTATGTGGCCCGCAAGTTCGGCGACAACCAGGAGGGATTCAAGAAGAAGGCCGCCGATGCCAACGGCGACGGCGAGCAGTCGGCACAGGATGCCTCGCTCATTCTGCAGCATGCGGCCAAGAAAATAGACCTGACAAAATGAACAAATATATGAAAAAGACTTTTTTGAGCTTGCTTGCCCTCTGCACCCTGTGCGGAGCGGCAAGCGCACAGACGGTGACGGTGAGCGACGTGGAGGCTCTGCCCGGTGAGACGGTGGCGTTCAGCCTCAGTCTGCAGGGCGGCAAGGCCGACACCTACATCTCATTGCAGTTTGACGTCAACTTTCCCTCCACGGGATTCTCTACCACGGGCGACTACACTCTATCGGGCCAGTGGAAGAACGCCATGTCGGTCGTCGGCGACGTGGATGCCTCGGGCGTGGCCACCATCCCCGTCTCGTCGGCTGAGACCATCACGGGCTCGGATGTGGACAACCTACTCTCGGTGTACTTCACCGTGGCCGATGACGTACCCTTGGGCGACTACGACGTGATGCTGAGCGGGATTACCTTCGGCTATAACATGACCGACAAGGACGTGGCCCCCGACGTGACATTCACCGTGCATGTGGTCGAGGCACACACCATCGTGCTCGACGAGAACGCTACTACCATGCCCGAGGATGCGGAGGGGGTGAATGTCCGGGTGTTGCGCACCATCCAGGCGGGGAAGTGGAGTACCATCTGCCTGCCTTTCGCCATGACGGAGGAACAGGTGAAAGCGGTCTTTGGCAATGATGTGGAGCTGGCCGACTTCACCAGCTGGTCGTCGGAGGAGGATGACGATGGCGACATCGTGAGCATCAGCATTGGATTCACCAACGTGACGGAACTGGAGGCCAACCACCCCTACATCATCAGGACTGGCACGGACATCAGTGGCTTCAGCCTTGAGGGCGTGGACATTGAGGTGGAGGAGGAGCCTATGGTGCAGGTGGGCAAGAAGAAGGCCGAACGCGGCTTCTTCACGGGTACGTACACGGCCAATACCCCTGTGCCGGAGAACAACCTGTTCCTGAGCGACAACAAGTTCTGGTACTCTACAGGACTGACGAAGATGAAGGCATTCCGGGGTTACTTCGAGCTGTACGACGTGCTGACCGAGGCAGAAAGTGCCGGGAGCCGCATCACGCTGAGCTTCGGCGGGGAGGTGACGGGGATTCGGAAATCCCCCGAAACGTTAGTTCCGGCAGAGTCGGAGCCAATGGGAAAGGTCTATGACCTACAGGGCCGCATGGTTAATCGTCAGTCCTTAGTCAATGGTCAATTAAAGAAGGGCGTGTACATCAGAAATGGCAGAACAACGGGGATTCGGAAATCCTCTAAAATCGTAATCAAATGAAAAAGGAATATCAAGCACCGAAGATTGCCTTGTTAGCATGCTGGGGTGAGCCGCTGATGGAAGGCTCTGGAGTAGAATCGCCCGACAAGGGAATCGGCTATGGCGGCGTGGACGGCGAGGGTGAGCGCGACCCGGAATCGCGCTACTCCTGGGATGTCTGGGCCGAAGACGAATGGTAGTTGTCTTTCCGCTTCGCGGCTGAAAGAAAACAGAATAAAACAAATAAAACAAAACAAAACCAGAAAAGAACCGATCAAATCGGGTTTTATCTAGTTTTGTTTTGTTTTTCTTTCTTTTTACTCCGTAGGCACAACGAACTTGGTTCCCGTTTGGCGAATCAGCTCGCGGGCATACTTCTCCGGGTAGCCGGGGCGCGTAACCCTTACGCCCAAGCCTTCGGGCGTGCGCATAAAACGATGGTCTTCTTCGGGCTTTACAATCATGTCGTTGTACTTGACGATGAGCTTGACCGCTAACTTCTGCCAGCAATCGAGCATCTCGTTGGCCTTCGTGGAGGTGTAGTCGGTGAGATACTTGATTCTTGCCTCGCCCGTCAAGGCTATTGCCTTGTCCTCGACCTCCTTCTGGGCAGCGAAGTAGCTCGCGTCGAGCGAGTCGCGTACCTCCTGCAGAGTGGGAAACATGAGCGAATAGCGTGGATAGACCATGTTGGACACCCAGTTCTGCACCCAGTAGGCATTGAACATCGAGAAACTCAGGGCATCGGCACCCGGGGTGTTGTAGGGCACGGGAGCCTCGGTAGCACAGCAGTAGACTGGGGTATAGGGCACCATGTTGCCGTCGTCATTGCCAAACCACAGTACGCCGCCTACCTCGCGGGGCAGCCACGAACGCATCTGCGATACATAGCTGAATCCAGTCTGCTGGGTCGATGTGGGACGCTCATTGAAGCACTTCGTGCCGTCGACGGTGAAATAGAGCGGTGTGGGGCGGTAGGGCATCTGCCAGATGCCGCCGCCTATGTCGGTCTCGAGCGTGAAGGGCGTACCCTCGTAGTGGTCGCGCATGGCGGTTTCCACGTCGGCGACGCTCAGCAGACGGTCGGGCTTCACCCACAGCGGCATGGGTTCGGCATCCTTCTGCTTGCCCTCAGCCCAAGGCACATAACGCTGCATATCGCCGTTGAAACGGTTGAAAAAGCTCCACACACGAGCATCGCAGAAGCGTCGACCACTGAAGTCGGGGAAGGCGTAAGTGTTGCAGAAGGAGAAGTCCTCGTCCTTTCCCTCGTACCATCCCATCGTGCGGGCATACTTCACCACGTTCTTCGAGTACTGCACGTTTGCCTTGTCCTTCATGTTGAACCGGCTGATACGACTCTGGTTGGCGTGAGCGCAAATCATGTCGTCGGGTACTCGCATGGCCACCCAGACGGTGCGCTCCTTAGAAAGGTTGCGGTCGCTGGCGCATCCCATCATCTCCATGATCCATGCTTCGTTAGGGTCGCAGATGGTAAAGGTCTCTCCCTCGGAGGCATAGCCGTATTGCTCTACGAGCGTTGTCATGATGCTGATGGCCTCGCGTGCCGTCTTAGCACGCTGCAAGGTGATATAAATCAGTGAGCCATAGTCGAGTATGCCGGTTGTATCAACCATTTCTTCACGTCCGCCAAAGGTGGTCTCGCCGATGGTGACCTGCCACTCATTGATGTTGCCAATGACGTTGTAGGTCTCTTCGGCCTCGGCAATCTCGCCCATGTAGTGGTGGTCGTCCCAGTTGATGACCTTGCGCATCTCGCCCTTCTTGTGCTTGGCGGCAGGGTAGTGGGCCAGTCCGATGAACATGCCGTAGTCGTCGGCATTGTAGGTGCAGATGACGGAGCCGTCGACGGATGCCTTCTTGCCGACGATGAAGTTGGTGCAGGCGTAGGTGGAGACGGGGATGAGCAATGCCCAAAGACAGAGGAAGGCCCCGATGGTACTGGCCAGTGGGGCTTTTGTCAGATTCAGTTTCATCAGTCCTCAATGATTAATTTGGAACTGTGGTCGGCCTTGAAGCTCATGTCGAGTCCCTTTACGCTGTGGGTCAGGGCACCGACAGAGATGAAGTCGACGCCCTGCTCGGCATAGTCGCGGATGGTGTCGAAGGTGATGCCGCCGCTCGACTCGGTTTCGTAGCGGTGGTCGATGAGTTCGACGGCTTTCTTTGTGTCGGGTACAGAGAAGTTGTCGAGCATGATACGGTCTACGCCGCCATGACTGAGTACCTGCTGTAGCTCGTCGAACGAGCGCACTTCTATCTCAATCTTCAGATTGAGGCCCTTCTCCTGTAGATAGGCGTGGCAGCGGTCGATGGCGTTGACGATGCCACCGGCAAAGTCGATGTGGTTGTCCTTGAGCAAAATCATGTCGAAGAGGCCGATGCGGTGGTTGCATCCGCCGCCAATCTTGACGGCCTGCTTCTCGAGCATGCGCATGCCGGGGGTGGTCTTACGGGTGTCGAGGATGCGGGTGCCGGTGCCTTCGAGTCGCTGTACGTAGCGGTGGGTCATGGTGGCGATGCCGCTCATGCGCTGCATGATGTTGAGCATGAGCCGCTCCGTCTGTAGCAGCGAGCGCACTCGTCCGGTTACTATCATGGCAATGTCGCCCTTCTTCACGGGCGTGCCGTCGGGCATGAGTATCTCGACCCGCATGCCGGGGTCGAACCTGCGGAACACTTCCTTGGCTACTTCGACACCGGCCAGGATGCCGTCTTCCTTGATGAGTAAGAGGCTCTTGCCCATCACCTCCTCGGGGATGCAGCAGAGCGTGGTGTGGTCACCATCGCCGATGTCTTCGGCAAATGACAGATCTATCAGTCTGTCGACAAGTTCTTCTGTTGAAAGCATAATTTTGATATACGTTGGTGGTTTGGGGGATTGGTCGTTTGGTGGTTTGGGGGATTGGTCGTTTGGTGGTTTGGGGGATTGGTCGTTTGGTGGTTTGGGGGATTGGTCGTTTGGTGGTTTGGGGGATGGATGATTACACGGATTTTCTGTACCAGACAAAGAACCACACAAGAGCGACGAAGAGGCAGGCGATGCCGAGAGGGTAGCCAAGACTGGGATCGAGGTGCAGCGCCTGCTTGGAGACAAAGATGAAGGTAGAGCAGACGGTGGTCATGAACAGTGCCGGGATGAGTGTGATGATGTATGGCTTCTTGTTTCTTGCCAGATAGACCGTGAGCGTCCAGAGCGTGAACACGGATAGCGTCTGGTTGATCCATCCGAAGTACTGCCAGATGGTGTTGAATCCGTCGGGGTTCTCCATCTGCCAGACGAGCATGCCGATGGAGCAGAGGAACATAGGAATACAGATGTAGAGGCGGTGAGCAATGGGACGCTGGTTCAGTTTGAGCCAGTCGGCTACGATGAGTCGGCTGGAACGGAAGGCGGTGTCGCCGCTGGTGATGGGGGCTGCCACTACGCCCAGCATGGCCAGTATGCCTCCGAGCAGACCTAACCAGTGGTTACACACGAAATTGACTACGGCAGGAGCCGACGTGTGGAATCCTGTGGCCACCTGCATCTCCTCGTAGCCCGGCGTGGGCGCATAGAAGAAGTACATAGAAACCGAGGCCCATATCAGTGCCACAAGACCCTCGGTAATCATGGCTCCGTAGAACACGGGGCGGCCCCAGTGCTCCGACTTCATGCAGCGTGCCATGAGCGGACTCTGCGTAGCGTGGAAACCGCTGATGGCTCCGCAGGCCACCGTGATGAACAGGGCAGGGAAGATGTTGTCGGTCCAGCTGTCATCGGCACGGAAGCCCATGTTCTCCGTATGCTCCCAAAGCTCGGGAATGGCGGGCCACTTCATAAACATCATCACCATGAGTGCAGCGGCCATGAACAACAGCGAGAAGGCGAAGAGCGGATAGACCTTGCCGATAATCTTGTCAATGGGGAGCATCGTGGCCACGATGTAGTAGCAGAAGATGACGGTGACCCACATCATCGTGGAGCCTCCGATGTTGTGCAGAATCTCTGCGGGGGAATAGACGAACACCGTGCCCACCAGAATTAATAACAGGACGGTGAAGAGCAGCATCAGGTTCTTGGTCCCCTTGCCGAGATAGTGGCCAATCAGATCGGGAAGACTGGCACCGTCATGGCGCATGGAGAGCATGCCGCTCAGGTAGTCGTGGGTGGCTCCAGCGAAGATGCAGCCAAAAACAATCCACAGATAGGCCACCGGGCCGAACTTGGCTCCCATGATGGCACCGAAGATGGGGCCCGTGCCCGCAATGTTCAGGAACTGAATCATAAAGATTTTCCACGAAGGCAGGACAATGTAGTCCAGACCGTCGGCTTTGTCGACGGCGGGTGTCACACGGTTGTCCGGTCCAAACACTTTCTCAACGAACCGGCCATAGAACAGATAGCCCAGAATGAGAGCAATGAAGCTCAATACAAATGAAATCATTGTTAATGCTATGTAATATTATTAGTTTTCAGCGTGCAAAAGTAACGCTTTTATTTGAAATATGGAAAAAATATCATAACTTTGCACGCAAAAAACAGGAATAAATGAAAAAATCAGCGATAATCGTCATCGCACTGCTATCTTTTCTGCTCACAATACGAGCTCAACAGTCGACAAAACATGAAGTAAGAGCCGTATGGCTGACGACAATTGGAGGCATTGACTGGCCTCACAGCTACAACGGTCAGCGACAAAAAGATGAACTCAGGAGAACGCTCGACCAACTGCAATCAGCAGGCATCAACACCGTCTTGTTTCAGGCGCGCGTGCGTGCCACCACTGTATTCCCCTCCACGATGGAACCCTGGGACGCCTGCCTCACAGGCAAGCCCGATCATGCTCCGAGCTATGACCCATTGAGGCTTGTCATCGACGAATGCCACCAGCGCGGAATGGAACTGCATGCCTGGGTGGTCACCATTCCCATAGGCAAATGGGACAGTTTCGGTGCCAGACAACTCAGAAAGACACAGCCCTCACTGGTGAAGAAGATAGGCGAGGAGGCTTTCATGAATCCCGCCCACCCCCAGACAGCCGACTATCTGGCGCGCTTCTGCCGCGACATCGTGGAGCGATATGATGTCGACGGCATACATCTCGACTACATACGCTATCCCGAGACCTGGCCCAAAGCCCGCAACAATGCCGAGCGCAACAAGCGGAGCGAAGAGATTACCCGTATCGTGAGCCGCATCTCCACGACGGTGAAGGCCGTCAAACCGTGGGTCAAGATGTCGTGTTCGCCCATTGGCAAGTACAGCGACCTGCTACGCTACCGCTCGGGAGGTTGGAACGCCCGCAACGCCGTGAGTCAGGATGCGCAGCTTTGGATGCGCATGGGGCTGATGGACGAGCTGTTTCCCATGATGTACTTCCGCGACAACCAGTTCTTCCCCTTTGCCATCGACTGGCAGGAGCAGGCCGCAGGGCGCATCGTCGTGCCCGGGCTGGGCATTTATTTCCTTGATCCCCGCGAAGGCAAGTGGGGACTTACCGACGTGACACGACAGATGAACGTGGCACGGCAGTTGGGGATGGGGCACTGCTACTTCCGCTCGAAGTTCCTCACCGACAACATAAAGGGTATTTACACGTTTGCCCAGCAGTTTGATGCTACGCCTGCCCTCATTCCTCCGATGACGTGGGCACGGAAGACCCCGCCTTCGGCCCCTGCGCAGCTGGAACACAATGGGCAGGTGCTTTCCTGGACGGAGGCACACAACAACAACGACAGCCCCTACCTATTATATAATGTATATGCCTCGCGCCAATACCCGGTTGATATCCATGATGCGCAGAACCTCGTGGCCACCAGAATACGCGCTACGGCTGTCAGCGTGCCTGCCGACAAGGGCATATTTTATGCCGTGACAGCCTGCGACCGCTATGGGCAGGAGAGCATGCCCTGCCAGTCGGCGGCACCTGATGCCGACGCGATTGCAGACTTCTGGCAAGTAGGCGATGACGAGTATCTGGCCTATTGGCAAACCGATGATATACTGATAACTGACGGCAAATGGCTAAAGCTTCCCTATAAGCCTTCGACGCTCGATGCCCAGTATATCATCGTGGAGACCTTGCAGGGGCAGCAGTTGGCGTTCCTTCCCTACAAGGGCCGCTATGCCCATATAGGCAACCTACCCGAAGGCATATACGCGCTCCGCTCACTCGGCCGCAAGGGGCGCAACCACCGCATCGGCTATTTCGGCATCAAGCACCCACGGCATAGTTCGCGGTAGATGCAGTTCCTGCAGCGGGTGCGGTCGGGTGTTGGGGTGAAGGGAATGGAAGGATTGAACATCTCTTCGGCCTTTTCCTTGATGAGTACGGCAAACTGATGGCTGTTGTCGGCCACGTCGTTAATACGTTCCTTGCCAAAAGCAAGCACCGGGTCGTCGGCTGAATGCTGGATGAAGAGCAGGGCGGGACTGACGGGCAGTTGCTGGGGATTGTACTGCGGCGACTTGCGCACCAAGCAGGAGTAAAGGAACGTCTGAAGATAGTAGTCGCTGTGGCGTGCCAGATTCTCCTGAGAGAAGATGGCCTCTACATCAGCTAATGGCGTGGGGCGGCTGTTTCCTGTCTTGTAGTCGATAACGCGAAGCCTTTCCGTGCCAGAATCCATGATTTGATCGAGGCGGTCGATGCGCCCGCCAATGGAAGTGACGAATGTTTCGCTGCCCGCAGACAGCTTCATGGGCACCACCACGTCGCACTCTAACCCTACAATGGTGAAGGGGGCGAGCAGCCGGTCTTGCTGGAGCAACAGTCGGAGATAGTGGATGATGACCTCGCGGCTGATAATCTGCAAGCCATTGAGCGGCATCATCGTGGCCGTCTTGAATAGTTGTGTGCGTAGCGCCTCGTCGACGCAGCGCTCAATATCAACACGATTTCGGAGCAAATGGCCGATTTCATCGGCTGTGATGCGTCGGTTGCGATCCATGAGCTGCTTATACAGCAGGAGTACAGCCTCGTGGAAGATATTGCCGAAGATGCGGTTGTCGATGCTGTCATCGTCGGTTTCATCGGGTTCTTCCAGATTGCACACATACTTATAATAGAACTGCAAGGGGCAGCGCATATAACGGTTGATGGCCGTCGGGGTGAGCAGGGGGCGCTTGTCGGCATCGGGATTATAGCTTGCGGAGAAGTGACGCTGTAGTGCCTCCATGACAGGCTCCGTCTTCTCGATGGTCGGTGGGGCAAAGAGACTCAGGTGCTGTCCTGCCTGGAGAGTCTTGAAACAGATAGGATGCTTGCCCTCGACCATCAGCTGTAGCATGAAACGGCTCATCTCGCCCGTATGTCCGTCGGTAGTAGCGTTGTTGTAGAGTATCGTCACATCCTTTGCCCGCTGTAGCAGTCGGTGGAAATAATAGGAATAGATGCTCACCTTGTGGTCTATGGTCGTGAGCCCGTAGGCCTTCCTAATACTATAAGGTATAAAGGAGTTGTCGTTGACGCCCTTGGGCATGTTGCCGTCGTTGCAGGAGAGGATGAGCAGGTGGTCGAAGTCCAGGTTGCGCGTTTCGAGAACGCCCATGACCTGAATACCCTCGGCAGGCTCGCCGTGAAAGGGAATGCTGGTCTGACTGATCATCTGCCCTAAGAGCCGCTGTAGCGTCACTATGTCGACTTGCAGGTCGCCGCACTCCACAAGCGCCTTCAGGCGGTTCACCAGTCCGTAGGCCCTGAAGATGCTCTCCTGAAACAGCGGGTCCTGTGTCTGCACCCCCAGGGCAGCCGCCTGTAGTAGTCGGCATAGCCAGGACAGGAGGTCAGCATTGCGGGTGGAAGGTTGTTCGAAAAGAAGTGCCGTCGATTCGTCGCAAGCTAGCATGGTACGGTCGGGGAAGTAGACGTGCCGGCTGTTGAGATCATCGTAAATGTCGGTGGCTTTATTTATAATATAAGAGGTGTAGGGGTGTCGGAGTACGCCATTGACGTGATGCAGGCGGAATTGGTCACGGTCAGGCACATAGCCGATAGTCTGCATGGTGATGAGCAGGCGTATGAAAGAGGCCACTGGCGACTGCGCGAGCGGATAGCCTGTGGTGATGTTCACCTTCGACACCTCGTCGGGAAGGCTGTGAATGGCCGTGGGAAGCAGTGCCTCGTTGCACAGGACGATGGCCGTCTGCCGTCCTTTCTCGAATCGCCGTTCCTGCTGGAGCCACGTGCTGATGTATCGGGCCTGGATGTTCTCCGTCGTGGCCGAGACGAAGGTGATGCGCTTCTCACCGGCGAACTGCCCGTAGATGTCGTTATTGTCGGCATCGAGTTCGTTGGGAAATTGCGCCTGATACTGTGCAATGTAGTAGCCGGCCTCGTTGTCGTGCATGTAGTAGTGGTCGAAATCCCAGTAGAAGTGGGCACGTCCCTGTTTTCTGAGCGTTGTGAAGAGCCGCTGTTCCACCTGTTGCAGGAGGTTGAAGCCCACGAAGAGGTAGGTGTCGTAGCTGAAGTCGATGTCGCTGCTACAGGCCACCTTGCGGTAGAGAGCCCCCTCGTAGGCCAGTCCCTGTGCTTCGAGATGCTCGTTAAAAGCGGTGTAAATCTGTCCCATGCGCGACCACAGCCGCAGGAATCGCTCTTTCAGCTCGGTGGTGTGATCGTCGGAGAAGTTACTGAAGAATTTCCGAATGACCTTCTTCTGCTCGTCGGTGAGGTAGTCGGCGGCATCAAGTTCATGCAGGTCGCGCAGATTGCGGAACACCTGTTCGGCGTCGGCCATGTTCTTGTCCAGGTCGTCGAAGTCGGCCAGCAGCAGTTGGCCCCACCCGTAGAAGTGGTCGAGGGTCTCGTCGGTGCCGGTAACTTCGATGAATACCCGATAGAGGTCGCACACGAGCTTGATGGGGTCGGCCACTTGGAGGGAGCTGTGCCGGCGGAACAGGTCGCTGATGGTAATGTAGGCGGGACTCCAGATGGGGCGTCCGGCCCGTCGGGCAAGATGCTCGTTGAGGAACAGCGAGGCTCGCTTGTTGGGAAACACGACGGCAACGCGCGAAAGATTAGTGCCGTACTTGCCGAGGATGTCTTCGGCCACATATTCTAAGAAACTCTTCATCTTACTTCTTCTATTTCATTGGAGTAAACATACCAGAGGTAGCCCCTGATGTTGTCATAGCCCATGGAACCGAGTAACTGCATGTATTGGCGCACCTGGTCGTGGTAGGTTTGTCGCGGATGACCGAACTTGAAGTCGACGACGATGATTACTTCGCCGTCGGCCATTACCCGGTCGGGACGACGCTCGCACACCTGCCCCGTCTGCGGGTCGATGCTGAGGATGGTGCATTCGTTGAAGAGCGTCCATCGGGGCGAGAACCAGTCGGCAATGCGAGGGTCGCTGAAACGCTGGCGAATCATCGTCTCGATTTTCTCGCGCGTAACAGTCTCATCATAGAGAATGCCTTCGTTTTCCAACTCCCGCAGCGCCTCTTCCACGTTGTCGGTGGTGCGTATGTTGGCAAATACATGGTGCAGCACGCTGCCCATCTGGATATAGTTCTTCTGCACATCGTCCTCGTCGGCTACAGATGCAAACTCCTGACTCTTGTTGCTCTGTCGGAACTCCGCCTTCTGCCGGAAGGTCTGCAGGTTGATTTCGAGTGGTACGGGTGTCGTGAGGAACACGTTGGGTTGCCCGTCGGCTTCTTTCTGTGTATGAGGCCGATGAGCGAGTGTACCGAAGGTGAAGCGGAGTGGCTGCTCGCTGTCGTCGAGTCCCGATAGCTGTGCGCCGGGCAGGTCTATTAGGGGAAGCACCTGCTCGATGACGGCTGAACGAGACGACTTTGCCCCGCGTTTGCCGATGACAAAGAGATTATCTGCTGCACGGGTAAAGGCCACGTAGAGCAGGTTGAGGTTGTCCACCGTGTTTTGCCGGTGCTCTTCCTCATAGTCGTCCTGATAGATGGTGCCTTCCATCTGGCGCGCGCTATAGTCTACGGGAACGATGGGCAGCTGGTTGAAAGGGGTCTCCTTGGGCTTGCACCAGAGGATGTCGCTATGCTCCATGCGCCAGTCGCAGAAGGGGATGATGACGGTAGGAAACTCCAGTCCCTTACTCTTGTGGATGGAGATGAGACGCAGGCCGCTGGTTTCGGGACTCTGGATGGTCTTGGCACATAAGGTCTCGTCCCACTCCTTCAGGAAGGCACTCAGGTCACCCTGCTGTTCGTCGGCAAAGGCAGCAATTTGGTCGTAGAAGGCGCAGAGATAGGCACTCTGCCCTTCGAGTCGTTCCAGATGGAACAGGGTAAAGAGGCGTTCGGCCAGTTCGAAGAGCGGCATTCGCAGTAAGTCGGTCTTCTGTTTGTCGAACCCGGTAGGCAGCATGTGGTCGAGCGTATCGGTGTGCAAGGGTTTTTGAGCCCATGTCTTGGCTAAGTAGGCTTTGGCTATCACGTTGTCGGGATGGGCCAGTAGGCGCATGGCCTGCACAATGGTCATCACGGCTGGCGACGCATCGAGGCGGAAAGCCTCGTCGCTGACCAGCTGAACCTCTGGCAGATGCTCCATGAAATAGTTGGCTATGAGGGGGATGTAGGCGTTGGTGCGCAAAAGGATGGCCATGTCGGAGGCCGGTATGCCCTGCCCGAGCAGTTCCTCTACCTGGGTGCAGAGCTGCCGGAGGGTCTGTTCCTGATAGTCCTCGCCCGTAAGGAGCCGGATGTCTACGTAGCCCGCCGATGGTCTTCCCTCCGGCACCTGCTGGCACACGCTGGTATAGGCACTAACCTCCTCGATTTTTGCCGCTTCGGTGAAGAAGATATTGTTGAACGAAACGATGTTCCGGCATGAGCGATAGTTGTATTCCAGCGGTATGCGGCTCACCATCTCGGAGCCGAATTCTCCCTCGATGCCAGCCAATAGTTTCCAGTCGCCGCTGCGCCAGCGGTAGATGCTCTGCTTCACGTCGCCTACAATCAAGTTCTTCGTTCCTGCGTGGCTCATCGTCTCGCTGAGGAGTACCTTGAAGTTCTGCCATTGCACAGTCGATGTGTCCTGGAACTCGTCAATCATAATGTGCTCCAGCTGGGCACCGATCTTCTCGAAGATGAAAGGCGAGTCGCTGCCGTCGATCAGTTCGTGCAGTAGCTGCTGGGTGTCGCTGAGTAGGAAGAGGTTCGACTTCTCGTTCTCCTCGCGTACCTTCTTCTCTATGCTCTCCAGCAGGCGCAGCTGGTTGAGGTGGCGCAAAGTGAGTTCAGCCGACTTGAAGAGCCGCCATTGACGGGGCTGTTCGTTTACGCCGTGACGCAGGATAGCCCCCAGGTCGCCTTCGGCCAGGGCGTAGATGTCGAGGCGTCGGGGATGCGTCTTCTTGCACCACTTGTCGGGTTGCTCCACGCTGTCGGCCACTCGCTTGCCCACTACCGAAGGGTCGAACTGCCCCTCGCGCAGCTTCAGGAAAAAGCCCGCAAAGCCGCTCTTCCCATACGAAAAGTCGTCAACGGTGAGACCGGCGGCTTCCAGCTCGGTGAAGAATGACTCGGCGATGTCCTTCATCCGCTTCTCGGCCTTGTGGCGAATATCGCGCAGCGTGGCCGTGTATTGTTCGAAGAAGCCCTCCTGGCTCATCACCTGCTGCAGCTCCTTGCTCTCGCGCTTGTAGTAGTCGCGGAAGATGGTGCGTCCGAACTGCTTGATCTGTCCGATGACGTTCCATGAACGGTCGTCGTTGATGTTCTCGATGATGTAGTGCATGAGCCATTGCAGCTCGGCATCGGTGGTGGTGAGACTCTCTATCAGCATGTCGACGGCCATCTCCTCCACCTGCACATCGTTAAGCCCGATGCGCAGGGTAGCCGTGAGGTCAAGCTCGCGGGCAAGGTTACGTAGCACGCTTTGGAAGAAGGAGTCGATGGTCTCTACCCTGAAATAGCTGTAGTTGTGGAGCAGATTGTGCAGGGCTATGCCCGCCTGCCTGCCGGCATAGTCGGGAGATATGTCAAGCTTGCGGCACACGAAGTCGGTATAGGACTTCGATTCGGGCAGGCCCCGCCAGATGCCGAAGAGCTGGCTCAGGATGCGGGTCTTCATCTCCTCGGTGGCCTTATTGGTGAAGGTGACGGCCAGTATCTGCCTGTAGGCCTGTGGATTATCTACCAGCAGGGTGATATACTCAGCCGCCAGCGTGAAGGTCTTGCCGCTTCCCGCGCTGGCCTCATATACAATTAGTGGTTTTCCCATAAGAATTATTTGTCAGTTGCTCAAGTTGATGATTATATCCTACCATCTTCGGAATAGCTCGAAGGTGAACTTCGCCGTCATCTCCTGATATTTCACGTTGAGGAAACTGGTAAACAGGCCTACGGAGAAGTAGCGTGTAGTGAATCCGTATCCCAGCTCGGAGTAGAACCGTGTGTTCTGGATGCTGAGTCCATTCCAGTAGAAGCGCTCGCGCTCGATGTACCGGCCCACGCCGGGAATGAGGAAGGTGCAGAGCAGGGGCGACTCGTAGGAGATATTCCCCCGGATGTAGTAGCGCGACTCGTTGTAGAGACGGGAGTCGAGCAGCTGGAAGTCACCCGACCAGTCATCGTCCCAGCCCTCGGGCAGATTGTTGTCGCGGAAGTTGGAGAAGTCCAGGAAGTGGTTCTTGCCCTTGCGGGTGTAGATGCCGGCACCTGCCCGCATGTTGATGGTCTGCATGCTGGGCAGTCTGCGCTTGACTGCTACGTCGCCCTCCCATCGCTCATAGTCGATGTTCAGGGGGCCGAACTTGAAGGCGCGTTCATAGTCAATCGTGAACATGGGGGCCTTTGCCCAGGGTCGCCAGTTGATGGACACGGCTGGGGCAAGGCTCTTAAACACGCTGGGCAGCCCCAAGCGGCGAAGTGTGTTGTCGTGGATGCCCTTACGGTGGTGGAAGGTAAGACCGGAAGCCACCGTGAGCCAGGGTGTCACCTGTATGCTGTGCGACAGCTGGTACATGAGGTCGTTGAAGTAGTGCCACTCACGATTGTCTACGGTCTCGATGGATTCGCCTGTTTTGGCAACGATGTCGTTCAGCACGTCACTACTTCCTATGCGGTTGCTCTTGCTGATGTTCAGATACCACACACCGTTGGACTTGGGGGTGTAGTAGAGCCAGATAGGAATGTCGAAGTAAAAGTCGTGCAGCCTGAACCTGTAGCCGCCCCTCGGCCTTGTCTTTAGCCAGGTCGTGGGGCTGAAGTGGTATTCGCCCCAGAGTTTCATCTTGTATGTGACGCCCTTTTCTCTGCTGTAGCTGATGTACTGGGGATTGAGCAGGGGCGAGAGTTCGATGGAACCTCGCTCGTTCTCTGTCTCAAGGCTGTGTATCAGGTTGCTGCCTATGATGTCCCAGCCTATCTCTTTCCACAGGTCGTGATGTTCGTGCTTGTTCTCCTCTTCCTCTATGGCTTGCGTAGACAGCGTGTCAAAGGGCATGGACGCCTGAGTGAATTGCGGCATGACAGATGCAAGGGTGGGGTAGAGCGAGTCGACCATGAGGGTGTCGGCGGCTATTGTGTCTGCGGGTTCGGCGTGCAGGGAGTCGTAGATGTGGTAGACGGCACTCTCTTCTTCCGAGAGACTGATGGGACGGATGGAGTCAATGAGCTGCCGGTCGCCTTTCACGTCGATGGTGTCGGGCAGGGTGATAGGGCAGTCGAAAAGGGCGGTGAAGTCGGAGGTGACGTGGTTGCCCGCAAACTTGAACTCAATGCTCGTCTTGCACAGCTTGGGCAGGAGGGCACGCACCCCGTAGTCGCCCTGCATGGTCAGCGTGCGGAAGCGTATCATGTCGAACTCACCCTCCATCTCGAGCTGCTCCACCTGTCCTGTAGAGCGGTTGACGATGGCCTTTCCCCTCACCAGTTGCGTGTTGGGCACGATGCGCGGGCGGAAGTAGAGGCGCACCTTGCCGTTGCCTAAGTAGGCCGACGAATAGACGTAGTGGCGCTTGTTGTCGCGGCTGAA
This sequence comes from uncultured Prevotellaceae bacterium, assembly GCA_900318815.1. Lineage (GTDB taxonomy): Bacteria > Bacteroidota > Bacteroidia > Bacteroidales > Bacteroidaceae > Prevotella. The sequence goes on from ONMA01000001.1 coordinate 327,913, forward strand.
AGGAGAGAGAATGTGGTCGCCGTAGAGGGTTGTCTCGTAGAGGTTGGGGGTGATGAGTTCGGAGAGAATCGACAGCGTGCGGCGGTTGCGGGGGATGGTGGTATAGTACACCTGCCTGATGTTCTCGAAGTCCTTGATACTGCGGAAATACAGGCGGCTGTATTGCTCGCTGACGAACGTGCGCTGTCCCTTGGCAATGGCATACGTGGTGGGAATGGCCCAGAGGGTGAAGTTGCGCTGATGAGTCTGATAGAGGTGCTTCACATAGACGTTGGTGGCAAAGCCGCGCACCTCATGCGTGTAGTTGCGCTGGAATGAGAATATCCTTTCCAGCAGAATAGAGTCTTGTCTGCTGGGCTTCGCTAAGGACTTGCAGGTTGCCAGAACCAGCAAGAGCAGCACAATAAAAATGGGCCGTGAATTTTTCACAGCCCAAAATTACTCATAAAATATTGAACAACCAAATTTTTACCCCAGATATTTCATAAGAATCTTTGCATTGCCCGAATCGCGGAGCTTGGCAATGCTCTTTTCGCGTATCTGACGCACACGTTCGCGGGTAAGTCCCAACTGGTCGCCAATCTCCTCGAGCCCCTTCTCATGGCATCCGATACCAAAGCATTCGCGGATGATGGTAATCTCGCGCTCCTTGAGTACCTTCGAGAGCACGGAGTTCAGCTCTTGTGCCATCGACTCGTGGTCCACGTGGCGGTCGGTGCGCGAATCCTCGCCCGAGGCCATCACGTCGAGCATGCAATTGTCCTCGCCGTCCTGAAAAGGAGCGTCAATCGACACATGGTGGCCGTCGGCCATCATTGACTGCCCAATCTTATCCTCGTCAATATCGGTGGCTTCGGCCAGCTCGCTCACCGAGGGATGACGCTGGTTCTCCTGCTCGAACTTGTTGATTTCGTGATTAATCTTGTTGAGCGACCCCACCTGATTGAGCGGAAGGCGCACAATACGGCTCTGCTCGGCAATGGCCTGCAGGATGCTCTGGCGAATCCACCACACCGCATACGAGATGAACTTGAAGCCGCGTGTCTCGTCAAACTTCTGAGCAGCCTTAATCAGACCGATGTTTCCCTCATCAATAAGGTCTGTCAGCGTGAGTCCCTGATGCTGGTACTGCTTGGCTACAGACACCACGAAACGGAGGTTAGCCGTAACAAGTTTGTCCTTGGCACGCTCACCTTCTATGCCGCCCTTGCGGATTTTCTGCGCCAGTTCAATTTCTTCGTCGATGCTAATCAGGGGGGCACGACCGATTTCTACAAGATACTTGTCAAGCGCTTCGCTGGAGCGGTTGGTAATACTCTTCTGAATTTTTAGCTGTCTCATCGTCTTTCGTCTTAAAAATGTGTAACTTCTTGATTTGCAAATACGTATATTGATTTACCCTTAAAAACGCTGCAAAGTTACAAAAAAAAATGATAAGTTGTATGAAAATTCAGTTAATTTTTATTTAGGAACATACAAAAATGACATATATTATTGTGCTGTAGGCAAAATTCTTCTTAATGTTCTCACTCCTTTCCTTGTTGCAAATAATCAGTTTTGTCGGTAAAATAATAACAGATTGAAAAAAAATATTGATGGAAATTTGAAAAACTTCTTGTTTTTTTTGGTAAGTTGGAGAAAAATTATTAAATTTGCAAACGTAAATAACTAATCACTTAAATTTTAACCGTAAACATTATGGCCAAGTACAACATTACAGAACCGAAAGAAAAGGAGGCCGCCTATAGAAGCCTGGTCAATCCAAGGCTGATGGACGATCTCAAGGACAGAATCCTTGAGGTAATCGTCATGCAGAAGAAATTCAAGGACAAGGAGTACTCGGCCCGACGTCTTGCAGAAGATCTTGGTACTAACACCCGTTATATCTCGGCAGTAGTAAATGTTAAGTTCCACATGAACTACACTTCCTTCGTAAACAAGCATCGCATTGAAGAAGCCATGTCGATTCTGATTGACAAGCGTTACAAGGATTTACGAATTGAAGAAGTGAGCGATATGGTTGGTTTCTCCAACCGCCAGTCGTTCTATGCATCGTTCTACAAGCTGACGGGTATTACTCCCAAAGAGTACCGCATCCAGTATGCCCAGCTTCACTCCTCATCCAAGAAGAAATAGCCTCTTTTTCCAATGGTAGACATTCTCTTTACTGGCGAGCGGTTTGCCGACATACAGCTGCTCCGGTATTGTCTGGACGGATTCGATAAACTATCCGTCCAGCAAAAGTCGTTAGTATATTTTCTCTCTCAGGCCACTTTGGCAGGCCGCGACATCACTTTCGACCAGTACGGACGCTATAATCTGCGCATCCGCAAGACGCTTGAAGCCGTTTATACCGACTATCGCATACCACATGCTACCGAGGAGTTCAGCCAGTTGGCCGTCTATCTGAAGCGGGTGTGGTTCTCCAATGGCATCTATCATCACTACGGCTGTGAGAAGTTTATGCCGGGGTTCTCGGCTGACTACTTGCGGCAAGTGCTCTATATGGTGAGTCCCGAGCGTCTTCCCTTGCGCGACGGCGAAACTGTCGATGCGCTTTGCGACGAACTATTCCCCGTTATCTTCAATCCCGACGTGCTGCCCAAGCGGGTGAACAAGGCCGATGGGGTGGACTTAGTAGCCACCTCGGCCTGTAATTTCTACGAGAACGTCAGTCAGCAGGAGGCCGAAGAGTATTATGCCACCCTGAAGGACGGGCAGGAGGAACCGCCCTCATACGGACTCAACACGACGCTCATCAAGGGAGCCGACGGCACCCTGACCGAAGAACCTTGGACTGCAGGAGGACGTTATGGCAACGCCATCAGTCATATTATTTATTGGTTAGACAAGGCCGCCGGCGTGGCCGAGAATGACAGGCAGCGGCGGGTGATAGAATTACTCATAGACTACTATCGAACGGGTGACCTGAAAACCTTCGACCAATACAACATCGAATGGCTGCAATGTCTTGATACTAAGATAGATTTCATTAATGGGTTCATTGAGGTCTACGGCGATCCGCTGGGCTTGAAAGGCACTTGGGAAGGCTTGGTGGAATATGTTGATGAGGAAGCTACCGAGCGCACGCGCATCATCAGTCGGCATGCCCAGTGGTTCGAGGATCATTCACCCGTTGACCCGCGTTTCCGAAAACCCGTTGTCAAGGGTGTTTCGGCCCATGTCATCCGTGCTGCCATGCTGGGAGGTGAGGAATATCCCTCAACGGCCATTGGCATCAATCTGCCCAACGCCGACTGGATCAGGGCACGCTATGGCTCGAAGAGCATCACCATTAGCAACATCACCGAGGCATACGACAAGGCAGCCCGTGGCAACGGCTTCCGTGAGGAGTTCGTTGACGACCCCGCGACGCTGGAAATGATTGAGAAGTATGCCGATGTGTTAGACAATCTGCACACCGACCTGCATGAATGTGTGGGTCACGGCAGCGGACAGCTGCTGCCAGGCACCAGCTCTGATGCCCTGAAAGCCTACGGCAATACCATCGAGGAGGCACGTGCCGACCTCTTCGGCCTCTATTTTGTAGCCGATAAGAAACTGGTTCAGTTAGGGTTGACACCTGATGAAGAAGCCTACAAAGCCCAGTACTACACCTACATGCTCAACGGACTGCTGACCCAGTTGGTGCGCATCGAGCCGGGACGGCTGATTGAAGAGGCTCACATGCGCAATCGTGCGCTCATTGCCCGATGGTGTCTGGCTCATAGCAATGCAATGCAATTGTTGAAGAAAAATGGTAAAACTTACTTAAAGATAACGGATTACGCGCAGTTAAGAAACTTGATAGCACAACTCTTAGCAGAGATTCAGCGCATCAAGAGCGAAGGCGACTATGAGGCTGCCCGACAGATAGTCGAGCAGTATGCCGTCGGCATAGACCCACAGCTTCATAACGAGGTTCTTGCACGCTATAAGAAGCTGAATCTGGCTCCCTACAAGGGTTTCATCAACCCCGTCCTGATGCCCGTTTACGACAAGGATGGTGTCATCATCGATGTGGAGGTCGACTACAACGAACCTTACGACCACCAGATGCTGCGCTATAGTTCGGAATTTGGAACTTTGATATGAACAACGAGCAGAAACAGGAACAGGTAAAGGAGATCAAGCGTTCGTTCCGACAGGTAATGGACGGAGCAACGGCACAGTCGATGCGCCAGAAAGGGCTGCAATACAAACTGAACTGGGGCGCAACACTTCCGCGACTGCGCGAAATGGCCGATGAAATGGGCAAAAACTATGAGTTGGCCATCGCGCTTTGGAAAGAGAACGTGCGCGAGTGTAAGATTCTGGCCACCATGATTATGCCGCCCGAACAGATGCTTCCCGAGGTGATGGATATCTGGATGGAGCAGACCGACACGGTGGAAATTGCCGAACAGGCGGCGTTTAACCTCTATCAGTACCTGCCTTTTGCCGCTGAGAAGGCTTTTGAATGGCTTGCTTCGCCCGACGATTTGCCGCAATTGTGCGGCTACCACATTCTGAGCCGCCTCTTTATGAATGGGCAGGAACCCAACGAGCAAGGCATTAATGAGTTTCTCGACCAAGCACTCTGTGCCTTACAGAGCGATAACTTGTCGCTACGTAAGTCGGCCATGCAAAGCGTGTTACACTTCTCTGATTTAGGAATGGTTTATCAGCGTCTTGCGCATTCGGCCATTAAAACGATAGGACTTGACTTCGTCTGAGGTAAGTATGTTGTTTGCGAGGAGTAAATGCCATGTTTGCGAGGAGTAAATATGGCATTTGCTTGTTGTAAGTGTCATCACGGCTTACACCAATTTATCAAAAAACACACATCTTTTATATTAAACCGTACTTTATTTCTCTAAATTTTTGGCGATATGAAGATAAATAATTAACTTTGCACCCTAAAATTTAATAATACGAAAAATTCATACAGATACTTCAAAACAATGGAGAAGAAATTTGCCGAGCACAACGGCCTGAACCTGACACAGGTGAACAATGAGATTCTGGAAAAGTGGATGAAAGAAGACATCTTCCATCGCAGCATTGACGAGCGCGAGGGTTGTCCCCAGTTCGTGTTCTTCGAAGGGCCTCCTTCGGCCAACGGACATCCAGGCATCCACCATGTACTGGGCCGTGCGCTGAAAGACACGTTCAACCGCTATAAGACCATGCAGGGCTTCCAGGTGAAGCGTAAGGCCGGATGGGACACGCACGGTCTGCCCGTGGAACTGAGTGTGGAGAAGGCTTTGGGCATCACCAAGGCCGACATTGACAACAAGGAGTCGGAGAAATACATCTCTACTGAGGAATATAATAAGAAGTGCCGTGAGAACGTGATGATGTACACCGCCGAGTGGCGGGAACTTACCGAGCGCATGGGCTACTTCGTCGACTTGGACAACCCCTATATCACCTACGACAACAAATATATCGAGACGCTCTGGTATCTGTTGAAGAAGTTCTACGAGAAGGGTCTTCTCTACAAAGGCTATACCATCCAGCCCTATTCACCCGCTGCCGGTACGGGTTTGAGCAGCCATGAGCTGAACCAGCCCGGTTGCTATCGTGACGTGAAGGACACCACCTGTACGGCTCTGTTCAAGATGAAATCCCCCCTTCCTGGGGCAGCAGAGGGTACTTCATGGGGAACGCGGTACTTCATGGCCTGGACAACTACCCCCTGGACGCTGGCCGCTAACTCGGCCCTTTGCGTAGGCCCGAAGATTGACTATGTGGCCCTTGAAACCTACAATCCCTATTCGGCAGAACCCATTACCGTAGTGTTGGCCGAGGCCCGCGTGCCTGCCTACTTCGACACCGCAGCCGAGATCACCGATGGCGGCGAGCTGCCCGAGTTCAAGAAGGGTGGAAAGTTCCTGCCCTACAGAGTCGTAGGCCGGTACAAGGGAACCGACCTCGTGGACATGGAGTATGAGCAGCTTCTGCCCATGATTCGTCCGATGGGCGAGGCCTTCCGCGTTATTCCCGGCGACTATGTGACCACCGAGGACGGTGCCGGTATCGTACATATCGCGCCTAACTTTGGTGCCGACGATGCCTTTGTGGCCAAGAAAGCAGGCATCTGCCCCATTGTGCTTATCGACAAGAAAGGTGCTGAGCGCCCCGTGGTCGATTTGCAGGGCAAGTATTTCGTCATCGAAGACCTCGACCCCAACTTTGTTGCCCAGTATGTTGATGTGCAGAAGTGGAGCCGCTATGCAGGCCGCTACGTGAAGAATGCCTACGACGAGACCCTCACCGACAAGGACGAGACACTCGACATCAGCATCTGCATGGACTTGAAAGCCGAGGGTAAGGCCTTCAAGATTGAGAAGCATATACACAACTACCCGCATTGCTGGCGTACTGACAAGCCCGTGCTCTATTATCCCCTTGATTCTTGGTTCATTAAGAGCTCTGCGTGCAAGGAACGCATGAGCGAACTGAATACGACTATCGGCTGGCATCCTGAGTCGACGGGTACAGGTCGATTTGGCAACTGGCTCGACAACCTGAACGACTGGAACCTCTCGCGTTCACGCTTCTGGGGCACTCCGCTGCCCATCTGGCGTAGTGAGGACGGCGAGGAACTGTGCATCGGTTCGCTCGAAGAGCTTTATGGCGAGATTGAGAAGGCTGTGGCCGCTGGGGTGATGGGTTCGAACCCGCTGAAGGAGAAGGGCTTTGTGCCTGGCGACATGAGTCAGGAAAACTACGACCGCATCGACGTACACCGTCCTTACGTGGATTATATCACCCTCGTCAGCCCCACGGGCAAGCCCATGAAGCGCGAGACCGACCTCATCGACGTGTGGTTCGACAGCGGTGCTATGCCTTACGCTCAGCAGCACTATCCTTTCGAAAACCGTGAACTCATCGACAACGGAGGTGCTTTCCCCGCCGATTTCATCAACGAGGGCGTCGACCAGACACGCGGCTGGTTCTTCACCTTGCATGCCATTGCCACGATGATTTTCGATTCCGTCGCTTTCAAGAACGTTATCTCCACCGGTCTGGTACTCGATGCTAAGGGCAATAAGATGTCCAAGCGCGTGGGCAACGTGGTGAACCCCTTCGAGATGATTGAAAAATTCGGGTCTGATGCCGTGCGCTTCTATATGATGACTAACTCGGAACCTTGGGACAACCTGAAGTTCGACCCCGAGGGTGTCGATGAAATCCGCAGAAAGTTCTTCGGAACGCTTTATAACACCTATTCTTTCTTTGCCCTCTATGCTAACGTCGATGGCTTCGACCCCGCTGTTCCGCATGTTGCGACTCAGCTGCAAGCAGCAGAACGCCCTGAGATTGACCGCTGGATTCTCTCTTGTCTGAACACGCTGGTGAAGAAGGTGACCAAGGAAATGGACAACTATGACCCCACGCGCGCAGGACGCCTGATAGACACTTTTGTCAACGACGACCTCTCCAACTGGTATGTGCGCCTGAACCGCAAGCGTTTCTGGGGCAGCGAGATGAGTGCCGACAAGCAATCGGCCTATCAGACCCTCTATACCTGCCTGTTGACCGTTGCTAAGCTGCTGGCTCCCTTCGCTCCTTTCTATGCCGACCAGCTCTATCGCGACTTGGGCGGCGAGAAGCAGAGCGTGCATCTAGACGTGTTCCCCGTGGCCGACGAGACGCTGACCGACACCGAACTCGAGGCTCGTATGGAGATGGCTCAGAAGATTTCCTCGATGGTACTTGCCCTGCGCCGCAAGGTGAGTATCAAGGTGCGCCAGCCGCTCCAGTGCATCATGATTCCTGCCACCGACGAGCAGAAGAAATACATCGATGCCGTAAAGAGCCTGATTCTGCACGAGGTAAACGTAAAGGAACTGAAATTTGTTGAGGGTCAGGGCATTCTTGTAAAGAAGGTGAAGTGTAACTTCAGGACAATGGGCAAGAAGTTCGGCAAACTGATGAAGGCTGTTGCCGCTGCCGTTGACCAGCTCTCGCAAGAACAGATTGCCCAGTTGGAGCAGGAGGGTAGCCTGACTATAGCCCCCACCGACCTGCTGCCGGAGGCTGTTACCGTAGAGGCCGTTGACGTAGACATCATCAGCGAGGACATCCCCGGCTGGTTAGTGGCCAATGAGGGTAATCTTACTGTGGCCCTCGAGGTGGAACTGACCGACGAGCTGCGCAACGAGGGTATGGCCCGCGAACTGATTAACCGCATCCAGAACATACGCAAGGAAAGCGGACTGGAGATTACCGACCGCATCAACGTGGTCGTAGCCCCCAATGCAGAAGTGGAGAAGTCGCTGGCCGCTTGCGCCGACTATGTGAAGGCCCAGGTGCTGGCCGATGACATCCGTGTGGCCGACAATGACGGAACAGAGGTAGAATTTGATGATTTCAAACTATTTATAAAAGTAACTAAATCCTAAGACTTATGGCTGAAAAAACACGTTATTCTGATGATGAACTTGAGGAGTTCCGCGAGATTATTAATGAGAAACTGGCACTGGCTAAGCGTGACTATGACCAGATGATGCGCGTACTCACTAACAAGGACTCCAACGATGTAGACGACACGTCGCCTACTTACAAGGCACTGGAGGAAGGTAGTGAGACACAATCAAAGGAAGATCTCATACAGTTTGCCGCCCGCCAGCAGAAGTTCATCCAGGGATTGAAGGCTGCACTGGTGCGCATCGAGAATAAGACCTACGGCATTGACCGCATCACGGGCAAGCTCATTCCCAAGGAGCGACTCCGGGCCGTGCCTCACGCTACGCTCAGTGTGGAGTCGAAACAGATGGAAAAAAAAAGAAAGTAAGTTGATCATTGATAATTGAATACTGACATTGGGTATTACGAAATTCAACACAAAGGGGAGCCTGGCGACAATCATCGTTGTCGCCATTCTCCTTATAGACCAGCTGATAAAGCTGTGGGTAAAGACCAACATGTGCCTGCACGAAAGCATCCACGTGTTCGACTGGTTCTATATCTCTTTCATTGAGAACAACGGCATGGCCTACGGCATGCAGATTGGTTCCAAACTGCTGCTGTCGCTCTTCCGCATAGTGGCCATCGTCTTCCTTGTCTACTACATCTGCCAGCAAGTCAGGCGCAATGCTCGGACGGGCTATATCGTGTGCCTTTCATTAGTGTTGGCAGGGGCGGCGGGCAACTTGATAGACTGCATGTTCTATGGTCTCATCTTCGATGCTTCGGGGACTCACCACGTCAGTATGCTGGTCGATATGGGCACCGGCTATGCACCCTTCCTCATGGGCAAGGTGGTCGACATGTTCTACTTCCCGCTGATAGTGACCACGTGGCCGGAATGGGTGCCCTTCTGGGGCGGCGAGGATTTCATCTTCTTCAGCCCTGTGTTCAACTTTGCCGATGCTGCCATCAGCTGTAGCGTCGTATGGCTGCTGCTGTTCTACAGGAAGGAAATCAGTGAAATAACAATCAAGCACGGTGAATAGGCTTATATATATAATAATAGGTGTTGTCATTCTCACGGTTTCCTGTAAGCCACAGGTGCCGAAGGGAGTCATCCAGCCAGATAAGATGGAGGACGTGCTGGTAGACTACCATCTGGCCAAGGCAATGGCTACGCAGAACTACGACCCCAGCGTTGACCGTGACTACAGGCAACAGCTATATATAGCTGCCGTTTTCCGCAAGCATGGCATCACCCAGGCCGACTTCGACTCGTCGATGATTTACTATTACTCGCGTGCCGACAAGCTGAGCAAGATGTACCGTCGCGTGAGCGACCGCCTTGACAAGAAGGCGCTGGCCCTCGGCGCAACGGAGGGAGCTATCGGACGTTATGCCTCGCTCAATGCCAATGGCGATACGGCCAACATCTGGACGGGCAACCTCAATTTCCTTCTTTCGCCCATTCCACCGCGGAACAGAGTGGACTTCGAGATAGAAGTAGACTCCACGTTCAGGAAAGGCGATACGTTCTTGTTGCAGTTCTACAGCGACTACGTCTACCAGTCGGGAATGAAAGAGGGTATGGTGTTGATGAGCATCGACTACGAGGGTGACACTATTGTGAGCCGATTTACCCATTTCACCGTCTCTGGCATTAACCAGCTGCGTTTCGAAGGGCTTGCCGACTTGATGCCCAAGCGCCTGCGAGGGTTCTTCTATTTAGGAGGTGGCAATACGGCTACCACCACGCTCAGGCTATTATACCTGAGACAGGTTCAGCTCATCCGTTTCCATCGGCCCGAAGAAGCAAAGAAAGCCGATGAAAAGGACGAAAATAAGAACACAAAAGAACGGAAGGCAGATGACAGCAAAACAAAGAAAGTGTCGGAGGATAGCGTGTCCACAGATAGAAACCGCCGACGGACAAGTGTTGCCGTTGCAGGCGGTTGAGATTCAGGAGGGCAGGGTAGTGAGCTATTATCCTCTTCGCGAGGAGCTTCCCTTTACCGAATGGATAGGACAACGTGTCGTACTCCGTCGCGATGAAAACGAAACTTTATGTGCCTATTGTGAAGAAAAAATAATTGAATAACTAAAACCGGAATTAACGTATGAATATGAAAGCACGTTTAGCGATCATGAATTTTCTTGAGTTCGCCGTTTGGGGAGCCTATCTTACATGTATGGGCAATTATCTGGGAATAGCTGGTTTGGGCGACCAGATCAGCTGGTTCTATGCCATTCAGGGTGTTGTGAGTATCTTTATGCCTACCATCATGGGCATCGTGGCCGATAAGTACATTCAGCCGCAGCGTCTTCTGGGTCTCTGCCATCTATTGGCAGGTGCCGCCATGCTGGGCTGCTGGTGGATGGGCTTGCAGGCAGGTTTCGGTCAGGAACTGCCGAATAAGTCCGCTTTCATCGCCATGTACACCTTCAGCGTGGCTTTCTTCATGCCCACCATCGCCCTGACCAACACCACGGCGTTCAGCATTCTGAAGAAGGAAGGACTTGACACGGTGAAGGACTTCCCGCCCATCCGAGTACTTGGCACGGTGGGCTTCATTGCCACGATGTGGTTTGTCAACTGTGCTGTGTGGGAAGACGGCTCGTTCTCGTTCTCGCTGGCCGACAATGCCCATAAGTTCCAGTACACCTATATGCAGTTCTTCGTCTCGGGCCTGCTCAGTCTGCTGCTCTTTGCCTACTGCTACACGCTGCCCGAGTGCAAGATTGTGAAGAAACCTCAGTCAGCTTCGCTTGCCGAGAGCATGGGGCTTAACGCTTTCAAGCTGTTCAAGACCCGCAAGATGGCGCTCTTCTTCATCTTCTCGGCCTTGTTAGGCATGTGCCTACAGGTGACCAACGGTTTTGCCGGCCCGTTCATCACCAGTTTCAAAGGCTCGGCCGATGTTGCTGTTGCCACTTCGTTTGCAGCCAACAACGCCACGCTGCTTACGTCCATCTCTCAGATTAGCGAAGCGCTCTGCATCCTGATGATACCCTTCTTCCTGAAGCGTTTCGGCATCAAGACCGTCATGCTCATGTCGCTCTTCGCCTGGGTGTTCCGCTTTGGCTTCTTCGGCCTGGGCAATCCCGCCATGCCGGGAGTGCTGCTGTTCATCCTGTCGTGTGTGGTCTACGGCGTAGCCTTCGACTTCTTCAATGTCTCCGGCGGCATCTTCGTCGATCAGGAGTGCGAGTCGAGCATCAAGGCTTCGGCACAGGGCCTCTTTATGATGATGACCAACGGCCTTGGTGCCACCATCGGCACGCTGGCAGCAGGCGAGATAGTCAATCACTTCTGCTCCTGGCAGAATGGCTACTTAGTGGGTGAGTGGCAGACGTGCTGGTTCATCTTTGCCGGCTTTGCCCTTGTGGTGGGCATCTCCTTTGCCATCATGTTCCCCAAGACCAAGAAAGTAGAAGAGGTGAGGCATTAAGACCATGAAGCGCACGCGACTTCGATACGAGAATATACAGCAGATAGTGGGTGCTGATAACCTTGCCGTCATCCTGTTGACCGACGAGGAGCGTCAGCGCGCACTCTCTGTAGTATGCGACGAGGCGATGACGCGGCAGATAGTCATGCGCCTGCAGTCGCCTGATTTCTGTCGCACCCTTCTGCCAGAAGCACTCCTACAGATGATGCCCGACAACTACGAGATGACCGTCTACGGCATTCACGACGGGCAATATCAGGTGGTGCTGGCCGACCGTAACTATGAGCGGAGCGTGCGCCTTCGCATGAGCGATGCCGTCTTACTCATGCTGATTAACAAGGACATACCGCTTTATATTGAAGAAAATCTTATGCAGCGGCAATGCGTGACCTTCCATCCAGAAGCCAAAGGAATTGCAATTCCCATCAACAGTATGGACAGCCAGCGGCTCAATATGGCTCTGCAGCATGCCATTGAGGAGGAGAACTACGAACTGGCCTCACATCTGCGCGATGAAATCAACCGAAGAAAGGGGGAGAAGAACTGCTGATGAAAGAGACCAGGTATTTCTATGTTCCCCATGCCCGGCAGCAACAGGAGCTGCCCGAGGAGGAAGCCCTGCATGCCACCCGCGTGCTGCGGATGAAGGAAGGCGACCCGATGGTGCTTATCGATGGCGAGGGCACGTTCTTTGATGCGGTGGTCACGTTGGCTACCCAGCGCCGCTGTCTCTATGAGATTTGCGAGGATCGGCCCCAGCAGCCGCAATGGCGGGGACGCTTGCATATTGCGATGGCTCCCACGAAGATGATGGAGCGCACGGAGTGGTTCGTGGAGAAGGCTACCGAGGTGGGTGTCAATGCGTTCTCATTCCTTGACTGCCAGTTTTCCGAGCGCACGGTGCTGAAAACTCCTCGCATCGAGAAGATTGTTGTGGCAGCCGTCAAGCAGAGCCGAAAAGCCTGGATGCCCGTCATCAGCGAGATGCAGCCGTTCAAAGATTTCGTTGGAAGCCACACGCAGGGACGTCGGTATATTGCCCATTGCTACGACGAGGTGCCGAGGGTGAACCTGTTTGACGAGCTTCGCCGTACAGACTCCCGGGCCGACGAGGAGACGCTGGTCATGATAGGCCCTGAAGGCGACTTCTCCATCGACGAAGTACGCGCGGCTGTCGATGCGGGATTCGTCTCGGTCGACCTTGGAAAGAGTCGCCTGCGCACGGAAACCGCCGCCCTCTCGGTGGTGATGATGATGCAGTTAGCCCAGCAAACCTAATCTCGTAACTCTGTATATTTAACGATTACTACATGAAAATGAACAAAATCCTTGCAGGAATCAGTTTCCTCCTGATGGCAGGGGCAGGAATGCCCTGTTGTGCCCAGACACAGCTCACGATGCGCGATGTGTTCCTGCAAATGCCCGACTCGCTGGTTCCCTATCTGTCGCACGACAAACGGCTTGACCTGCTGGATTATCTCGATGCCAATATGAAGGCAGAGGTAACCAACGAACTGCAAGGCAAGACCGTACTCGAAACATTGGGTACCGATAGCCTGGTACTCCACATGAACGACAGCCATCGGTTGTCGATGTATCTCTTCGAGTCCGATGCCCCGGTAGACAGCTCGCGTCAGGTCGTTGTCATGAGCCATGAATACCGGTTGGCAACTGGCGAGTATGAACGCACGCAACATTGCTACTCTGCCCGCTGGACGGCCCTGAAAGAACTCCCGTCGTTGTCGGTCAGCCAGTTGGCACGGCTTAAGAAAGAGGAAAGCACCCTGCTCAGACGCGACGATGAAGTGCTGAAGCGCGAGCCTTTCAGTCACCGATGATGCGTGCTGAATAGGGTCGAAACCGCCGCCAAGGCAAAAAAGTAGCATCCTTGCATCCGCTTTTTTAGGCGATTACTTGCATAGATGCCCGAAAATTAGTAACTTTGCGCCCAAATTCGAATTTTTAACAAAGTTTTTAGGAATGAACATTTCTTATAAATGGCTAAAGGAATACGTTGATTTCGACCTGACGCCACAACAGGTGTGCGACGCTCTGACGTCAACAGGTCTTGAAGTCGACTCTTTAGAGGAAGTACAGTCCATCCGAGGTGGACTGAAAGGTCTCTATGTGGGCAAGGTACTCACATGCGAACTGCACCCCAATAGCGACCATCTGCACGTGACAACCGTTGATTTAGGCAAGGGCGAACCCTCGCAGATTGTCTGTGGGGCTCCCAACGTGGCCGCTGGCCAGAAGGTCATTGTGGCCGACCTGGGCTGTGTTCTCTACGACGGCGACAAGGAGTTTGTCATCAAGAAGTCAAAGCTACGCGGTGTGGAGTCCTGCGGCATGATTTGCGCCGAGGATGAAATAGGTATCGGTACGAGCCATGAAGGTATCATTGTACTGCCCGAAGAGGCTGTGGTGGGCACGCCTGCCGCTGAATACTATCAGCTGGAAAGCGACTGGCTCATTGAGATTGACATCACCGCCAACCGTGCCGACGCTCTCTCTCATTGGGGCGTGGCTCGCGACCTCTATGCCTGGCTGAAGCAAAACGGCTACGAAACCTCTCTTCACCGCCCCGCGGTCGACGGTTTCCCCGTCGACAACCACGACCTCCCCATCGATGTGGTGATTGAAAACACCGAGGCTTGCCACCGCTATGCCTGTGTGAGCGTCACCGACTGCGAGGTGAAGGAGAGTCCCGAATGGCTGAAGACGAAGCTGACCACCATCGGTCTGCGCCCTATTAATAATATTGTAGACATCACCAACTATGTGATGATGGCCTACGGACAGCCACTTCACTGCTTCGATGCTGATATGGTGAAGGGTCGCAAGATTGTGGTGAAGACGATGCCCGAGGGCACTCCCTTCATGACGCTCGACGGTGTGGAGCACCAGCTGAGCGAGCGCGACTTGGCCATCTGCAATGCCGAGGAACCCATGTGTATTGCCGGTGTGTTTGGTGGTAAGGGTAGCGGAACCTACGAGACCACCCGCAACGTGGTCTTGGAGAGTGCCTACTTCCATCCCACATGGATTCGCAAGTCGGCTCGCCGTCACGGTTTGTCCACCGATGCCTCGTTCCGCTTTGAACGTGGTGTTGACCCTAATGGCACCATCTACGCCCTGAAGCAGGCTGCACTACTTTGCAAGGAACTGGCGGGCGGTAAAATCTCGATGGAAGTGCGCGACGAATATCCCGTGAAGATGGACAATCCACGAGTGACACTTGAATTTGATTATGTCAACACTCTGATAGGCAAAACGATACCCGTAGAGATCATTAAGAGCATCTGTGAGTCTCTAGAGATGAAAGTACTCGCTGAAACAGCTGAATCTTTGGAGTTGGAAGTGCCAGCCTATCGTGTCGACGTGACACGTCCTTGTGACGTGGTGGAGGACATCCTGCGCATATATGGCTATAACAACGTGGAGATTCCTACACAGCTGAAGTCTTCGCTCGTGATTAAGGGTGAGGAAGACCGCAAGCACAAGCTGCAGAACCTGGTGAGTGAGCAGTTGGTGGGTGCCGGATTCAACGAGATTCTGAACAATTCGCTGAGCAAGACCTCTTACTATGAAAAAGACTCCCTTTCATGCGTCAGAATTATGAACCCGCTTTCGGCTGATTTAGGTGTCATGCGTCAGACATTGCTGTATGGCGGTTTGGAGAGTGTAGAGTACAATGTGAAGCGCAAGGCTCAGAACCTCCGTTTCTTTGAGTTTGGCAACGTTTATCACAAGCAAGAGAAGGTTGCCAATGAGAATCAGGACAGCAAGAACGCAGACTGGCTGTCGGCCAATGGCTACAGCGAGGAGAACATGCTGGGCCTCTGGGTCACGGGCAAACGTGTGGAAGGTTCATGGGCACACCCCGACGAGGATTCTACTTACTATGAACTGAATGCCTACGTGCAGAACATCCTGACACGCATCGGCATGAAGCCGGGCATGATGGTTGCCAAGAAGTCAGCCAATCCCAACTTCTCCGTTGCCGTTGTCCTCGAGAATCGTGGCGGCAAGAAGCTCATCGAGATGGGAATCCTCTCGAAGAAGCTCCTGAAGCAGTTCGACCTCAGCCAGCCGGTCTATTTTGCCGAGCTTAACTGGACTCAACTGATGAAGGCCACGCGCAAGAACGAGGTTCTCTATACCGAGATTCCCAAGCATCCTGCCGTGAGCCGCGACCTTGCCTTGCTCGTTGACAACAGCGTCGAGTTTGCCCAGATTGAGCAGATTGCACGTCAGGCAGAAAAGAAGTTGCTCAGGCGAGTGGAACTCTTCGATGTCTACGAGGGCGAGAAATTGCCCGCAGGAAAGAAGAGCTATGCCGTGAACTTCATCTTGCAGGACACGGAGAAGACGATGAACGACAAGCAGATTGACGCTATCATGCAGAAACTGATTGCCAGTCTGAAGAAGCAACTCAACGCGGAGCTGCGCTGATAAAGAATCAATAATTAACAAAAATATTTATGGGAAGAGCATTTGAATATCGTAAAGCTACAAAGCTGAAGAGATGGGGCCACATGGCCAAGACATTTACGAAAATCGGCAAGCAGATTGCTATTGCCGTGAAGGCCGGCGGCCCGGAGCCTGACATGAACCCGGCCCTGCGTGCCTGCATTGCCAACGCCAAGCGTGAGAACATGCCGAAGGACAACATCGAGCGTGCCATCAAGAACGCTATGGGCAAGGATCATGCCGACTATAAGGAAGTGAACTACGAGGGCTATGGTCCCCACGGCGTGGCTATTTTCGTGGAGACGCTGACCGACAACACCACCCGCACCGTGGGCGACGTGCGCTCGGTGTTCAACAAATTCAATGGAAACCTGGGCACTCAGGGCTCGCTCTCGTTCCTCTTCGACCACAAGGCCGTGTTTACTTTCAAGAAGAAGGACGGTCTGGATATGGACGAGATGATTCTCGACCTGATTGACTACGGTGTGGAGGATGAGTTCGACGAGGATGAGGAAGAGGGCAGCATCACTATCTATGGCGACCCCTCGTCGTTCAGTGCCATACAGAAGCATCTGGAAGAAAACGGCTTCGAGGTGACTGGTGCTGAGTTTACGCGCATACCCAACGACCTGAAGGACGTGACTCCCGAACAGCGCGAGGCCATTGACAAGATGGTGGAGAGACTGGAAGACTTCGATGACGTGCAGACGGTCTATACCAATATGAAGCCCGAAGAGTAAATTCGTACTGCGATTGAAAGACGCTGAAAGCGTCACCTCTCAATAGCCGTAGTGTCCGAAGGACCTACGGATAACGGAAAAGATAGAAAAGCACGCTGAAAGCGTGCCCCAACAGTGCAATGGGCGACCCCTTTAGGGTCGATGTACCTTCTCACGTTCTATCCGCAGGTCGTACCGACCCACGGCTATTGAGAGGAGACGCTTTCAGCGTCTTTCAATCATCAGCACGGATCTATTTCCAAAGATAATCGTTTAATACGTATTGATAATGACAAAGCATATACAGTATCAGACGCAGGGCACGTGCTCCCAGCTCATTGACGTGACTGCCGACGAGAACAACATCATTCAGCAGGTATTCTTCCTTGGCGGCTGCAACGGCAATCTTCAGGGCATCAGCCAGTTGGTGCGTGGACAGCACATCGACGATGTCATCAAGCGCCTTGATGGCATCCGTTGTGGCATGAAGCGTACCAGTTGCCCCGATCAACTATGTCGCGCACTTGAACAGCTGAAAAACGCTCCCATTGAGAGCAACTGAACTGATTTGGCTCATACCGTCATGAGCCGACTGATAGGACGCTATTGATAGTCTTTCTCCGTAAATAGCGTCTCGAAGAGAATCTTCCCCGGGTTTTTCTGTGACCGGTAGACATAGCGGAAACAATAGCCTTCGTCCATGTAGGCGCGGGCCGAGGTCATGTTCTTGATACCCTCTAATAATTCCTGACGCATGGCTTCGGGCCTCATTACCTCCTCATTGTCCAGTCCGTTCTTCATCGTGTAGTGATAGCCGAAGGTGTGCGTCGACTTGTCGAACGTCATGCTGTCCATGTCGAGCATGTCGCTCATCACCTGCGGACAGTTCTTTTTCGTGTAAGTAGCGGCCTCCTTGGCAGCCCTTTCCTCAAGGCTCTCCTGGCATGAAGAGAGGCACAGCATTGCTGTAGATAATAAGATGATAAACTTTCTCATGTGCGTTGTTTTATAATCCTTAAATACTTAAACAATGTTCATTTTTATTAAAAGCGAACATTTTTGGGCCGCAAATTTAGTGAATTCTGATTAAATCTAAGATTTTATTACTAATTTTGTGGCAGAATTTGAGAATAATTAGTATTTCTATATGATGACAGACAAGAACAAATGGGTGGCCTGCTGGGGAAGTGCCACCTCAATCACCAACCGTCGCGAGGCCACCTACGCCAAAGACCTCACGTTGCGCTATCCCATCAGGATGCCGTTCAGCGGCAGCAAGTTGCGTTTCCGCTTCTCCAACCTCACGGGAACCGAGTCCGTCACACTCTCCAAGGTCTTTGTTGGCCACACACCCATCACCTTCGGCGGCTCAACGAGTGTAAGCCTCCAGCCAGGTACGGAGACCGAGAGCGACGCCATCGGCTATGTTGTGCATCGTGGCGACACGATAGAAGTGAGTTTCTATCTGGCCGGTTTCACACAGATGAACAGCGGTACGCTCGTTACAGGTCCGCTCTCCAAGGGGTTCTATGCCTACGGAGACTATGCCGAGGCCGACGAACTGCCCCTCGACCTGACCCGCCACACCAACTGGTTCTACTTTCTCAATACTATTGATGTGCTTACATCGGTCGACAATCATGCCATCGTGTGCTATGGCGACTCCATCACGGCACAGTCGTGGCCCGACTATATGGCTCAGATAGCATTTGGCTCCCACGTCGCCATTATCCGTCGTGCCGTCAGCGGCACGCGCATCCTGCGGCAGTACGACTGCATCACCTATCAGGCTTACGGTCTGAAGGGAGCCACTCGCTTTCCCATCGAGATGAACGTGGCAGGTGCTACAGATGTCATCATCCAGCACGGCATCAACGACATCATCCACCCTGTAGGTGCCGATGTCAATCCTTTCCGGCCTTGGAGCGATCTGCCTACAGTAGAGGAACTGGAGCAAGGTGTCGAGAATATTTACGTAAAGCCCGCCAAGGCGATGGGGCTGAAAGTGTGGAGTGGCACCTTGTTGCCAATCTTTGGCTGGCGCACCTACAACGAAGAGCGCGACACCATGCGGCAGGCATTTAATCAGTGGTTGCGCACATCACCCGTCTTCGACGGTTGTATAGATTTTGATGCGGCTGTGCGTAGCACCACCAACCCCAAGGCTTTTGCCGACGGCTTTGACAGCGGCGACCACTTGCACCCCAGTGAGCGTGCCTACGAGGCAATGGCGCAGGCGGCTGCCCACAAACTGATTCGTCATATTCCACGATATGACCATGAGGAATATTTGGGATAGCTACAATTACTAAAATAAGAACATCATTATGAAGAAGATTATTACCTGTTTACTGGCAACATTAGGAATAGCATCAGCTTGCGGCCAGGACAACTTTGAGAACACCGATGTTCAGGGTTTTTCCGAACTCGTTGCAGATTCAAGCGTCGTTGTAGTTGACGTGCGCACGGTTGCTGAGTTTACTGAAGGTCACATCGAGCGGGCAATCCTCATTGACCAGGGACAGAGTGACTTTGTAGAGAAAGCAAAGGCCACACTCCCCATCGAGAAGAGGATAGCCGTCTATTGCAGAAGTGGGCGCCGGTCAGCCAATGCCGCTGGGAAACTGGCCGATGTCGGCTACAAGTGCGTGAACCTCAAAGGAGGTATCGTCGCTTGGAAAGATGCGGGGATGCCTGTGACAAAAGAATGACAACGATGCAGAGCAGAGGATGCGTAGGCATGAATTCTACCTCCGTAATAGTTTCCGAGACACTAACCTTTACAGGAACTCGAAGCTCTCTACAACGATATGGCCATCAAGAACTATCTGCATATTTGACTCCTATCCCTTTATGCATATTCTGCCAGAAGTTGATATGCTTCTGACATCATATCTTGATGAAACTCATTTCCGCTCGGCTTTGCCGCTTGGCTTGTCCAAGAATTGCTTGCCGTCAGAGAAAGCCTTGCCCACCGTCTTTCCTAACTGAATGTAAGTGTGGTGTACAGGGTCGAAGGTGATAAGCTCCATCTGGGCTACATCGGGTTTGCCATCTTCTGCCAGATACTTTTCATCACAGAGGATATTGACGATTTCGGCAACGAGATAATAGCCAGTTTCGCTCTCGTCAATCTTCTGCTTAACTCGACATTCAAGCGTCATCGGGAACTCTTTGAACACGGGGGCATTGACATTCGGAGCCTTCTCGATAGTCCACCCTGTCTTTTCCATCTTGTCAGGTGTGCTCCTGCCGCTAACGATACCCACATAGTCAGAAGCTATCATGGTGTCAGCAGTCGCAAATGCAACTGTAAATTCAGGGTTCACGGCCAGATTGTCCGTCGTCTGATGAGCGCCGAGCGAGATAATGATTTCGTGCATATCCCATTGGCCACCCCAGGCAGCGTTCATTGCATTGGCCTTACCGTTCTTGTCGTATGTGCCGATAATCAGCACGGGTTGTGGCAGCAGCCACGCAGTTGATTTAAAACTCTTCATAATCATTGTCCTTGCTTGCATAACTTTCGATGATTTTGTCTTTCACGCTGCAAAGGTAACACTTTTTCCCGAAACGAAGAAGCAGCTAAAGCAAAAAAAATGCTTGCATTTGTTTTGCCGAGTCGCGACTGAGTTCTTCGACGAGCGAAGCGACTAATTGCACCCTTTTGGAGGGTGACAAGGATGACAGGCTAACAGAGGAAGTAAGCCAGACGTGGCTCAATTCTCGAGAGAATTGAGCAGCAAGTATGCTGTTTGGCAAAGGTAAAGATGTTCTTTACGCCTCAATTCTCTCGAGAATTCAAGTGCAAACAGGCTTGATTATTACAGAAATCACGATGAATGTCGCAAGAAATGACAAAGGTGCTGACGAATCAGCCCACGCCGTGCTATGCGATAGCAAGGTGAGCGTGATTCCTGTCACCCTTCTGTCACCCTTGTCACCCTCAAAAAAGGGTGCAAATGCCCTGTTTATCAGCATTCTGTCACCCTGTCACCCTTTTTTGAAAAAATCCTAGTATATAATCGTTAGGGAATGTCTTTGTCAGGACAAGAAGGCAGGAAGTTATTATTCTGTTTGATGGGGTAAAAAACAGAACCCGCTGAAAAATCAACGGGTTCTTTTATTGGTTTGTGGAGCTGGAGGGAGTCGAACCCTCGTCCGCACAAGGAAACCATACGCTTTCTACACGCTTATTTCAGCCTTCGTTTTCGTGCTGCGGCAAGACCTGAACCACCAACCGCAACCTTATCTCCTAAGATTTCATCGCATCATCGGAGCCTGACACGACTATTTCCGATTTAACCTGCGCCGCTTGATCCTCAGATTCGGAACCACATCCTTGGAGCGACGTCTCGTTCTGTCACCTTGTGACGGAATTAAGCCAGTAATCTACTATGCTTCGATTAGGCAGCGAGAGCATACTCGTTGTTGCCAATTAATTTTTCGACCGAAGTGATTATGGAGCCTACAGTCTCCGCTCCGCGTGCTTACGTACCATTTCATCTCGCCGTCAAATCCAGTCAACCCCAGAAGAGCGCTCTAATGGTAACGCGCTGCAAAATTAGTCATTTTTTTTGAACTACACACATTTTTTATGAAAAAAAACGTTGTGCAGGCAATAAAATCCGCGTAGAAGGGTTATTTTATATATCATTTAGCATATTTTCATGAAAACAAATAGACCAATGAAGAAATATTTGATGCTGCTTGCCCTGTCGCTGCTGTTATCGGTGAGTGTCAGTGCCCAGTCGAGTATGAGCGACGAACAAGTGATCAGATTTGTGCTGAAAGAACAGCGGGCGGGCTCAACCCAGCAAGAGATTGCCCAAAAGCTGCTTCAGAAAGGCGTCACGATGGAACAGTTGCGCCGCGTGCAGCGGAAAGCCGAGCGACTGAAGAAAGAGCAAGGGCTTGGAACCGCCACTTCGCAGTATGACGAGGACGTGACCGACAGGATGAGGAAGAACAATGGGCAGCCGCGCAAGAAGGAGTATAACAGCACGACGGAGAAGCTGAAGGATGAAAAGCTGAGCAAGCGCGCGGAGAACAGGAACAACAAACGGCAGATACAGCTCTTGGAGGAGGCACAGGAAACCGAGGACATGAAGTCGACGCTTGACGAGTTCATGCCCGACTCCTTAGACATCTACGACAGGATGATTATCAACAAGTATCTGAAGCAGAAGGCAGAGCATGAGAAGCAGGCCCTGAACAAGATATTCGGTCACTCGTTCTTCGACAATGAAGACCTGACCTTCGAGCCAGCGATGAACATTGCCACGCCGCAGAACTACTTGTTAGGTCCGGGTGATGCCGTGTTTATCGACATCTATGGAGCGTCGCAGGGAACGATACAAGAAACCATCTCGCCCGACGGCTATGTGGTGGTAGAGGACTTTGGACCCATACAGTTGGCCGGACTCACCGTGGAACAGGCCAACGCCCGCCTGCGCTCGCAATTAGGCAGCCGCTATAACAGTTCGAACATCAAGCTCACCGTGGGGCAGACACGTACCATAACGGTGAACATCATCGGCGAAGTGAGGACTCCCGGAAGCTACACGTTGTCGGCCTTTGCCACTGTGTTCAACGCCCTCTACATGGCGGGCGGTCCGACGGCCATCGGTACGCTGCGCGACATCAAGGTGTTTCGCAACAACCGACTGGTGGCTACTGCCGATGTCTATGACTACCTGCTGAACGGTAAGTTGGGCAGTAACATCCGTCTGGCCGACAATGACGTGATTTCCGTGGGCACCTACGACTGCTTAGTGAACGTGACGGGCAAGGTGAAGCGACCGATGTACTATGAAATGAAGAGGAGCGAGAACATGCAGAACCTGATTGACTATGCTGGCGGCTTCATGGGCAATGCCTACAAGAAGTCGGTCAGAGTGGTGCGCAAGGCCGGAACGCAATATTCCATCTACAATGTAGAAGAGTTTGACATGGCCACCTTCTCAGTGGCAGACGAAGACTCCGTCAGCGTGGACTCCATCCTTCCTCGATTCTCCAATATGGTAGAGGTGAAAGGCGCCGTGTTCCGTCCCGGCATGTATCAGCTTGGCGACAAGATACACAGCGTGAAGACCCTACTGGAAGCGGCAGAAGGACTGAAGGAAGAAGCCTTCTCGGCCCATGCCGTGATGCACAGGATGAAAGCAGACCGCAAGTTGGAGGTAGTGCAGGTTGACATAGACGGCATACAGAACGGGACGGTGGCCGACATCTTGCTGAGAAACGAGGACGTGCTGTTTGTGCCTACCAAACAAGACATGCGCGAGGAGCAAACGATTACTATTCATGGTGAAGTGATGTTTCCTGGCAAATATAAGTTTGCCGACAACGAGACGCTGGAAGACTTTGTGTTGCAGGCGGGCGGACTGAAGGAGTCGGCCTCGATGGTGAACGTCTTCGTGTCGCGTCGCATTCTGAATCCTAAGGCCACGAGCAGCGACTCCATCATAGGCCAGTCGTTCAACTTCATGCTGAAGGACGGCTTTGTGATAGATGGCGAGACGGAGTTCACGCTGAAGCCCTTCGACGAGGTGTTCGTCAGGAAGAGTCCCGGCTATTACGAGCAGCAGAACGTGACGATAGAGGGCGAGGTACTCTTCAGTGGCGACTACACGTTGACCAAGCACAACGAGCGACTGAGCGACCTGGTGAAGAAGGCCGGCGGCGTGACCAACATAGCCTACGTGGCTGGTGCCCGCTTAGAGCGCAAGCTGAACGAGGTGGAGCGCATGCGCTATGAGGAGTCGGTGAAGATGCAGCGGCAGCAGAACGAATCGGCCATGATGGAACAGGCATTGAAGAGCGGACGCTCGTTCAGTGAGATACAGTCGGGTGCGGTGGCCTCGCAAGAGAAGCTGAACATCCCCGAGACCTATCCCGTGGGCATCGACTTAGACAAGGCCCTTGCCAATCCCGGTAGTGACTACGACATCGTGCTGCGCGAGGGCGACCGCCTGATAGTTCCCGTCTATACAGGTACAGTGAAGATTAACGGCGAGGTGATGTATCCCAACACCGTAGGATTCGAGGCCGGCAAGAGCGTGAAGTACTACATCAACCAGGCAGGCGGCTACAGCAGTAAGGCCAAGAAGAAGAACACCTACATCATCTATATGAACGGCGACGTGGCCAAGGCCAGTAGGGGGGCAAAGATTCGTCCGGGCTGTGAGATTGTGGTACCGCAGCGATCCATCAGTAAGATGACCACCGCCGAGACCCTGACCATAGGCACCAGTATTGCCTCTATCGCCACGATGGTAGCCACACTGGCCAACCTGCTGAAATAACGGATAATTGATCATTGAAGATGAAAGAGCAAGATAAAATGACCATCGACTTTGCGGAGATATTCCGTAAGCTTTGGCCGCACAGAAAACGTTATTACTATGTGATGCCAGCCACGCTTGTCATCACCTATCTACTCATGGTGTGCATCCCCCGCTACTACAAATGTGCGGTGAGCCTTGCACCCGAGACGAACAGTTCGCCGCTGTCAGGCTCCTTGGGGTCGATAGCCTCCTCCTTCGGGCTGGGCGGGCTGGCCAAGATGAGTTCCGACGATGCCATCAACGCCGATATTTACCCCAACGTGATAGCCTCGAAGGATTTCATTGCAGAGCTGATGACCGTAGAGGTGACCAACAAAAAGGGCGACGTGAAATGCAACTACTACACCTACCTGCGCGACAAGCAGAAGTCGGCGTGGTGGGATGAGCTGAAGTCGAAAATAGCAGAGCTGATAAAACCCACCCCGGCAGACAATTATCAGGGCGAGGAAAAACTGTCGGTATTCAACCTGACCAAGCGGCAGAACAACCTGTTTAATGCCGTGCAAGGCAACATCACCTGCTACGTGGACAAAAAGACCAATGTAGTGACCATCACCGTGAAAGACCAGGATCCGCTGGTCTGCGCCACGATGGCCAATGCCACCTGCGAGAAACTGCAAGCGTTCATCGTGAAATACCGAACCAACAAAGCGCGCATAGATTATGAATACTACAAGAATCTATGTGAAGAGAGTGAGGCCGAGTACGAAAAAGCCCTCAAACAGTATGCTACCGTATCAGATGCCTACACCAATTCTGTACTGATGACCTACAAGGCCAAAATAGAGCGACTTGAAAACGACGTGCAGACAAAATACACCATCTACAACGCCATGAACACACAGATGCAGGCAGCCAGGGCAAAACTGCAGGAGGCCACACCGGCCTTCACTGTGATAGAAAGTGCCTCGGTGCCCATTAAGCCTGCGGGACCTATGCGGATGATCATGTCGATTGTCATGATGATCCTGTCGTTCTTCGTTCTTTCTGGTTGGCTGTTGGTGAAGGAGAAATAGTATGGTCATATCCTTGGCATTGCTTTTCACCGTTTGTATGGTCTCGTCTTTTTTCGAAGAACGGCTTCGAGAGAGAGACAAGGTGGTGCTATATGCCATTTTCGGAGTGGCCATGATTTTTATTGCTGGATTGCGCCAGGTGGGTTCCGCTCCCGATTCCTTGGAATATGAAATGATGTATTACGGTAATGAGAATGCCCTCATAGCAGCCACTACCGAGCCGTCGTTCCTTTTTCTTGCCGCCATCCTCCAATCTTTTAAGTTAGGAGTGAATGCGCTATTCCTGATTTACGCCATGATTTCCGTAGCCATCCATCTGCCCCTGTTCTGGAAGATGTCGCGAATGCCGCTGCTGACGCTTACCATCTATATCTCCTACTATTTCATGATGCACGAGATGGTACAGATGCGTGCAGGCGTAGCGGCAGGCTTTTTCCTTTGGGCCATGTATTTCTATGTGGAAAAGAAGAAAATGGCCACCTTAGGCTGTATAGCCCTTGGAGCCTTCTTTCACTACTCAGCCATTGCCGGGTTGGCCCTGTTCTTTATGTCAGACAGTTTGCCCCGATGGCAGAAGATTATCCTTTATCTGATCATCCCCGTAGGACTAATCTTCTACTTCACCAATTTAGATTTATCGCTGTTGGTTCCCGAAAAGTTTGGAGGAGACAAGTTAGCCTATTACCGCGAGATGAAAGAGATGGGCTTGGAGGATGAGTTAGCAGGTTGGCCGTTGCGCAACAACATGCTTATCTGGATTAATTTTGTGCTTTACACAGCCTGTATCTACTATAGCGAGCAGCTAACCCGCTACTGCAAGTATGTGCCTATAGCCATCAAGGTGCAGGCCTTTGCCTTCTGTTTCCTGTTCTTTGCCCACGGAGTGAGTGCCGTGCTGGGCAACCGCATGAACGATTTCTTCTCCATTGCAAGCATCATCTTGTGGTCGGCCTCGGTGTATGCCTTCTATCCGCGAATCGTAGGCATAGCCATCAGCAACTTCATCTCCTCCTTCCGGTTTGTAGCCAGTGTGGTGATGTATGCCCTTGCCTTATGGTTTTTCAAATAAAAGAATGAATTATGGTAAGAAATATCAGTCAACGCAGTCTGCTCATCGTCAAGAACATCATCGCGTCGTTCTTTGTGAAGGGCTGGTCGGCCGTCATCGTCCTACTGATGGTTCCGCTGACGCTGAAGATGCTGGGAGCCTATAGCAACGGCGTATGGCTCACCATCAGCGGCATCCTGATCTGGATAGACTTCATGGATATTGGCTTAGGGAACGGATTGCGAAATACCGTAGCAGAATACGTGGCCCAGGGCGACGATAACAAGACCCGCATGGCTGTGTCTTCGGCATTCTTCATGCTGACGCTCATCATCATCCCGATGCTGATGGTCTTCTGTCTGCTCATCCAGTTGCTCGACATGTATAGTATGCTGGGAATCAGCAGCACCATCGTACCACATTTGGACGGGATACTGACCTTTGCCATCATGATGACCAGTATCACTTTCATTCTTAAAGCCATTGGCAACCTCTATATGGGCCTGCAATTACCAGCCGTCAGCAACCTGATTATGAGCTTAGGGCAGACGCTTTCGCTGTTGCTCACCTTCTTGGTCTATATGCTGGGGTGCCGTTCGTTGATGTATGTGGTCATCATCAACACCCTGTCGCCGCTGCTGGTATGGGGTGCCTTCTTCCCGTACACCTTCTACTATCGTTATCCTCAGTATCGTCCGTCCATCAAGTTCATCGACAAGTTGACCTCCAAGAAACTGTGTAGTCAGGGCATCAAGTTTTTTGTCCTGCAGATATTCAGCGTGGTATTGTTTGCCTCGGTCAATGTAATCATCAGCAAACTGTTCTCGCCCTCAGAAGTGACGCCCTATCAGATAGCCTACAGGTATTTCAGCCTTGTACTGGTGCTCTTCAACATCATTGCCCTCCCATTCTGGAATGCCACTACCGATGCTTATAGCCGTGGCGACCTGTTCTGGATCAAGAACTCTTCGCGAAAACTGGACCTCGTGGTGGGCTTGTCGTTCTTGGCGTTGGTGATGATGGTGCTTGTTTCCGGTTTGGCCTACTCCCTATGGATAGGCAATGAGGTGACTATCCCGATAGGATTGTCGGTGGCAATGGCAGCCTATATCTTCGTCTTGATAGTGAGCCTGCGCTATTCCTATTTCCTGAATGGCGTCAATGAGCTGGGAATACAACTCGTGTTTACGATATTGGCAACCGTGGCTTTCGTCCCGTTGTCGTGGTATGCTGGCAGTACGTTCAGGGATGTCACGGCCATCGTATGGGTGATGTGCCTCATCAATGTGCCGGGAATGTTGGCTAACGCCTGGAAGTTTTATCAAATATTCTACAGGAACAAGAGAGATGACCATAAGATGTAACGCAACAATTGCCATACTCATGGCTACCTACAACGGGGCGAAGTACCTGGGCTGTCAGTTGGACTCTCTGCTCGCACAGACCAGTCAGGACTGGCATCTCTATATTCACGATGATGGCTCGACCGACCATACGCACGCCATCATCAGTAAATACATGGAGAAACACCCCGATAGAATCACCCTGTTGGACTACCCCCGTCAGGGAGGGGCATGCAGGAACTTCCTCAGCATGCTGGAAAGGGTAGAGGCCGACTATTATATGTTCTGTGACCAGGACGACGAGTGGCTTCCTGAGAAGATAGAACTGTCGCTACAGGAAATGACGGCCAGAGAAAAGGAAACACCCGGGGTGGGCATCGTTGTCTGTTCCGACTTGACCGTAGTGGATGAAGCGATGAAGGTCATCAACCGCTCCATGTGGGACTATCTCAGCATCTATCCGCAGTACATCAAGAACTTCCGCGACAGCGGTGCCTCGGCCATTGTCACGGGATGTACCATGTTTTTCAACCACCAGTCCAAGAACGATTGCCGCCCCTTCTCGCCCGTAGTCATGATGCACGACTGCTGGCTGTGCCTATGTACGTTGCAACAGCACGGAAAGCTCTATGGCATACCCCGTCCACTTGTTCGCTATCGGCAGCATGGCAGCAACAGCATGGGCGTAGGCGTCAGTTCCTCACAGATCAACCTCTCTTACAGAATACGCCACTTCCGCGAGCTGTTCGAATATAATGTACGCTATTACCGAATGTTGGCTGCACTCGACTATGGATCCATGTTCAAATACCTTGCGGCCAAGATTCGTTACAGACTGCGTATCAAGCAAGGCTATTATTAACGACTATTCTCGCACCTCCGTACCCCCGTTCCTCCGAATCATCTTTAACGATTACAAAAATATGAATCTGCTACTCACCTTCGACGATAAGTACACCCAGCACGCGGGAGTCACCATCTGCTCCTTTCTTGCCAACAATCCCGGCAAGCACACCATACACGCCATTACCGACCATATAAGCGAGGATAATCAGGCGCTTCTCCGTAACATCTGTGCGGAGTCAGGAAGCACGCTGGCCTTCTATTACATAGATGCCAAGCTCACCAAGGATTTTCCCATTGGCGAAGGTACTATCAATCCCACGCTAAGCATTGCCACCTATTTCAGGCTTTTCATGACCGATGTCCTGCCCGAGTCCATACAAAAGATTTTATATCTTGACTGTGACATCATTGTCGACGGCTCTCTTGAAAAGTTGTGGAACACGCCGTTTGAAGACGGCAAGTGCATCGCGGCTTTGGAGGAGTTGCCGCTTCTGGCTTTTGATGGCTGCCGGCGCATGGGCTACCCCCCTTGCTATTCCTATTTCAACGCAGGTGTACTCCTTGTACATCTTGAAAGGCTGCGTACTGTCTATTCTGTAGAAAAGGCAAGTGATTTCATCAAGAAGCATAGTGCCAACATCAGGTATCACGACCAGGATGTGCTGAATGCCCTCCTGTTCGACAAGAAGCAGTTCATCCCCCTTCGATATAATGTCATGGACACTTGTCTGATTCGTGATGCCCTTATTCCCCTGCGCTATAAGATGCAGAGGATTGACATCTGGCACCCCAAAGTCATACATTATACTGGCTTTTTCAAGCCCTGGGATAAGGAGAGCCGGAATCCCTTCGACTATAAATATTATGAATATCTCAAGCTTACCCCGTGGAAAAACTATCGCCCTCAAAGCAAGTTTACGAGTTTCGTGCCCAAAGTGGTGTCCCGCCTGAAGCACTGGACTAAGCTCTTGCTCGACTTCCTTCATATCCGTAAATACCGCTATATCTCCATTCCTCATAAACAATTCGTTTAGTAACCGTTTGTAAATAACATGGTACAATTATATCCACCACAGAGACGCAGAGAACACAGAGATGATGATGTCATGCAACAGAAAAAAACTCTGTGGACTCTGTGCCTCTGTGGTGAAAAATTCGTGAATTCGTGAAATTCGTGGTCAAAAAAAAGTTATTCTGTCGTATGAGTGCCGCTTGGTTCCATAAAGTCTTTCTCTCGCTGGTCTTTCTCTGCGTTGGTGCGTCCTACGTCTTGGCAGAAGAGGAGATGCCCATTATTGCGTATATGGGCGTACCCTACGACAAGACCACCGAAGAGAACTTCAAACGTTTCAGCGAGTGCGGGTTTAATGTTAGCCTGTACATCTATCCTAACATCAGTCAGATGATCAAGGCATGTGACATTGCCCACAAATACGGCGCGAAAATTCTTGGTCATTGCGAGGACACCCATACGCATCCTAAGAATGCCGCCGCTATCTTGAAGAACGTTCCCGGTTTTTTCGGGTATGTGTTGCAGGACGAACCGACGGCTGATGAAATTGCACCATTACAAAAAGAGATGGCGCAACTGGAAAAGACAGACGACCGTCATTGCTTCTACATCAACTTGCACCCCTATTACGATGCAGGAACCCTGCGACACCTCAAGACGCGCACTTACGAGGAGTATCTCGACATTGCTTCATCGACCTCGTGCCGACAGATCTCCTTCGACTACTACCCTGTGACGAAGGACGGACTGCGCGATGGCTGGTATCATAACTTAGAGACGATACGCCGTCAAAGCCTGAAGACAGGAAAGCCTTTCTGGGGATTTGTACTCTCCGTGCCCCATTATGTCTATCCGCAGCCAACGATGGGGTCGTTGCGACTACAGGTCTACTCCAATCTGGCCTATGGTGCGCAGGCCATACAATATTTCACTTATTGGACTCCTGAGCCAGAGGGAGTTTATGACTATCACGACGGCCCCGTTGATGCCAATGGCCAGAAAACCAAAACATACGGGTTAGTGCAGCAAATGAACCGCGAACTCAGACAGGTCTCCAAGTTGTTCTTCGGAGCCAAGGTGACTTCTGTATGCCATATTGGAAAAATTGCCAACGGCACCAAGAAACTCTCGACTGCCCCCGTTAACCTCCGTTCGCTGAAAGTAGTGAGCCGTCGGGGGGCTGTCATTTCCACATTCGAAAAGTCTGGGCATCGATATGTGGGTATTGTCAATAAAGACTATCAGCATGACATGCAATTACAGGTAAAAGTGAAGAACGACATACCACGCCGAATGACTAAATCATTACAAGAAGAGCGGGTAAAACCGTCATATACCATTGGCGCAGGAGATATACTAATCATTCGACTAACATGAGACAGCTATGAGCAAAAGTATCTTATACATACGCGAGAACCTTAAAGGCGGAACCGACAACTATTGCAAGGCTCTGTACCACCTGTTCAAGGACGACAACGAGCTTTGCCCGCTTCCCGTTACCGACATACAGGCCATCCGCTCCCGCCTGTTCCATTATTATTATCGTAATGATGAGCTGAAAGCAGCTATTCGAGAGGCTGATATCGTCCACATCAACGGATATACGGCCTTGGGATCTGTGCAGGCTATGCGTCTTGCTCACCAGATGAACAAGCGCATTGTCTATACTGCCCACTGGCATCCCTTCCGCTGCCTGCGCCATCCTGTCCTGGGAGAGCTGTTCTTCCGTCTGGTCTTCCAGCCCATGATAAAAAGGTATGCAAACGTAGTGACCGCCATCAATCAGGAGGATTACCAGTTCTTCAGCTCTTTTCATCACCATGTTGTTCAGATACCCCACTGGTATCAGCCGCTCAGCATCCAGCCGGTGGCAAAGAAACCTGACATGATCCTGTTTGTTGGGCGTACCGACGATCCTGTCAAGGGAATCGAACACTTGTATCAATTGCCTGAAGGCCAGTATGAGGTGCATTGCGTAGGCAAGGGGAACGTGGCCCGAAAGGACTTTCACCAGCATATCGGCATATCCGATGCCGAGCTGGCAAGGCTCTACGCCGAGGCCTCGTTAGTGGTGGTTCCCTCCAAGTACGAAGCCTTTTCCTACGCCGCCTTGGAGGCCATGAGCTATGGCACGCCCGTCCTCATGTCCGAGCGGGTTCGTATTGCCGACTATCTGCAAGGCATCAAGGGCTACCAGCTGTTTCGCTACGGCGACATGCACGACTTCCTGACCAAACTCCCCCAGACCATCGGCTCCGTCGTAGACTCCGACAAAGTCCGCCAAATCTTTAATCCCGCAACCATCCGCCACCGCTATCGCTCCCTCTATCTTAATATCTGACTATCCGCATGGTAATTAGTTAAATTAGTGCGCTCGACCGAAGGGAAATCCTGAAATCCTATCATCCTTAGAATAAAAAGTTCCCTCCTTAGCGAGAATGTCGGAAAATTTTTGTACCTTTGCAGCCATGAATGAATTTTCGCTTCTTATCTCAGTATATAGCAAAGAAAATGCCGGACACCTGAAAACCTGTTTCGACAGCATCTTTCAGCAGACTCTCCAGCCCACGGAGATTGTCCTCGTGGAAGACGGGCCGCTTTCACCTGAACTCTATCGTACTATTGCTGAAGAGGAGAAGCGATTCCCATGTTTTAAGCGAGTCAAGTTAGAGACCAACCAAGGGCTGGGCACCGCGTTGAACTGTGGCATGCAAGCCTGTACCTACGACCTCATAGCCCGCATGGATACCGACGACATCTGCTTGCCCCATCGGTTTGAGGTACAGACAGCCTACTTCCAGTCGCATCCGGAGGTAGATGTGCTCGGAGCATGGATTACGGAGTTCGACGACGTTCCGACCAATGTCGTCTCTGTGCGTAGCCTGCCGGAGGAGCACGACGATATTTTCCGGTTCGGCAAAAAGCGCAACCCCATCAACCACCCGGTGGTGATGTTCCGCAAGCAGGCCGTCCTGAAGGCGGGCGGCTATCAGCCATGTATGCTCTTTGAGGACTACTACCTATGGGCCCGGATGCTCACCCAAGGCTTCCACTTCCACAATCTCCAGCAGTCGCTCCTGTTGTTCCGTCGGTCGCCGGCCATGTTTCAGCGGCGGGGTGGGGTGGCCTACGCCCATTACGAGCTGCAGTTCTTCAAGAAACTGCATAAGTTAGGGTATATCAGCACCTTCAATCTTGTCATTAATCTTATGCAGCGCTACATTGTCAGAATGTTGCCCAACAGGTTGCGCAGCCTCGTCTATCGCCATCTGCTAAGGTCTGTTCCGCAGAAATAGGTGTGGAAGATTTTTTTTTCGTCTTTTTTTTCTTATAGTATAATATTACGTGCAAAAGCCCGTTAATATTATAAAAAGAAACAAACGATATATGACGAAACTTGAAAACGGATATGTTCTCGACGGCATGAACGAGATTGAGCGCAATGTGAAGCGCATCATCGACTTCTTTGCCGCTGCTATTTCGCTGATTGTGTTTTCTCCCTTGTTTCTTGTTTGCTATCTTCTTGTGAAACGTGAGGATGGGGGACCCGCCATTTTCAAGCAGCAGCGCATAGGTCGTTTCGGGCGTCCGTTCTATATTTACAAGTTCCGCTCCATGCGTGTCGATGCCGAGAAGGACGGCCCCGCACTCTTCCAGCATGAGAATGAGACACGCATGACCAACATCGGGAAGTTCCTTCGAGAGCATCATCTTGACGAGTTGCCGCAACTGTGGAACGTGTTCAAGGGCGATATGGCCTTTATCGGTCCCCGCCCGGAACGAGAGTTCTACATCAAGCAGATCATTGAGCGCGATCCCCGTTACGTCTATCTCTATCAGATACGTCCCGGTGTCACCTCCTACGCCACCCTTTATAATGGCTACACAGATACGCTGGAGAAGATGCTGCGTCGATTGGAGCTGGACCTTTACTATCTCGAGAACCGCTCCTGGTGGTTCGACCTGAAGATTCTGTTCCTCACCTTTATCAACATCGTCTTCGGAAAGAAGTTCTAATGCAATCGTACATCTCGAAAACAACGGATTACACGGATTAAACGGATTTTTTAGTTGCTGAATATCAGTTTGACTTAAATCCGTTTAATCCGTGAAATCCGTTGTGGTTGATTACGTGAAGTCCGTAGTTTTCGGTTAATAGTTATTAAAATAGCGGGGCTTGCTTCGATGGCTGATAAAAATGTAGTACCTTTGCACCTTCACTTATGGAAATTCAGAAGATTCGAGACGAATATGCGAAGTTGCCGCAGGTTGCGGCCTTGGCAAAGTTGATAGGGAAAAATCGGGTGAAGACGATTTCTCTCGAGGGTTTATTGGCCTCTTCCGCCCCGTTGTTGTTTGCTGCCCTGGCCAAGAAGGCGGTTTCCACCATGCTCTTCATCTTGCAGGATGACGACGAGGCGGGCTATTTCTATCACGACCTGACGCAGTTGATGGGCGAGGCCAACGTGCTTTTCTTCCCGTCGGGCTATCGCCGTGCCATCAAGTATGCGCAGAAAGACGCGGCCAACGAGATTCTGCGTACCGAAGCACTAAGCAGGCTCAATTCCTCACTCAGCACTACGCCCTCGTCACTCTATGTGGTTTCCTACCCGGAAGCCTTAGCCGAGATGGTGGTGACGCGCAAGAAGCTGGATGCCCGCACGCTGACGCTGGAACAAGGGCAGACCATCGACGTGGACGGAATCACCGAGAAGCTACAGGAGTTCGGCTTTCGCGAGGTAGACTATGTCTACGAACCGGGGCAGTTTGCCTTGCGTGGCTCCATCCTCGACGTGTTCTCCTTCAGCTATGAGTTTCCTTTCCGCATCGACTTCTTTGGCGATGACATCGACTCGATACGCACCTTCGAGGTGGAGAACCAGCTGTCGAAGGAGCGTCGCCAGCGCGTTGACATCGTGCCGGAACTGACCACCTCGGAAGAGAAAGAGTCGCTGCTGACCTTCCTGCCGAAGGACACGGTGCTGGTGGTGAAGAACTATCTGTATGTGCGCGACGTGATAGACCGCGTCTACAGGGATGGCTTCACCTCGCAGGCCATGACTGAACGCTTAGAGGGAGCCACCGAGGTGGAACGCTACGAGATAGAGCATGAGATGCAGCGTGACAGTAAGATTATTACCGGCACGCAGTTTATGACCGACAGCGAGCCATTCCGTCGAATTGTGCTGGGACATAGCCCGGCCAATGAGCCAGCCGAAGCCACGCTACAGTTTCATATTACCGTGCAGCCCGCATTCCATAAGAACTTCGGATTTCTTACGCAAACCTTTGAGGACTATGTGCTTAAAGGCTATAAGCTCTGCATACTGGCCGACAGTCAGAAGCAGAACGAAAGACTGAAGGACATCCTGAGAGGTGAGCGTAAAGACGATACGCTTTCGTTCATTCCCGTTGACCACACCCTGCACGAGGGCTTTGCCGATGACGACCTGCGCATCTGCTACTTTACCGACCATCAGATTTTCGACCGTTTCCACAAGTACAACCTGAAGAGCGACAAGGCACGTGGCGGCAAGGTGGCCCTCACGCTGAAGGAGATTCAGCAGTTTGAGATTGGCGACTTCGTGGTACACGTAGACCACGGCATCGGCAAGTTTGGCGGCTTGGTGCGCATGCCGCTGCCTGATGGCGGTCATCAGGAGATGATCAAGATTCAGTATCAGCATGGCGACAGCATCTACGTGTCGATACACTCGCTCTATAAGGTGTCGAAGTACAAGTCGCAGGATGGCGGTCAGCCGCCCCGCATGTCGTTCTTGGGCACCGGCCAATGGGAACGCCTGAAGGAACGCACCAAGAAGCACATCAAGGACATAGCCCGCGACCTTATTAGGCTCTATGCCTCGCGTCGCCATCAGCGGGGCTTTGCCTTCAGCCACGACTCCTACATGCAGCATGAACTGGAGGCATCGTTCCTCTACGAGGACACGCCCGACCAGCTGAAGGCCACCCAGGAAGTGAAGGCCGACATGGAGATGGCGCGTCCGATGGATCGCTTGGTGTGTGGCGACGTGGGCTTCGGCAAGACAGAGGTGGCCGTGCGCGCGGCTTTCAAGGCGGCGGTCGACGGAAAGCAGGTGGCCGTATTGGTGCCCACGACGGTGCTGGCCTATCAGCACTTCCGCACCTTCTCCAGTAGGCTGAAGGACATGCCCGTGCGAGTGGACTATCTGACGAGGGCTCGCACGGCCAAGCAGACTACGGCGTTGCTGAAAGACCTGGAAGACGGCAAGATAGATATATTAATAGGTACGCAAAAGTTAGTAGGCAAGGGCGTGAAGTTTCACGACTTAGGTCTGCTCATCATCGACGAGGAACAGAAGTTTGGCGTGTCGGCCAAGGAGAAACTGCGCCAGATGAAGTCGAACGTCGACACGCTCACCATGAGTGCTACGCCTATTCCTCGCACGTTGCAGTTCTCCTTAGTGGGTGCCCGTGATATGAGCGTCATCCAGACACCGCCCCCCAACCGCTATCCCATTCAGACGGAGATTCATACGCTCTCGCCCGAGATTATTGCCGATGCCATCAACTTCGAGATGTCGCGCAACGGACAGGTCTACTTTGTGAACAACCATATCTCCGACCTGACGAATATCGCGGAAATGATTCATAAGTACATTCCCGACTGCCGACTGGCCATCGGACACGGACAGATGAAGCCCGACGAGCTGGAGAAGATTGTGCTCGGCTTCTCCAACTACGACTATGACGTACTGCTTTCGACAACCATCGTGGAGAATGGCATAGACATTCCCAATGCCAATACCATTATTATTAATAGCGCGCATAAGTTTGGACTGAGCGACCTGCACCAGATGCGCGGTCGTGTGGGACGTGGTAACCGCAAGGCTTTCTGCTACTTACTGGCTCCGCCTTTAGCAGTACTGCCACCCGATGCACGCCGACGGCTGGAAGCTTTGGAGAACTTCAGCGACTTGGGGTCGGGCATCAACATCGCCATGCAGGACCTTGACATACGTGGTGCCGGCAATCTCTTAGGTGCCGAGCAGAGCGGCTTCATCAGCGACTTGGGCTATGAGACCTATCAGAAGATATTGAACGAGGCAATGGCTGAGCTGAGAAATGAAGAGCCCGATGACTCCGTTTTGTCTCCAGAGGTCTCTACCGTCAAAACGAAAGAAGCCGCCTTCGGAGCCGCTGGGGGAGCTTCGTGGTCGTTTGTTGCCGACTGCACCCTTGAGAGCGACTTGGAGATGTACTTCCCCGACCAGTACGTGCCCAGCGACTCGGAGCGCATGCTACTCTACCGGGAACTCGACTCCATGCGCAACGACCAGGAACTGGCCGCCTACCGTACACGTCTGATTGACCGCTTCGGCCCGGTGCCTCAAGTGGCCGAGGAGTTGTTGCATGTGGTTCCCTTGCGCCGGTTGGGTAAGAAGTTAGGATGCGAGAAGATTATGCTGAAACAAGGGCGCATGTTCCTCTTCTTTGTCAGCAATCCGCGCAGTCCTTTCTATCAGAGCGATGCCTTTGGCCGCATCCTCGACTATGTAGGACGCAACGTGCGCCGCTGCAATTTCCGCGAACAGCAGGGCAAGCGTTCTATGGTTATCGGTGAGGTCTCCACGGTGGAAGAGGCCGTCAAGGTGTTGCAGGAGATAGAAAAGAAATAGCAAGAACTGTCTGGTTGATGTCAAATTGTCGGCCATGTCTGACATTTTGTCCTTCTCGTTGACGTTGGCATTGTTGTTGCATAATAGTCAATGAGCAACGCAAGAAGCTCTAAACAGGAACAACATGTATAACAAATAAAAAAACATTAGGAGGACAAAATTATGACACCTATGATGAGACGTAACGCAGCCTGGCTGCCCGAAGTATTCAACGATTTGTTCAATTTGGACTATATGCCCAAGACCAACGCCACGGCTCCGGCCATCAACGTGAAGGAGACCGATAAAGCCTATATCGTGGAGCTTGCCGCTCCGGGCATGACCAAGGAGTGCTTCAATGTTCACATCAACGACGAGGGCAACCTCATCATCAAGATGGAGCAGAAGGAAGAGAAGAAGGATGAGGACAAGACGGCTCGCTATCTGCGTCGCGAGTTTGCCTACTCGAAGTTCGAACAGACGCTGTTGCTGCCCGATGACGTAAAGAAGGAGGACATCAAGGCCAAGGTGGAGCACGGCGTGCTGACGGTGGAACTGCCCAAACAGGTGCAGGAGCAGGTCAAGGTGAGCCGCCAGATCGAAATCGGATAGATTTTTAAGTGAAGAGTTAAGAATGAAGAGTGAAGAGTGAAGAATTTGCTACCGCGCCAGGTTTATTCGTTGCCTGATGCGGTAGC
The DNA here is from genome assembly GCA_900318815.1 of uncultured Prevotellaceae bacterium. Taxonomy (GTDB): domain Bacteria; phylum Bacteroidota; class Bacteroidia; order Bacteroidales; family Bacteroidaceae; genus Prevotella. The sequence continues at coordinate 365,906 of ONMA01000001.1, forward strand.
AAATTCTTCACTCTTCATTCTTCACTCTTCATTCTTCACTCTTCACTTATTACTTCCCCACAATCTCGCGTGCCCTTGCAAGAGCCAGGTCGATGTGGTTGCAGATATTCTCTTCGCCGAGTAGCTGGTCGAAGTGGTTGCGCTTTAGTACGGTTTCCACCTTCGGCACGACGCCAGAGAGTACGATGGTGATGCCCTCTTTCTGGCTCATCAAACAGAGGTTCTCCAAGTTGTGCAGGCCGGTGGAGTCGATAAACGGAACCTTACGCATGCGGATGATGCGCACCTTCGGACGATTGCCATAGCGGCCCATGATGTCCTCGAAGCGGTTGCCGGCACCGAAGAAGTAGGGGCCGTTGATCTCGTAGACCTCTACGCCTTTCGGAATGGTCAGGTGCTCCAGGTTGCCGGCCTGCATGTCGGCATCCTCGTTCAGGTCAATCTCGTCGTAGACAGCACGCACGTCGGTGGTCTCCGACATACGCTTCATGAACAGCAGACAGGCGCAGATGATTCCCACCTCGATGGCCACGGTCAGGTCGAAGATAATGGTAAGCAGGAAGGTGACTACCAGCACGGTTACGTCGCTCTTGGGGTTGCGCGTCAGGGCAAGGAACGAGCGCCAGCCGCTCATGCCGTAGCTCACTACAACCAGTACGCCTGCCAGGCAGGCCATAGGAATATACTGTGCCAAAGGCATGAGGAACAGGAAGATGAGCAGTAGCACTACGGCGTGGATGATGCCGGCAATGGGGGTGCGTCCGCCGTTGTTGATGTTGGTCATGGTGCGGGCAATGGCTCCCGTAGCAGGGATTCCACCAAACAGCGGCGACAGGATGTTGGCCACACCCTGGCCTATCAGCTCCGTGTTGGAGTTGTGGTGGTCGCCTATCACACCATCGGCCACCGTGGCCGAGAGCAGACTCTCGATGGCTCCCAGGATGGCGATGGTCATGGCTGGAGCCACAAGCCCCTTCACCGTTTCCCACGACAGCTCGGGCACCACGGCACTGGGCAGCTGCGACTGGATGCTGAAGCGGTCGCCGATGGTCTCAATAGAGGTCACGCCAGCATACTGTTTCAGCAGCAGGGCGGTCACCGTCATCACGATAATGGCAATGAGCGAGCCAGGCACGCGGCGGCTCAGCTTGGGTGTCACGGAGATAATGGCCACCGAGGCCAGTCCGATGGCAGCACTCCACCAGTCGATATGGCCCAGGTCCTGGAAATAGGCTATCCACTTCTCGATGAAGTCGCTGGGCACACTCGACATCTGCATGCCGAGCAAGTCCTTCACCTGTGTGGTGAAGATGGTCACGGCGATACCGCTGGTGAAGCCCACGATGATGGGGTAAGGGATGTACTTGATGATGGTGCCCAGTCGGAGCAGGCCGAAGCCGATGAGGAACACACCCGCCATGAGTGTGGCGATGGTGAGTCCCTGGATGCCGTACTGGTTGATGATGCCTGCCACGATGACGATGAATGCACCCGTGGGGCCGCCAATCTGCACCTTGCTCCCGCCAAACAGCGAGATAGCCAGTCCGGCCACGATGGCTGTGATGATGCCCTTCTCAGGCGAAACGCCGCTGGCAATACCGAAGGCAATGGCCAACGGAAGCGCCACGATACCCACGATGACGCCCGCCATCAGGTCGGACATCAAGGTCTGTCGGTTGTAATTCTTGAGTGCCGAAATCATCTTCGGCGTGAAATCAAGTGTCTTCTTCATTTTTTCTTACATTTTTATACCTATTGAAAATCGTTTGCAAAGTTACAAAGAATAATCCATAATGCATTATTTTTATACAAAAATCTTAGCATCAATATATTAACAATATGTTTTATTTGGAGGTTTCACGTATTATTTGTACCTTTGCGTCAGAATTGCGAGGAGAAGTCGTATCAATTATTGTCCTTTTATACAGGTTGTTGGTTAAAGATTATTGAAAATGTATATACCTTTTTTAAGTTTAAAGGATGTGACGGCTCTGCATGGAGCAGAGATAAACGAGGCTGTAAGTCGCGTGGTGAATGGAGGCTGGTATCTTCAGGGTAAGGAGAACGAGCTGTTTGAGAAACACTACTCAGAGTTTATTGGAACAAAACATACCGTTGGCTGTGCGAATGGGTTAGATGCCCTTATCTGGATTTTTCGTGCCTATATCGAAATGGGCGTGATGCAGCCGGGTGATGAGGTAATTGTACCTGCCAATACCTATATTGCCACCATTCTTGCTATTACGGAGAACGGGCTGAAGCCGATTCTCGTAGAGCCAAAGCCTAATTCATTGGAAATAGACGATGACTTGATTGAAGGTTTGATTACACCTAAGACTAAGGCTATCGCCATCGTGCATCTCTATGGTCGCAATGCCTATACAGAGAAGATAGGCGAGTTGTGCAAGAAGTATCACCTGAAACTCGTTGAGGATAATGCTCAGGCACATGGTTGCAAGCATACTGACGGGCGCTTGACTGGCAGCCTTGGGGATGCTGCTGGTCATAGCTTCTATCCTGGCAAGAACCTCGGGGCACTTGGTGATGGCGGAGCTGTTACCACGAATGACCCTGAGTTGGCTGCCGCTGTTCGTGCTTTGGCCAACTATGGCAGTCAGAAGAAGTATGTGTTCAAGTATGCAGGTCGCAACAGTCGTTTAGACGAGATTCAGGCTGCTGTGCTGGATGTGAAGTTGAAGTATTTAGTAGAGGACAATCAGCACCGAAAGGAGGTGGCCCATTATTATTATGAGCATATCGACAACCCGCTGATTACTTTGCCTGACTTACTGCCTGACGAGCAGAACGTTTATCATCTGTTCCCGATTATTGTGAGAGGGAAGGAGAATAGGGATAGACTTCATGATTATCTGGAGCAGAACGGCGTAGGAACTGTCTGTCATTATCCCATTGCGCCACACAAGCAGGAATGCTACGCCAAGGAGTCGTGGAATACCCCACAGTTGAGCTTGCCTATTACAGAGCGTTTGGCTGACGAGGAGTTAAGTTTGCCTATCGGACCGGCAATTACTTTGGACGAAGTGGCGCAAGTGGTCTCTCTGGTCAATCAGTTTAGATAAATGGTCACGCTATCATGGTGTGATAAGAAAATGTCCAAATACAGGTTTCGGACCCGTATTTGGACATTTACTTATTGATCTGTTCCTATCAGGGAAAGATGATTAGAAGTTGGGGAGTTCGAGCCACTTCACGTAGCAGAAATCCTGACGGTGAGGCAGGTTCTTGTTCTTCGGGAACATACGGACGGCACTTCTGTACTGGCCAGCCTGACGGGGAGCCAGGGTTGCCTCGAAGGTATAGTTGTTACCCTCATGGTCAACCATCTTCAGCGGCTCAATGCTGTAGATGCGCTCCTCGCCGTTCTTGTCGGTGTAGACGTTGACCTTCTCCAGACCGATGGCATCGTCGAGACCCTGCTCGTTGATGACATAGCGCAGCGTGTACTTCTCGCCCGTCTGAATGCCTGCTGCGGGATAGTCCCACTCGGAACTTACTACGTTGATAGCGTCCCAACGCTCTGCGACGATTTCCTTCCACTGGGCAATCTCCTTGGCCAGCTGGTTGTTGTTCTTCGAGATTTGGGCAAAGCGCTTGGCTTCCTTCTCGTAGAACTTCGAATAGTAGTCGTCGAGTTGACGCTTCATCGTGTAGTGCGGGGCAATCTGGGCAATCGAGTTCTTGATGACCTGAATCCAGCCCTCTGAGATACCCTGCTCGTTCTTCTTATAGTAGAGAGGAACAATTTCGTTCTCCAACAACGAGTAGATGGTTGCGGCGTCGAGCTGATCCTGATAGCCCTGATTCTGGTAGGTACGCTTCTCGGTGAGAGCCCATCCGGCACCCTCACGATAGCCCTCAAGCCACCATCCGTCCTTTACGGAGAGGTTCACGACACCGTTCATCTCGGCCTTCTCGCCCGACGTACCCGAAGCCTCCAGCGGACGGGTCGGCGTGTTCATCCAAATATCAACGCCCGATACGAGACGACGAGCCAGCAGGAAGTCGTAATCCTCAAGGAAGATGATCTTGCCCTGGAACTCCTCGCGCTGCGAAATCTCGAAGATGCGCTTGATGAGTCCCTGTCCGGCTCCGTCGGCAGGATGAGCCTTACCAGCGAAGAGGAAGATGACGGGATGCTCGGGATTGTTCACGATCTTGGACAGACGAGCCTCGTCGGTGAACAGCAGGTGAGCACGCTTGTAGGTTGCAAAGCGACGGCAGAAACCGATGACCAGAGCGTTGGGATTCATCCTCTCCAACAGCTTGACCACGCGCGAGGGTTCGCCCTGGTTCTTGAGCCATGTGTCGCGGAACTGCACCTTGATGTAGTCGAAGAGCTTCTGCTTGAGTGCCATGCGGGTAGCCCAGATTTCCTCGTTGGGCACATTGTAGATGCCTTCCCAGATGCTCTGGTTCGACTGGTCGGACATGAAGTTCTTGTCGAAATACTTCTCGTAGAGCTGACGCCACTCGGTAGCTGCCCATGTGGGGAAGTGTACGCCGTTGGTGACGTAGCCCACGTGGTTCTCCTCGGGATAGTAGCCGTTCCAGATGCCTGAGAACATCTTCTGGCTGACCCATCCATGCAGCTTCGACACGCCGTTGACCTCCTGACAGGTGTTGCAGGCGAAGGTCGACATACAGAACTTCTCGCCGTGGTCATCGGGATTGGTGCGGCCCATGCCGATGAACTCGTCCCAGGAGATGCCGAGACGCTGGGGATAACTGCCCATATACTTGCCGAAGAGGCCCTCGTCGAAGTAGTCGTGGCCGGCGGGTACAGGTGTGTGTACGGTGTAGAGACCGCTGGCACGCACCAGCTCCATAGCCTGATTGAAGGTAAGTCCCTCATCGATATAGTCGCACAGACGCTGCAGGTTGCACAGGGCAGCGTGGCCCTCATTGCAATGATAGATTTCTTTCTTGATGCCCAGCTTCTTCAGGGTGAGCACACCACCGATACCCAGCAGGATCTCCTGCTTCAGACGATTCTCCCAGTCGCCGCCATAAAGTGAGTGAGTGATGGGCTTGTCGAAGTCTGAGTTCATTTCGTTGTCGGTGTCGAGCAGGTAGAGCTTGATACGGCCTACGTTGACCACCCACACGTATGCATGTACCTGATAGTTGGTGTAGGGCACGCTGACCACCACGGGATTGCCCTCTTCATCCACAACGCGCTCAATAGGCAGCAAGTTGAAGTTCTGGGCTTCGTACTTGGCAATCTGCTGACCGTCCATCGACAGGCTCTGGGTGAAATAGCCGAAACGATAGAGGAAACCTACAGCCACCATGTCTACGTTGGAGTCGCTGGCTTCCTTCAGATAGTCGCCGGCCAGCATGCCTAAGCCACCCGAATAGATTTTCAGGGCCGAGTGCATGCCGTACTCCATTGAGAAATAGGCCACCGAGGGGCGTTTCTTATCAGGCTCCACATCCATATAACGACGGAACTGTTTGTAAACATCCTTGATGCGCTTCATCAGAACCTTGTCCTTGATAATCTCCTCCTTGCGGGCAAAGCTCATGCGCTCAAGGAGCATCACGGGATTGTGCTTCACATCGTGATATAGCTCAGGGTCGAGGTCACGGAACAGGTCGCGAGCCTCATAGTTCCATACCCACCACAGATTGTGGGCAATCTCGTCGAGACACTTCAACTCTTCGGGAAGGCTCGATTTTACGGTCAACTCTTTCCACTGTGGAGCGTTGACATAGTCTGCTTTAATTTTCATATTATAAAATAATTACAGGGTTTTACTTAATTATATATTTGAATTTCTACAACTATTGCTCCGCCTCTTGCAAACGCTTCTCAGCTTTACTCAATGCAATGTCGTAGGCCTCATAATAGTACTTGATGAAATGGCTCCAGAGTGCCTTCTTCGACAGGCTACCAGCGGCTTTGCGGCATTTTTCGACATCTTTCTCCGTGAGACCAGAATAGTAGGAAACGGTGTCCTTGATGATGTCGGCCACTTCGGAATAGTTGTAGTCCGTGCGATGGATCACTTTCACGCCATCGGCAATCTCACCAGCATGGCCAAACTCCTTGTTGACCCAGAGGCCAAAGCCAGCCAAATCGGTAGTAATGCAAGGCACTTTGAAAGCGATAGCCTCAAGAGGCGTATAGCCCCAAGGCTCGTAGTAGGAGGGATAGATGCAAAGGTCATTGCCCAGCACCATATCGTAATAGCTCAGATTGAGTATGCCGTCCTTGCCGTCAAGGTAGCAAGGCAGGAAGATGACCTTCACCTTGTCTTCCTTCCGGTTGTGCATGTCATAGAACTTCATCATGTTAAGCACGTTGTCGTGCCCCATGTTGTGAAGCCAGTGAGTAATCATGGGAACCTCGAGGGGTGCATCCCAAACACGCGGCGGCATGGCACTGAGCCGTTCCTTCAGATCCTGTCGAGGCTCACCCACCCATCCGGGTACCTCAATGAAAGCCAAGACCTTCTTCTTCAGGTCGCGGTCGCGCAAAAGGCGGTTCATCGACTCAATGAAAACGTCAATACCCTTATTGCGGAACTCATAGCGCCCCGAGGTTGAGACAATCAGCGTGTCATCGTCGAGTTGTTCACCAAGCAATGCGTTGGCCACCTCAAGCATCTTGCGACGCGCCAGCTTGCGCTTGCGGCCAAAGGCTGCTGTCTTAGGTACAAAACTGTCATCGAAGCCATTGGGCAGTACCACGTCAACGGGCTTGTCGAGCAGTTCCTCACATTCATGGGCGGTAATGTCGCTTACTGTAGTGAAACAGTCCACATTCCACGCTGTCTGCTTCTCGATAGAATGCTTCGACTCCATGTTCAGCTCGCCAGCCATCTGGTCGCCGTTGTAGGCAAAGAGATAATCGTAGAGGGGCTTCTGGTTGCCTGCGATGGAGCGGCCAATGCTTGTGGCATGAGTGGTGAAGATGGTTGCTATCTGAGGCAGTTTCTCTTTGATATACAGGGCACCCAAGCCACACATCCACTCATTAGCATGATAAATCACCTTCATAGGCTTAGCTGTCGAAGCAGGATAATCATCTTTGGATTCAAAAGCAAACGCCAATGCCTCCCCGTTCATCTTCTGCTTCTCCATCAGGTAATTGTACATACTCTCCACCACCAACGCAGCGGCGTAGGAGAACATGGAAGAGTCGTCATAGTCACCGTAGGCATGGAGCGAATCCACCTGATACTGATGCCATAACCATGTGTAAATCTCGTTTTTCTTTTCAAAGTAAGGTTTGAAATCGACAAGGATAGCTATTGGTTTGCCAGGTATGGTCCACCGACCTACTCTTACGTTAATGCCCTGTTCCTTCGCTTCCCATTGCCATTCTGCGAAAAGCGTCTTGTCTTCCAAAAAATAGGGACTCTCCTGTTCCTGCCAGAAATCAGGGCCGATAAAAATGATGTTGTCGCCGAAGCGTTCCTGCAAAGTCTTTGCACGCGAAGAAAGAACGGTGTATATACCACCTACTTTATTACAAACTTCCCAACTCGATTCAAAGATGTAATCCGGAACTAATACTTTATTATTCATTGTCTTTGTTTATAAACGCCTGCAAAGGTACAATAAAAAATCAAAAAAAAGCATTTTCTAAGCATTTATTTTTCTCTTATATGCTACAAATTGATTTATTTATGTTACCTTTGTAAACAAAAAGAAAAAACTATGAAGCGAATGTGTCTTTTTGGGGTCTTTTTGGCCCTCTTTCAATTACTGTATGCTCAGTCGGATTCCACCACGTTCAGAGGTCGTTTTGAAAACAAGGAGTTCAACATCTATATGTGTATCAACTTTTACGACAAGAACATACAGATACCCGGACAGGAGTATTACGGAGACCTGCCTGGCTATTTAGGCAAAGTGAACAATCCCTTCTGCTGGGTTTTCGTCGATGTCAACCTGAAATCGGAGAAGGAAGCCAAGCTCACCATCGTCAACGACTATGGTTCGGAAGATCTCACCGCCACGCTCTTACGGCAGAACGACTCCGTCTATCTGTTGCGACAAGATGCTGGTAGTGCCATCAAGATTCCGCGCGACCGCAAATGGTTCAAGTTGCCCAAAAACATAGAATTTAGGCGTGCCAAATGACAACATGCCCCTATTTTATATATTTTAATAGGTAAAACCAATATTAATTAGCAAAAATAACGTAACTTTGCACCTGATTTATCAATAATACACCATAATTATGTTTAACAAGGAAACTTATATACGACGTCGTGCCGAGCTGAAACGCCTCATGGGTTCGGGTCTCATCCTGCTGCCCGGCAACAATGAGTCGCCGGCCAACTATCCTGCCAACGGTTACTCACCATTCCGTCAGGACTCATCATTTCTTTACTACTTCGGACAGCATCGCGACGGTCTGGTGGGTGTCATCGACGTAGACAACGACCGCGACCTGCTCATTGGCGACGATATTGACATTGAGGATATTGTATGGATGGGCTTTGTGCCCAGCGTGAGCGACCTGGCCGCACAGGTGGGCATCGTGGAGACCGCCCCGATGAAGGAGCTGAGCAATATCGTGGGCGAGGCTAAGAAGAGTGGACGCACCATTCACTATCTGCCTCCCTATCGTCACGACACGATGATTATGCTCATGGACTTATTAGGTATCCATCCATCACAGCAGAAGGCCTCTGCCTCGGTAGAGCTGATCAAGGCGGTGGTGAAGATGCGTTCGAGAAAGGAGATACAGGAGATTGATGCCATCGAACGTGCCTGCAACGTTGGCTATGAGATGCACACCAAGGCCCAGAAGCTCATAGAACCTGATGTCACCGAGCGCCACGTAGCCAGTCAGGTAGACAGCATAGCCCGCTCTCTGGCTCAGGGAGTATCTTTTGCCACCATCCTCACACAGCATGGCGAGATTATGCACGGCAATCCCAGCGATGCCAAGCTGGAGGAAGGCCGTCTGGTGATTTGCGATGCAGGCTGCGAACTCGATGACTATTGCTCCGACAATACCCGTACTATGCCCGTGAGCGGGGACTTCACCCAACAGCAGCTCGAAATCTACAGTATTGTCGAGGAGTGCCACGACTATGTGCTGCAGGTGGCAAAGCCCGACGTGAAGTATATGGACGTACACTTTGCCGTTTGCCGACTGATGACCGAACGCCTGAAGGAACTCGGTTTGATGAAGGGCGACGTCGACGAGGCCGTGCGTGCTGGTGCCCATGCTATGTTCTTCCCTCACGGACTGGGCCACATGATGGGCATGGACGTACACGATATGGAGGGACTGGGGCAGATTTACGTAGGCTTCGACGACGAGACTCGCCCCAACCTGGAACAGTTCGGCACCAACTGCCTACGCATGGGACGCCGTTTGGAACCTGGATTTGTGGTCACCGACGAGCCAGGCATCTACTTCATACCCCACCTCATTGACCTGTGGCGGTCGCAGAAACATTGTGCCGACTTCCTCTGTTTCGATAAAATCGAGGCCTACAGGGACTTCGGAGGTATTCGCATCGAGGACGACCTGCTCATTACCGAGGGTAGCTGCCGCTTCCTTGGCCACAAACGCATACCTTACCATCCAAATGATATGGAATTATTCCGACTTCCATTCTAAAGAATTAAACTATACCATAATTAATAAAAATGAAGAAAATTCTATCACTTGCGCTACTGGCCATGCTGGCTACTGGCGCACAGGCAGAGGAGAAAAAAGATTCTGCCGCATCGAACAAACCAGTATTCACCACCATCAAGGAGATTCCCGTCACCTCGATGAAAGACCAGAACCGCTCGGGCACCTGCTGGGACTATTCGACCCTGAGCTACTTTGAGGCTGAGATTCTGAAGGCTACGGGCAAGAAGTACGACCTCTGCGAGAGCTTTGTGGCCAACAAGACCTACATGGAACGTGCCATCCAGGTGGTTCGCTATCATGGCGACTGCCAGTTTGCACAAGGAGGAAGTGCAGAGGATGTGCTGGCTACGCTGAAGAACCACGGCATTTGCCCCGAGGAAGCAATGCCTTTCCCCGGCTCACTCTACGGCGACTCGCTGAACAACTTCAATGAGTTCTTCTCGCTCTTAGAGCCCTACGTGGCTGCCATCTCGAAGAGTTCAGCCAAGAAAATTTCGAACCAGTGGAAGGTGGGACTGCAAGGCATACTGGATGCCTATTTAGGCAAGTGCCCCGAGGAGTTCATGTTTGAGGGCAAGAAGTACACCCCGAAGTCGTTCATGGCCTCGTTAGGCATTAACCTCGACGACTATGTGAGCATCACCAGCTACACCCACCACCCCTTCTATACGGCTTTCGCCGTAGAGGTGCAGGACAACTGGCGCTTCCCGCTGAGCTACAACCTGCCTATGGACGAGATGATGAAGATCATAGACAATGCCGTTGAAAATGGTTACACCATTGCCTGGGGCGGCGACGTGAGCGAGGACGGCTTTACTCGTCAGGGACTGGCCTACGCCGTCGACGGCAAGGCTGCACAGAGCCTGCGTGGCAGCGACATGGCCCGCTGGCTGAAACTGGCTCCCGCCAAGAAGCGCGACATCATCGACTCGCTGGGTTGCAACGTGCCCGAGGTGATTCCCACACAGGAGATGCGTCAGGAGCGCTTCGACAACTGGGAACTGACCGACGACCACGGTATGCACATCTTCGGCCTGGCCAAGGATCAGAACGGCAAGGAGTACTATATGGTGAAGAACTCTTGGGGCGAAAGTGGCGATTACAAGGGCGTGTGGTACATGACCAAGGCATTCATTGCCGCCAACACGATGGACTTCCTCGTCAACAAGAATGCCATTCCCAAAGACATCCGCAAGAAGCTGGGAATCTAATCCTGAATACTATATAATTGGTAAAAACGGAAGTTATCTGTTAAAATTCATACAGAAACTTCCGTTTTTTCGTTTTTTCTTTGTACCTTTACACGCTAAATTGCCATAATAGGCACTGGCACCATGGGTTTTTATGGCATACGACCCCATGAAGCGTGATAGAAAAAAAAGAAAAAACAATATATATAATGGACTCAAAATGGAATTACGAAACTCAAACACCCGAGCGAAAGCAGGCGGCTAAGGAACTGGCCGAGAAGATAGGCATGAGTCCCATCATGGCCCATCTGCTCATGCGCCGAGGTATTCGCACCGAAAGCGCGGCCAAACGATTCTTCCGCCCCATGCTGAGCGAACTCATCGACCCGTTCCTGATGAACGACATGGACATTGCAGTAGACCGACTGAACGATGCCATGGGACGTAAGGAACGCATCATGGTCTATGGCGACTATGATGTCGACGGGTGTACGGCAGTGGCTCTGGTCTACAAGTTCCTGCTACAATTCTACTCGAACATCGAGTATTACATTCCCGACCGCTATGAAGAGGGCTACGGCATCAGCAAGAAAGGTCTCGACTATGCCGCCTCCGTAGGGGTGAAACTCATCATCGTGCTCGACTGCGGCATCAAGGCCATCGACGAGATTGCCTACGCCAAGTCGTTGGGCATCGACTTCATCATCTGCGACCACCACGTGCCCGATGACGAACTGCCTTGCGCTGTGGCCATCCTCAATCCGAAGCGGGCTGACTCTACCTATCCTTTTAAAGACCTCTGTGGCTGTGGCGTAGGCTTCAAGTTCATGCAGGCCTTTGCCAAGAACAACGGCATCCCCTTCTCGCAACTCATTCCCCTGCTCGACTTCTGTGCCGTCAGCATTGCTGCCGACATTGTCTCGGTCATGGGCGAGAACCGTATTCTGGCCTTCCACGGCCTGAAGCAACTCAATCAGAACCCATCGGTGGGACTGAAGAGCATCATCGAGATTAGCGGACTCACCGGGCGCGACATCACCATGAGCGACATCGTCTTCAAAATCGGGCCGCGTATCAATGCCTCGGGCCGCGTGCAGAACGGTACTGAGACGGTTGACTTGCTTGTGGAAAAGGATTTCCAGAAGGCCCTGGCCGATGCTACACACATCAACCAGTATAACGAGCAACGCAAGGACATTGACAAACAAATGACCGAAGAGGCCAACCAGATTGTAGAACGACTCGAAAGTCAGGAACATCAACCGGCCATCGTGCTCTACGACGAGAACTGGACCAAAGGTGTTGTGGGCATCGTTGCCTCACGTCTCACGGAAATCTACTATCGCCCCACCGTCGTTCTCACCCGTTCAGGCGACCTGGCCAGCGGATCGGCCAGGAGCGTGGCTGGCTACGACATCCACGATGCCATCAAGTCGTGCCGCGACCTGCTTACCAACTTCGGTGGTCATACCTACGCCGTGGGTCTCTCCATGCCCATAGAGAACGTGCCGGAATTCCGTCGGCGTTTCCAGCAGTATGTGAGTGAGCATATCTTGCCCGAACAGACTGAGGCCATGCTCGAAATCGAGGAGGTCATCGACTTCAAGGATATTACCAAGAAGCTGCACAACGACCTGCGCAAGCTGGCACCTTACGGCCCATGCAATGAGAAACCGCTCTTCTGCACCCGCAACGTCTATGATTACGGCACATCGAAAGTGGTGGGCAAGCAGCAGGAACATATCAAACTGGAACTGGTAGACTCGCGTTCGTCCAACGTTATGAACGGCATTGCCTTTGGCCAGAGTTCCTCTGCCCGCTACATCAAGTCAAAGCGTTCGTTTGATATTGTCTATACCATCGAAGAAAATATCTATAAGCGAGGCGAGGTTCAGTTGCAAATCGAGGGAATCAAGCCCTCAGATGAGGAGGAGTGAAGAATGAAGAGTGAAGAGTGAAGAATGAAGAGTGAAGTTCTATATTCTTCCATATTAAAGAAGTACTGGGGGTACGATGACTTCCGAGGCATTCAACGCGAAATCATCGAGTCGATTGGTGCTGGGAATGATACCCTGGGCCTGATGCCTACAGGTGGTGGCAAGAGCATTACTTTCCAGGTGCCTGCGCTGGCTATGGAGGGCACCTGCATTGTTATCACGCCGCTCATCGCCCTGATGAAGGACCAGGTGCAGCACCTGCGTAGCAGGGGCATACGTGCAGCGGCCATTCATTCAGGCATGAGCCGCGACAGCATCATCACCACCTTAGAGAATGCGGTCTTCGGAGCCGTCAAGTTCCTCTATGTCTCTCCCGAACGATTAGAGACCGACCTTTTCAGGGCGAAGATACGCCATACGAAGGTTTGCTTTATCTGCGTCGACGAGGCCCACTGCATCAGCCAGTGGGGCTATGACTTCCGCCCCAGCTATCTCACCATCGCCGACATACGTAAAGACTTTCCCGATATTCCCGTCCTTGCGCTCACAGCCACCGCCACGCCATTGGTGGTCGACGACATCCAGCGGCAACTGCATTTCCGCAAGCCATGTGTTTTTCACATGAGCTTTGAGCGCAAGAACCTCACCTACGTCGTGCGGAAAACGGGTGACAAGACACAGCAGCTCATCCATATCCTGAACAACGTGGAAGGTTCGGCCATTGTCTATGCCCGTAGTCGTCGGCGCACCAAAGAATATGCCGACCTGCTGAACCAGGCTGGCCTGAAGGCCACCTTCTTCCATGCCGGACTCGACGATGCAGAGAAAGACCGCAGGCAACAGGCCTGGCAGCATGATGAGGTGCGCATCATGGTGGCTACCAATGCCTTTGGCATGGGTATCGACAAGCCCGATGTCAGGGTGGTGGCCCACATTGACTGTCCCAGTAGCATCGAGGCCTATTTCCAGGAGGCCGGACGCGCCGGGCGCGACGGCAAGCGTTCCTACGCCGTGCTCATCTGCAACAGTTCCGACAGGGCCAAGCTACAAAAGCGCATCACCGATACCTTCCCCGAGAAAGACTTCATCCGCGATGTCTACGACCATCTGGCCTATTTCTATCAGGTGGGCGTAGGCTCTGGCTATCATGCCATCTTCGAGTTTCCCATCGACAAGTTCTGCTTTGCCTATAAGTACTTCCCCGTACAGGTCGATGCAGCATTGAAGATTCTGGACCGCGCTGGCTATATTGAGTACATCGAGGAACAGGACAGTCAGGCAAGGGTCAAGTTCTGCCTTGAGCGCGACGACCTCTACCTGCTCAAGCAGGTCAGCCCCGATGAAGACCGCGTCATCATCTCGTTGCTCAGAAACTACAGCGGACTGTTCACCGACTTCCAGTATATCGACGAGGCATTCATTGCCCAACTGACGGGCACGAACCTGGTTCAGGTCTACCAGATACTGAAAGGGCTTGCCCAGAGAAACATCATCCGTTTCATTCCGAGCAAGCGCATTCCCTACATACGGTATGTACAGCGACGGGAAGAGTCGCGCAACATGATGTTCCCGCCTGCCGTCTACGACGAGCTGAAGACTCGTTTCGTCGAACGTATCACAGCCATGCAAGAGTATATGGACAATGACCAGGTGTGCCGAAGCCGGCAGCTACTCAGATACTTCGGCGAGGAAAACGCTCACGACTGTGACCGGTGCGACGTGTGTCTCAGTCACCGGTCCGACACCCCTCAGCCCGATTTGCACCAACAGCTGCTTGCCCTGCTCTCCGACCGACGTCAGCATCCCATCGCCGAACTATACAATCTCCCTTATCCCACGCCCGAGATAGAGAAGGTTCTCATAGCACTCATCAACGAAGAAGCCATCGTCGATGACGATGGCCTCCTGTCAATTCCATAAACCCGGTCTATCGTTTGTCCACGAACTTATAGTCACTTGTGTACTTTTCACGAGGGAAGACAAACACATCGTCGGTAATTCCACCCGACTTGAAATTCGAAATCCTGATTGTCGTCCAGAAGAACGCCACCTTGATGCGCAAGCGGATGGGGGCAAAGGTCTTGCGGTCTAACACCGCCTTCACCTCTTTTATACTGCCCTTTGCCTCCTTCTTCTGTTTCAGCGTCAGCAGCAGACCATCAGGATCCTCGGCAATATGATAGGTGAAATCGTCGAGCGTGAACTTGAACTTCCCCGAATACTTGTCTTTCTTGTCCGAGTTGGCATGGTGAATCTCCACCGTCTTCTTCTTTCGGTAGACCATATAGGCCGTCACGCCGTCATTCCACGTATCCACACGTTCATCGGTGAAGCGCTGCTTCTTCTCCTTAAAGCAGATGTTCCCTTTCGTCTTGTATATACTTATTATATTAACGTCGTAAGTAAGCGACGCTCCCTGCGGCCCGAACACCAGGTTATAGGCCTTGTCGAATATTCGTCGTGCCTGTCGCGCATTAGGGCTGTCCTCCTGTGCTCCCGCCGCCATAGCCAGCAGGAGCATCACAATCATCGTTACACTCTTTTTCATTTCGCGTGCAAAATTACGAAAAAAAAATTATAAATGCCAAGCCATTTTGGAAGATTAACGCTAATCGTTTCTCAGAAACGCTTGCCAGAGCAAGAATTCGGCCTGAATAAAGCCAATATGGGGAAGAATGAAGAAGTAGAACACCTCACGCAATGGTACGCATTAGGCTACATCCTTCTACAGAATTGCAAGCAGAAATCTGTACTGAATAACTATATCAAGGGAAAAGTCCACACATTTTCTTAATATGTGTTCATAAATTGTCGTATCCTCGATATTTTTTATTATATTTGCGCACAGAATGCCCAGTGTTGGGCAAGAATAACTAAAAGCGATATGGAGATACAACACTATAACAGGCTAAAAATGGTACTGGCCGAGAAAGAAAGAACTGGTACGTGGCTCTCAGAGCAGATGGGTCACAGCATCAGTACTGTTTCACGCTGGATGACTAATAAGGTGCAGCCCTCCGTGGAACAACTCTACGAGATTGCACGCCACCTCGATGTGGATGTGAAGGAATTATTGGTATCGTTGAAATGAAAGAATCTAAAAAGAATCTAAAGAGCCGAATAAATGGATGCAAGCATGAAAATTAAAGATTTTATTTTAGACGTTTATAGAGAATCAGGGTTGTGGAATTATTATTCTGATAACACTATAACCAAACTAGATATATGCAAAACTAATGACTGTTGTATATTCATAGAATATTTCTTTGGTGCATCTGGAAAAGGAGATTGTATGTCCAGTTTGATTAAAGATTTGAAAGACTTACCAGACGAAAGGTGTCAACATATTGTTTATGTGTTCTTATTAGGTGTTGGTATTTACCACAAAGAAGAGAAACTAAAAGAACGTATTGACTCTCAAATAGACAATTATAGAAAAAAATACGGGTGTAAATCAGATGTCAACTTTCTCTTTGTCTGGTTCCTGTGTTGTTTGTTTCATGACTTGGGTTACGTTAAAGAAGAGTCACATGACATTAATTGGGATTTAAATTTGAATGAAATTGGAACTTCTGTTGGGATTCCTATATTTTATCGGGGAACAACGAAAAAGTACCTCAAATACATTAAGGATAAATTTAAAAAGATAGATCATGGCATCTATTCTGGAATTACGATGTACAAATCCTTATGTGAAATTAGACGCGATAATGAAATACAAAATAAAATAATGTGGGAGGAAAAACTTGTCCCAATATATAACGTTTCATCATGGGTTGTACTATGTCACAACATCTGGCTTCAAGAAGAAGGAAATACCTTTGCTAATATTTATAAAAGTTATGGTTTAGATGCTTTAGTACACAAAAAAGGTGAATTGAAGATATCGTCTCACAAATCACCACTATTTTTCTTTTTTTGTTTAATAGATACAATCGAACCGATTAAGGTAATAAAGGATGTTTCTCTGTTGGGGAATATCGATATCTTATTTGACAAAAGTAATATTGTAATAACGAACAACTTAAGTTGTGCTTGTAAAGACAATTATTCAAATAAAATTCTCGATTTAGGTAATTGGTTAACACCAGTGCGTATGACAAATAATCGAATTGAAATATTTATAAAGTGAAATTGTTATGGATAAAATATTTGAAATAAGTAGTGATGGTAAGAAGTTGATGCATTGTAGTAATAATGCCAATGATTACCCATTCGATGGTCCATCCGATAGTGGTTTTGGTTATACCTTTTCAAATGCTGCCATGGAATTTAACGAAAATGATTTTCAAGAATCATGGAGTACGTCAGATTTTGTTAAACAACACGGCTCTTGTACTTTTGCCGATTTTACTGATTCTAAATCTGGTGTAAAAACACATGGATTATTTGCAAAAGATGGTATTATATGTACGTTAAGCTTTTCTATATATGATTGGGGTACAGAGCTTATACGAGAGCATTTTAATTCTATGAGAATTGGCCAATTGTCAACAAATAAATTAGTGTTATATAATCCAGTAGATTTTCCAAGAGATTTCTTTCTAAATGATATAACTGTTCCGCTTGGTGTTGAAATCATTGGACAATATGCTTTTGATGGATGTAACAATATACGTAAAATTACTATCCCCAATAGCGTTATGTACATTGAAAATAACGCCTTTGCTGGTTGCACATACTTAGAAGAAGTTATTATCCCAGATAGTGTTAAGTACATAGGAGACAACGCTTTTTCTCGTTGTCCAAATTTAGAAAGAATTGAGATTAGGAACAAAAAAGTGAGAATTAGTCGAAACGCTTTTACGGACTGCTCAAATCTGCATCATCTTACATTAGCTAAATTTGAAATCAATGACTTATTTCTTCTTTTTCCCAATCCAGAGAATATAGAAACAATCAAAATTTTAGGGGGAGAGACCATCTATCCACAGCAAATACTGGATGAACATGCGAACAAACTTTTAACGATGGCGACATATTACCATGCAATGGGAATGGATTTGACAATAATTCAAGGACATGGAGATGAAGAAAAATCATACAAGAATCCTGGAATCTGTAACCCATTTCCTGTTTCTGGCATTCAGGATGATCAAACTAATGATGATTTGTCAGTTCTGTTCTGTCAGAATTGGAAAATAGCTACAGGACTTGGGGTGTTGCTAGGTAATCTCCAAATTAGGGCAATTGATGTTGATGGTATAGATTCCTACTGCCAAATGGTTTCTAAAGATGAAAACGGGGAACAATATTTTGACAGAATTGGAGGACTTTTGCCAAAAGTTTTAGAAAAAATGGGATTGCCTGCTGATTATCCATGGGTGGTACAAAGTGGTAGTCAAACAGGATTCCATATTCTTTTTGAAGCTCAGGAGTTTGATGATGAAATAGGAAACATAGCATTAACCCCAAATATGCATTATTGTTTTGATTGTAATGGTTATGAGTGTTTAGAACCATATTTTAAAAGAATGGAATTGTTATGGAATGGACATTTAGTCCTTCCTCCAAGTTTGCATTATAGTGGAAATGAATATAAATTTAGACATAGGCTTCTTCCGGCACTTCCACCTGCAAAGATTAGTTTGTCAAAAGTAAACGACACACTTAACCATTTTTGTGGACAGTGTTTGTTTAAAACATATTACTTGGCGGAAAATATACAATTTGAACTTGTTGAAATTAAGAAAATATATTCTTTAGATGCTAGTTATGGTTATGTTTCAATAAAATATGAAGAAGATAGTATCACATGGTTAGAAAATTGCAAAACTCCAGATGCTTACAATTCTCTTGCAATTCGTTATGTTTTAGGAAAAGAAGTACCTGCTAATAAGAGGAAAGCCTTTGAACTCTTCAAGAAAGCAGGGAACATACCTTATGCAAGATTCAATATTGCTTCATTGATTGCTTGTGGATATTTTGAAGGAACAGCAGATGATGTTGAGAAATATTTGCAAATGAGGGACGATAAAGGAATGTTAATTGACAGTTGGGTTGTTGACGGAGAAGACAAGTTTATTCTTGTTAGAGAGAATGCTAAGAAATATGCTCAACAAAGAGATTTGTATCTTTTTTTTGATACTGAAACGACTGGAACTCCACTTAATTATAAGGCACCAAGTTCTGACACAAGGAATTGGCCCCGCCTTGTACAATTAGGATGGATTTTGATGACAGAAAATGGCGAAAAGATATCGAAAGGTAACTATATTATTAAACCTGATGGGTTCACGATTCCTGCTGAGGCTACTAAAATTCACAAGATAACAACGAAGATGGCCTTAGAATTAGGATATGATTTATCATATATTATTGATAAATTCTTGCAAGATTTCAATAAGGCTAAATATATTGTAGGCCATAATATAGGCTTCGACAAGAAGATTGTTGGGGCGGAACTAATTCGGCTGTCAAAACCTGATATTATGGATTCAAAGAAAGCATTTTGCACGATGAAATCAAGTACAGACTTTTGTAAGATACCTGGATACTATGGATATAAGTATCCGAAGTTACAAGAATTGTATCATAAACTATTTGGCAGAGATTTTGAAGAAGCACATAATGCTGCAAGCGATATTGAGGCTACGCAACAATGCTTTTGGGAACTGAGAAGAAGGAAATTAATATAAAAGCTGATACATTCAAATGCTCATAACAATGAATATGAACAAACAAGAAAATATTTCTGTAAATCCAATAGACGAATGGTTCCGACTACTATCCAAAAGAGGAAAACTGATAGTACTTGCTATGCATAACGAGGGTCATACAGGAGATTTTCATAATGTAAGAAATGTAGAATTAGTCTTGATGTCGGGCATACCGCCCAAACGACGATATGAGGAGAACGGAGTTCCATGCGCAGACTATCCATCATTTGACGAAATAAAGGACTCTGACCTCATTACAATTTGGAATTCCTTTTCCATTCAAGAAAGAAAGATGTTGTTCTCCGCTCGTTGTAAGGGATTTTGCTAATAATAAGACTACAAGAAGAATCACGAAGAGGGTTCCGCTGATTATCTAGTAATAATTGATTAACTTTGCAAGCGAAATTGAAGATATGGAACAGAAACAAATAACAGCGACGTATGCTGAGGCAGTAAAGGCTATTAAGGAAGCGATATTGGAAAGTCGCTATCGTGCAGCACGGTTAGTAAACAAAGAGGTGTTGGCTCTTTACTATGCCATTGGCGGGTATATTTCCGTCCAAAGCAGAGCAGCAAGATGGGGTAGCAATGCTATTGGTACCATCTCAGAATTGCTGCAACAGGAACTGCCTGGACTAAGGGGCTTCTCTGAGACCAGCATCAAACGTATGCGTATCTTCTACGAGGCATGGTGTAGCATGTTCGAGAATCGTCCATTGTCAGCGGACGATTTACAAAACAGCATCATTCCTGTAGGCGACAAAGGGCATATCGAAATTCGTCCATTGACAACGGACGAATTACCTCCAGAGACATTAGATGCCTTTCTTGCCGTTGGTTTTACGAACCATTATGAGATACTGGCCCAAAAGAAGGATATAGAGCAACGATTGTTCTATATCGTGAATTGTGCCACTGGATTTTGGAATGGCGACAAGTTGAAATATTATATGAAGGACGATTTGTTTGGAAAGCGTGGCAACATGCCCAATAACTTTGCAAAAACCATTGCAAATGTGGATTTGCGCAGTAAGGCATTACGCTCGTTCAAGGACGAATATCTGCTTGACTTTGTGAACATTGAGGATCCTGACGAGACAGATGAACGTGTAATAGAGCAGCAGATTGTTCACAATATCAAGAACTTCATCATGGCATTGGGTAGTGATTTCTCGTTTATGGGTAATCAGTATCGTCTTGTTGTATCCGAAAAAGAGTATTTCATAGATTT